>MPMV01000002.1 GCA_002238685.1 bacterium EF100-94H03 bin56
CTCGGCGACCGCGAGCGCACAACACCGCTGTCTGACATGAAACTCTCCCTTCGCGCGTGTGACAAAACGCCAAGGGATACCGCGACTGATCAGGAGCTCAACACCGTCCCAGAATGACCGGATACAGATTGCCGGCACATCCCGAATCGAAGGAGCCGACTTCACCGAGCGCGAGTTTGAAGACGCAGTCTCTGCGGATGCCCCTGATGAACACTTCAGCAGGTCGCAACGACAGGCTCGAGCAGCCATCAATACATACCGTTGGATAGGGAAACTCCCAAATGACAGACCAATCGATGAGGAATTTGTCAGAGAGTTACACAGAAGGATTGTAACCGGTTGTGATGATGATCACTGTCCGCCAGGACAGTATCGAGGCGATGGCCACAACGTCAGCTTTGGCCGTCCTCGTCATCGCGGTGTTGAAGGCGGTTCTGAATGCAGCAGAGCTATTCGACTCCTCATCGAGGCGGTAAACCGGGAGTTCCAAGGACACGACACTCTGATACAGGCGTTGGCTCTGCATTACCATATGGGCGCCATGCACCCATTCCTCGACGGCAATGGGCGAACGGCTCGCGCGCTTGAAGCTTTTCTTCTCAGGAGCGCTTACCTAAAAGATACATTGTTCGTCGCAATGTCCAACTACTATTATGATGAAAAGGACGCATACCTTGCTTGTCTAAGTGAAGTCAGGGAGCGAAACCATGATTTAACGCCGTTCCTCAAATTCGGCCTTAGAGGTATATTTGTGCAGTGCCAAAGGTTACTTAGAGAGATCAGAATTCATGTGCAAAGAACCTTGTTTCGCGACGTGATGGCACAAATGTATGGGCGGCTGCGATCAACGCGCAAGCGGGCACTGGCCCAAAGACAATATGAGATATTGAACAAACTCCTCGATATGGACAATGAGATTGAATTTCGCGATCTCTTTGGTCTATTGGAGAAACAGTACGACAGTCTAAAGACACCGGATAGAGCGTATGTGCGAGACTTGAATCACTTGTCAGGACTAGGAGCCATCAGGGTACGTAAAACAAAAGTTCAAAACCCGGAACCTGCAAGATTCTTTGTCTCTGTTCGATTGGACTGGGCAACGGAAATCACAGAGACGGCATTCTACCGGCAGATCAACCAGTTGCCTGAAGCAAAAACACGCCTCATTACTTCGGGCTAGGAGGACCACCACTTCGCAGCGGCCCGCTGCGCAATCTCGGGACGCTGCTCAGGGGTGAGGCTCCTGGCACGAGTTCGGCTGTCTTTCGCGCCCAGTGCCTTGGGGCGGTGTCCTTGCCATCGCCTTCCTACTTTTCCTCGCCGGTGGTGATGCCCATGATCTTGATGGCGTTGCCGACCACATCAGCAGAGCGCTTCTGGCCTTCTGGGCCTCCGGGCATGTCACCCTCTCTTGCTTCACGCCAGGCACTTGGAATGTGGGTACAGTCGGCGACGGGGCAGATTTCAAACTGAGACACTCGCGAACTGCAGGCCGGCGCACGCATCGAGACTGCCGTGGAGCATTGGTCACTATCCGGCGGGTGACGAACCTATAGGCCCGCACAAGATCGTCACGAATGACGCCAGGACGATTGACTGAAGGCAACGGCAATGTCTGTTGCGATTGACATTGAGATCACCATTGTTGTCGGAAGAATAAATGCTGAGACCAACGATGATCGGTGGGTCTCCCCCGGCCGCTGTCGAGGAGTCGCTGGGGCGGTTGGGTTCGAACATCCGAACGGCTCGACTGCGCCGCACGCTCTCGCATTCCGAGCTGGCAGAGAGAATGGGCGTCTCCCGGTTCGTGATCGCCGACATCGAAAGAGGCAAGCCGACAACCGGTGTTGCGACCTGTTTGGGCGCGCTGTGGGTGTTGGGACTGCTCGATCACATGCGCGAGGTGGCCGATCCCGATCGCGATGACGAAGGCAAGACCCTGGAGAGAGCGTTGCCCGAGGAGGGCAGGCCGCCGTCGGGCGCTGAGCGACGACCTCTGAGCGCGAGTGCTACGTCTACATCGTGCTGTCAGGCGCAGCGGAGGTGCGTTCCCGGGCGAGCCGCGCCGGGTGGACTCCTAGAATGGCCGTTCGCCTTCGATGACGATGCGTCTCAGGTGGCGGCGGTGGCCTGGATAGTCGCTGTGGGCGTAGTGGAGGCAGCAGCGATTGTCCCAGATCGCCAGGGACTTCGGTTTCCAGCTCAGCCTGCATGTGAATTCGGGGATGATGGAGTGCCTCCAGAGACGGCGCAGCAGCGAGAGGCTCTCCTGCTGCGATCTTCCCTCGAAGCGGGCGGTGAAGGCGTCATTGGTGTAGAGCGCCTTGGCGCCCGTGACCGGGTGCGTGCGGCAGATGGGGTGCAGGACCTCGTTGAACTGGACTTCGGAGTAGAGGATGGGCGTCGCCGTGTTGCCGGTCACTTCCTGATCGATCGAAGAGGTGCCATACCCCAGCGCCGAGGAATTGACGCAGCGCACGCCGGCGAGTTCGGTCTTCAGCGCTTCGTCGAGCGTTTCCCAGGCGAGGTACTGGTTGGAGAAGGCCGTGTCTCCTCCGAGGGGCGGACAGGCGATGGCGTAGGCCATCGTGTATTTCGGCGGACGTTCGAAGTTGCATGAGTCCGAATGCCAGCTGCCGCCGAAGGCATACTTGTCTTCAGGTTCCTGGATGAGTTCGGTGATCTCCGGATAGCCCTCCATCTTCCGCGCATAGGGCCATGGCAGCGGCCTGCCGAGACGCCGCGCCAGTCTCACCTGGTCGGCTGGTTCGAGATCCTGGTCGCGAATCATGAGGGCGATGTGATCGATGAGCGCCCGTTCGAGTTCACCGATCGCCTCGTCGGAGGCCTTCGCCAGAGCGATGCCCTCGATCACCGCGCCGATCGCGCCCGTGGCCGGGGTCACGGTGAAGTGCCGGTAGGTGGCGGGAGAGAACTGCGGCGCATGGGATACGGCAGCCTGGTAGGAGAATGTGGCGACGTAGCCAGCCATGACCCGGCACCCCTCTTCAACACGAAGCGGGCCCACTATAGGCAAGCCGGAGCCCTTGCTCCATGGCCCGGTGACGCGCCCTTGTTCGCGGCGCCCAGATTGGCCCCGGATTGCGTGGCGTCTATACTGTCGCCCTCACAGGGTTCCCGGGAGTGCGGGTTGCGGACATGGACGACCTCTCCAGGCACACCCTGGCCCCGGCCTCCCTCGCCACACCGCTTGATGCGGCGCGCGAGGTTCTGAACGAAGCGGCCACGTGTCTGGGCGCGGCGGCAACAGCCCTCGGTCCGGACTTCCTCGCCACGGCCGAAGCGCTCGGCGCAGCGGAGAGCCGCACGGTGGTGCTCGGTGTCGGCAAGTCCGGTCACATCGCCACGAAGTTCGTCGCCAGTCTGGTGTCGACCGGCCATCGCGCCGCCTTCATCCATCCCCAGGAAGCGCTCCACGGTGATCTCGGGCAGGCACGGGACGCGACACTCGCCGTGCTGCTCACGCACTCCGGAGCGACCGACGAGCTGCGCATCCTCACCCCGTACCTGAAGGATTTCGGTGCGCGCATTGCCACCATCACGGCCTTCAGGGACTGCCTCCTCGCCGAACACAGCGACTGGGTGATCGAGACCAGGGTCAAGGCCGAGGCCGGGCTGCACCGACTGGCGCCCACATCGTCTTCGACCACCACGCTCTCCCTGTGTGATGCGCTGATGACCGCCAGTCTCACGATTCGCGGGTTCACCCCGGAACAGTTTCGTGGCCTCCATCCAGGAGGCCTTCTCGGCCGCGGCCTGATGACGGTCCGCGACGTCATGCTGGAGGCGTCCACACTGCCCTGGCTGAAACCCGGTTCCTCGATCTGGGAGGTTCTCGATGTCGTCACGACCGGCGCCCGCGGCTTTGCCGTGGTCTGCGAGTCGGACCCCGCCACCGCACCGCCTGTCGGTTCAGTCGGCGTCATCTCCGACGGCGACATCCGCCGGGCGCTTGCCGACCGCTCGGGATTTGACGCGCTCACCGCGGACTCCATCATGACCGCCTCGCCCATGGCGATTGCCACCGATGCGCTGATGTTCGATGCCCTGCGGCTGATGGAGGAGAACCGCTTCACCTTCCTCGTGTGCGAGGATGGCGGCCGCCTCCGGGGCGCCGTTCACATGCACGAAATCCTGGCGCGTGATCTCGGTGTTCCGGTGCGCCGTGACCGCCTGCCCTGATGACCCGCGCGGTCAGTCGTTCTCGGTTTCCCTGTCCTGCTCCTGGCGGGCGAGGGCGTGCTGGCGATAGAGACCGACAAAGTCGACCGGCTCCATGAGGAGCGGCGGGAAACCGCCATCGCGCACGACATCGGCAATGATCCGCCTGGCGAAGGGGAAAAGCATCCTCGGACCCTCGATCAGGAGCATGGGCGCGCGCGCCTGGTCATCGACATCGGCGAGAGAGAACACACCCCGGTAGTCGAGTTCGACCAGGAACCAGGGCTCTTCCTCCCTTGTCGCATTGACCGTGATCCTCACCGCCACCTCGTAGAACGCTTCCTGGAGCTGGCGCGAGTCGATGTTGAGGTTGACCTCGACCTCGGGCTTGCTGTCCGCTGCCGCGGCAACGCTCGCCGCACCACGGGGACTCTCGAAAGAGAGGTCCTGCAGGAACTGCGTGTGCAGCCGCAGCTTGGCCTGTATCCGTTCCGCGGCAGCGGTTTCCTCAGCCATGCTTCGACACTCCCGGTTGCGCTGGAGGCCCGTTCATAGCCGATTGTCGGCCGAAGGGCGACACGGGCCGTGCGGGTTCGGCCCGAATGCCGGCGCCAGCATCGTGCCGCCGCACTCCACGGCCCGGTTTCGCAGACGGAGTGTCGAGGTCGGCCCGCACGTGCGGCGTTCACCTCGTCCTTGATGAGATCGATGAATTCCTGTTGGCCGGAGGCGCTTGCACGGTCCCCGGCGCGGGCGATGGCGGCGGCGGGGTCATGATCCCCGACGACCTGCGTCTGCGCCAGTGCCCAGGGACACGAACCGGTTCGAAGATGGGAGGCGGGAGGCGGCCTGGTTCGAGGGCATGCTCGCGTGGGACCAGCCCGGGGTGGCGCTGGCCGGGCTGCGGCGGGAGTCTCCGGTTCCCCTCCATGATCGGGCGGTGACCGCGATGTTGGTCTGGCCCGACCTGTCGTGGAGAACTACAATGCGAAGGCACGTCCGTTCGTCTGGGTCGCAACCGCAGAATCAATCCTCGCCAAGATCGAGAGACCTTGTTCAGTTATCTCCGGGACACAACACTGGGACGGAATCTTGGGCGAAGGCGTTCTCACTCCCCAGACCCAGGCGTTTCACGGCACGGCGCCGCTTGCGCGGCGGGAGCTGAAGACGCTGATGCGGCGCTCCGATCTCCCGGCCCTGACCCGCCTTCCGCTATGGTACGGCGTGCTGGCCTCCACGGCCCTGCTGGTGTGGACGGCGCTCGGCACCTGGTGGCTCGTTCCCGCCATGTTCGTCCACGGGGTGGTTCTGGTCCATCACTTCTCGCTGCAGCACGAGTGCACGCACTTCACCGCGTTCCGCACGCGACGGATCAACGAGTGGGCCGCGGCATGGTGCGGCTTCTGGATTTGCGTCCCGCCCGTCTTCTTTCGCTACGAACACTGCGATCACCACACGCACACCCAGATCGTGGGTCGCGATCCCGAGCTGATTTTCCTGTCCGGTTCCGTATGGGGACACCTTGCCTATGTGTCGTCCCTGCCCTACTGGCGCGGCATGCTTGGCGGCCTTCTCAACCACGCATGGGGACGCCTGAGCGCAGCCGAGAGGCGCTTCGTACCCCCTGAGGAGCGAAGGGCTGTCGCCGTCGAAGCGCGCGTGTTCCTCGCCCTCTATCTCGCCGTTTCTGTGGCCATGGTCGCCTTCGACTGGTGGGCGCCGCTCTGGTTCTGGTGGCTGCCGGTTTTCCTGGGCGAACCCGTCATGCGTTCCATCCGCATGACGGAACACGTCGGCCGGCCCAACGTGCGCGACATGACGACCAACACGCGCACCACCCTGGTGTCCTGGCCCTGGCGCTTCCTGGCATGGAACATGCCGTTCCATGCGGAACATCATTTCGCTCCGTCGGTTCCGTTCCATGCCCTGCCCGCGCTTCACGAGAAACTGAAGGGGCGCCTGCACGTCGAAGCCGGCGGCTATCTTGGCGTCCACCGGGGCATCGTCGGCCAGATCACGGGCCGCTCCGCGCGCCTCGGCGACCCTGCAGGCACCGATGAGCGATGATCACTGGCGCGACCTGATCGCCGTCTCCCGTCTCGATCGCGCAGACGTGACGCCCGCGCTTCTCGATGGCCGACGTCTGGCCGTCTACGACACGCCGGGCGGCATCCACGTCACGTCGGCCCGCTGCAGCCATGGCGGCGCAGATCTGTGCGACGGCTATCTCGACGGTTTCCGGATCGAATGCCCGCTGCACCAGGGGTGTTTCGATATCCGCACCGGCAAGGCCACCGGCCGTCCGGCGACGCGGCCCATCAGGGCCTACGCCTGCCGGGTTGTCGACGGGATGGTGCAGGTCGACTGGACCTGAAGCACGACGCATCCGCGTGCACACAGGGCATCAGGAACAATCTCGCATCCCGGCTCGCGCGGCGCTTCGGGGCTGGGCGAGCCCCCGCGCTTCAGGCCAAGCAAGAAGGGCCCGGCGAACGCCGGGCCCTTTGCATCGGTACCGGGAACGATCAGACGGTGCCTTCAGCGAACCACCAGCGTTCCGGTGCGCGGTTGCCGTCGAGGGACCACTCGCCCGACACGCTCTCGGTGTGCCGCACGTTGGTCGCGGTAGCCCAGATGTAGTTGCGGAAGAACGGCACGATCGTGCCGCCGTCGTCGCGCACGAGCCGCTGCATCTCCGAGTACATCTCCGCGCGGAGATTGTCGTCGAGTTCGGCACGAGCCTGGATCAACAGCTCGTCGAAACGCCCGTTCTGCCAATGCGCGTCGTTCCACGGCGCGGGACCGTAGTAGCCCAGTGAGAAGATCATGTCGGGAGTCGGGCGCGGGCCCCAACCGCACAGGACGAAGGGGGTTGAGGGGCGGAACGGGGTCGACGCACACGACGAAGGGCTTGACGAGCCAGACGTTCGACCAGTAGCCGTCTTCCGCCTCGCGAATGACGTTGACGTCGATGCCCGCGGCCTTGGCCGTCTCCTGGTAGAAGACCGAGAAGTTGACGCCGCCGACGAACGGCACCTCCGAGGTCGAGAAGTCGACGGCGAGGCTGTCCATGCCAGCCTGCTTGAGGTGCCACTTGGCCTTGTCGGGGTCATACACCCGCTGCTCGATGCCGGGATCGTGGTACGGCAACGTCGGGGAGATGGGATGGTCGTTGCCGACCGTGCCATGACCGTGCAGCACGACGTCCAGCGCACCCTCGCGATCGAGGGCGTACTTGAGGGCCAGGCGGACGTTGACATCGTCGAACGGCGCCACGTCCGTGTGCATCGGCATGCTGGCGTGCTGGCCGGTCGCGATCTCCTCGACGATCACGTCCTCGTTCTGGGCGAGGAGATTCGCGGTCTTCGGGTCGGCCTCGATCATGGCGTCGAACTGGCCGGTCTGCACACCCGCCTCGCGCGCCACCACATCGGTCACCTGAGAGATCTCGACGGCGTCGAAGTTTGCCTTGCCCTCCTTGAAGTAGTTGGGGTTCCTCGAACCGATGGCCACGATGCCGGGCTCGAACTCCTCCAGCACATAGCCGCCCAGGCCGACTCCGCTCCAGTCGATGCTGCCCTCGCCGTCGGACGGGAACATGACGAAATGATAGTCGGTCATGATGAAGGGCAGGTCGGCGTTGCCGGTCTCGAGATCGATTCGCACCGTGTGGGCGTCCTCGGCCCTGATGTCGGTGACGGTCGAGAGAAGCGCCGAGCCGCCCGAGGTCGAATTCTCGCCGCGGTGATGGTTGAGCGAGGCAACCACGTCGTCGGCCGTGAAACTCTTGCCGTTGTGGAATTCCACGCCCTTGCGCAGCTTGAAGGTCCAGCTGCCGGCGTCAGGCGTCGCTTCCCAGCTTTCGGCGGCATCGGGGCCCAACTCGTTGTCGGGCGTGATCTCGGTCAGGTTGTTGGTGATCATCCGCGGCAGGAAAATCTGGAAGGTCGACTCGTAGGTCGCCGGATCCAGGCTGTCGGTGGTGTTGCCGTCGTCCACCGCGATACGGAACGTGCCGCCCCTTTGCGGAGTTTCCGCCAGCGCGGCGCTGTCGGCGAACGTGGCAGCCGCGGCCGCCGTGACGCCGAGCGCGGTCGCCTGCTGGATGAAATCGCGGCGGTTGATGCGGCCGTCAAGCGCCACACGCTCCAGATCTTTCAATGTGGTCATGATACCTCCCTCGGTCTGGTTCCAGTCCCAGGCGCATGACCGCCCCCTTGAGACTGGAGACAGGTTACTTCCGATCTTGATCCGCCGCAAAGCTTCCTGCCACCGGGCTGCAGGCGGAGAGCAGCCAGCCGTGATTGACGCCGGGCGAGACCAGTCCGGCGGCCGGTCCGCGCCGAAGCGGGTGGCCTGTTCGAAAGTGTGGACAATGCGCAGGGCTCTGCCGCGGTTCCCGGGAAGCCCGACAGTACGGCTGCATGTCGGCGCCGTGTCGGTGTGGGAGATGCGCCTCAAACACGACGCGCGCTACCGGTCAGGGGCGCGCAAGGGTCCCTTTGATCCGAATGCTGTTCTAACCGTGCTGGAGAATCAGGAGTTGGTGTTCGTTCCGATGACCATGCGGCATGCGGCGCGGGCACTCGACGTCCCTCTCGGTCATCGCGATCCGTTCGACGAATTGCTCCTGGAGCAGGCACAGGAAGAGGCCTCCAGTTGCTCACGGCGGATCACCATCAAGGGGCGGGCGTGAGCTTGCCGCCAGGTTCCTGATTCAGGGGAACCCCTCCCACCTCATCCGGCTTTCAGCCCACACCACCCTCGCACAAGAACCCGGCATGCTGATTGGTCAGACCGAGGCGTCGCGCCGTCAGACCGGCAGGAGCGCGCCCGAGGTCCTCATGGACGGTGCGGAGGAACTCTGCGGATCCGCCCCGTGCATCTTCGCGACCGCGCAGGCAGACATCGAGGACGGGCCCGAAGAGGGTTCCGTTCCGGACATGAACCAGCCGGTTCGATGTGCTCTCGCAGGCGTGGGACGCCCCCTCCACTCCCTGCCGCATGGCAGCCGTGGTGAAGACGTTGCTTTCGGGGTTCAGGGGCGGTCCAGGCGGCCGTTCGGGGGATCGTCGACGGGTTCCCACTCGCCTTCGATGGTGCGGCCGCCGGGACGCGACTGTGCGGCGGCGACGTGGATGAAGCGGCCGAGAGCGAGAGCCAGGATGCCACGGAACGGGGGCAGGAGGAGCAGGAACCCTGCCGCATCGCTGAAGAATCCCGGAACCAGGAGCATCACGCCGGCCACGAGGATGCAGGCGCCGGCGAACATGTCGCCCAGCGGCATCCTGCCCTGACGCAGGGTGGTGCGCACCCTTTCGAGGGTCGAGCGTCCCTGGTGGCGCACGAGGGCGGCGCCGGCAACCGCCGTCGCGACACACAGGCCGACCGTCCACCAGGCGCCGACGAGACCACCGACCTCGACGAGCAGCCACACTTCGACGAGGGGAAGGCCGATGAAGAGAGCAAGGAAAAGGAGGGGCATGGCGCTCAAGGTCCCTGACCGCTCATCTATAAGGGTGTTAGCCATGCCGCGCCACTGGCGACTCGACCCCGGCGCGGCAAGGGACTAGATTGCCTGAGGGGCGGCATCATTCATGCGGCCAGACGACGATTCGACGTGGCGGGCGGATTCGTGGACATTCTGATCTTCGCCGTACTGGCGGCAGTGATCTTCTTCAAGCTGTTCAATGTCCTCGGACGGCGGACCGGGAACGAACAGCCGCCGCCAGCACCGATGCCCGGTCCGGTCGCCGACAACGATGATCAGGGAACCGTGCTTCCCTTCAGGCGTGAGGAAGAGGAAGACGGCGCGGCGGACGAGTCCGGGGATCCGCTGGCCCAGGGGCTCGAGAGGATCAGGCACGCCGATCGCGGCTTCAACGTGGAAGAGTTCCACGCCGGGGCGCGCCAGGCGTTCGGCATGATCCTCGATGCCTTCCACAAGGGCGACCTCGAACCTGTTGGGGAGTTCCTCGACGACGAGGTCCATCACAGTTTCAGCCAGGCCATCGCCGATCGCGACCAGCACGGCACGATGCGGCAGATCGAACTGGTGGCCATCGTCGACTGCGAGATCATCGAAGCCGTCATGAGCGGCCGCCAGGCGAGCGTCACGGTGCGCTTCCGCTCCAACCAGATCGACGTGGTGAAGGACAGCGAGAACCGGATCATCGCCGGAGATCCGACGAGCACCATCGAGGTGACGGATATCTGGACATTCTCCCGCGACACCCGGGCGCGCGATCCCAACTGGCTGCTGGTCGCCACCCGCAGCCCTGCCTGACGTGGCGGGGTTCCGCCGGCTGGCCGTTCCGGCACTCCTCGGTCTCATGCTCGCCGTCGCCGGGTGCGACCATGCGGGAGACCGCCAACCGGCCTTCGGTCTCAAGGACGCGCGCTTTGCCGACCTCCCCGGCTGGGACGAGGACGACCATGCGGAAGCCTTCGGCGCTTTCCTGAAGTCCTGCGAGGCCATCGAACGGCAGAATCCGGACGCGTCCCTTCGCCGCACGCCCGCAAAGGCGAGACTCGGGGCCCCTCCCTGGGCCGCAGGCCCGCCATGGCGACCGTGTCGCTGTGGCAGGAACGATGCCGGCTGGCCCGCAACACCGCTGACCGCGACGCGAAGGCCTTCTTCGAGACCTGGTTCCGCCCCTGGCGCGTCACCGGGACCGGCGGCAGTCTCTTCACCGGGTATTTCGAACCCCTCCTGTCGGGGTCGAGGACACGGGGCGGACCCTGGCGCTGGCCGCTCTACCGAATGCCTGCCGGCCTTTCGCCGCTCCCCGACCGTGCCGCCATCGATGCCGGCGCCCTTGACGGCATGGGCCTCGAACTCCTCTGGGTCGACGATCCTGTCGATGCCTTCTTCCTGCATGTCCAGGGAAGCGGCAGGGTGCGTCTCGAAGACGGCAGCGAGATCCTGGTCGGATACGCCGGTGCCAACGGCCATTCCTATACATCGATCGGCAAGGAACTCATCCAGCGCGGCGAGATAGCCGCCGATGACATCTCAATGGCGTCGATCCGTTCCTGGCTTGCCTCCCACCCGGGCGACGCGGCCGGCCTCATGGCCGTCAACCGCAGTTATGTCTTCTTCCACGAGCTCGAGGGCGAGGGACCGGTGGGGGCCCAGGGCGTACCCCTGACGCCGGGGCGCAGTCTCGCCGTGGACGACGCGTTCCTCGCCTACGGGGTGCCCGTCTGGCTGGAGACGACATTGCCCGATGGCGCGCCGTGGCGGCGTCTCATGATCGCCCAGGACACCGGCAGCGCCATCACCGGCGCGGTGCGCGGCGATATCTTCTTCGGCGCCGGCGACTGGGCCGCCTCGATGGCAGGCGCCCTGAAATCCCCGGGACGCTCCTGGGTCCTGCTGCCGGCGACGATCGCGGTATCGCTCATGGCCGCCGCCGAACCATGAGCGATACCCGCCCCCGCGTGGCGCTTCTCGTCACCTGTCTCGTCGATCTCTTCCGTCCCTCGGTCGGGTTTGCCGCCGTGCGCCTGCTCGAGGATGCCGGGTGCGATGTCGAGGTGCCGGCGCAGTCGTGCTGCGGGCAGCCCGCCTACAATTCCGGCGAGCGGCACCTTGCCATGAAGGTCGCCCGGACCATGCTCGATGCGCTGGAGCCCTTTGACTACGTGGTCGCACCCTCGGGCTCATGCACCGGAATGGTGACACGGCACTACCCCACCCTCTTCCACGGAACCCCTGATGAGGAGCGCGCCTGCGCCCTCGCGCGGCGGACATTCGAGCTCACCCGCTTTCTCGTTGAGGTCCGGGGCGTCGCGACCACCGGAAGCCGCTTCGATGCGTCGGTCACCTGGCACGATTCATGTTCGTGCCTGCGCGAGGCCGGCACCAGGCAGGCCCCGAGAACCCTGCTGGGCGCTGTCGAGGGCACGGTCATCAAGGAGGCGGGAGACCGTGAAGTCTGCTGCGGATTCGGCGGAACCTTCGCCGTCAAGTACCCGGCCATCTCCACCGCCATGGCGCAGGACAAGGCGGCCCGGCTCGAGGAAACAGGCGCCGACACGGTTCTCTCGGCCGATCTCGGTTGCCTGCTCAACATTGCCGGCGTCCTGCGGCGCCAGGGTTCGCCCATGAAGGTGCGGCACGTGGCCGAGGTGCTGGCCGGCGAAACGGCGGGTCCTGCCATCGGCGAGCCGGATCCGTGACGCTCCACCGGCTGACGAGCGAACGGTTTCGCGAAGGCGCCGACGAGGCGCTCGCGGATGCCGAGTTGCAGGCCAATCTCGCCAGGCTCAGAGGCAATTTTCTGGCGAGACGGGCCCGTGCCCGGGACTCGTTGCCGGAGTTCGACGAGCTTGTCGACGAGGCGGTCGGCATCAAGAACCACGTGCTGGAGCACCTCGATACCTATCTCGTCGCCTTCGAGGAGGCCGTCGAGGCATCGGGGGGCACAGTCCACTGGGCACGTGACGACGCCGAGGCACGCCGGATCGTGCTGAACATCTGCCGCGACGCCGGGGCGTCGACCGTCACCAAGGGAAAGACCATGGTGAGCGAGGAGATCGGTCTCAACGCCTGGCTCGAACAGGCCGGGATCGAGGCGGTGGAGACCGATCTTGGCGAATACATCGTGCAACTCGCCGGCGAGACGCCCAGCCACATCATCGCCCCCGCCATCCACAAGAACCGCCGCCAGATCAGCGCCCTCTTCAACCACCACCACACGAACCTCGAGGACCGTGAATCCGACGACCTGGACGGACTTCTCGCCGATGCGCGGCAGATGCTGCGGGGCCGCTTCCTGGCGGCCGACGTCGGAATCACCGGCGCCAACTTCCTGGTCGCCGAAACCGGTCAGACGGTGATCGTGACCAACGAGGGCAACGGGGACCTCACGCAGCTTCTCTGCGGTGTCCATGTGGTGCTGGCAGGGATCGAGAAGATCGTCCCGACCCTGGAGGACGCCTCCACCCTGTTGCGCCTTCTCGCCCGTTCGGCGACCGGCCAGGACATGACGTCCTACACGACCTTTTCGGCCGGACCCCGACGCGGTGAGGACCATGACGGTCCCGAGGCCTTTCATGTCGTCCTGGTCGACAACGGGCGCACAGGTCTCCTGGCCGGGCCGAATCGCGATCTCCTGCGCTGCATCCGTTGCGGCTGCTGTCTCAATGCCTGCCCGGTCTACGCCAAGGTTGGCGGGCATGCCTACGGCTCTCCCTATTCCGGTCCCGTCGGCGCCGCCCTGACGCCGTCCCTCGCCGGACTCGCCCGCACCTCCCACCTGCCCAACGCCTCGTCGCTGTGCGGACGCTGCGAGGAAGTCTGCCCGATGAGGATTCCCTTGCCTGGCATCCTGCGCCGCCTGCGCGACGAGGAGGCGCAGCGCGGCGCGTCGCCACCGGTCATGCGCACCGGCCTTCAGCTCTGGTCCGTGATTGCCGCCAGGCCATGGCTCTACCACCCCCTCACCTCGCTGACGACACGCCTCCTCGCCCTCATGGGGCGCCGCCGGGGGCACCTGCCGCATCTGCCCTTCACGGGTGCGTGGACACGGACAAGGGACCTCGCAAGCCCTGCCGGAGCAACCTTCCAGAGTCGGTGGAAGGCAGGGGAACGTCCATGAGTGACGCCCGCCGGTTCATTCTGTCACGCATCCGCGAGACCACCGCGCCCGGTCGGGAAGGCGTCGCAACAGCAAGGCTCAGTCAGCATGGGCGCAACCTGCAACCAGGGTGCGCCCGGTCATCGGGCAGCGATCTCATCGACCTCTTCACCCGGAAGGCCGAGGCTGTCCAGGCGAGCGTGGCTCGCGTGTCAGGCCTTGAGGACGTGCCGTCGGAGGTGTCCCGCTACCTTCGCGGGCGCAATCTTCCCGCGCACGTCGCCGTCGCCCCCCATGGCGATCTCGAAACCATGGACTGGACGGCGATGGCCATCACCGCCGAACAGCGCAAACCCGTCGACAGCGATGGCTGTGGGGTCAACCGGGCCTTCTGTGCAGTCGCCGAAACGGGCACGCTCATCATGGCCTCGGGCCCCGACAGCCCGTCCACGATGAACTTTCTGCCGGAGACGCATATTGCCGTCCTGAAGGAAAGCGATATAGTCGGCGCCGCCGAGGACGTCTGGGACCGGCTCAGAGCCTCCGGTCGTGCCTCGGCAGGGTCCCTGCCCCGTACCGTCAACATGATCACCGGCGTCAGCCGCACCGGTGACATCGAGCAGATCATCCAGACCGGTGTGCACGGACCGCGACACCTTCACATTGTTCTCGTGAAGGAGACGTGACAGCCGTCGGAGACCCGCCCTTCATGCCCGGTATCGACGATCTTCTGGCCTCTGTCGCCCGCACCGCAGCACGGCCCTTCGAGGATGCCGTGACATTGCCCCGCGAGGCCTACGTCGATCCGGACTTCGCCGCCCTCGAGACCCGCCGGCTGTTCCTCCGAGACTGGGTCTGTGTTGGCCGCCTGGACGAGATCCCCGATGCCGGCGACTACCTCACCCATCGTATCGTCGACACACCCGTGGCCGTGATCCGCCAGCGGGATGGCACGTTGCGTGCCCTGGTCAACATCTGCCGGCATCGCGGGACCGGACTTCTTGACGGGTGCGGTCACGCCGAACGGATTGTCTGCCCCTACCACGCCTGGACCTATGACCTCACGGGAACCCTGCTCGGCGCGCCGTTCAGCGGCGACAGGGTCGATCTCTCATCCATTGCGCTGCCGCGGTTGCGGATCGACATCTGGGAGGGATGGATCTACGTCACGCTCGATGACGACGTGGCGCCGGTGTCGTCGAGGCTTGGCGGCCTGTCGTCGCGGATCGCCGCATGGTATCCGGCGGATCATGTCATGGTCTGGCGGGCCAGCGAGGTCTGGGCCTGCAACTGGAAGACACTTGCCGAGAACTTCACGGAGAGCTACCACCTCTTCTCGAGTCACCGGGAGACCCTGCAACCCCACACCCCGACCCAGGGGGTGCATTGCGAACCGGGAGAAGCGGACTGGAACATCCACTGGATGGAGACCACCCGGCCGGCGGCCAAGACCCGGCCCGAGGCCAGCGACGAGGCCCGCCGGCGCTTTCCCCTCATGCACATCTATCCCGGTCACGTGGTGTCCACCGGCCTGGCGCGTGGCTTCTGGATGTCGTTGCAGCCCGAAGGCATCGATCACGTCCGCGTGCTCTGGGGCGTGACGGCCGCGCGATCCATGGTCCCGGCGGATGACGACGGGTATGCCGCGTTCCGGGATGACATGAGAAAAACATTCGAGGCGGTGAATCTCGAGGACAGGCGGATCGTCGAATCGATCGCCCGCAATCTGAAGAGTGATCACTACCGACCAGGCCCCCTGTGCCCCAAGGAAAGGACCCTGTGGGAGTTCTGGCGCTATCTCGCCAGGAGGCTGGCATGAACAGCGACGATGACAACGCCGTGTGGAGCCGGGTGACACGTTCGGTGACGCCACTGAAAGGCCGCTCGCCGGTTACCGTCCCGCCACGCGATGAGACCCGGCCGGCCGCCGCCACCGGCAACCGGCAACCGACAGACAACCCGCCCCGCAAGACGGTTGCCAGGCCGCTTGCTCCCGGTGTCATCGACGGGCTCGACCGCCGACAGGCGGATCGCTTCAGGCGTGGCCAGCTGGCCATCGAGAACCGCCTCGATCTCCATGGTCTCACCCGGCGCGAGGCCCATGCGGAACTTCAGGCCTTTCTTGCCCACTCCCAGGGACAGAGCCACCGGGTCGTCCTCCTGATCACCGGCAAGGGACAAAAAGGTCCGCTCGAGGAGCGCACCGGTGTTCTCCGCCGCCTGGTTCCCGAATGGCTCAACGAACCCGCCATGCGCCGGCACATCATCGCCCTGGCGCCGGCGAGGCCCCAGCACGGGGGCGATGGCGCCTACTATCTCTACCTGAAGAAACTGCGTTGACAGGCAACGTGGCGCCTTGATCGCGGAAACCGGTCATTTTGCACTGATCCTGGCCCTGTGCCTTGCCCTTGTTCAGGGCACGCTGCCTCTTGCCGGCGCGGCCCGCGGCCACGAGGCGTGGATGAAGCTGGCGACCGGGGCCGCGCTTGCCCAGGCGGCCATGACGATGATCGCCTTCGCCGCCCTCACCCTGGCCTACATCCACTCGGACTTTTCCCTGCGCAACGTCTTCGAGAACTCCCACTCCCTCAAGCCGATGCTCTACAAGGTGACCGGCGTGTGGGGCAATCACGAGGGCTCCCTCGTCCTCTGGGTCCTGATCCTTGCCCTCTTTGCCCTCGCCGTCGCCCTTCGCGGGGGCCTGCCCCTGGAGACGAAGGCACGGGTCCTTGGTGTCCTGGGCCTCATCGCCGCAGGCTTCCTCGCGTTTTCCCTCTTCACCTCCAATCCCTTCGAACGCCTCGATCCGCCGCCGGTGGACGGCCGCGATCTCAACCCCATCCTCCAGGACCCCGGTCTCGCCTTCCATCCGCCGTTTCTCTATCTCGGCTATGTCGGTCTTTCCGTGACCTTCGCCTTTGCCGTGGCGGCCCTCATCGAGGGCCGGGTCGACCGGCGCTGGGCCCAGTGGGTGCGCCCCTTCACGCTCGCCTCATGGACCTTTCTCACCACGGGAATCGCGCTGGGAAGCTGGTGGGCCTACTACGAGCTCGGATGGGGTGGATGGTGGTTCTGGGATCCCGTGGAGAATGCCTCCTTCATGCCCTGGCTGGCAGCCACCGCCCTGCTCCATTCCACGATCGTGACCGGCAAGCGCGACGCCCTGAAGAGCTGGACCATCCTGCTGGCAATCCTCGCGTTCTCGCTCAGCCTGCTCGGCACGTTCCTGGTGCGCTCCGGCGTCCTCACCTCCATCCATGCCTTCGCCGTCGATCCGGCGCGCGGCGTTTTCATTCTCGCCATCCTGACGGCGGCCATCGGCGGCGCCCTGACGCTCTATGCGGTGCGGGCGCCGTCGCTGCGGCCAGGCGGCTTCTTCGCTCCGGTGAGCCGCGAGGGCGCGCTGGTCCTCAACAATCTCTTTCTCGCCGCAGGCTGCTTCACGGTGCTCACCGGGACCCTCTACCCGCTGCTCCTCGACGTCGTCACCGGCGCCAGCGTTTCCGTCGGACCGCCCTATTACGAGATCGTCTTCGTCCCCCTCATGGTTCCCCTCCTGCTCCTCGTTGCGCTGGGCATGATGGCGCCCTGGAAGCGGGCCGATCTCGCCGGCGTGCTGTCGCGTCTCAAGCTGCTGGCGCTCGTCTCGGTCGCGACCTGGGGGATCGCGTGGTGGTGGACACTGCAGGCGTCGCCCCTGCCTGCCTTCGGTATAGCCCTTTCGGTCTGGATTGCCGGGTCGGTGATCCTCGAGTACGGGGAGCGGATCAGGATCTTCAGGTGCCCCTTGAGGCAGAGCTGGCGACGTGCACGGCAACTGCCGGCAGCATCCCATGCGATGAGTCTCGCCCATCTCGGCGTGGCGGTGTTCGTCGCCGGCGTGACGGCGTCATCGGCGTGGCAGACGGAGATCATCCGCACCATGGCACCAGGCGATCGCCAGGACATCGCCGGGTACACGCTTGTCTTCGAAGGAGCGGGGATGGTTGCAGGGCCCAACTACGATGCCGAACGCGGGACATTCGTGGTGACGGCAGACGGCCGCCACATCACCCGCCTCGAACCGGAACGGCGCTCCTACCTCGTCCAGGCGACGCGGACGACGGAAGCCGCCATTCACACCACGCTCTTCGCCGATCTCTACGTCGTCCTCGGCGATGCCGCCGGCGAGGGCGCCCATGTCGTGCGCCTCTACCACAACCCCCTGGTCCCGTGGATCTGGGGCGGTGCCTTGCTGATGGCGGCAGGCGGCGCCATCGGTCTCGTCCGCCGGAAAACGGGACCACCATGACCGGCCGTCACCGACGCCGGGCCTCCGGAGGTGGCTGGCTCTCGATGCTGCGCCCCCTCCTTCTTCCCGGTCTGCTGCTCCTCGCCCTGCCGGGACCTCTTCATGGCGTGGAGCCGGACGAGATCCTCGCCGACCCGGCCATGGAAGCGCGTGCCCGCGACCTGGGGCGCGAACTGCGCTGCCTGGTCTGCCAGAACCAGTCGATCGAGGATTCCGATGCGCCTCTGGCACGTGATCTGAGGGTGATCCTGCGCCAGCGCATCGAGGCGGGGGACAGCGACGAGGCGGCCGTCGACTGGATTGTCGAGCGCTACGGCGATTACGTCCTTCTCAAGCCACCGTTGCGCGGTGACACGGCAATGCTCTGGGGAGCGCCCCTGGTGGCGCTCGCGGCGGGCGCCCTGGTGGTCGCATTCGCCCTGCGCCGCAACCGGCATGCCGGGAAGGGGGACGGACCATGATCCATCTGGCGATTGCCAACATCATCGCTGTGGCCATCGTCCTGCTGACGCTGCCCCTTCTCTCACCAAGCGATGGCCTGCGACGCCGCGGCCTCCTCGTCGCGGCTTCCCTTGCCGTCATCGCCGGAGCGATCGCCATCTATGCCGCAATCGGGTCGCCGCATCTTGGAGACCGGCCCCTTGCCGAACGCGAAGTCGCCACCGCCAATCCCGAGATCGCCGGTCTCCTTGAGCGCGCCCGAAGCCGCCTGGTCGAGGAGCCGACGGATATCGATGCCTGGATCTGGATCGCCAATGCCGAGGGTCTTTCCCGGCGCTACGGCGAGGCGGCGCTCGCCATGGCCGAGGCGGCCGTCCTCGATCCCGGGAATGCGGAACATCTCGCCCGACAGGGTGAATTCATCGTGCTCGCCCACGACGGACTGGTGACTCCCGCGGCCCGGCTCCTGTTCGCGCAATCCCTGGCCATCGACGCCAGTCAGCCGGTGGCGCGCTTCTATGGCGGCGTTGCCCTGGCGCAGGCGGGCGACACGACGGGCGCGCTGGTTGTCTGGCGCGACCTTCTCGCCGATTCGCCCGTAGATGCGCCGTGGATCGGCGAACTGCGCCGTCACATCTCGGATGCCGGGGAGGCGGCAGGTGACTCCGGCGACGACACCCTTGACATGATCACAGGCATGGTCGAGGGCCTCGCCCGGCGGCTCGCCGATGAGCCGGACGATCTCGAGGGATGGAAGCGCCTCGCCCACTCCTACACCGTGCTGGAAGACTGGCCGAAGGCGCGCCACGCCTACGAGCGGGCCCTCGAACTCGCGCCCGGCGACAGCGATCTCATGGACGGCTTCGCGGCCGCGGTTGCCGCGCCCGTCGACCGGACGACAGGCGTTTCCGCCACCGTTCTTGCCGACATGGAACGGGTGCTCGAGACCCGGCCCGACAACCCCCATGCCCTCTACGTCACCGGTCTCGCGGCGGCGCTGCGCGGCGATAACGGCGGCGCCCGCGAACAGTGGACGCGCCTGCGGGATCTCTTCGAGCCGTCCACCAGCGAGTACTCACGCGTCGGGATGCTCCTGGAGAGTATCGAGTGAGAGGCTGACCTTGCCTACTTCTCGTGCCGGTTGAACCAGACTTCCCCGGTCAGGCGCAGCTTGACGGCAAGACGCGTGAGGAAGGCGGGGGGAAGCGCCTGGGGACTCCCGAGGCTCTCCATGTAGGAGATGAGGTCGTTGTCGCGCCCGCTCGCCATGTCGGCGGCGAGCAGCCCGCCGATGGTGCCCTTGGTGACGCCGACCGCGTTCTGGCAGACGGCGGCCCAGACATTGCCGGCGACCTGGCCAAAGCCCGGCGCACCGTTGCGTGACAGGCACACGAACCCGGTCCAGGTATGCTCCATCGTCACATCGCCCAGCATGGGGAACCGGGAGCGGAAACAGGCCTCGTGGTCGCGCCGCGCCGCCATCTGCTCGGCTCTTGAGACCCGGAACTCCGGTGCGTAGCGGAACCCCTGGCGAATCAGGATCCGGTGATCCCTGGTGAACCGCATGGTAACGCCGGCAATGGCATTGGCCGGCGTAATGCCCCAGTCGTCCTTGCCTCCCAGCGCCCGCCGCTCCGTCTCGTTCAGGGCACGCGTCAGACTGGCATGGGCGGCGATCGGCACGAGATTGTGCCGGAAGAACCCGAACTCGCGGGCAAATCCGTTGGTGGCGAGGATCATGCCCGCCGCCCGCACGCTGCCTCCCGGTGTCGCAAGTTCCACCCCGTTTCTCAACGTCATCGACGTGACGGGCGTGTTCTCGAACAGGCTAACGCTCCCGGGAAGGTGGTCGGCCAGACCGCGGGTCAGCGCCGCGGGGTTGAAGAGAACGCAGCCTGGCGTATGGACCGCCGCGTGGTAGGCCGGCGTTCCGACCTCGCCCACGAGCGCATCCCGGTCCAGCCAGCGGAAGGGCTCGCCCAATGCCTCGAGTTCGCGGGCGAAGGGCTCGAGTATCTCCCGCTTGCCGCGCTCCGATCGGGCGGCATGGTACTTGCCTCGCCGGCTCCAGTCGCAGGCGATGTCATGGCATCTGACGGCCTCGTCGAGATGACCGATGGCGGCGCGCGCCAGGGCCATGAAGCGATGGCTGCCATCGAGTTCGGCCAGCGAATCGCCGACGTTGTGGGGAAGGTCGATGGCAAAACCGCTGTTGCGTCCCGAGGCGTTCTCCCCCGCCTCGCCGGCGTCGAGAAGGACGATGCTGTCCGCCGGCCTGTTTTCGGCGAGGCGGCGCGCCGCTGCCAGCCCCGCCCATCCCGCTCCCACGACCACCCAGTCGGCCGTCACATCCCCGGCAAGCGGGGAGCGCGGCGTCCGCAGTCCGAGAATGCGGCTCCAGCCGTTGGTGGCGTCATTGACCGGCAAAATCCCGATCTTTCGTGTATCCGGCATCGCCCGGCCTCTCCTTTCAGCCCCGCGATCTTTCGCGAACGGCCGGCATAGTCAACACGACCCTGAAGAAGCGCACTCGAAAAATGCCGTGACGCCTTCCATCCGACGATACGCGCGCCACACACCAGGGGCTTGTGCATCCCTGTGCGATCGTGAGGCGGGGTGTCAATTGGGACTGAAGAGTTCTCACTTTGAGCGTGGGTTCGTCCTCGGGCGCTCGGTGAAGCTGTGGGTAACTGGCCCGCCGCAGCGACCGCCAAGGCTGAGCGGGCGACCTCCATCGAAGCCGTGTTTGTTGCCTTTCGCTCTGATGGACCCCTGCTCGCCCCTCCGGAAACGGGAGTCTGGCGACCCTGAGCCGGGCCTCCCCTTGTCTGCGTCCGTGGCAGTGTGCCAGTAGCGACGGATGCCCGGCTCAGAGTACGCCGGCCTGGCTTTCGGGAAGGACCTGGCCGCCGTCAACGACGATGGTCTGGCCGGTCACGTAGCGCGCTTCGTCACTGGCCAGGTAGAGCGCCGCATACGCGATGTCTTCGGGCATGCCGAGTTCACCCATGGGAATCGCGGGAACCATCGCCTCCTCGTGCTCACGCGCTTCGCGCGAGCCAGGGCGCCGGATCAGGATGTTGCCGGGTTCGACGGCGTTGATCGTGACACCTTGCCGGGCGACTTCCAGGGCCGCTGCCTTGATGAAGCCGTTCACACCGGCCTTCGAGGCGCAGTAGTGGCTCCACCCGGGCATGGCCACCCGCGGGCCCGAGATCGATGACGTCACGACGATCCGCCCGTAACCGCGGCGCACCATGTGGGGCAGGACGGCCTTCGTGATCACAAAGAGGCTCTTGAGGTTCGTATCAAGCACGTGATCCCACTCGGCCTCCTTCATCCTCGAGATCGTCGATGACGGGAAAACGCCGGCGTTGTGGGCGACGATGTCGATCGAGCCGAGGCGTTTGCGAGCCTCGGAGACCATCGCCCGGACCTGGTCCGTATCCGCGACATCGGTTGCCATCGCCGAGGCCTCCCCGCCAGCCTTCGAGATCCCCCGGGCGACCGCCGCTCCGCGGCTCACGGTGCGCGTCGCGATCAGGACTCGCGCACCCTCAGCAGCGAAGACCCTGGCGATGCCGGCTCCGATACCGCGTCCTCCCCCGGTCACAAGCGCGGTCTTGCCGTCCAGCCGTCCACCCATGGTGCGTCCCCTTCCCTGGCACTGCCGCACAAGTCTGGGCGAAGAAACGGAGCACGGCAATCCGGGGGAATCGCGCCTGCTCACTCGACGAGGGGCCGTCGTCCCTCGTCGGGTTGTGAGGCTGTTCCATTCGGCGGGCGACCGGACAGAACGCGGCACATTGATGACTTCGGGATCGAAGCCAGGTGACGGTTCGGCGGGGTGTCACGCCGATGCGAAGTGGTGATCCTCCGGTCGCCCGGCGGTCCAGGACGCCTGCCGGACAAGCCGGCGAACGCAGCGATCGTCAACTCGAGGTGACGACCGTTCGCCAGGAAGAAGATCTGATCCCACCGGCACGACTCTCCGGAGATCACGCTTGTCACGATGGAAACCGCCTGGCGACGGTGCCGCTCTCGCCACTGGCCGGAACACCGGCGAGGGTCAAGGCGCACATGGGCTCGCTCGCATCAGTCTTCGCCGAAGACCTCTTCGCATATGGCCTCGATGTACGCCGTCTCTTCATCGCTCAGAGCCCGGAACTCCCTCTCGCGGCGCCGTTTCGGAAGTTTTCCGCCGTTCTGCCGGATGAACATGATCAGGTCCTGTGCCAGTCGGTCGGGCATCTCCACCATCTCCATGATGCGCCTTCGCGCTTCGTCGTGGCGGCGCAGGCAATCGATCTCCTTCGGCAGGTCGTGTTCGACCGTGCGGGCCACGCAGGCATAGAGAAACTCGGCTTCAGCCGTGCAATCGAAGTACCGGTACAATTCGCTCGTATCGTTGGTGACCTCGACATTCCGGCTCGCCGTCGACCGCCAGTCGATGAAAGGCATCAGCGGCCCGGAATGATTTTCCAGTGCGCGGCGGTAATCGTCGATCCGGTCCCGCATCACCGCGGAAACCGGGAAGACCATGCCCGGCGGTGTGAAGCCCCGTTCCGCCAGCACATGATGGATCAGGCAGCGGTGCAGACGGCCGTTTCCATCCTGATAGGGATGGATGTAGACGAAGCCGAATGCTGTGGCGGTCGCCTGAAGCACGGGATCGATCGCGCTCGCGGTCATCCGCCTGTTGGCTGCGAGCAGGCCTTCGATCAGGCGCGGCAGGTCTTCCGGCCGTGCGCCGACGAATTCCGGCAGGGGGTCGCCGTTGTGATCGCGCTCGCCGAGGAATACGCCGTCGGGGCGCAGGCCGGCCCTGATGAAGCGGGTATCCTCGATGAGGACACCGTGCAGGCGGTTGAGCTCATCGAGTGTCAATCGATTCCTGCCGGCCTGGAGGACCGCGCGCGCCCAGCGCTCAAGCCGGTTGCGCGGCGGACGCTCGCCTTCGATCTCGAAGCTGGCACGGCTGTCTGCCAGCAACAGAAGGCTCGCGGCCCGGGAAATCAGGTGCCCGCCGGTTCGGCCAACGGTTTGGGCAGCTTTGTCGGCGAGGCGGCGTTCCAGATAGTTTTCGAGGGCCCTGGTGCGGCGAATGACCGGGCACCATTCGCCCGTGCCGAGCAGGTTGTCCCGCACGCGGTGGCGTTTCGATAGCGCGGCATTCCCGGTCACATATCTCCTGGGATCGAGGGCGTCGACAGCCGTCACGGTCGGCGCGTCTTCAATCGGCAGTCGCCGACCAGTCATGATTTCATAGAAGAACCAGACCCGGCGGGCAGCCCTCCCGGTCGGCGCATCGAGCACGAAGGCCGAAATCGTGTCCGGGTCCACAGCGTCCAGCACGCGCTTCGCCACGAGCGGATCGAACCACTCGTGGCGAAGGGCGAAACTGAAATGATCCGTCACATGACGGCCCGGCCAGTACCGCTTGTCGAAAACGGTCCAGCCGTCTTCCTCACGCTGGCTGCCCTTGATGTAACCGCCGGCAACGACGCTCGCTGCCGGGACCGGGGCCGCGATCCCGAGGCCATGAACCAGCGCGGCCCAACCGGCCAGCCTTGTCTCCTTCGGGACAGGGTGATCCTGGAACGTCGGGGGAGTTTCGAGGGTCAGCTCCATTGGTCGAAATTCTTTCACTGAAGTCGAAAAAAAGCCGTTTTCTGTAAGTATCGTCGAAATATACCATACACCGACGCCATCGAAAGTCGAAACAGTATTCAAGTTCGTTCCACGGGTCGAAAACCGTCAGGAATTGCCCGCGGCAGATCTCATCACGATGGTCGCAGGATCGATGCGCGTGAAAGATTGTTGATCGGACTCCTTGTGGCAGGGCGCTTGCACGCCATGGTGATGATGGCCCGCCCACGGGTTGGCTGATTGACGGGCGACGTCAGGCGCCGGAAGAGGAGGGCCGTCACATGGCCTCCCGGCGGATCAACCGCATCGCGAAGTTGTGCTATGCATGACGGATTGTGCGGATCCCGGCCCATGAATGACCCCCTGCTGCAACCCTACCGCCTCAAGAATCTCGAACTGAAGAACCGGATCATGTCGACGGCGCATGAACCGGGCTACACCGAGGACGGTCTCGTGGGAGAGCGCTACGTGCGCTACCACGAGGAGAAGGCAAGGGGCGGCATCGCGCTCACCATGATCGCCGGCTCCACCGTGGTCTCGAAGGATTCCGCCCAGGCCTTCATGAACGTCCAGGCGTGGAAGGACGAGGTGGTGGAGGGGCTGCGCCGGCTCGTGCAAGCCTGCCACGACCACGGCGCGGCGGTGATGATCCAGCTCACCCATCTCGGGCGGCGGACCAACTGGAACAAGGAACACTGGCTCCCCGTCCTGGCGCCCTCCATGGTGCGCGAACCCGCCCATCGCGCCTTTCCCAAGGAAATGGAGGACTGGGACATCGAGAGGGTCGTGCGGGACTATGGACTGGCCGCCGCGCGCATGGCCGAAGCGGGGCTCGACGGTATCGAGTTCGAGGCCTACGGTCACCTGATGGACCAGTTCTGGTCCCCCGCCACCAACCGGCGCAGCGATCAGTGGGGCGGCAGTCTCGACAACCGGTTGCGCTTCGCCATGGCGGTGCTCGACGAGGTGCGCGGCGCCGTCGGCCCCGACTTCATCGTCGGCATCCGCATGTCCCTGGACGAGGACTGGCGCAAGGGATACGAGCGCGCGACGGGCCTCGAGATCGCCCGGCGATTCATCGCCACGGGCAAGATCGATTTCCTGAACGTCATCAAGGGCCATATCGACCACGACCGGGCCCTCACCGACATCATTCCGGTGGCCGGCATGGCGGCATCGCCCCATCTCGCTTTCGCCGGCGACATCCGCAGCGAGACCCGGTTTCCGGTGTTCCACGCCAACAAGATCGCCGACATCGCCACGGCGCGCCACGCCATCGCCACCGGCCAGCTCGACATGGTGGGCATGACCCGGGCGCACATCGCCGATCCCCATATCGTCAACCGCATCGCCGAGGGGCGCGAGGACGACATCCGGCCCTGCGTCGGCGCCACCTACTGCCTCGAGAGCGTCTATGCGGGAACCGGCGCGCTCTGCGTCCACAATCCCTCGACCGGCCGCGAAACCTCGCTGCCGCAACTGGTGGAACCGCGTTCGGGGTCCGCCCGGCGCATCGTCGTGGTGGGTGCCGGACCGGCCGGCCTCGAAGCCGCCCGCGTCGCCGGCGAACGCGGACACGACGTCGTCGTTCTGGAGGCGGCGGCGAGGCCCGGCGGGCAGATTCTCCTGGCGGCGCGCACGCCCAACCGCAAGGACCTGATCGGCATCGTCGACTGGCGCCTTGCCCGCCTGACGCGGCTGGGTATCGACGTGCGTTGCAACATGCTGGCGGGGGTCGACGACGTGCTCGCCCTCGACCCCGACGTCGTTCTTGTCTGTACCGGCGGTGTGCCCAACAAGGAGATCCTCGACACAGGTTCCGGTCTTGCCGTCAGTTCCTGGGACCTGCTTGCCGGGACCGTTGCTCCGGCGGCGGAGGTCCTGGTCTTCGACGACAACGGCCATCAGCCGGGCATGCAGGCCGCCTGGCTGGCGGCCGACGCCGGATCAAGGGTGGAGATCGTCTCGCCGGAGCGCACGTTCGCGCCCGAGCTGGGAGCGCTCACCCATGCGCCCTATGCCGAGTTCTTCCAGGAGCACGGCGTCACCGTCACCATCAACACCAGGGTCTCGAGGCTTGAGCGCAGGGGCAACCGCCTGCGGGCGACGCTGTTCAGCGAATTCACCGGAGGCGACATCGGCGAACGCCTGGTCGATCAGGTCGTGATCGAGCACGGCACCCTTCCCGCCGATGATCTCTACTTCGAACTGCGCGATCTGTCGGTCAATCGCGGAGAGGTGGACTACGAGGCGCTGATCGGGCGCCGGCCCCAGGAGATCCGCAGCAATCCCGTGGGCACTTTCCGGCTCTTCCGTCTCGGCGATGCCGTCGAGAGCCGCAACATTCATGCTGCGGTCTATGACGCCGTGCGCCTCGTGGGCATCATGTAGAAAACGAAGGGCAGCCGGCCGAAACCGGCTGCCCTTCGGACAAGAGGCTACTTCTGTTCCTCGAGAAGACGCGCCGCTTGCGCCTCTGCTCGGTTCTCCACGACGATCGACGTGACGATCGTGCCGACGCACAGGAGAACCGAAATCCACAGGAAGAGATGGACACCACCGGACCCGGCATAACTGTAGATCGCCGTGGCTCCTTCCCAGGACTCGATCGGACTTCCACCAAACATGATTGTTCTCCTTTCAGATAACCTGCCCTAACGCAGCTCAGCCGCGCCAGTGAAGTTGTGAGGTGATCTCCTCGGGATAGGCAGGAGACGGAATCTCCAGATCCATGCCGACCTGCTGGATTTCATCGCTTGCACGCAGGATGCCCAGCATCTTGAGAATCAGCGACAGCACGTAGCCCGGCACGAAGCCGATGAGCACCATGACCACACAGCCGACAAGCTGACCCCAGAAGGTAATGCCCGGTATGGACTCCGAGACGGCCGGATAACCGTCAAGGAAGATACCGCAGGCCAGGACACCGAGGATTCCGCAGAAACCGTGCACCGACACGGCGCCGACAGCATCGTCGATCTGCATCTTCTCGAGGAAGCGCTGGCCATAGGGGATCAGGACACCGCCGGCAAAGCCAAGAGCGAAGGCCAGTGGCGGATAGTAGAGATCGAGCCCTGCCGCGGCCGCGAAGATGCCGCCGAGCGCTCCGGACATCATCCAGAAGGGATCACGGGTGACCGCGTAGGCACCGATGATTCCACCGCCGAAGCTCATCAGCAGGTTGAAACTCCACGCCGACAGTGTCGTCGGACCGCCGTAGATGTTCCCCCATTGGCCGGTGCCGGTGTAGAGCAGGCAGGCGCCCATGAAGCCGACGAAACCGATGATGATGATCATCAGCCCGGCAATCGTCATCGGCACGCTGTGGCCCTGGAGATTGTTGATCTCGCCATTGGGACCGAACTTGCCGATGCGCGGACCGAGATTGATCAGCACACCGAGGGCAAAGAACCCGGAGATGATGTGCACCACGCCGGACGCACCGACGTCGTGGTAGCCGAACTCGGTGACGAGCCAGCCTTCCGGATGCCATCCCCACGAGGCGCCAATCAGCCACGCGAAGGACCCCAGAGCCACGGCAAGGATGATGAACGCCCCCATGCGGATGCGTTCGATGACGGAACCGGACATGATCGAGGCGGTGGTGGCCGAGAACAGCACGAAGGCGCCCCAGATGACACCGGTGATGTTGTCCTCGAGATTGGGACCCATGTACTCGTTCCACGGTTCCCCGAACAATCCGTATTCCATGTTGGGAACGATGCCGTGGGGGAAGGCGAGGTAGACCCACCAGCCGAACATGAACATCGTCGGAATGATGAAGGCGAAGGCGAGAATGTTCTTGCAGCCTGACGCCAGCGTGTTCTTCACCCGCGAGGCTCCCATCTCGTACATCAGGAATCCCGCATGAATGGCGACCATGAGACCGATTGCCCACCAGTAGTACGCTTCGGCACTGACCTTCGTCGACCACTCGATGGCGGCTTGAAGTTCTTCAGGAGTCATGTAGTTGAACCCTCTTTCCAGTGTTGAACGCTCCCTTTCCGGCTCCTCCTCGGAACAGCCGGCCGCCGGGCCGCGGATGTCAGAAGAAGCGCAGGTAGCGGTCACGCTCCCAGTCGCTGACATGGTTGAGATAGGCCAGCCACTCGTCCCGCTTGTAGGCGAGCCAGGCCTCGAACATGGTGTCCCCGAAGGTCTTGCGCGCCAGGTCGCTCAGCGCAAAGGCATCGAGAGCCTCGCCGAGCGTGCGCGGCAGGGTGCCGACGCCGGCCTTCCGGCGTTCCTCCTCACTGGTGACATAGAGGTTCTCGCGGTGCGGTTCGCCGGGATCGAGCTCCTCACGAATGCCCTCCAGGCCGGCCGCCAGGACCATCGCGGCGCCGAGATAGGGGTTGCTGGACGAGTCGGCGAGGCGCAGTTCGACGCGTCCACCGCCACCGGGAATGCGGATGGTGTTGGTGCGGTTGTTGTTGCCGTACGAACAGAAGACGGGCGCCCAGGTGAACCCCGAGTTGCTGCCCTTGAGGATGAGACGCTTGTAACTGTTGACGGTCGGCGCCACCACCGCCGATATGGCGGGCAGGTGGCGCAGCAGTCCGGCAACGAAGTGATAGCCCGGCGCCGAGAGGCCACAGTCCCGGGGGTCGTCGTCCGCAACAAACAGGTTGGCGCCGGTCGCCGTGTCGTAGAGCGACATGTTGAAGTGCGCGCCGCTTCCGGCGTAGTCGCCGAAGGGCTTGGGCATGAACGAGGCAAAGCCGCCATGACGTCTCGCGATCTCGCCCGCCATGCGGCGGAAGAAGACGACACGATCGGTCATGGTCATGACGTCGGCATAGGAAAAGTCGATCTCGAACTGGCCGATGCCGTCCTCGTGATCGAAGCTGTAGACGTCCCAGCCCAGCGCATTCATGGCGTCGACGAGTTCGCCCATCCAGCCGATGTTGTCGAGCAGCCGCGAGGTATCGTAGGCGGGCTTGTCGAGATTGTGCCGCGGGCTCATCGGCTGGCACAGCGAACCATCGTCACGGAACACGAAAAACTCCGTCTCGACACCGAGATTCATGCCGAGACCGAGGGATTCGGCCTCGCCGGCGACACGGCCGAGGATGTTCCGGCTGCATGGTTCGAAGGGTTTTCCCTCACACCACAGATCGCTGGCGAACCACGCGACATCGGGCATCCACGGCTGGATCGTGCATGAGGCGGGATCCGGATGGGCCGCCACTTCCTCGTCGCTGATGTCCTGGGGCACGCCCTCCACCGCCGCGCCGGTGCACAGCTCCGAGCCGGCCATGGCCCGGTCGAAGTGGCTCATGGGCACCATCTTCGACTTCGACACGCCGTGCATGTCGACATAGGAAGGGAGCAGAAACCTCACGCCGGAATCGATCAGGAGCGATTTCAGGTCGTCAAGACTACTCGTCTGGAAAAGGGAAACGGTCTTCTCCACGCCTCTCACTCAACTCCGGCTGGCGCACAACAGCCGCAATTGTCCGCAATGTCAAGGCACGGTAAACCGCCTGCTCCCACCGGCGCGCCTTGTTTGCCATGAATGACCAGCCCGGACTTGCCATTGCCTCGGTAATCGCCGGCATGTGCCTGCTCACCGTCTGCGACGTCCTCGCCAAGACGGTGACGCAGGACATCGATCCCTTCAGCTTCATTCTGCTGAGAAGCTGCGTCGCCTTCCTGCCGGTCTTCGTCGCGCTCTCGGTCAGCCGCACCTGGCGTTATCTCAAGACCCGGCGCCCGTGGGGGCAGGCCTGCCGCGGAATGGCCATGGCGATGGCCTATACCTTCTACCTGAGGGCCATCCTGGAACTCCCCATCGCCGATGCCACCGCCGTCACGATGTCGGCGCCCTTCATCGTGGCGAGCCTGAGCGGCATCTTCTTGGGTGAAAGGGTCACGCTGATCCGCTGGGCGGCGATCTCACTCGGTTTCGCAGGCGCCCTCGTCATCGTGCAGCCGGGCAGCGACGCCTTCCGGCCGGCGGCACTGTGGGGCATTGGCGCCGCCATCTCGGTGGCTGTCACGGCGCTTCTGGCTCGCCGCCTGGGAATGACCGAACCGGCGTCGGTGACCGCCTTCTACACCACCATCGCCTTTGCCCTGGCAGGCCTCGTGCCGATTCTGATCGTCCCCGGCACCTGGCAGATGGCCGAAGGAATCAACCTCTGGTTCATCGTTCTCGCCGGACTGCTCGCCGGTTCCGCCCACTTCCTCATCATCCTCGCCTATCGCAAGGGAGAGGCGAGCTTCGTCGTCCCCTTCGAGTACTCTTCCCTCGTGGTGGCGGTGGTCCTGGGCTACCTCGTCTTCGGCGACATCCCGACCGTCATGGTGGCCACAGGCATGATGCTGATCGCCCTTGCCGGAATCATCCTCGCACGCCGCGGATCGCGCCCCTGAGCGCGATGGCGTCCGGCACCCGTTCGTCACAGCGCCGCAAGGACGCCCGCCTCCGGCGCCGTGTTCTCACGTGCAGTCGGCCTGATGAAACATCATGCCTCGGGGCCACCCCGGACTGCAGGACCAGGCTCCCGGACTTGCGCGCGGGCACTGCTGGCCCGAAGCTCGCGCCTTGACCGGGAGTGCTCCATGGCAAGCCATGACTACGTCATCATCGGCGCCGGCTCGGCGGGCTGCGTACTGGCCAACAAGCTCAGCGCCGATGGCCGCCATTCCGTCCTGGTGCTCGAGGCGGGCCCGATGGACCGCGATCTGATGATCCACATCCCGGCGGGCGTCTACAAGGCGCACCGCGATCCGCGGATCAACTGGAACTACATGACCGAGGACGAGCCGGAACTCCTCGGCCGCCAGGTCGTGATGCCACGCGGCAAGGTGGTGGGCGGTTCATCGTCGATCAACTCCATGGTCTACATGCGCGGCCAGCCGCAGGACTACGACCGCTGGGCCGATGAACTTGGTCTCGCCGAATGGCGCTACGCCAACTGCCTGCCCTACTTCAAGGCGGGCGAGACCAGCGACCGGGGCGCCAGCGACTGGCGTGGCGGCAGCGGCCCGCTCGGCGTCACGCGGGGCGCGACGGAAAACCCGCTCTACGACGCCTTCGTCGAGGCCGGCGGTCAAGCCGGACAAGGCACGACCGACGATCCCAACGGCTACCAGCCCGAAGGCGTCACAAGGCTCGATGCGACCAAGCGCAACGGCCGTCGGTGCAGCGCGGCAGTGGCGCATCTGAGGCCATCTCTGTCGCGCCCGAATCTCACTCTCAAGACGTGTGCCATGGTTCAGCGCCTCGTGATCGACGGCAACCGCGCCTCGGGCGTCGTCTTCTCCCAGGGTGGCGAGACACACACGGTCGAAGCCGAAAGGGAGGTCATCCTGTCAGGCGGGGCGATCAACTCCCCGCAGACACTGATGCTTTCGGGTATCGGCCCTGCCAGTCACCTGCGCGAACACGGCATCGAGGTGCGCTGCGACCTGCCCGGCGTCGGGCAGAACCTCCAGGACCACGCCAGCCTTGCGGTGACGGTGTCGTGTACGCGTTCGTTTCCGATGCACCGGGTCGACCGTCCGCTCAACAAGCTCATGGCAGGCGCCCGATGGTTCCTCACGCGCGGCGGGCCTGCCGCTTCGAACGTCTGGGAGGCCGGCGGCCTGATCCGCGGCAACGACCACGTCCCCTATCCGAACCTTCAGTACCACTTCGGGCCCACGGGCTACGAGTACGACGGCGCCAGGATCATGCTGAAGCAGGCCTTCATGCTGCAGGTCGACCAGCTGCGCCCGGGCAGCCACGGGCACATCGCGCTCAAGTCCGCAGACCCGGCCATGAAACCCGCGATGTTCTTCCGCTACCTCAGCGACTCCGAAGACCTCCGTGAACTGGTCGAGGGCGTGAAGAAGATGCGCGATCTGATCGCCCAGCCGGCCTTCGACGGCCTGCGCGGCGTCGAGCTCACTCCGGGACCCGATGTCAGGACGGACAAGGAGATTGAAGAGGCCGTGAGGGCGCTGACCTCCACGGATTTTCATCCCTGCGGCACCTGCGCGATGGGCCTCGGAAGCGATGCGGTCGTCGATTCCGAGCTCAGGGTCCACGGTATGGAAGCCCTGCGCGTGGTCGACGCCTCGGTCATGCCGAGGGTAATCAGCGCCAACCTCAACGCGCCGACCCAGATGATCGCCTCACGCGCCGCCGACTGGATCCTCGGCAAGCCCCAGATCGAGCCATTCGAGGCACGGTTCGCGTTTCAGGAATAGGACGCGGAGCCCCACACGCCGCCTTCCCAGCCCGTCATGTCCCGACGTGACCCGCGGGTGTCCGGTCTTGCTGAACCTCGATCATGGAATCGCACCAGCAAAGCCACCCCCGCCCGCGGGAGATCCCGCCGTTGACGGCGCTCCGAAATCGTCCGTGTCGAATCACGTCGAAGGCCACTGGCATGTCGCCCGCTGCTGCGCCATTTCGCTGGCGGGAAGTTGGTCAGGTTCCGGCCTGGTCCCGTAGTGTTGGCGTCGAGCAGCACCGTGACACTCTCCTGGAGACATGGCATGGGTACCTTGACGCTTGAGAGCGAACCGTGGCGGTCGATGTTGTCTTCTCCGCCGATTCGTTCCTGGTGACCATTGATGATGGTCGCGAACTGTCCGTCCCCCTGGCATGGTTTCCCCGTCTTCTGCATGGCACCCCGGAGCAACGGGACCAATGGGAGCTCATCGGACGGGGCGAGGGGCTTCATTGGGAGGCGCTGGATGAAGATATCTCGGTTGCCGGCCTCCTGGCCGGTCGCGGAGATCAGAACCGCACCCGGCCACAGGCTGCATAGCCAGACTCAGGATGGGGCGAGTCATGCTTTCCTCGCCCCTTCTCAAGGTCCTCGTTCGACCGCCGGGGAAGTATTTGCAGAGTGTGGCTCTTGATACGCCGAAACGGCGGGCCACCTCAGTGGCCGGGATCGAGGGACCCCGCACGTGTCGGGCGCGGTCGTCTCCGGCTGTGCGTCAGCCAACCGGCCGGCAGGACCGTGCTCATGGGCGTCCCTTCATTGGATGCCGTTGGCGCGCTGGAGTTCGCGGATATAGGCGATGATCTCCGCCACGTCGCTGCGGCTCAGACCCTCGACCGGCGGCATGTCGCCGAAGGGCCAGTGATGGGCCCGCACACCGAGGGCGACTGCGCGCTGAAACGACTCGTCGCCATGGTGACCGGGCTCGTAGATGATGTGGACCAGGGGCGGAGCGAGCCCGTCCTGTCCCGCCGCATTGCCGCCGTGGCAGGACGCGCAGTTGGCTTCGTAGGTTTTCTGCCCGGCCTGCGCCCGCGCCGAGAGCGTTGCCGGCACGCTGACCGCCACGATCGGAGGTCCACTGCCGACAGGGTTGTCGCTCTTGCCGAAATGGACGTAGCCGGCGATGCCGACGCCGGCCACCAGGACGAGCAGGATCGCGGCCCGCTTCAATGACATGCCTTGCCGGGCGCCTGCAGCCGCCAGCAGGGCAGCGGAGTTCGATGGCTCATTGTTCGATGGCTCATTGCATGATTGCGGAGGCGGTTGTCGCAACCGCCGGTTCGGGTGACCTCGATCGGCGTGGAACTCCGGGATGCCGCTGGCCCGGCCGAGGGGGCCTCATGACGTCTCCGCCGGCAACGCCATGGCCGCATCGAGCATGTCCATGTGGTCGCTGCCGAAGTAGAGCTTGCCGCGGAAGATGAAGGCGGGGACGCCGAAGAGGCCGGCCTCGGCGGCTTCGCGGGTGTTGGCGGCAATGACCTCCCGGTAGTGAGGATCGGAGGCAATCTCCGCCATGGGCCGGGGACCGAGATTCACCCGGTCCGCCATCTCCTGGAGAACGTCCGGATCGGTGATGTCCGCGCCTTTCGCCCAGTAGTCGCGCATCACCTGTTCGACGAAGGGTTCCGCAAGCCCCATGTCGGCGGCATGGGCCATGCAGCGCAGCGCCCGTGAAGGCCTCATCGGCTGCCCGGCATGCGGATGATAGGGCAGTCCCGCTGCGGCCATGCGATCCTCGATGTCCTGGAGATACCAGGCGCGACGCCGCGGATTCTGTTCCATGGGCCTCATGCCGTCGACCGCGTTCATGAGATTGCCGAGATGGAGCGGACGCCAGTCAACGCCGACACCCCGGCGTCGCGCCAGTCCGGCAATGGTGAGCGAGGCGAGGTAGGACCAGGGGGAGATGACGTCGAACCAGAAGGAGACCCGTTCGCCTGTCGCCGGCGGCACGGACCGGGAGCCGCCGGAGCCCTCGAGGAACTGCGCCAGCGGGACGACAACCCTGTGGTGCTCCCCCTTCATCACCTCCTGGCCGTCCTGGCTGGCGGCAACGGCGAAGGTGATCCTGCGTCCATCGACCGCCGTGATCCTGGCCTCGACGGAGACCGGCCTTGCCTCCCGCGCCGGGCCGGTGTGATCGACGGCAACCCGCGCGCCGACGGATGCCTCGCCGTCCTCGAGCGCCGGGCGCAGGAGATCGCCGCACACCTCTTCGACCCAGAGAATCAGTGTCACGGTCGCCACCACGTCGACCCCGGCGTTGCCGACGGCCGCGGCGGTATCGTCCGCGTCGGGCGTGAAGAGGCGGACCCGGCCCTCACCTGCGGTCAGACGACGCACGATGCCCTGGACCAGCAGAGCGGAAACTCGGGCGCGATCATTTCGGCGCCCGGGTCGAGGGTGACGCCCCGGAAGGGCGGGGATGTCGGGCCGGCCCGCACCGCAAAGCGCGCATCGTCACCGATCCATCGCATCGAGATGGCCCGCCTCGGCGTCACGGGGGAACGGTTGGCAGGTGCGCCATGGACCGTCAGGAAGTGGAAGCAGACGGCATCGCCCGGTTCAAGATCGAAACCCCGGATGTCGAATGCCGAACGGTCGGCGTCGACATCGGGCAGGGGCTCGTGGTCGTCGCCGTCTCCATAGAGCGGCTGGCCGCTGAACCGCTCGGGCGTGAAGGTGCGCTGCCAGTGATGCGAGCCGGCAATGAACTCCGGGCTGGTGTCGCGCGCCACCGGGTCCACCGGCACCCACATGGAGACATTCTGCCGGCCATCGACGCAATAATAGGGCTGATCGTGGTGCCATGGCGTCCCGAGGTCGGCGCCGGCCTCCTTGACGAGCACGTGCTCGTGGAAGAAGCGGACCGTGGCGGAGCCCATGAGTTCAGCCGCGATCCTGGCGCCGGGCGCCTGTCGCGCGAAGGTCTCGTATTCCGGAATTCTCTGCCAGTTGCAGTAGTCGCTCATGAACAGCCTGCCGTCATCGTCGCGGTAAAGCTTCGCGTCCGCTCCCGGTTCGTCGAGGTTCTTCTCGATCCCCAGGCGGAGCATGTCGACCCACTCGGCGAAGACACCGCGCAGACAGACGACACCGTCCCTGCGGAACGCCTCCAGCGAACACTCTCCTCCCGGCGTGACAGGATCATGGATCGCCACGACTACCCTCCGGCGACACGTGGCATGAGATAGACCTCCGCACCGTCAGGCACGGGCTGCAACAGCGAATCCCGATAGATGCGGCCATCGATGGCAACCGCCACACCCCGGTGGAGCACCGGCGAAAGTTCAGGATAGGCGCCCTGGAGACGCTTCAGCACCTGCCCGACCGTGCCGGCTTCGACTGGAAACGACTCCCGTCCACCCGCCATGGAACGCAGCGTTGCACCGAGCCGGACGTCAATCATGGCGCCTGGTCGATGGCCGCAAGAATGCGCGGAGGCGACATCGGGGTCTCGGTCATGCGCTGGCCGATAGCACGCGACACGGCATTGGCCACCGCCGCAAGGGGTGGCACGATCGGTGTTTCGCCAACGCCACGCACGCCATAGGGATGGCCGGGATTGGGCACCTCGACGATGACGGTGTCGATCATCGGCAGATCGGAGGCAACGGGAATGCGGTAATCGAGAAAGCCCGGGTTCTGCAGAATCCCGTCGCTGCCGTAGATGTATTCCTCGTTGAGAGCCCAGCCGATGCCCTGGGCGACCCCGCCCTGGTACTGGCCCTCGACATAGTCGGGATGGATGGCCTTGCCCGCATCCTGAACCGCGAGGTAGCGCAGGACGGTGACCCGCCCGGTTTCCGGGTCCACCTCGAGATCGCAGACATGCACGGCAAAGCTCGCGCCGGCACCCTCGGCATTGATTTCCGCATGACCGGCGATCGGCCCACCGGTGGCAGGCGCCATGGCGGCGATCGCATCGAAGGTCAGCGGTTCGTGGTCACCGGCATTCGCCCCCGAGGGACGCACGCATCCCTGGTCCCAGACCACGGCGTCGACATCGATGTCCCACACGGCGGCGGCGCGCCGCTTCATGGTGTCGATGACCTTGCGCGATGCCGCGATGGTGGCGAGGCCGGCCGAATGGGTGACCCTGCTGCCGCCGGTGGTGTCGTTGTGTCCGAGAGCACTGGTATCGGCGATGATCGCCTTCACCCTCTCATAGGGAATCTGGAGTTCTTCGGCGGCCATCAGGCACATGCTGGCGCGGCTGCCGCCGATGTCGGGCGTGCCCAGCGACACGAGAACGGTGCCGTCGTTGTTGACGTTGACCGTCACGCTCGTCTGGCCACCGTAGTTCGGCCAGAAACCGGCCGCGATTCCCCTCGCCTGGTTGGGCCCGGGAGCGGCCTCGAGCGAAGGATGGTCCCGCGCCGCCTCGAGGCACTCCACGAATCCGATGGTTCCGAAGGTCGGGCCATAGACGGAGCTCGCACCTTCCTTCACGGCATTCCTCAAGCGCAGTTCGACAGGATCGATGTCCAGCTTGCAGGCGATCTCATCGAGGAGGGACTCGATGGCGAAAGCGGCCATCGGCGCGCCCGGCGCGCGGTAGGCGGCGGCCTTGGGGCGGTTCACCACCACGTCATAGCAGTGCAGGTCCACGTTCGGACAGTCATAGGGAGCCATGCCGCACACGGCTCCGTAGCCCACCGGTGAACCGGCGAATGCGCCTCCCTGGTATCTGAAGGAGGCGTCGCAGGCCGTGATCCGGCCATCACGGGTGGCGCCGATCCGGGCGGTGATGCTCGTCGAGGACGTGGGCCCGGATGCCCGGAAGACCTCGTCCCGGCTCATCGTCATCTTGACCGGCCGGCCGGACTGACGTGACAGGAGGAGGGCCACAGGCTCGAGAAAAACGGTGGTCTTGCCGCCGAACCCGCCGCCAATCTCCGACGACGTCACGCGCAGGCTCGCGAGATCCATGCCCAGGATGTTGGCGCACATGTCGCGCACGGAGAAGTGACCCTGGGTGCAGCACCACAACTCGGCGACGCCGTCCTCGGAAGCCGAAGCCACGCAGGCATGGGGCTCGATATAGCCCTGGTGGGCGGCCTCGGTCCGGAAGGTCTGCTCGACGACGACATCGGCAGCGGCGAATCCGGCTTCGATGTCGCCCATTTCGATCCTGGTGTACTCGGCGATGTTGGACGGCTCTTCGGGCGCCGGATCCATGCCGGCGGTGATCATGTCCTCGTGCACCAGGGGCGCGCCGGGCCTCATGGCCTCGTCGACATCCGTGACATGGGGAAGCACCTGCCAGGTGATGTCGATGAGCTTGAGCGCCTGACGGGCGACCGCCGTCGATGTCGCCGCAACGGCGGCAACCGCATGACCCTCGTAGAGCGCCTTGTCCCTCGCCATGACGTTGCGGGCCACATCCCACAGGTTTTCCTCGACCTCCCCTTTCACCGTTCCCTCGGGGCCGATGTCCGGAAAGTCGTCGCGGGTGACGACCGCCTTGACACCCGGCAGGGCTCGCGCCCTGGAGGTGTCGATGGCCAGGATACGGGCGTGTGCGTGGGGGCTGCGCAGCACCTTGCCGACAAGCATGTCGGCGCCGGCGAGATCGGCGCCATAGAGCGCCCGGCCAGTGACCTTGTCGGTGCCGTCTGGGCGGGGCGGACGGGTTCCGACCTTGTCGAATGTCGTCCGGGTGGTGAATTCGAGTTCCATGGATCACTGTCCCCTCAGGTCGGCGGCGGTTTCCAGGACCGCGCGAATGATCTTGTCGTAGCCGGTGCAGCGGCACAGGTTGCCGGCGAGCCAGTAGCGCACCTCGGTCTCGTCGGGATCGGGGTTTTCCTCCAGCAGCGCCTTCGCGGCAACGAGGAACCCCGGCGTGCAGACACCGCACTGGAGGGCACCGAGTTCGAGGAACTTCGTCTGCAGCGGATGGAGTTCCCCGGTTCCGGCCATGCCCTCGATGGTCTCGACCTTGCGGCCGTCGGCTTCCGCCGCCAGCACCAGGCAGGCACACACCAGGCGGCCGTCAAACATCACCGAACAGGCGCCGCAGTCACCCGAGGCGCACCCTTCCTTCGATCCCGTGAGACCGAGGCGATCGCGCAAGGCATCGAGCAGGGTCTCCATGGTATCGCACAGGAACTCCGCCCTATCACCGTTCACCGTCGTCGTGACATGCTGAAGACTCATCGATTCTCTCCGGCTCGCGTACCGGCGATGCGCGCCGCCCGGCGGGCGAGCACTCCGGCAACTTTCCTGCGGTAGGGCACGGTACCGCGCTTGTCGTCGATCGGCCGCGCCGCTGCCGAGGCCGCCGCCTCGAGCGCCGCCAGGGAGTCATCATCGAGGGTCGTGCCGATGATGGCCGCGGCGCCATCCTCCACCACCAGGGCCCGGGGACCGACGGCGCCGAGCACCACTTTCGCTGCCGCGCAGCAACCGCCGTCATCCAGCGTCAGGCTGACCGCGGCGCCGACCACGGCAATGTCCATCTCGGTTCGCGGAATGAGTCGAAGATAGGCGTCCCCGGACCGCGCCGGGGCTTCCGGCAGGAAGATCGACGCCACCAGTTCACCCGGAGCGAGCGAGGTCACTCCGGGGCCGGTTGCCACATCGCCGACCGGAACGTCGCGCTCCTTGCCGTCCGGTCCGGCAATGCGCGCCAGGGCGCCTGCCGCCATCATCGCCGGCACGCTGTCGGCCGCCGGGGAGGCATTGCAGAGGTTCCCGACCATGGTGGCGCGGCCCTGGATCTGCGTCGAACCGATCAGCTCCACCGCCTCGACAACGCCAGGCCAGGCGCGGCACACACCGTCATGGCGCCCCAGCGCCGCTCCCGGAACCGCGGCGCCGACACGCCAGCCGCCGTCCTCGGCAACGATCTCCGCCATCCCCGGGATACGCTTGATGTCGACGACGAGTTCCGGCTCCACGAAACCGGACCGCAGGGCGACGAGAAGATCGGTGCCGCCGGCGAGGACCCGCGCCACGCCCTGGCACGATGCCAGCATCCCGGTGGCATCGCCGAGTGTTCGCGGTGCTTCGTACCGCATGTCAGACCTTCTCCCACATCTTCAGATCGAGGGGGATCATTCCAGAGAAGGGGACACTTGGGCAACTTTCATTTGTCGCGACACTGCCGGACATGCGGTTTCATCCCCGGCGCGCCCTCGCCCGTCACGGCACTTGACCGGATGCCGGTCGGCGGGTGAGAAAGACCATACACCCCAGGACAACCGGACCGGCACCATGACGAGCATCTACGGCCAGACCATCAAGCTCTTCGGCTCGCACCCGGAGCCTGCCTTCGAGAGCGAGGCCGGGCAGACGTCCGTGTGGGGCCGGCAGTGGGGATGCGACAACGATGTCGGCACCCTGCGCGTCTGCCTCATGCACCGTCCCGGCACCGAGATGGAGATCGTCGACCGCAACCGGCGGATCGAGGAGATCGGTTCGTTTGGAGACCTCGACAGGGGCTGGTACTTCCAGAGCGACGTGGTTCCCGACTGGGACGAGTTCCGCGCCCAGCACGACGGCCTGGTCCGCACACTGCAGGGCGAAGGTGTCGAGGTGGTCTTTCTGGACAGCATCGAGCCCGATGGCCTGAAATCCATCTACACCCGCGATTCGTCATTCGCCATCAAGGGAGGCAGCGTGATCTGCCGCCTGGCGCGCTCGATCCGGCGAGGCGAGGAGGCTCACGTCACGAAGACGATCGCCGGTCTCGGCATGCCGGTCCTGCGCACCATCCACGGCACGGGCATGGTGGAAGGCGGCAGTTTCGCCTGGCTCAATCACCGGACAGCCGTCATCGGCCGGTCCATCTGCGTCAACGAGGAGGGCGCGCGCCAGCTCGAGGAAGTGCTCGCCTGGCAGGGCGTCGAACTGCTGCGCGTCGATCTGACGGGCTATTCCATCCACATCGACGGCGCCATGACGATGATCGACGTCGACGTCGCCATCATCGATCCCGACATGCTTCCTTTCGCCTTTCTCGAGAAACTGAAGGAACTCGGCATCCGCACCGTCGAGATCACGGCGCAGGACAGCCACGCCATCATCAACTGCCTTGCGGTCCGGCCCGGCCGTGTCATCATGCCGCGCGGCATCTCCAACCGGACAGCCGACACCCTCGCCTCGATGAACATCGAGATCATCGAAATCGACTACGACAAGGTCTATCTCAACGGTGGCGGCATCCACTGCTCCACCTGCCCGCTGGTCCGCGATTCCGTGCACTGACGCCACCACCCAAGGAGAAACTCATGACACGTGCCGTGCGTATCCACAGGACCGGTGGCCCCGAGGTCCTGACCCTCGAGACGGTCGACACCGGTCAGCCCGGGCAAGGCGAGGTGCTGGTCCGCCAGACCGCCATCGGCCTCAACTTCATCGACACCTACCAGCGTTCGGGCCTCTATCCCCTCTCCCTGCCGGCGACCCTGGGCATGGAGGCCGCAGGAATCGTCGAGGCGATCGGTCCCGGCGTCACGGATCCCGGCATTGGCGAGAGGGTTGCCTACCCGATGACCGCCGGCTCCTACGCCGGCGAGCGCATCATGCCGGCGGACCGCCTGGTCAGGATCCCCGACGGGGTATCGGACGAGACCGCCGCCGCCATGATGCTGAAGGGCATGACCGCGGAGTACCTGCTCATGCGGACCTTCCCCGTTCAGGAAGGGCAGACCATTCTCTTTCACGCCGCGGCCGGCGGCGTCGGTCTCATCGCCTGCCAGTGGGCCCGCGCCCTGGGCGCCCGGGTGATCGGAACCGTGTCGACCGAAGAAAAGGCGGCTCTCGCATCCGCCCACGGATGCCACCATCCGGTCGTGACGTCCAGCGAGGATATCGTCGCAAGGGTGAAGGAAATCACCGGCGGCAAGGGTGTTCCGGTCGTCTATGATTCGGTCGGCAGGGACACCTTCGATGCATCGCTGGCGGTGCTGGCGCCGCGCGGCACCCTGGTCTCCTTCGGCCAGTCCTCCGGCGCGGTCGAGAACTTCAATCCGGCGCGCCTTGCCGCCGGCGGCTCGCTCTACTACACGCGGCCCGGCCTCGCCAATTACATCGCCAGCCGCGAGGAACTCGAGCTTTCGGCCAAACGCCTCTTCTCCATGGTCGACTCGGGCGAGGTGCGCATCGAGGTCAACCAGACCTATCCTCTCGACGATATCGAGCGAGCCCATCGCGATCTCGAGGGCCGTCGGACGACGGGTTCGACGGTTCTCCTCCCGTGAGCGCCACCACAAGGGCCGTGCGCCTCACGCGCTGTGGCGGCCCGGAAGTCCTGGAACTCGCCGACACGGTCCTCGATCCTCCCGGCGCCGGCGAGGTGCGGGTGCGCAACACCGCGATCGCTCTCAATTTCTACGACATCTACGAACGCAGGGGCCTCTATCCCATCGACCTTCCCGTCACGCCCGGCTCGGAGTCGGCAGGCGTGGTGGAGGCGCTCGGCGCCGGCGTCCAGCACCTCGCCGTGGGTGACCGTGTCGTCGTTCTCTCGGGCCCGGGGAACTGCGCCGAGGCGATGAACGCCGATGCATCCCGGGTGGTGCGTCTGCCCGGGGACATAGACGAGACCGTTGCCGCCGCCATGATGACGAAGGCGATGACGGTCGAGTACCTGCTGGAACGCTGCGTTCCCGTGCGCCGCGGCCAGACCGTCGTCTTCCATGCGGCGGCAGGCGGTGTCGGTCTCATTGCCTGCCAGTGGGCCCGTGCCCTGGGCGCCCGGGTGATCGGCACGGTCTCCAGCGACGCCAAGGCGCGCCTCGCACGCATGAACGGCTGTCACGTCCCTGTCATATGGGGTCAGGACACGCTCGAGGACGTGGTGAGGACCGAAACCGGCGGCAAGGGCGTTCCGGTGGTCTTCGATTCGATTGGCCGGACGAGTTTCGAGACCAGTCTCGCCTGCCTCGCCCGACGCGGCACCCTGGTGTCCTTCGGCCAGTCCTCGGGCGAGCCGGAGCCCTTCCGCATGCTGTTGCTGGCGGCCACGGGCTCGATCTTCATGACCCGGCCGACACTCGACGACTACACGGCAACGCGCCTCGAACTCGAAGCCAGCGCCCGGCGCGTCTTCGACATGGTGGGAACCGGAAAGCTGAAGGTCACCATCGGCCAGACCTTCGACCTCGCCGACATCGCAAAGGCCCACGAACTGATGGAGAGCCGCCACACGACCGGATCCACGGTCCTCGTCCCCTGATGGCAGGGGGACGCTCAGCGCCCGGCACTGACGACAATCCCGCTGCGACGGGCTCCGTCTCGAAGAACCGCATCATTCCATCGGGATGCGTATGACGACGACGCCGGCCTCAAGGGCGTGGCGGGGCGAACACCTGTGGCGATCGTGGCATGCAACGCAGACTTTGACCACCGCGTGGACGGGAAACACTGCGGCAAAGTGCTCCGATGCGGTGAGCCTTTGCACCACCATGCGGGACTGCGCGGACATCACGCGCCAGAGCATGTCGGCAATCTGGTGGAACGCAATCCCTCGGTCCGAGCCGCGGTCGCGACCGCAAGGCAGGCAGCCTCCCTGTTTCATCAGGGTTGTCCGTCGAACGTGTGCACCGCGGCGATCGCCGGCCGGGGGGGGCCGCCGGCACCCGCCGCGGCGGCGCTCAGATCCGCAGCCTGAAATCGAGCCTGAGCGCGTGTTCGGGCCCGCCCACGCCACCTGGCATGGCGCTCGCCCGCAAGCTCCACGCCAAACGCCGTGTGCGTCGCCTCGAACCGGGTGCCGAGCCGGAGCCGACGGCCGCCAGGACCGTCTCCGCGAACGGCGTCAGCAGCCCGTAGGACGCCACATCGAAACCGCAGCCGACGCGCGGGACCATTGCTCAGGCGTTGTGTCGTCTCGACACTGATAGCCTCCGCGATGTCGCCTCATGCTCCGGCCTCCTGTTGCGCACTGTGCCGCGTATGGTAAACAGTTTTCTGTAATTGTGGTGTGTGCAATTTGGGCGTTATGATGTCGATTTGATGAATTTTGTTCTAGATAGGCCAACCGACTGTCGCGGCGCCGACGCAAGCCGCCGTTCCGGCATCCCGGCAACCCCGATTCGCACCGGCTCCCGGGAACCGACCCCACAGCGCCCCGTTTCCGGCCTGCGTTCCGGCCTCGGGGGCCGGAATCGCCAGGGTCGTACCACTCCGGATAGGCCTTCTCGTGTCGTATGCCGTATGCGGTTTGTTGTTAATTGTGCGTGTGGTAAGTGGACTTCAAGCTGTTGATCATATTAACATCGAGGCGCGAATCCCGTCATGCGAACGAAGGAGACCCCGATTGTCTGAGTCCGGCGACCTGAAGCGGGAGAACGAGGCGCTGCGCGCGCGCATTGCCACGCTCAATGCGGCCATCCTCAAGATCAACGCGAGCCTCGACCTCGACACCGTGCTCGGCGAGGTGGTGGAGAGCGCCCGCGCGCTCACCAGCGCCCGCTGGGGCGTCATCGCCACCGTCGACGAGACCGGCGCGCCCGGGGACTTCGTGTTCCTGGGCTTCACACCCGAAGAACAGCTTGAGCTCTACACCTGGCCCGAGCACGCCCGTCTGTTCGAACACTTCCGCGGCCTGCCCGGACCGTTGCGCCTCGACGACCTCTCGGCCTACGTCCGCGCTCTCGGCATCGAGCCGGTCCCGGCGTTCTCGCGTACCTTCCAGGGCACGCCGATGCGCCACCACGGCGTCGACGTGGGCAGCTTCTTCCTCGCCGACAAGGCCGACGGCGAGGCGTTCAGCGACGAGGACGAGGAGGTGCTGACGCTGTTCGCCTCCCAGGCCGCCGCCGCGATCGTGAATGCGCGCACCCACCGCGACGAGCGCCACGCCCGGGCCGACCTCGAGGCCCTGGTCGACACCTCCCCGGTCGGGGTGCTGGTGCTGGATGCGACGAGCGGCCGGGTGTTGTCGGTCAACCGCGAGGCGAGGCGGATCGGAGAGAGCCTGCGCACACCCGGCCATCCGTCCGAGCAGCTGCTGGAGGTGATGTCCCTGCGCCTCGCCGACGGGCGCGAGATATCCTTGAGCGAGTTCCCCATCGCGGAGCAGCTCAACACCGGTGAAACCCTGCGCGCCGAGGAGGTCGTGCTCTCCGTCCCCGACGGGCGCAGCATCCGGACGCTGATCAACGTCACGCCGATCCGCGCGGAAGGACGCGATGTCCGGTCGGTGGTCGTGACCCTTCAGGACCTCGCGCCGCTCGACGAGATCGAACGGCTGCGCACCGAGTTCCTCGGCCTGGTCGGCCACGAGCTGCGCGAGCCGCTGGCCGCCATCAGGGGCTCGGCGGTGACGCTGCTGGAGGACGCGGCGGCGCTCGACCCGGCCGAGATGCGCGAGTTCCACCGCATCATCGTCGAGCAGTCCGGCCACATGCGGGGCCTGATCGGCGACCTGCTGGATGCGGGCCGCCTGGACTCGGGCACGCTTTCAGTCTCGCCCGAGCCCTCGGAGCTGGCCGAACTGGTGGAGCGGGCGCGGAACACGTTCGGCGGCGGCGGCGGGCGCCAGGGCATCCTCGTCGACCTTCCCGTCGACCTGCCGCGCGCGATGGCCGACCGCCGGCGCATCGTGCAGGTGCTCAACAACCTCCTCGCCAACGCCGCCCGGCATGCCCCGGAGTCGTCCTCCATACGGGTCTCCGCGGTGCGCGAGGACGCTCTTGTCGCGGTCTCGATCGCCGACGAGGGGCGCGGGATCGCGCCGGAGCTGCTGTCGCACATCTTCGACAAGCACGCCGGAGCGACGGCCGGCTACGGCCTCGGGCTCGCCATCTGCAAGGGGCTGGTGGAAGCCCATGGCGGGCGCATCCGGGCCCAGAGCGACGGTCCGGGCCGGGGCACCACCGTCACCTTCACCCTGCCCGTGGCCGGCGAGCCCGGCGCCGAGGCGGCAACCGAACCGCCCCCGGGCCGGCAACCGGCCGAGAAGAAGCGCATCCTGGTGGTCGACGACGACCCGCGCATGCTGCGCTCCGTGCGCGACACGCTCGCCGGGGCCGGCTACGCCCCGCTGGTGACCGGCGAGCCGGGTGATCTCGCGCAGATCATCCGCAGCGAGAAGCCCCGGCTGGTGCTGCGCGACCTGGTGCTGCCCGGGCGGAACGGCATCGAGCTGATGGAGAGCGTGCCTGAGCTCTCCGACCTGCCGGTGATCTTCATCTCGGGCTACGGCCGCGACGAGACCGTCGCCGCGGCGCTCGAAGCGGGCGCGGCCGATTACATCGTCAAGCCGTTCTCGCCGACCGAACTGGTGGCCCGGGTCCGCGCCGCGCTGCGCCGACACGAGGCGCCCGAGCCCTTCACCCTCGGCGCGCTCGCCATCGACTACGACCGGCGCCGGGTCACGGTCGAGGACGAACCGGTCACCCTCACCGCCACCGAGTTCGAACTCCTGCGCGTCCTCGCGCTCAACGCGGGACGGGTGTTGACCTACGACACGCTGCTGCGCCGGGTCTGGGGCTCGCGCAACGGCGCCGATGCCAACCTGGTGCGCATCTTCGTGCGCAACCTCCGCCTCAAGCTCGGCGACGACGCGGCAAGTCCCACGTACGTCTTCAACGAACGCGGTGTCGGATACCGCATGGTCGGACCGGGGGACGAATGACAGGCCCTGCGCCGAAAACGGAGATGCGTTGCCGTAGCCGACCGGAGTGACATCCGCCGGATCGAAGGCTTCAGCGTCCTGACGGAACCGTCCACGCCAACGACCGGACCGGCGAATCCCATGCGCTCGCGCCTCCATGCTTTCCCTTGATCGCACCGTTGTTTTGCGTCGTCGCATGACCGCTCCGGATTGAAGTCGATCGACACATCGCCGGGTCCGGCGTGTCTGCGATGTGCGCCCGAAGAGCAGACAAGGTGGCCTCGGATGGTCGGACAACCGGTCAACGAGTGTTCCGTAGCGGGATGGGGGAATACGGCCGACTGGTGGAGTTCCACCGCGGAGACTTCATGGATCTGCCGTTTGCGGACGCCTGCTTCGATGCGGTCCTGAACCAGGATCCCTTCTGCCCTGCGATCGACAAACCGCCCTGTCTTCGGGGCGTTGGCAGGCCCTGGACGGGGGGCTTTCTTGAACAGCACCCCGCTGCCGGACGAACAGCGGGCCTTTATCGAGGCCGTGGAGCGAAACTGGCGCCTGGCGCCGATGAGTCCGCGGCGCGATGCACTCACGACGCTGGAACAAGCGGATTTCGAGGAAATCGAGGAACCGGACCTCTCCGCAACGGCAATCCGCTCGACAGGGGAAATCCACCGGACATATCTGACGATTTCGTTCCTGAACCCGCATTTCGACAAGACCAATCCGGGTTTCCAGGAGTTCATGGACGCATCCGTCTCCTACGCCTCAGGCCTGTCGCAAGGCCTGTTCACCTACCGCTTCATTTCCGGAAGGCGACCGGCACAATGACAGGGTGAAGGATTCGCTCCCCGAGGAGCGCAGCGTCGATCGGTCATTGCCCCTTGCACTGATGATCACCTTCTCCCTGGCATCGGGCGATGGACCTGGTTGGCGGGCGCCCTCGATCAGCCGGCGCCTGGACAACGTCCGGCTCGCAGGCGACGCGGTACGGGCCACAGTCAATCAGGAAATATCGTACAAACCAGGCACATAATCGTTTCATGGCCTTGAATGCCTCGTTTCTTGCCACTCGCTGACCAGGCCATTGTCGATTGCATCGTGGTTCACCCGGGCGGGAGGCTATCAAGTTCCATGTCCCCCCGGAAACCAGTGCGCCGACCATGTGGCGCGCCCTCAGGCGGCTTGTCGCGGAGTGGGGGTCGAGCGACCACTGCCGACTCCTGATCACTGTTGATCCGGTGCAAGGGAGGCGTACCGGACAGAGGTTCCGATGATGACATGGGCCGGACTCACGCCGACCGGGCCCGATGGTCTGTCAGCATTGACGGACCGCGGCTTCAGTAGAGCCTGGTCTGCTCGGCGTTCCTCATGGAGGCATCGGCCTCGGTCGCCGTCACCTTGAGCTTCGCCTGGGCAACGATCGCCGCACCGAAACTCTGCATGCCGGAGGTGTCGGGCCATGCCTCGGGCTTCCACAGGTTCGATCGAACCATGCACTTCGTGCAATGGAAGAAGGCGCGTTCCACGTGAACGATCATGACGAGACGGGGAACCTTCCCCTGTTCGATCATGGAGCGGCGCAGGGCCTCGTCGGCCACGATCTCGGCACGGCCGGCGACCCTCAGCGTGTCCTTGCGCCCGGGAACCAGGAAAATGAGGGCCACCCCGGGGTTCTCGAGCACATTGAAGAACGTATCCATGCGGGCGTTGCCCGGCCTGTCGGGAATGGCGAGGGTCGTCCCGTCTATGACCCTCACGAACCCTGCGGGATCACCTTTCGGCGAGACATCAACATCGCGTGGACCGCCGCCTGAACCGATGACGAAGAATGGCGCGTGACGGATGAAATCGATGCAGTACGCGTCAAGGTGATCGATCACCTTGGTGACCGCAGCCGGATAGACATCGCCCACGATCTCCCGCAGTTCGCCCGACGTCGTCACAACGTCACGGAAACGTCCGGATCTCTCCATCGTTCCTGATCCCGGGATTGTGGCAATGCACCCGGACAGTAAAGCGGGATCCTGCTTCCGGCAATCTCGCACCGGCTCTAGCCTGTTTCGCCAGCGCGCCGTTGAAGGACTGTTGGCACACCTCGGCCAGGAGACGGCCCGACAAGCCTGTCGTCGTCGGGCGCATGCTCGGAGCACCCGGCGGTCCGGTCCCTTGCGAAGATCACCTCTGGAAACCGCTGGCGCGGGGAGAGCTCTGGATCCATGGCGGCAACCTCCACTTCTCGCGTTTCCGCCCCAGGCTCCTCCCACATCGGCTCAGGAGGCCATTCCGAATCCCGGCCATCGACGCGCGCCGGCACTGCCGACTGGCCAGCGAGATCAAGGGCAAACTGAAGACGCCAGCATCCGGCGAACGGTGGCAAGCTCAGACCTTCAGGTCTTGGGCCGCCTTGCGGTTGTGTCCGATGCAGCAAGTGGCACCATCTTTGACTGCCGGATGATGCGGTCCCGGGTGATCAGCGGTACGTTGTGAATGATGCTGGTCGCGGCGATGATTTCGTCTGCTGGATCACCTCTGAAGTCGAGGTCTACGGACATTCTGGCGACGTCGAGGTCGACTGGCCAGACATGCAGACGATTCAAGACACGGGCAATCTGGCGGTCGTCGAGGTCCATGTCCACCCGCCCAAGCTGGATGAGCTTTGCCAGTTCCCACAACACGATCGCGGAAATCGACCACCTCGTTTCGCTCAATGCCTCACGTTCCCCGTCTCGCAACGCGCCGGCGAGAGAAAAGATGAGGATGTGCGTGTCAAGATTGAGCATCCGCGTCCCAATCGGCCCCGGTGGCAAGGATATCGCCGCGAACAACGATCTTGTCTCGCAAACTGCCGATCAATGCGGCGTCGTGGTGCTCCAGCGGGAGCAGGCGGGCAACGGGCCTGCCGCGCTTGGTGATAATCAGGCCCTCGTCGCCCAGATTATCGAGCAGCGCCAGGCATTGTTCCTTGAACTTTGCCGCACCGATCACCTCCATCGCATCACCCCCTCTCGATATAGTCAGATAATATGACTGGACACTTGGCATGTCCAGACCTTAGGCGGTCCGACGGACTGCGATTCGATCAGTCAGACGAAGACGAACCTGTCTTCGATGCGCCTTCCCGTCACCCGCCCGTCGCCCGGCGATATGGTGGGAGACGGACAAGGGTGACGGTCACCGTCGGCATTGCCGACGTCGCCATGGAAGAGCGATGCGCACCATGGCCTGTGTCATGAGCGCAGCCAGATCGGATCCTTGACGTGCTTGCGCAGGAAGGCCTCGTGGCGGGCGATCTCTTGCGCCGTGGCCTCGTGGGGGCGGGGAGGACGGAAGGTGCGGGGAGAACCGCCGGATGCCGCGGTCAGGAGGGAGCCCTCGGGGGCCGTGAAGTCGAGGGCCGACTGGCGGCCGCCGACCAGTTCGAGATAGACCTCCGCCAGCAGTCGCGCGTCGACAAGGGCGCCGTGGGCCTCCTGGCGGGTCGAGGCGTCGATGCGAAAGCGCCGCATCAGGGCATCGAGACTGTTCTGTTCGCCGGGAAACTTCCGCCGCGCCAGGGCCAGGGTGTCGATCGCGCGGTCGGAATCGATCGGGCCGAGACCGCATCGTTCAAGCTCGCTGTTGAGAAACCCCAGATCGAACTCGGCGTTGTGGATGACGAGGCGGCTGTCTGCCAGGAATTCCAGGAATTCTTCGGCCTTGTCCCGGAACGAGGGCTGTCGGGCGAGGGAGGGGGGGGGCGGTCTGGGGGGAGGAGGGCGGGGGTCAGTCCGTGAACGACGAGAGCCGCTTCCTCGCTGTCGCGTCCGGGGTTGAGATAGGTGCTCCAGGAACGTCCCGTGGGGACGTGGTTCGCGAGTTCGACGCAGCCGATCTCGACGACGCGATGGCCGGCAGTGTGATCGAGCCCTGTGGTTTCGGTGTCGAGGACAACTTCACGCATGATCTTCCCGGTGCTTGAGGAGTGCGATGTAGACGGCGGCCAGCAACCTGGCATCGGAGAGGGCGCGATGGGTGCGCCCGGGGACGATCTCGATGCCGAGGCGCTGTGCCAGGGCGCCAAGATCGTTGGCCCTTCCAGGGAAGGTGCTGCGCGCCATGCTGAGCGTGTCTGTGGCCCTGGAGCCACGGATCGGCTCCATGCCTTCCAGAACCAGTTCGTTGTTGAGGAAGGCGAGATCGAACGCCGCATTGTGCATGACCAGGCGGCTGGAGGCGAGAAAGCTCATCAGATCCTTCGCCCTCTCCCTGAACAGCGGCTGCTTTCTGAGGAAGGCGTCGGGCAGCCTGTGGATGTCGAAGGCCTCGGCATGGTTGCAGCGCCGGGGATTGAGGAAGGTGTTCCAGGTTCGACCGGTCACCGCACGGTCCACAAGTTCGACACAGCCGATCTCGACAAGCCTGTGACCATCCATGATGTCAAGGCCGGTGGTTTCCGTATCGAGAACGATCTCGCGCATGACGATCGACGGGCAGGAGACCGGCATCGTATCCCGTCGGCACCCGGAAATCGACAAGCCCCGGGCCCCGCTCATCAACAGGCACCGACGAACCGGGCCCTATGGTGGCCAGATTCTCCCCTGGCGGACCGAAAGTCGGCGCCACAGGCTGTGAACGCGTGCCCGGGTATGGCCCTTGGCGAGGCCGGTCATCACGACGTGGTCCGCCCGCCGCAGCTTGTCCCGGTCCGGCATCTGGTGGCGGCGGATGTCCTCGAGGATCGCTCGTGTCATGCCGGGACGGCGCAGCACCCGCGCGGCCTGGATGAACGGCGGTGCATGGACCACGCAGGTGGCGTCGACCAGCGATTCGCCGCCGGTCTCGAAGAGCAGGGGCACATCGAACACCACGAGGCGGCAGCCGTTCCGGGCGGCTCGCCTCAAGAAGCGGGCCTGATCCCGGCGCACCAGGGGATGGACCAGCGATTCAAGGCGGGCGAGCGCCCCTGCATCACCGAGTACACGGCCGCCGAGGCGCTGACGGTCGATGCGGGCTCCCCGTCCCTCACCGGTCACCACCCCGGGAAAGGCGCTGCCGACAGGCCCGACAGCGGCGCCGCCTGGACCGTAGAGCCGGTGCACACAGTGATCGGCGTCGTGAATGCGGGCTCCACAGCCGGCAAGCATGGCGGCAACGGTGGACTTTCCCATGCCGATCGAACCTGTCAGGCCGAGCACGAACACCGTTCCTGTTCCCCGATCCCGTCACCCAACGATCGTGCAGGATTCGGAGCGTGGCAACAAGCTCGGAGGGCACGTCATCAGGTTGTTCCGGCCCTGACAGGTGAAGGCCTATGCCAGGGACCGGGAAGCACGGCCTGCTGACGCCACCGGATCATGTCGACGGGTTTCGTCATGGGTCGACACGTTGTCATGACGGTGTATTGACATTCTTCTATCACAGGGTCAGGTCACGTGCCGTGCCAAAGACCGAGCAGCTTCAGATTCGTGTCAGTCCGGCGGAAAAGTCGCTTGTACGCACTCGGGCGACCCTGGCTGGCATGGGCATGTCGGACTGGGTGCTGCTTCAGCTGTTTCCACAGGTCGAGGTACGGTTCCGGGAGTGCGTCGAGGCCCTGGTGGCGGACCCCGGCAGGGCCTCGTTCACTCTTGCTGCGATTCATGACCTTCTGGCCGGCCTCAACGGGCGGCAGATCACGCATGAACTTCGCAATCCGCCGGGGGTCAGCCTGCCACCCGTCGAGGCAAACTATGTGGCGGCGATGACCGAGTTTGCAGCCATGAAACACGGGGTGCCGCCCCCGGCGTGGACGGGAACTGTTCCACCGCTGGATCGGCCCTGGTTCGGCACGGATCTCATGAGTTTGCGGTTGTATCTTCTGACACATTCGCCTGCCGTGTTCCGGCGGCGCAACATCTTCATCGATACGTCTGTCGGCGGGCGTGTCTGATGGAGGAACTTTCCGAGCGGGATATCCGGCATCTCTTTGATCGGCTGAATGCAGAACTTGCACGCACCGGAATCGTCGGCGACGTCTACCTGGTCGGCGGCGCAGTCATGTGCCTTGTCTTCGAAGCGCGTCTCACGACGAAGCATGTGGACGCCGTCTTCCGCCCGGCTCGGGAGGTGAGGGAGGCGGCCCGGCGTGTCAACTTCGGGACCGACTGGCTCAACGACGCCGTCAAGGGATACTTGAGCGAACGGGGAGAATTTCACCCTTTCCTTGAGTTGCCGAACCTGAGAGTCCTCACCGCAGCCCCGGAGTACCTTCTGGCCATGAAGTGCATGGCGATGCGCATAGGATACGAATTCCACGACATCGACGATGTGCGCTTCCTCTTGCGCTACCTCAACCTGACGGAGCTTGATGCCGCCCTCGAGATCATAGGCCGCTACTACCCCGTCGAACGAATACCGCATAAGACGATCCATGCGCTCGAGGAAATGTTCACCGGGACCGCACCCGAACTCAGGGACACAATCCCCCGGCTGACGTCACCGGCATAGCGCCGGAACAAGGCGGAGTCGCCATCGCCACCGAAGGCTCCGAAAGTGACTGACACCCCGAACTCCGCAGCCAGGGGATCCCGGTTCCACGGCGCTGACCGCGCCAATTCAAGAAAGCGGTGCAAGACGGGCGATGCCGGATGATCGCCGGTACTGCGGGAGACGATGGCCGGCGCGGATGGTCCAGGCAGGGCCGGGAGCGGACTCGTCACAGTCCCCGTGACACCAGGGAGCGAAGCTCCTCCGTCACGGGTGGATCAAAGCCGAACCATGCTGCAAAACCGGGCCGCGCCTGGTGCAGCAGCATGCCGAGACCATCGACCGTGACGTGTCCGCGCTGCCGGGCGCGTTGCAGGAGATCCGTGACCAGCGGCGCATAGACGAGATCGCAGACCACCGCCTCGCCGTCCAGGCGGTCGAGTGCGAGATCGAGCGCCGGTTGTCCGGTCATGCCGAGCTGGGTGGTGTTGACCACCAGGCCGACGCCGTCGGCGGCCGCGGCCCGTTCCTCCCAGTTGACGGCTGTCACCGAAGGCCCGAACCGTTCACCGAGCGCCGCGGCGCGCTCGAGGGTCCGGTTGGCGACACGCACCTCCCGGACGCCGGCATCGAGGAGAGCGACGATGACGGCGCGGCTCGACCCACCGGCTCCCAGCACCAGGGCCGGCCGGTCTGCCCGCCACCCGGGCGCCCGGCTCTTCAGGTTCTCGAGGAATCCGAAGGCATCCGTGTTGCTTGCCGCGAGAGCGCCGTCATCGCCGACAACGATCGTGTTGGCAGCGCCGATCCGCTGGCTGAGATCGTCGACACTGTCGGCGAGTTCCAGGGCCTTCTCCTTGTGCGGCAACGTCACGTTGCAGCCCCTGAAACCGAGAAACGGCAAGGCCCTGAAGGCGGCCTCGAAACGGTGCGGCGGCACGGCCAGGGGCACATAGGCGCCGTCTATGCCACAGGTCTCGAGCCAGTGGCCGTGCAGGAGGGGAGATCGTGAGTGGGCCACCGGCCAGCCCATGACTCCGGCGATGCGCGCACTTCCTGTCAGTCCCACGGTCCGAGCGCCCCCCTCGCGTCGAGTTCATTGAGAACGGCGAGAAGCGGCAGCCCGATGATGGCATGCCAGTCGCCCTCGATCCGTTCGAACAGCCTGATTCCGCGCCCCTCGACCTGGTAGCAGCCCACGCTGGCAAGAATGCGTTCTCCGGCAGCGGCAATATAGGCCGTCAGCGATTCCTCATCGAGGGAGCGCATCGTCAGCGCGGCGGTTGCCGTGTGATGCCATCTGCGTTCGCCGTTGGCCACCAGAACGGTGGCGGTCACGAGCCTGTGGGTCCGTCCCTGGAGGGCCTCGAGATGCCGGCGGGCCTCGGCCATGTCCGCCGCCTTGTCAAGGCGGCGCCCGTCGCATTCGAGCATCTGGTCGGCCCCGAGAACGAGGGAATCGGGCTCATCACGGCTGACGGAAAGAGCCTTCTCGCACGCCAGAGCCAGGGCCATGTCGGCGAGAGGCATCGCGCCCGCATCGAGGTCCCGGCGCAGCGCCGCCTCGTCAACGGCCGACGGCACGACCCGGAATCGCACGCCGGCGTCAAGCAGCAGCTGCCGTCTTGACGGACTCGCAGAGGCGAGGACGAGTGGCGCCGTTTCAGGTGGCAAGGGTCGGCCGGCGGTGGTGGACATCGAACAGGCGTTCCAGGGATTCACCGACATGGAGAAGGTGCGATTCGTGGAAGAGCCCGGCCCACAGCGAAAGACCGCGGGGCACGGTGAATGTGCGTTCCGACGCCGTCGCATGGCCGAGTTCGAGCCGCCCTTCGGCCAGCGAGAGTTCCGAGCGGGTCGCCAGGTCCTCGAAACCGCACCTCAAGTGCAGGCAGGGATGGCCGGTGAAGTTGCTCGCCACCAGCATCGGACCGGTCGAGAACGGCCCGACGAGCACGTCGACCTCCATGAACAGCCTGTCGAGGGCCTCCATCGCCAGGCGGCGCAGACGGTCGAACTGTACATGGTCCACCGCCGAAAGAAACCGCGCCTTGCGGAACGCATTCGGCCAGGCGCCCTCGTCCTGGCGTGTCAGCGTGTCATCGATATCGTCGAGCGTGAGGTTCTCGAAGGCCGCAGCGGCTTCCGCGTAGAGCACGGCAATCAGGGTGTCGTAGGGTAGGTCGGGCAGGCCCACCTCGCGAATGGAAGGGAAGAGCGAACGCACGGCATCCAGGGCCTGGCGGTCGACATCCGTCACATCGTCGCCCTCGTAGGCTTCCGGCAACCAGCCGAGACGCAGACCCTGCGGCGGCTGTGTCGCGTCGTGGTTGAACGGCATGTCGATGGAACCCGGGTCTGCCGCATCGCCGCCGTTGAGGGCCGCCAGAACGAAGCCGGTGTCCTCGACGGTGCGGCAGATCGGCCCCACCTTGTCGAGCGACCAGCACAATGCCATCCCGCCGGCGCGCGAGACGCGGCCGAAGGTGGGTCTCAGCCCCGTCGTGCCGCAGCGCTCGGAGGGCGAGGTGATGGAGCCCAGAGTCTCCGTGCCGATGGAAAAGGCGCACAGCCCGGCGGCGGTCGCCGCTGCCGAACCGGCACTCGAACCGCTCGCTCCCTCGTTGAGGTTCCAGGGGTTGCGGGTCTTGCCGGCGAACCAGATGTCGCCGTACGCCAGGGCGCCGACGGTCGACTTGCCGAGCAGCACGGCGCCGGCCTGACGCAGTCTCGTCACCACTGCGGCATCATCTGTTGCAATCCGTTCCTGGAAAGGCTCGGCTCCCCAGGTCGTCCGTGTCTCGCGCGCATCGAAGAGATCCTTCAGCGCATAGGGGATGCCGTGAAGCGGTCCCTGCCAGTGTCCGGCGCGCGTCATGGCATCCATGGCATCGGCCTCGGCGAGCGCCCGGTCGCCCGTGACCGTGACGAAACACTCGAGGGGCCCGGCCAGGCGCTCGATCCGGTCAAGACAGATCCCCACCAGCCGCCGGCTGGTGAGGACGCCTGACCGGATCCACCCCGAGAGCGTGTGAACCGGGGCAAAGGCGATGTCCTCGTGCGAGTCGGGAAGCGGTTGCACAGCGCGGTCCTGCCAGACCGGGGAAGGCCCGGGCGGCGGCGCCTGGAATCCCGGCAGCCGCGGGTCGAACCTTGTGGCAGGCCCGAGACTGTTGGCAAAGACGAGTGCCCTGCGTCTCCTGGCGTTCTCGATCTGCGGCGCAAGGTTGTCGCGCATCAGCGTTCGTTCCGACTCGCTGTAGCGCACGCCGAGCACGGCCTCGGCCGCGGCGATGGTCTCGTTGCTGATGTCGCTCATCACTGCCTCGCTACCGGTTGCGTCTTCTTCCCCGAAACCTCGGGCGCCGACCTGATCAGCGCCCGGGTATATGCCGACACCGGGTTGCCGATCACGTTCGCCGTCGCGCCCCTTTCGACCACCTCTCCCGACTTCATGACGAGGAGATGGTCGCACATGAAACCGACGACCGGGAGATCGTGGGTGACGAGAATGAGGGAAAAACCATAGCGCCGGCGCAGATCCTTGAAGAGGTTCAGGACCTGCGCCTGGACCGACACGTCGAGGGCGGACGTCGGCTCATCGAGCAGCAGAAGGTCCGGCCTGACTGCCAGCGCACGGGCGATGGCGGCACGCTGCCGCTGGCCTCCTGAGAGCTCGTGCGGCAGCGTCCGCTCCAGATCGGGATCGAGGCCGACGTCGTCGAGAAGCCTTCTCACCTCCTCCCTGATGTCCTGACGCCGGTGTTCTCCCAAGAGTTCGAAACCCAAAGCGATCGACGAGCCGATGGAGAACCGCGGATTGAACGTCGCATAGGGATCCTGGAAGACCGGCTGGACGCGGCGCCGCAGATCCTTCAGAGCCGCGCCGGAGAGCGTGGCGATCTCGGCGCCGTCGAATGCGAGACTCCCCGAATCATAGGGCGTGAGGCGCAGGATGGCGCGCAACAGGGTTGACTTGCCGGACCCCGACTCGCCGACGATGCCCAGGGTCTGGTTCTTCGCCAGGCTGAAGGAGACCTGTCTCAAGGCCCGGACATCGCCGCCCCGTCGCAGGAGGCCACGGCCCCGGAAGGTCCTGGAGAGGTTCCTTGCAACGAGAAGCATCGCGTCAGGCATACCAACAGCGAAACGCATGATCACCGTCCGCCGTGTCGAGGCGCGGCGCTTCCCCACACGCGGCACCGGCCTCGGGGCATCGCTCACGGAACCGGCATCCGCGGATCTCCTCGTGGGGCTGGGGAATCCGTCCCGGGATCGTCGGCAGCCTCTCCGGATTGCCGGCAAGGCGCGGCGCGGCGCCGATGAGCGCCCGTGTGTAGGGATGGCGGGTGTGGCTGAAGATGGCGTCCCTCGTCCCGCTCTCGACGATCTCCCCGGCATACATGACGTAGATCCGGTCACAGAAACTCGAGACCAGCGCCAGATCGTGGGAGATGAAGAGAAAACTGGCCCCGGTGGCATCCCGCAACTCGCCGATGAGATCGATGATCTCCGCCTGGATGGTGACATCGAGCGCTGTCGTCGGTTCGTCTGCAAGGATGAGCGGAGGCTCCATCGAGAGCGCCATGGCCGTCAGCGCCCTCTGCTGCATGCCTCCGGAGAACTGGTGCGGATAATCAACGGCACGGCGCCTCGCATCGGGAATGTGCACGCGCTCGAGAAGGTCCCCGACAACGGTTGCGATGCGCCGCTGCCGCAGTCCGCCATGCACCTGCAATGGCTCGCCGACCTGCCAGCCGATCGTCTTCACCGGATTGAGCGCATGGAGGGCATCCTGGGGAATGAGGGCGATGTCCCTGCCGCGCACACGTGCCGGATCCCCGCCATGGAGAAGGTCGCGCCCGCGGAACCGGGCGTGGCCGGAGACCACCTCCATGCGGTCGGGAAGAAGACCGATCAGTGACTTGGCGGTCATGGTCTTGCCACTGCCCGATTCGCCGATGAGACCGACGATCTCGCCGGCATTCACCCGGAGCGACACATCGCGGGCAATGGTGGCCGGTGGCCGGTGGCGGTGGCGCAGCACGATGGTGAGGCCTTCGACCTCGAGAAGGCCCTCGCCTGCGTGGCCGTGATCAGTCATGGAGTCTCGGGTCGAGCACGTCGCGCAACCCGTCCCCTAAGAGATTGAAACTGAACACCGTGACGAAGAGTGCGGCGCCGGGTGCGAGACTGATCCACGGCGCCTGGTCGATGAAGCCGCGTCCCGTGTTGATCATGTTGCCCCATGACGGCTCCGGAGGCTGGGCGCCCAGACCGAGAAACGACAGTGCCGATTCGAGAAGCACGGCATAGGAGAAGGCGACGGCGGCCTCGACCAGGACCGGGCCGATGACATTGGGCAGGATTTCGCGAGTGACGAGGCGCAAGGGCCCCACTCCGAGGCAGATCGCCGCCTCGAGAAAGGGCTGGCGCTGCACTGTCTGCGCCACGGCCCGGGTCAGCCGCGCAAAGCCGGGGATGAAGATGATGCCGATGGCGAGCATCGCGTTGAGGACGGACGTCCCCAGGTTGGCCATGAGGATGACGGCCAGGAGGATCGCCGGAAAGCAGAAGACGATCTCCATGAAGCGCATCAGGACGGAGTCGACGGCACCCCCGAAGTGGGCCGCGAGAACCCCGATGAGGACGCCCCCGGAGGCGCCGATGGCGACGGCGACAAGACCGACGACGATGGAAACGCGCGAAGCGTGGATGACCCGCGACAGGATGTCGCGCCCCAGTTCGTCGGTGCCCAGGAGATGGTCTGCTCCGGGGCCCTGCAGCATGACGAGAACATCGAGCTCGAAGGGATCGTAAGGGGCGATAACGGGGGCAAGGGCGGCTGCCAGAAACACCAGCGCCACCACGGGCAGGGTCACGGTGACGAGACCGTAGCGCCGCCAGTTCAGCCACCGGATCATGATCCGTGTCCTGTGCGGACCTGGCGCGGGTCAATCACCTGGGCCGCCAGATCGACGATGAGATTGACGACCAGAACGATGACGGTAACCGTCATGGCAGCCGCCAGGAGCACCGGATAGTCGCGGTTGATGATCCCCACGAGGACGAGGGAACCGATTCCCGGAATGCGGAACACGTCCTCGATGATGACGACGCTGCCGACAAGGAATCCGAACTCGACGGCGCTGACGGTAAAGAACGGGATAAGGGCGTTGCGCAGCACGTGGAAACTGACGAGGCGCAGGTCGCCGACACCCTTGGAGCGTGCCGTCTCGATGAAATTCGAGGACATCACCTCGATCACCGCGGTCCGCATGATGCGGATGAGGAGGCCTGACGAGACGACCCCAAGGGCGATGCACGGCAGCAGCATGCGCTCGAGATTGCCTGCCGGATCCTCGGCAAACCCTATGTAGCCGCCGGTGGGCAGCCAGCCCAGCTGCAGCGAGAAAAACCAGATCAGCAGCGTGGCCAGCCAGAAGTTCGGCGTCGAGCCGAAGAGAGTGGCCAGTGTCGTCACCACTCCGTCGGCGCCGGTCTGGTGGCGGAATCCGGCCAGCACGCCCAGGGGAATCGCGAGCACGATGGCCACCACGAAGGCCATCCCCGCCAGCTGCAGGGTGACGGGAATGCGCTTCCTCACCTCCGGGCCGACCGGCACGGCATTCTGGAACGAGGTGCCGAAATCACCCTGCAGCGCCTTGCCTGCCCACTCCACGTACTGGACGGCAAGGGGCCGGTCGAGACCGTGCTGGTGCTCGAACCGCTTGAGGGCCTGGGGTGTGGCGTGGATGCCAAGCGCCGACAGCGCCGCCGATCCGGGAACGACGTTGACGGCGACGAACAGTATGGCCGACGCCACGATCAGCGTCGGAATGAAGGAGGCGAGCCTCCAGAAGACAAGCGCCAGCATCGGCAGGTGCACCCTGTGCCGGCTCGCGTGAGCCGGCACCGGGGCGCGGGGTTTGCTGCTACTCCAGCCAGGCGTCCTTCAGGGTCTTGAGGAACCCGGTCCGCATCGGCTTGAAGTTCTTCAGGCTGTCGCTGTGCGCCGTCAGCACCCAGCCGTTCACCACGGGTATGACGTCCATGGTGTCGAGGGAGAGCTGCTGCTGTTCGAGATAAAGCGCCTTGCGCTCCTCGATGGTGACGGCCGACTTGGCTGCCAGCATGAGATCGTCCATCTCCTGCGAACCGCCGAGCTGCACGTTGACGGCGGATGTCGTGGCGTAGGTGTTGGTCACGAAGTCATCCGGATCCGCCAAAGGCGACAGCCAGTACATCACGGTCAGATCGAAGTTGGAGGGACCCCAGACTTCGTCCCAGTAGCGCGGCACCTCCATGGTGTCGATCGTCGCATTGAAGCCGATCTGCGCCAGGTTGGCCTGGATGATCGGCGCCATCGACATCATCGGAGGCCACGACGACACCATGGTGAGCGAAAGCGGCGTTCCTTCCGCGACTCCGGCCTCGGCCATCAGCGCCTTCGCCTTTTCGATGTCGCCTTCGGGCGCGAACTCGGCGAGGCCCGCAAAGCCCCAGTTCCACTCGGGGATCACCCCGCCCACGATGGCTGTCGCCTGGCCGTAGAACGCACCCTGCACGATCGCTGCCCGGTTGAGGGCGTGGGCGATCGCCCCGCGCATGTCCGGCCCCGGTGGGGGGCAGGGGCGATGGCCCGGCGCACGAGCGGATTGCCGAGGGGTTCACGGGTATGGTTCGGCACCATCCAGAAATAGCGGGATCCCTCGATGGCCGCATCGACCATGTTGTCCTGCGAGACAATGGCGCTCCAGTCCTTGGGCGGTACCTCGTTGGAGAAGTGGATCTCGCCGGACTTCAACCCGTTGGAAAGCGCCGTCGGGTCCGAGATGATCCGGTAGACCATGCCATCGAAATAGGGCCGTCCTTCCTCGTAGTAGTCCGCGTTCTTCTCGAAGACGATCGAATCGCGGGGCGTGTAGGAGACGAACTTGAAGGGTCCGCTGCCCACCGGATGGGCATTGAGATCCCAGTCGGTTTCCACGAGATCCTTCGGCACGATCGATGAACCGGGGAAGGCCATGTAGATCTCGAACGGTCCCGTCACCCGGTTGAGCCGGAATTCGACCGTCAGATCGTCCACCGCCACGACTTCCGCGATGGTCTCGATCTGTGAACTGTAGGCATAGCCCGAGTCGGGGGCGAGGATGCGCTCGAACGAGAAGACGACATCCTCGGCGGTCAGCGCCTCGCCGTTGTGGAACGTCAGGCCATCGCGCAGGGTGAAGGTCCACGACAGTCCATCCTCGGCCTGGGACCAGGATTCGGCGATCCCGGCATAGGGCTGGGCATTCTCGTCCAGGTTGAGCAGGGTCGAATAGACCTGCTCGATCACCACGTGCGACATGCCGCTCGGGCCGCGGGCCGGATCGAATCCTCCCGGATCGGCCGAGAACGCCGCCACCAGCGTGCCCCCGTAGGTCTCTTCCGCCACCGCGGGACATACGAGGCCCGCCGTGGCAACAACCGCCGCACAGCGCAGCATCAATCTTCTGATTTGCATGGTTCCGGTATCCTCCTCAATGAATGGAGCGGCACTCCATGTGGCCGCTTCCAGAACGCCGTGGATGTTAGCGTCAGGCGCCCGACCGCACAAACGCTCTCACCCCGGTGTGACGAACGACGGTTCCGGGCAAGTGCCGCCCCTGAAGACGGCCGCAAAGCGCGCCGTCATATGTCGTCCAGCATGATCTTCCTTGAGGCTCGGATCCGGTCCGTATTCGACCTCTGCCGCCCTGCGTACTACGCTCCTGGCGGCAGACTTGAGGAAACCTTCTTCCTCCAGTGTATACGGCGCAGCCTGACCGATCGCCTTCCTGGCGCTTGCCCCGCCCTTGCATAAGATCTGCGTCTCACCCCTTTTGCAGGCTGCATCCTTCCGGGATTCGGCGAAAGCGGCGACGCGGGCGCGAACCTCGTTCCACGACAGGCGAATCAGGCCGCGCCGTCCGTTTTGAGCCGCGTACCGAACGGCCTTCCGTTGGCTGAAAGCGGATGATGGACAGTCGCCAGGACAGTACTCGGTCCAGCCGCGCTGGTGCGACAACCGATCATGCGTGCAGTGCGCCCGCGCCGCGTTCCGCGACAACCCTCTCCCGCCGCGCCTGTGCAAGCTCGTAGGCAGCTTGCATCCGAAGCCAGTGTTCGGCGGTGCCCCATCCGATATCTTCCAGCGCCAGCGCCATGTTCGCCGACACTCCTGCCCTGCCGTTCAGCAGGCGGGACAGCGTTCCCCGCTCGCAGCCGAGCCGCGCCGCCGTCTCGGTCACGTTCCAGCCCACATCGTCCATGCTTTCCCGGATGAGTTCGCCCAGATGTGGCGGATTCACCATCGGCCCGACGCGATCGCTCGCAATGTCGTTCATGGTCAGTGCTCTCTTTCGGTTAGTGGTAGTCAATCAGGTCCACGTCCACGGCCTCGCCGTCCTCGAAGAGAAACACCACGCGCCAGTTGCCGGTGACGCGAACGCTCCACTGGCCCGCGCGGTCGCCCTTGAGTGGATGCAGCCGGAAGCCCGGCGCATCGGCGCTGCCCGGATGCGTTGCCTCTTGAAGACGGAACAGGATACGCCGAAGCCGTGGCACGAAACCGGCGGGAAGCCGCGCCGCATCGTCGCGGTCGTGCAGTGCCCGCAGTCCCTTGTGCCTGATGCTCATGAGTCACTGTAGCGCGTCACGTTACACGCCGCAATCACCCGCCGGGACGCCCGACCGTCGGCAGCGCTGCGGGAACCTCTGCGGTAGAATCGCGTGAGCCCGCACCGGCACCATCGGCGCGAGTCGAGTGAGTGACGCGGCCGATGCGGCCGCACCGACGGATTGATCTGTGCCCTCAGGCTTCCCAGGCAGACCACCAGTCACCCGACCGATCCGTTCAGCAGCTGTTTCGGCATCTCTGTCGGCGATGTGGCATAGCGCGGGTCATCGAAGCCTGCCGGTGTCCCGGAAGGCGCGCCACCATCGGTATCGGAATTCCCTGCATGACAACATGAGAGGCAGAGCTCGTGCAGGCCGTGAAGACGCACATCCTCGATCCCGGCGCGTATGCAAGCGAGGTGCCAGACCGATGGTGTTTGCGATGTGGGCAGGGAAAGGTCATTCGGCGACGGAAGCACAAATGGGCTATCGGTGTGTCGGTTGAGCCGCTTGATGGCATGATCATCCGCAGTGCAGGGGAGACGGGGAGGACGAGGGGTGAGTGAGGCCACCCTTGTACTGGTGATCCTCGTCGCGATTGCGGCGGTCGAGGACCTGCGCCGGCAGAAGATCCCTGATCCCGTGGTGCTGGCGATTGCCGCCACCTATGTCCTCGTCGCCATCCTTGACGGCGACCGGGACATCGCCTGGCACCTTGTCTGCGGCGGCGGCATTCTCGTCATCGGCCTCGCTCTCGCATGGGCTGGATGGCTCGGCGCCGGTGACGCCAAACTGATGGCCGCGGTCGCCTGCTGGACCGGATTCGGCGGCCTCGTCCCCTTCCTTTGCGCCACGGCGCTCTCCGGCGGTCTCATCGCCCTGGCGCTCGTCCTCACCGGCCGCCGGCACCGCGGCATGCCCTTCGCTCCGGCCATCGCCATCGGCACGCTTGTCGCCTTCCATGTCCCCGGCGCCTGACAGCCGGCGGCGGCGGGGACGTACTTGTCGTGGAACGGGTGGCGGACACCACCATGCCCTGCACTCAGGCCTGGACGTGGTCTCCGTCGGCAGAGGCCACCAGGTCCCAGCGTTCACAGACGACCCGCAGATCTTCCTGCCACGGGATGCCCCAGAGAGCGCACTGGCGGCTGAAGTAGTCCCGATGGGCATCGCGCCACCACGCCAGGCTGCAATCGCCCTCTCCTTCCACCTCGGCCCAGGACTGCGGGACATCGCTGAACCGGAAGACAAGAACGTCGATGATCCGGACCAGGTAGAGAGGGGCGCTGTCAAAGTCCACGATGAGCCAGTAGTCGCCGATCGCGCGGCGCGGGACCCCGGTGCGCCCGAAATCGATCTCGAGGTGGGCCGTGCCGTTCTTCCGGCGGCTTCTGATGAGGCGCGGGTGATCCGACAGGTCAAGGTTCGGTACCGAGGGATCCAGGTACCGCGGGTCAGCCAGCGAGCATGCATGGTATGCGGATGTTTCGATGTCGAAGTTCTTCCGGCATTGTTGCCAGAAGAGTTCGACGGCCTTCGTCTTCTCACCGATCATCGTTTCCGGTCCCGTGGGTCACATCGCGGTCAGTCCGCCGTCCACGACGACGACCGATCCCGTCATGTAGGACGACTCGTCCGATGCCAGAAACGCGATGACGTTCGCGATTTCCTCCGGACGGCCAAGGCGCTTGAGGATCGTGGCATCAAGAAAACCCCGGAGCTCGGCTTGCGGGTCCTCGACACCTTCCACGAACGTGTCGAACAGGGGTGTCTTCACCGGCCCCGGCGCCACACAGTTGATCCGGATCCCGTCCTGTCCGTGATCGATGGCCATCGACTTCGTGAGCTGGATGATGCCGCCTTTGGTGGCGGTATAGGCCGCGTTCGTGGCGGCGCCGACCAGCCCCTGCTCCGACGCCACGTTGACGATCACCCCGCGGCGCCGTTGTCGCATCAGCGGAATCACCGCCCTGCAACACAGGAAGGCACCCTTGAGGTTGACATCGAGGAGCCGGTCCCATTCTTCCAGGGTCGTGTCCGGGACGGTCCGCGCCAACACGATGCCGGCGTTGTTGACAAGGATGTCGACCTCGCCATTGCGGGAAACGACGCCGTCGATCAGAGCCTGAACTTCCGCCTCCCGGCTGACATCCGTACGCACGAACCGCACGTCGTTTCCAGCTTCGGCGAGTTGGGCGGCTTCCTCTCTGGCATCCCTGACATCCGCCATGATGACGGTCGCACCGTCAGCAGCGAACCGTTGCGTTGTGGCGAAACCGATGCCGCTCCTGGCACCGGTGACGATGACTGTCTTTCCGGCGAACGTCATGACCGGCGATCCGGGGTTTCACGGTGGGGAACACGCGGCGTGAGCCACTTTCCGGGAATGGTCATGTGTCATCCGCTCCCGACTATCGCCCGGGCCGCCGAGAGGATCCTCGCCTCGTTCGGGATGACCTCGCGCTCGAGGGAAAGGGCCGCCGGGATTGGCAGGTCGGGATTCGCGAGGCGGGACACTCCCTTGACCGCGGACGGTCCGAGATTCTCGACGACACGTGACACAAGCTCACCGGACAACCCGAAACTCAGGTAATCCTCGTCGACGACAAGCAACCGGCCGGTCCTGGCAACGGAGTCGGTAACCGTGGCGTCGTCGAGCGGCACGACGGTGCGCAGGTCGATGACCTCGACGCCGACCCCCTCGGCATGGAGAACGTCTGCTGCGGCAAGACTCTTCTCGACCATGGTGCTCAAGGTGGCAAGAGTCAGGTCGCCACCCCGGCGAACGACATTCGCCTTGCCGAGTTCGACGGTGTAGCGCCCACGCGGAACTTCGGTGCCAAAGGGAAACTCTGTCGTCTTGCGGAGATAGGCATCCTTGTGTTCGATGACGATCACCGGATCCTCCGATTCGATCGATGCTGCAAGCAGTCCCCGATAGTCAAGGGGGTTGCTCGGCGCCACCACCTTGAGCCCCGGCAGATGGGCCAGCATTCCCCACAGGGTCTGGGAGTGCTGCGCCGCAACGCCGATACAGCCGCCAGCTGCCCGGATCGTCACCGGCATGGCGACATGACCTCCCGACATGTAGCGATTCTTGGCAATGGCGTTGTAGACCGGCTCGAGGCACACACCGATGAAATCCACGAACATGATCTCGACGAGCGGCCGCCAGCCACTCATGGCCAGACCGACGGCCATGCCCGCGAACCCCATCTCGGATATCGGCGTGTCACGGACGCGCCATTCCCCGAAACGCCGGAAGAGGTCGCGGCTGGCACCGAAGGTTCCACCCGAGTAACCGATATCCTCTCCGAGGAACACGATTCCGGGATCCCTTTCCATCTCGATTCCGATCGTCTCGGCAATCAGCTGGGAAATGTTCAGCTGTCGCCCGTCCGGCGCCTGTTTCCCGTTCTCACTCATGCCGACACCTCCGCAAAGACATCCCGAAACGCTTCCGCCGCATCCGGGCCGGGAGCCTCTCTGACCTTCTGCAGGATGTCGCGGATCCGGTCCCGGGCCTCGCCTTCCACACCCGCAATCACCGCTTCGTCCACTTCGCCGCGTTCAAGCAGGCGATGGCGGACGATCGCCAGGGGATCACCCTCTTCGCGCATGCGGCGTTTCACCACAGACTTCCGGTAGTGGTCGATGTCGCCTTCGTAGTGCCCGCGAAACCGGAAGCACACGGCCTCCAGCAGTGCCGGTCCGCTGCCACCGCGCGCATGCCGGACGGCCTCCGCGAACGCGGCGGCAACCTCCTCGACGTCCGTGCCGTCGACACGGCGTCCCCACGCGCCGTAGGCTTCGGCGCGTTCGGCGATTCCCCTCCCGGCAATCACCTCCTCGGCCGGCACCGAGATGGCGTAATGGTTGTTCTCGACCAGAATCACCAGGGGGAGCTTCCATATGGCGGCCATGTTCATCGTCTCATGGAATTGCCCGGTGTTGGTGCCCCCGTCGCCCGTGATTCCGACGGCGATACTGTCGGAATCGTCCAGGCGGCACGCGTAGGCGTGCCCGAGCGCAACCGGCAACGAGGATCCGACAATTCCCGTTACCGAGAACCTGCGCTCCATGTCGAACAGATGGACATGTCCGCCCTTGCCCCGACTCAAGCCCGTCACCCTCTCGTAGACCTCGGCCATCATCTCTTCGAGGGGAACACCCTTTGCTATGGCATGCTGGTGGCCGCGATGCGTGCTCACCATCCAGTCATCTGAGCGCAGGGCGCCCACCATTCCTGCCGCCACCGCCTCCTGACCATCGGCAAGATGAAGCTCGCCGCGCAGTTCGCCCGTCGGAATGCCCTGCGCGCAGGCTTCCTCGAAGGCCCGCATGGTCACCATCAGACGGTATCGGTCCAGCAAGGTGGGAACTTTGGACATGTCGCTCGCCTCTCCTTCTCGGCATGCCGGTCAGTGCTGCAGCATCATCCCGGTGACTTGGGCATCTCCCGGCGGCAACACTGCAGTGTTGCCAGAATGGCCGGCTTTCTTCCCCCGGAGTGTCGGGGCCACCCTTCAACGACACGATTGCCGCATGATCGCTCCCGGGTGCTGCTCGTCTTCACGGCTCTTGCGGATACCGGACATCAGTCCCGGAGAAACCGCACCCATCTCGGATCCGGCCTGATACCGACAAGATCACCGGACCGGGCCACCCCATCCTCACCAACCTCTCCCTGCACGCGAATCTCGTGAGGTCCGACGTCGACACGCCACATGACATGCGCCCCCAGAAAGCTCCTGTCGGTGACCCTGCCCACGATCCCGGCCTCATCGGGAGGTGTCAGGCGGAGGGTTTCGGGCCGCATGCTGATCCAGCCGTTCCGCACATCCTCAGGGATGTCTTCTACGCGTACCTTGACGTCGGTGTCCGCTACACGCACGCAGTCTCCGGTCTCGTGATCGCTGTCCACGATCACCGGCAGGACGTTGGCATTGCCGACGAAACTGGCCACGAAGTAACAGTTCGGAGCATGATAGACATCCATCGGCGTCCCGCTTTGCCGGATCATCCCTTCATTCATGACGGCGATGCGATCGGACATCGCCATCGCTTCCTGCTGGTCGTGAGTCACGTAGAGAAAGGTGACGCCGGTCTCCCTGTGAATGCGTTTGAGTTCCGCCTGCATCTCCATGCGGACCTGAAGATCGAGAGCCGACAGCGGTTCATCCAGCAACAGCACACGGGGCTGATTGACGAGCGCCCTGGCAAGGTTGACGCGCTGCGCCTGACCACCACTGAGTTCGTCCGAGCGCCTCCGTTCATACCCTGCAAGGCGCACAACCTCGAGCATGCCCGTCACCGTCTTGCGGATCGAGTCTTCGGGCATCCGCCTTGACCGCAATCCGAAGGCGATGTTCTCGAAGACATCCAGGTGAGGCAGGAGTACCGGCTTCTGGAAGACCGTGTTGACGGGTCGATGGTAGGGAGGAAGCCGGGTGATGTCCTGACCGTCGAGTACCACGGTGCCGTGATCCGGCCAGTCGAACCCGGCGACGATGCGAAGGAGTGTGGTCTTGCCGCAACCGCTGGGCCCCAGGAGAGTGACGAACTCTCCCTCCCGGAAATCCAGGCTGACACCGTCAAGGGCGACGACTTGCGAGAAGCGCTTGCGGACACCCGTGACAACAAGGCGTCCTCCCGAGCCTTGCTGCGTCATCCTGCAACCCCCTTGCGGCCGCGTCCGGAGGTCCGCGCGTTACGGTTGAAACGCGCGCCGACGAGACCGAGGGCCGCTATCGCCGCAGTGATGCTGATCACGAGCAGAATCGTGGCCAGCGCGTTGACCGTCGGATCGCTACCTCTCCGGAACTGTCCCCACAACACGATGGGTATCGTGCTGTCGGGACCGATGGTGAACAACGTGCGGACAAATTCATCCGTCGACAGGGAGAACGCCAGGACCGCCCCGCCAATAAGGATGGGGAACGTGAGCGGCAGAACGATACGCCTGAACTGACCCAGCGGAGCCAGGCCAAGATCGGCGCCCACTTCCTCGTACTGCGGGTCGAGCCGATCCAGTCCGGATCGAGCCACGATCAGGAAGTAGGGAAAGACCCACAGGAAATGGGCAACCGCCACCGTCCCGTGCGACAGGGGAACACCCACGGTGTCGAAATAGGCGAGAAGCGCCAGACCGACGAAAAGTGACGGTGTCGCCAGCGGCATGAAGAACAGGATGTTGCCCAGGGCGCCCAGCCTGCGGCCGGCCCGCCTGAGCCCGAGCGCCGTCATCGTTCCCAGGACCAGTGCTATGACCATGCTGATGGCTGCCAGAACGATCGTGTTCCGGAATGCGTCCATGTAGACGGTGTTGTTGAACATTCTCCGGTACCAATGCAGCCCGATGTCCTCGAGGGGCGGCCCAAGCCTCGGTGGCCCCTGGAACGAGAACACGACGACGATCAGGACGGGTGCGAACAGGAACACGAAAACGGCAGTGACAAACACTCCCGCCAGGATGCGGTTTGCCAGTGCCGGCTTTCGTCCCATCGCTCCGCCTCCTCCCGCTATCGCCTAGAGACGTACAGAAACACGATGGAGCCGGGTCGCGAACAGGAGCGACGTCAAGGCGAAATACAGCAGCACGAAGACCACGAGGAGCACAAGGGACATCGCGGCTCCCATCGGAAAATTGCCCGCTTCCGCAAACTGCTGCTGCACGAGAACGCCAACCAGCGTGCCCTTCGTTCCACCCAGAAGCTGCGGCGTCGCAAAGTCGCTCGCAGCGAGACCAAGGGTGAACATGAAGGGAGCGAGCGATGTCGACGCCATCAGGGGGAGAATGACGCGGCGCCAGCTCATGAGTCCGGTCGCCCCCAGATCCTCGGCCACTTCAAGCACCGTGCGGGGAAGATTGCGCATTGCCGCGTAGATCGCCAGTGTGACGAAGGGCAGATAGATATGCACGAGGGCGATGACCACCAGTGTGCGCGTGAAGAGCAGTTGCGGAGGCTCCGTGACTCCCAGTGACTCGATGAGGACGGTAAACACTCCGCTCGAGGTGAACAGTGCCCGCCAAGCGTAGATCCTGGCGAGGTAGCTCACGAACAGGGCCACGACCAGCAACACGAACAGCGGCGTCTCGAGTCTGCCTGCCCGGAACCTGAGGTAGAACGCCAGCGGCAGGGCAATCACGAGGCAGATGCCTGCAACGATGAACCCCGTGATGAGCGAGCGAACAATCAGCAGCCCGACGAAGGGGTCTGTCAGAACGGTCACGAAGTTGTCGAGAGTGAAGTCCCATGTGACCGTGAACAGTCCGCCGCGCGCGAAGGCATAGGCCCCGAACAGCAGGAGCGGCGCAACAAACGTCAGCGCAAGGGCAAGGAAACCCGGCGCGAGGAGAACCCAGGCCCTCCCCGCGCCGTACTGTCCCCCGGGCAATGCCGGGGTACCAACTATCCGCCTGCCTTCAGTTTCGCCCATTCGTTCAACCATTCCAGATAGCCCACAACCTCGTCGGTCGTTTCGTCCGGTGGCCATGGGGTCAGGGGGCTGCGCGCCAGCGCGTTTTCAAGATCACCATAGTCGTAGAGACTGGCGGACTTTTCATCCATCAATGGCACGGCGTCCATGTTGACGACCGCCACCTGGATGTTGGAGCCGATCGCCGCCTGGACTTCAGGCTCGAGCACCTTGTTGATGAATGCCAGAGCGGTGGCCTTGTTGTCGGAGATCTCGGGAATCGCAAAGGCCTCGACCCAGCCGATTCCGCCTTCCTTCGGTTCGACATTCGCCGCATTGGCTCCACGATCGTTGGCCCATGCCGATACGGGTTCCCAACCGTTGTAGGTGCACCAGATGTCACCGGACGCCATCAGTTCGGCCACATCTCCAAACGACATGCCGACCGCCGGCGCCTGATCACGCATCTTCCGCATGAAGTTCATGACTTCGTCGAACTCCTGCCGGCTGTAGAGCGGCGTACTCTCTATTCCGAGTGTACGGCCCGCGATCACCATGCCGCCATCAGGGCCGCCGCCCCAACCGACATGCCCCCTGTATTCGTCCTTCAGGAGGTCGAACCATGATTGCGGCGGATCGATGCGATCCGGCAGATAATTCGTCACGGAACGGCCCCATGTGAACGGGACAAGAATCCAGTCGCCGTTCTCGTTCTTGAAGAACCGTTCATCGGCAAAGGTCGGATGGATCTTGTGCGAGAGCGGAACCTCGTCCGGACTGATGGGAATCACCAGATCTTCAAGCCTGCGGGCGAGGCCGTTGAAGGTACCGATCAGATCCCAGGTGACACCTCCGGGACGCCGGAGCTTGGCAATGACGTCGGCGTTGGCCGAAATGTACGAGGATCGCATCGTGACCCCGGCCTCTTCCATCCAGGCGTCCATGGGTGCGAGACCCAGCATGTCGTAACCCTCGTACCAGAAATAGTCGATGTCTCCACCCACGGCTCCATCTGCGATGTTGGTCGAGGCGAGCGCCGGGGCAACACTCAATCCGACGGCTGCCTGGGCCGATGCGTGAAGGAGACGACGGCGGGAGATAGGTGAACCGAACGATGAGACTGTCCTGATGATACCTCTGTCATCTGACATGACGATCCTCCCTGTTGTGTTGTGCCGGGGATCAAATCACCAAGTGTCAACCCGACACGTGAGCAAGAAATAATATTATGGTATTGTGACCCTGTCGATAGCTTGCCGATCAAACAGGGTTGCCCCGCTACATTCGACGATGAAGAGGGGATGTTCGCATCGGGAGAGAGGCTTGTCGCAGACGTCATCACAATGGGTGAGCGAGGGAGTCACCGGCGCCGGAACCTCCGGCGCTCGCGCACGGAAACGTCGCCGGGAGATACTGGAAGCGGCGGGCGGGGTCATCAGCAGACGGGGTGTCCACCACACGCGACTCATCGACATCGCGGACGAAGCCCACGTGTCTATCGGAATGATCCAGCACTATTTCAGGAGTCGCAACAATCTCGTCCGTGAGACCTTTCGGTGGAAACTCGAGGAATCCCTTGCCTCCTACGAGTCCCGTCTGCAGGACGACAGCACGGCCTGGCAGGACGTCGAACACCTTTGCCGCATGCTGACGAGGGAACCCTTCGAAGCCATCAACTCCCTGTGGCTCGAGTTCTTCTCCCTGTGCAACAGGGACCCGGACTTCGCCGCTCTTGGTTCGGAACTCTGGGAGCGCTGGGCAGGCCGGGTCCGGTCGGTCATCGACAAAGGCATCAAGAGCGGAGAATTCACAACCGATTCTCCGTCCGATGACGTGGCGGCCCGCTTCGTGTCCCTGGCTGACGGTCTCGGCATTCGCGTCGTCATCCACCACAAGGGCATGTCGGTCGACAGGGTGTATCAGCTCCTTCTCGAAGGAGCCGCGAGGGAACTCGGAATCGCGTTGGAGCGGGAGCCAAGTTCCGCCAAGGGCTGCTGGCCGACACGAAGCGTTGCGTTCGGCGAGTGAGTCCACGTCCTCCGTGTGCCGCGTCAATCGGGGCGCAATGATCATCCGCCAGGTTCGGCGCGGGGCATCGCAGGGTTCGGCATCACGAAGGGCGCCGGGTCTCAGAAGCGTTCGAGGACGTTGCCGAGAAGGCGGGCAACCGGACTGTCGCAACCGTTGACCGGATGGACCTGGCGAAGATGATTGACGCAGCGCCCTGCTTGCGGTCACCGCGCTCGCCTGGGATTGCTGGCCCTGATGCTGGTGGCCGCACGCCCGGCGCCCCGACCCTTCAGTCTTTCCTTCGGCTCCGCCATCGCCGTTGGTGCCCCGGCGGACGTTCCCTTCCTGGAGGCTGCAGCCGAAATCCCCTGGACGCCCTCCTGCGCCAGACATGTTGTCATCATGAGTCGAATGGACTCCGGTCGGCGGCGCCACTGCCCCGAAGCCGGCTCCTTTCCGCGACGTCGCCCGAGGAGTGAACGGGGCGAATGACGGTGACCGACTCCCACGCTACCCGGGTGGTGGACGGCTACTCGGAATCGCCGGAGAAGTGAGCCCGGCACGAGGATGTGCCGGACTCACCTCAACCGTCGCGGTACGGTCAGTAGCTGGCGCGCACCTCGTCCCACAGCCGAATGTAGCTTTCCTCGATCTCGGGAGCCAAGGCCTGGAAGAAAATCCCGTTGCCCAGAAGACTCTCGGGCGTCGAAAGCCCCAGTTCCTCGAGAACGTCATCAGAAACAAGCTCGAACGCCTTCATGTTGGCGTGACCATAGCCCCAGTTCGAGATCTCGAAGGCACCGGCTTCCGGACTCGCGAAGGCGTTGATCAGGTCATAAGACTCGTCGACCAATTCGGTTTCTGCATGCATGACCAGACCGCAACACCACGTGAAGATACCCTCCTTGGGTATCCCCAGGCCGACATCGATACCCTGGGATTTCAGGGTCACATAGGCATCGTTCCACCCGTAGCTTGCGACCAGTTCACCAGACGCCAGGGCCTGCACGGCTTCCGTCTGGTCCCCCCAGTACATCCGCATGTTGTCGCGCTGGATGGCAACCATCTTGCGCACTTCAACCAGTTGTTCGTCGGTCAGTGTGAAGATGTTGTCGTAGCCGAGCACAAGAGCGGAAATCTCGACAATCGCGCCGGCGGAGTCGTAGAAACCCAGACGATTGCGGAACTCGTCCGTATAGAAGATCTCCCAGGAAACGTTTTCGTCGCGCCATTTCTCGCCGACCAGATCGCGGCGATAGATGATGGTGGAGTTGCCCCAGTCAATCGGCATGAAGAAGCGCTGACCGTTCATGATCGATCCTTCGATGTTCTCGAGACTGGGGAACATGTCGGGAAGGTGCACAAGGCGTTCCGGATCCAGCGGAGCGAGAAGACCTCCATCGTTCCACTTGAACAGTTCATAGGTGCAAGGCGCCATGACGTCCGGCTGGAAGCCGCCGGCGCGCATTTTCTGGAACGCTTCGTCCTCCGATCCCCAGAATGAATAGTTGGGCGGCGCCCCGTGCTTTTCGAGATAGGAACCGATGAATCCCTCGTTGTCGTAACCGGCCCAGCCAAAATAGATGGGCGTGCCGGCAGCGGCAGCGTTTCGGGTCACCGGGACGGTCACAAGACCGACACCCAGTGCGGATGCAAACTTGTTGAAATCACGACGCGAGATCTGCCCACTCTTGTAGAGATCCGCGATTTCTCTGGCTTTCATTTTGGTCTCCGGAATGAGGATGAGGGTTACGATTGTGACTGTCCCTTGCGGCGAATACAACGTGAACGGGATCGTGGGTGGCGGCTTGTCATGGGGTACGAAGGCTCCGAAGACATGAGCAACACCTGGCCACATCCTCGTCATGGTGGCGACCCTCGCTCATGAGCGGGAATCCTGCCACCGGCGCAAGAATGTTCGTCAGCGTGGGTGAATTAGACAGACCAGCCGGACGCACAGGCCACGTCAGCCCCCGGGTGTGGCAACCGAGACAGCGCCGCATGACGTTGCCCAACAGCCGGACAACAGCGTTGACCATTCACGGGCTGTAGCGCACCGCTGTCAGCCGGAACCTCATCGGGTCTCAGGTGGACGGGTTGTTTCCAACGTCGCGATTTGACGCGATTGTCGGGCTGAGGCCCGTGGTCTCGACCTGTCGTGTCCATGGGAACAGTCCGGTCCGGGTTGATCTCCGGGAGTTCGAAGGCGCGGCTCTGCAGCCTGGTCCGTCGGGTGACGATGGTCGCGCGTTCCCTGCCGGCGCCAGGCGGACGGATGACGCTGGAGAGATCGTCGATGAGGGTGCGCAAGCTGTGCACCGGCAGTCCGCCGGGGGGTCTCTGCGCCTTCTTCACCGCCGTGGTGCGCTGGCGCCGCGCCGCCTGTCGGTCATCACTGCGTCGCAAGGCCTGGCGCATGTGCCATTCCACGTACCAGGCCTCCGTGCTCGGGAGCACATGTCCGCGGACGTGATCCTCGGCGGTGACGCAGACCGGTCGGATCCCGAGATCGGTCTTGGCACGCTCCACGGTGGCATGGCTCTTGCGGGCCTCGACAGCGGCATCGGGCGCGATGTCCTCAAGGCTGGTGCGCATGACACAGACCCCGTCGAAGCAGGCCTCCTGATCGATCCTGTCCTGACGACGGCACCAGGTCAGGGAGGTGTCGGTGATGGTGATGTCGAAGTGCTATTCGACATCCTCGTTGATCCGGCTCCCCTCGGCTGTCTCGCCAGTGGGAAGCGTGATGATCATCCACCAGGTTCGGCGCGGGGCATCGCGGGCACAGGCGTCACGAAGGGCGCCGGGTCGCGGAAGCGTTCGAGGACGTTGCCGAGAAGGCGGGCGACCGGGTTGTCGTAGCCGTTGACCGGCAGGGCCCAGCCGAAGGGGGTCGGCCCCGGGGGGGAACCCCGCCCCGCCTCCCGGGTGCTCGAAGAAGGTCATGTCGGCCCGCACCAGGGGATGATCGTCGGCAATCACCGGCTGGTTGGAGGTGAGTTCCTCGAGTACCACCAGCATGCCGGCGGCATGCTCTTGCGACCGGGCGACGACCAACGCATGGGGAGGTGTGCCGAGCCGGGGGTCGGCGCGATCGATCTCGAGGCCGGCGGCGCCGCCACCGACGAGGCCGGCATCGCCGATGATCTCGTCATCGATGCCGGCGAAGATGAAGGCGGCGCGGGAATCATCGGCGGCAGGGGTGCGCCGGTACCATGTGGAACGATCGAAGCCCTGGGCCGTGAAGCCGATGCCGGCAAGCTGCTGTGGCGGACGCCCGCTGCGCCGCCACAGACCACCGTACTCTCCGGTGAGACTCATGAAGGACTCGCCCGCCCGCGACACCCAGGACCGGGTGCCGCCCTCGGTCTTGCGGCACTCCAGGACTCCCGGAACATCCTGCCTGAGGGCGATGCGCCAGTAGAACCCGTTGGCGCCGGTGTAGATCAACCGCCCACCCCGGGCCAGCCAGGCCTCCAGGGCGTCGAGCATGGCCGCGGTGTGGTACTCGGGATGGCTGCCGGTGACGACGACACGATATCCCTCGAGCACGGCCAGCCCCTCTCCATCGAGTTCCTCGTCGGTGACGATGTCGAAGCCGTCGCTCGCCTGGTCCAGCCAGGAGGTGATGTGGGTATCGGCAACGAGTCCCCACACGCGCCCCTTCGGCCGGAAGTTGAGCACCGGACGCAGGCGTGACGAGAGGCTGACGCCGCCGCCGTCGGAATGGGTGTCGTAGGTTGACAGCCCGTACTCCGAATGGGCCTGCAGAAAACAGTCGTCGCGCGTCATGACGGTGGCGCGAAACTGTTTCATCTCGACTGTGTCGTTGCGGAAGTGCCGGCCCGAGTTGGCATAGGCCATGTAGGTGGCGGTGGGCATGAGGAAGCAAACGTCAGAGGTCCGCCGGCCGCGGGGCGGCACGACGGCAAAGGGAATGAAGTCCTCGGCGTCTCCGGCCGTGACATGGAGCGCATGGATGGCGCTCGGGGTGTCTTCGGGTACCTGCCAGACGTGGCTTGCCGGCCACCCGGCATCATGGATGTCGTCATCGTGGAAGTGGATCGCGGCATAGTCCCCGGGCCGATGGCGCCAGGACATCTCGAGGCCGCTCCATGCGGCACCGGTCACGGCGCGTTCGGGGAGGTGAACGAGAGTCCCGTGGTGACCGTGACCGGACACATCCTCGATGGTGAACGTGTCGATCCCGCGCGAGAAGTCCCAGGCGGCCAGAACCGCATCACGGACCGCCGGGGCCGCCGGACGGGCTCCGGCGATGACGATCTCGTCGGGAGTGAAGGCACGGCACGCCACCCGTGGCGCCTCGATCCGGCCGTTGAAGCAGCCGGCGTGATAGCCGCGGCCATCCCCGGCATCACGATGCCAGGCGGCCATCAGCAAGCGGGTCGTCCGCAGCACCGGCGGGAACGGAATCGCGACCCGGCGCAGCAGCGGACGGCCTGTGTCGAGTGCCTGCTGGAGAAGGCTCATCATGCCTGAATCCGGATCAAGGGTTGCGGCGACGCGATACCAGGCGCCCGCCACCATCGCCTCGCCCGTGGTGGCAATGACGCTGGCTTGGCCGTTTCCGACAACCAGGCCCGCGGCGCCATCGTCGCCGACGACGAGGCTGGTACCGGTGTGGTCGCTCTGCGACCAGGTTCCGATGATGCCCTGGCGCCCCTTCTCCGGCGTGGTCGGCATGACCAGCGCCTGGAGCGTGAAGGCACCAGCGGGAACAAGGTGCGGCGATTCCGGAACGACCGCGTGGGAACCGGCATGGATGACGTGTGCGCTGCCCTCGTGGAGGCCGCTGATCGGTGTCTCGACGGAATCACTCCTGAACGGAGCGCCCGCGGGATTGTCGTCCGCCGAGTGGAGACGGACGATGCCGGCGCGGTAGGTGGCCGGACCGTCGCAGCTCACATGGAAGCGAATGGTCTCTCCGGGCCGCACCGACATCCTGTCCGCATAGCCGTTGAGCGGCCGTAGTCCTGGTTCCATGCCACCTCCCTGGGAGACTTGAGGGGTCGGGGATGATTCCTACAATGGCACCGGACCAGACCACGGGGAAAGAGATCATGACGGTGACGGAGACGTTCAGGGACCTGTCGGGCCAGGTGTACATGGAAGGCCGCTGGCGCCGCAGCGAGTCGAGCGATGGATTCGATGCCATCGATCCGGCGACCGAAGCGGTCAACGGCGAACTGGCCTTCGCCACGGTTCACGAGGTCGACGAGGCGGTCGCCATCGCCCGGCGCGCCCAGAAACAGTGGGACCGCATGAACGGCCTCAAGCGCTCCGAGGAACTTCACGAGGTGGCGCGCCGGCTGCGCGAAAGCACGCCGCGCCTCGCCGAGGCCCTCACCCGGGAGATGGGCAAGCCCTACAAGGAATCGGCGGATGAGGTGGAATGGACCGCGACTGCCTTCAACTACTACGCGGAAGTCTCGCGCCACGAGGCCGGACGCGTTGTCGGTCCGGTGGTCGACGGGGACTTTCATGTCGTCACCAAGTCGCCACTGGGCGTGGTCGGCATCATTCTTCCCTTCAACTTCCCCTATGTGCTGTTCGGCTGGGAAGCCGGCGCGGCACTTGGAGCCGGCAATGCGGTCATCCTCAAGCCATCTGAACTGACGAGCTTTTCCTCGCTCATGATGATGGAGTGTTTCGACCACCTGCCAACCGGTCTCGTGCAGTGCCTCACCGGAGCCGTCGAGACGGGCAAGGCCCTGGTCGGTCATGACGGGGTCGACGGCGTCGCCTTTACCGGATCGATCCCTGCCGGCCAGGCTGTCGCCCAGACCTGCGCGTCCTCCTTCAAGCGCTGTCTCGTGGAAGCCAGCGGCAACGATCCGTTCCTTGTGTTGCCGTCGGCCGACATGGCCATGGCCACCCAGGGAGCGGTGTTCGGCGCCTATCTCAATTGCGGGCAGGTGTGCGCCGCTGCCGAGCGATTCTATGTCCATGACGCCGTGCACGACCGCTTCGTCGACGAGGTCACGCGCCTGACGCGCCAGCTGCGCATCGGCAACGGTCTCGACAAGGTGGACATGGGACCGATGGCTGCCCAGCGGGAGCGTGACCGCTATGAAGGCCTGCTCGCACGGGCCATCGACGAAGGTGCGAGCGTTGTCACCGGCGGCGGCCGCCCGGAGGGTTTCAACCGCGGCTACTACTGCGACGCGACCATTCTCACCGAATGCACGCCGGACATGGAGATCATGAACAACGAGAGCTTCGGGCCGGTGATGCCCATCTGCCGGGTCGGCAGTTTCGACGAGGCCCTCGAACACGCCAACAACTCGCGCTACGGGCTTGGCTCCTTCGTCTTCACGAACGATCTCGGCGAGACCATGCGGTCCATCAACGAGATCGAGGCGGGCATGACGTGGATCAACGCCACAGCACTTCTCGACAACGATGCCGGTCCCTTTGGCGGGCGCAAGATGTCGGGAACCGGCCGCCAGCTCGGCAGCGAGGGAATCGACCAGTTCCGCCACACCAAGCTCACCATGATCGACCACGAGAACAAGCCCGCGGACTTCTGGTGGTTCCCCTACAAGGACGAGGAGGCCTATCCCGGCTGAACCTCGCCGGAAGAGCAGACGCGCGGCCGGGCGACGTTTCGCTTCCCTTCGAATGTGTCTTGACGACGGCGACGCTCATCGGGGGCAACTTCCGATGTCCGGTGACATCCGCATGGGCACGGGTGGCAGTCGGTTGCCCGGTCAATTGGTGGCCGTCCACAAACACCTTTCTGTCCGGATATCCGCGCGTTCACCGGGGAGACTGTCACACAGTCGAGTCCGAACCCCTTCGGAACCATCGGTGCTTGTCAGGAATGGCAGGGCAGATGTCGCGTCATTCCCCATGATGCCGGTCATCCGGAACCGGATGTCGTCGGGTGTGCGACGGTCGCCACGTCACTCAATGCTGGCGATTGATCTCGCCGCGAAACGGAACGCCGCCTATCGACGATGCGCCGCATCGGGCCGCTTGACCTTGAGGGCGGTGTCGATCACCTCAACCACGCGCTCGTCTTCATGGGTTCTGGGCCGCCCGGGCCGCAGTTCGTCGTGCAGGCCCCAAGTCCTTGCTCGAGGTAGCGACGGCGTCACTTGCCGACGGTGATGTGGCTCAGTCCCACGCGTCTGGCGATGGCCGTGTTGGACTCACCTTGGGCAAAGGCCAACACGATTTGCGCGCGTTGCACGACCGCGTGGGGCAGTGAGCGGGAGCGGGCGATGCAGAGCAGCTGGTACTCTTTGTCCTCGCTGAGCGGGACGGGGCAACCGGTCGACCACGGGGTATGAGCGGATTCCAGGAGTGGGATACGCCACTATTGTATAGGTTATTTCCATGACATAACACTAGCTGCGTGCTTCCAAGATCTGTCTGTTCCCTTGTACAAGAGGCATTGGGTTTTCTGCGTCGTTGTGATATAACCTCTGCTCTTGCACATAGAATTAGAGCAAATGTCACCTCAACCAGCCAAGCAGCGTGACAGGGCCCTGCACCTCTTCGGTCAGGGGGGGCTGGTGCGCATGCCCGATCTGCGCGACGCCGGCGTCGGACCCGAGACGGTTGCCCGCCTGGTTCGGGACGGGACTGTCGTCCGTGTCGCCCGGGGCCTCTACGAACTGGCCGACACGATTCCGGATACCCGGCGCAGCCTCGCGGAAGCCTCGGCTCTCGTGCCAAAGGGCGTGATCTGCCTGACATCCGCGCTGCAGTTTCACGAACTGACTCTCCAAATGCCCTCATCCGTCTGGATCGCCATCGATCGCGCCGGGTGGAAGCCCAGGGTCGATTACCCCCCGGTTCGCTTCGTGCGGTTCAGCAGCCACGCCCTTGCGGGAGAGGTGAAGCGGCATCTCATCGAGGGTATTGAGGTCCCTGTATTCGAGCCCGCCAAGTCGATCGTCGACTGCTTCCGGTATCGCAACAAGATCGGACTCGACATCGCGCTGGAAGGGCTCCTCAAGGGACTCCGCGGCGGGCGCGTCACACCCGACCAGCTCTGGGAATTCGCTCGCACGGCGCGTGTCTGGTCCGTGATGCGGCCCTATGTGGAAGCGATGGTCGCAGATGGCGCGTGAGCTTCGCAATATCGGCGCCTCTGTACGCGCCCGATTGCTTGCGCGAGCCCGCGTTGAAAACACCGATTTTCAGATTCTCCTTACCCGCTACGCGCTTGAGCGATTGCTCTACCGCCTCGGCGTCTCCGACCAGCGCGAGCGGTTTGTCCTGAAGGGTGCAATGCTCTTCACCGTCTGGCAGGACGATCCCTTCCGTCCGACCCGGGACCTCGACTTGCTGGGTCATGGCGATCCCGATCCCGCAATCGTGGCGGCAAACATTCGCTCCATCTGCTCTGCGGAGGCACCTGACGATGGAGTCGTCTTCGACGTTGCAGGCGTCGACGCCGCTCCAATCCGCAGCGAAGACGAATATCCCGGTGTGCGCGTCAGAACCGGCGCGACCATTGCCGGCGCGCGCCTGCCCATCCAGATCGATGTCGGTTTTGGCGACGTTATCACGCCCGAGCTAATCGAGATCGAATACCCCACCCTTCTCGACGCGCCCGCGCCCATCCTGCGCGCTTATCCGCCTGAAACCGTCGTCGCCGAGAAGACTCAAGCGATCGTCTCGCTCGGCATCGCGAACAGCCGCATGAAGGACTTCTACGACCTCTGGATGATCGCGCAGACGTTCACGTTCGAAGGCGACAACCTGGCGAACGCCATCCAGCAAACCTTCGAGCGACGCCGAACCCTCTTGCCTGAGCAAGTGCCTGTCGGTCTCAGTGATCGTTTTGCCCTTGAGCGGGAAGCCCAGTGGCGGGCCTTCCTGGCCCGCGACCGGCTCGCAACAGCGTCCGATTCACTCGTCCAGGTCGTCAATGATCTGCGCATTTTCCTGCAGCCTGTGTTGGCCCGCACAGAGGTTGCATCATGGCCTCCAGGAGGCCCCTGGACGCTCCTGGAGGTTGCCCCGTGACTTCGCAGCCCCCAAGCAAACGACCAGAGTCAGGGGTTGATCCCCGCGAAGTTCTTTTCAGGAGCCCTTCGACCCTCACGGCAACCCGCTCTCCGGCCTCACGCACCAATTCCCGGGCGAGATGCGCGTGGCGCGCGGTCGTCTTCACCTCGCTGTAGTCGAACATCCTGCCGAGCGCCAGCGCCCGGGATGCGAAGGAATAATGGCGGCAGTCATGCAGGCGCATGTCCTCCAGCCCGGCGCGTTCCCGGATTGTCGCCCAACGGGATTGCAGGTTTGACATGGGTTCGCACCCCGCGCGCCCACAATGACATGGGGGTTGCCGTCTACCCGCGGGATACGCCCCAACAGCTCGACGGCGGCCGGTGACATCTGCACCGTCCGGGGGCCAGTCTTCGTGTCGGGGAGCCGCATCTCGCCGGACTTCAGGTCGACATGGCCCCAGTGCAAGTTGACGATCTCGTTCTTGCGGCAGCCGGACCGCCATCGCGGCGTACATCCTGGCGCCTCCCTTTTCCTTTGCCTCGTCCAGCGCCCATCCGAGACGCTGGAACTCCTCGTCGGTCAGGAAGCCCTCGTGGCGGCGAGGCCGGTTCATCGCGATCTGTCGGCAGGGGTTGCTGCCCTCCGGGATGGTCTCCCGCTCGTCGGCCGCGCGATAAATCCGGAACAACACGTCGACCGCCTTGTTGGCCGCCACGGGCGTGTCGCGCAGCGAATGATGGAACGCCGACACCGCCGCATGATCAATCGACAGCGCCGGCTTGCGCTCGAGCGCCGGCAGGATGTGGTTGTCGATCGAGCTGCGGTAGGTCCTCGCCGATCTCGGCTGCAGGCGCACCTCGACCACCTCCTTGAGATAGGCCTCCACCAGCTCGCCCACCATCGGCCCTTTCGCCGGCGTCATGGCCTCCTGCTCGGGGACAGGCTCCTCGCCGGCCTTGATCCGGGAGATGATCTGCGCCACCCAGCGGCGCCTCCTCCGGCGCAATGACTCCGACGCGCCCGATGGTCACGCGCGTGTGGTGCGGGCCGCCCGCGCGTGTCTGCAAAAGCAAAAGTTTTTTGTGACAACGAGTTATGGTCTCCAAGAGCACCCAAGTTCCCACTCCGCTCCCGTCTGTCCTGATGGTTCGGAAAGGTGAGTCTGACTTTGTCGAGTCTCAGGAATTGACGCGATCACTCGCAAAGTAAGTTGCCGCCCGGATTCAATCGATGCTGTGAGGTCGGCCAACACGACAATGGGCGATCTCAAGACGGGCGCGGCATTGTCCCGGAACGCACACATGCCAACGCGCTCGCGGCGATGACGCGTTCCTCGTCCGTGGCGATGACGTGGGCGGAGGGGTGACCACGGGTGATGGTCGGCGCATGACGCCCGTTGGCGACGTCGTCGAGATGCAGGCCGAGCCAGCCGAGAGATTCTACCACCGCCGCTCTCACCGGCGTTGCGTTCTCGCCGATGCCTCCGGTAAAGACGAGGGCGTCGAGGCCACCGGTGGCCGCCACGGCCGAGCCGATCTCGAGGACCAGCCGGTCGACGAACATCGCGACCGCGAGCGCCGCCTTCTCGTCCCTGCTTGCCAGCAGCGTGCGCATGTCCGGCGAGACACCCGAGACTCCCAGCAATCCCGATTCACGATTGAACAGGCGGTCGACGGCCGCGGTATCACCATCGTGGCGTTCGACGAGCCACAGCACCGCGCCCGGATCGAGCCTGCCTGGCCGCCGCCCCATCACCAGCCCGTCAAGAGGCGTGAATCCCATCGACGTGAAGACCGAGGCGCCATCGATGAGACCGGCAAGGCTGCAACCGTTGCCGAGATGGCAGATCACCGTCCGCGGAGGGACCGTACCGCCGGTGACTTCAGGCAGTCTGGCAACGATGGACTGGTAGGAAAGGCCATGGAATCCGAAGCGCCGCAACCCTTCGGCGGCAAAGCGCTCCGGCAGCGCCATCAGCTGGCGCACCTCGGGAAGGGTGTGGTGGAAGGCGGTATCGAAGCACGCGACCTGGGGCACCCGGGGCAGCGCCTTCGCAAGTGCCCTGATCCCGGCGAGGTTGTGCGGCTGGTGGGAGGGCGCCAGGGCTGACAGCCCCTCGATTTCACCGGCAACCGCCGCGTTGACGAGCGCCGGCTCGGAAAAGCGCGTCCCGCCATGAACCACGCGGTGGCCGGCCGCCACGAGGCGTCCGGTTCGGGGCAGGATGACCGTATCGAGGAGATATCCGATGATGAGTTCATGGCCGGCGAGCCCATGGGGCAGGGGGTCACCGGGCCGGCCGTCGAGCAGCAAACTCGGCTCGAGTCCTTCGGCGACATTTTCCACCTGGCCCCGGAACAGGGGCACGAGATCATTCCCGAAGACAGCAAAGCGGACAGACGACGACCCGCAGTTGAGCGCCAGCACGTGTCCCGTCATGGTCGGTTGGTCCCTCGCCGGTGGCCATCATCTTGCGGTTGTCTTCCCTTGCGGTCTACAACGTCCCTGACACTCCGGCAAAGGTTGGCTCACCATGAAAATGACCACGGAAGAAGCCTTCGTGAAGGTGCTGCAAGGGCACGGCATCCGGCACTGCTTCGGGATCATCGGGTCCGCGTTCATGCCGATCTCCGATCTCTTCCCCAGGGCCGGGATCACCTTCTGGGATGTCGCCCATGAGGCGAACGCGGGGTTCATGTGCGATGGCTACACCCGAGCCTGCGGCGAAATCGCGATGTGCATCGGCCAGAACGGCCCCGGCATCACCAATCTCGTCACGCCTGTGAAAACGGCCTACTGGAACCACACGCCCATGCTCCTCGTCACTCCCCAGGCGGCCAACCGGACGATCGGCCAGGGCGGTTTCCAGGAAGTTCCGCAGATGGCCCTCTTTGAGGACATGGTCTGCTACCAGGAAGAGGTCCGCGATGCATCGCGCATCGCGGAAGTTCTCAACCGGGTGATCGAACAGGCGTTGCGGCGCTCGGCGCCGGCCCAGATCAACGTGCCGCGCGACATCTGGACTGCCGAGGTCGATATCGAGCTTCCCGTCACAGTGGAACTCGAACGCCAGGGCGGCGGCGAAAAATCGATCGCCGAGGCGGCGCGCCTCCTGTCGCAGGCGAGGTTTCCGGTGATCCTCTCCGGCGCCGGCGTCGTCATCGGCGGGGCCATCGACGACTGCGTCCGTCTGGCCGAACGCCTCTCGGCGCCGGTCTGTTCGGGCTACCAGCACAACGACAGTTTTCCAGGATCCCATCCGCTGGCCGTCGGCCCCCTCGGCTACAACGGTTCGCGGGCGGCGATGGAACTCATCGCGCAGGCCGATGTCGTTCTGGCTCTCGGAACGCGCCTCAATCCCTTCTCGACGCTGCCGGCCTACGGCATCGACTACTGGCCCAAGGATGCGGCCGTCATACAGGTCGACATGAACCCCGACCGCATCGGCCTCACCAAGAAGGTCAGCGTGGGTATCTGCGGCGATGCCGGGATCGTGGCACGCGACATCCTCGGCCATCTCTCACCCGGGGCCGGATCAAAGGGCCGCGACGAGAGGAAGGCGCTGATCCACCAGACCCGATCGGCATGGCTGCAGGAACTCGCCGGCATGGATCATGAGGACGACGACCCGGGAACCTCGTGGAACGCCGATGCGCGGACACGCGAACCACAGAGAATGTCGGCACGCATGGCCTGGCGGGCGATCCAGGCGGGCCTGCCTGGGGATGCCATCATCTCCACCGATATCGGCAACAACTGCGCCGTCGGCAATGCCTACCCGACCTTCGAGGAGGGCAGGAAGTACCTCTCTCCTGGCCTCTTCGGACCCTGCGGGTACGGATTCCCGGCCATTCTCGGGGCCAAGATCGGCTGTCCCGACGTGCCGGTCGTCGGCTTTGCCGGCGACGGCGCCTTCGGCATCTCCATGAACGAGATGACGTCTTGCGGCCGCGATGACTGGCCCGCCATCACCATGGTGGTTTTCCGCAACTACCAGTGGGGCGCGGAAAAGCGCAACACGACACTGTGGTACGACAACAACTTCGTCGGCACGGAACTCAACCCCGGCCTCTCCTATGCCAGGGTGGCCGAGGGATGCGGCCTCAAGGGTGTCGAGGTGGCGACCATGGAAGAACTCACCGATGCCATCAGGCAGGGTTGCGCAGCCCAGCACGACGGCGTCACCACCTTCATCGAGGTGCTGCTCAACCAGGAACTCGGTGAACCCTTCCGCCGCGATGCCATGAAGAAACCGGTCGTGGTCGCCGGCATCGACGCCAACGACATGCTGGCGATGGGATGAGGAATTCCGTTCAGCCGGATGACGACAGGAACACCGGCGAACGGGCCATGAGGCAGAGGAAATCCTGGGCCAGCGTGGCCCCGGCGAGAGCCGTGATCTCCCCGACATCGTAGATCGGCGCCACCTCCACCAGGTCGGCTCCGATCACCGAGAGACCCGAGAGACCGCGCACGATCTCGCGTGCCTGGTGGGAGCTGAGACCGCCACAGACCGGCGTGCCCGTTCCCGGGGCAAAGGCCGGATCGAGGCAATCGATATCGAAGGTGAGATAGGCCTTCCTGTCGCCGACGATGCGGCGCACCTCCTCGACGACCGCATCGGTGCCGTGACGGTGAACGAAGGGGCCATCGAAGATGTTGAACCCCATGGTGTCCGGATTGGGTGTTCTCAGGCCGATCTGCACCGATGTCGCGGGGTCGACATAGCCCTGGCGGGTGGCGTGCCAGAACATGGTGCCGTGATTGACGCCGTCCTCGTGCTCATCGGGCCAGGTGTCGGAATGGGCATCGAAGTGGATGAGCGACAACGGTTGACCGTGACGCCTGGCGTGGGCTTTCAGAAGGGGCCATGTGATGAAGTGATCGCCTCCCAGCGACAGCACCATGACGTCCTTCTCCAGCATCCACGCGACATAGTTCTCGATGGTTTCCGGAATGGTGGCCGGTCTGGAGAAGTCGAAGGGAAGATCCCCGTGATCGGCGATCCTCATCTCGGCCACGGGGTGGAAATCCCAGCCGTAGACCCGCCTCTCGAATGCAAGGCCTGTCGAAGCGGCGCGAATCCCGCGGGGGCCGAAGCGGGTTCCCGGACGGTTGGTCGTCGCCGTGTCGAAGGGGATGCCGAGCACCGCGACGTCGACATCGTCGAGGTCCTTGCGGTAGGGCCGCCTCAGGAAACTCGTCACGCCGGCATAGGTGATTTCGTCGGGAAAGGCCCGGAGATCGTTCGCCGTGATAGCGTGGTCGCCTCTGAACATGTCTGACCCGGTCATCGCCGTCACCCCCACCTCCGCGATTGAACGCCACACTTACATCCGTCCGTGCGGACTGTCGAGAGAGGCCGGCGTGTGACGCAAGTCCGCCAACGGCCCCGGGTCGGTTCTCAAGGGCCCCGTGAGCGGCGGCGGAACAGGTAGTAGCCGACCTCGCGGGAGGGACATATTCCGCCCGGACGCAGGGCAAGGACGGCGATCATCGCCACGGCGAGTGTCAGCTCGGTCATTCCCACGAGGGGTTCCGAGAGGACGTCGGCACGGTTGATGGCTCCTTCGAGCGATCGCAGGCCCTCGAAACTCGCCGTGACGACCAGCACGCCGACCACGGCGCCGGTCACCGTTCTCGGTCCACCGATGACCAGCATGGCGAGAATCACGAAGGTCTCCTTCAGCCACAGCTGCTTGGGCGAGAAGGAGGTGATGAAATGGCCCCAGAGCGCGCCACCGATGCCGGCAAGCAGCGCGGAGACGATGAAGGCCTGCCAGCGGAGCCTCGGAATGTGCGCTCCCAGCGAGGCGGCCGCGATTTCATCATCCCGGCTCGCACGAAGAAGCCGGCCGACCCGCGACTCCTTGAAGAGCAGAGCGGCCAGCACGGCCACGATCGCGACGCCCGCGGCAAGCGGCAGCGTCGTTCCCTTCGGTATCCCGAACAGGGTGCGCGGACCGTTGGTCACATCGCTCCAGTGGTACATGATCGTGTGCAGCACGACGAAGAGTGCGAAGGACGTGATGACGGCCGCGGCGTCCGACAGACGCATGAGCGGGTAGACGGCCAGCGCCGCAACGAGGGCCGCAGCCAGTCCCCCGAGGGCCATTCCGACGACAGGAAGCATCGCCACGTCGGCGAGGAACGGGTAGAGATTCGGCAGCGCCATGCCCTTCATCTGCACCGGGATGGTGAGGACCGCCGAGGTATAGGCGCCGACCCCCATGAACCCCACATGGGCAAAGGAGAGAATGCCGGAATTCCCCATGAAGATCTGCAGGCCGACCACGAGCACCATCGAGATGCACAGGTTGGTCGTGATACGCAGCAGAAGCCGGTCGCCCACGAGGTCCGCCGCCACGGCAACGAGGACTATCACCCCGCCAAGGAGCACGAACGTCAACCAGTTTCGTCGTGCCATCATGTTCGCTGACCCGATGCCGGCCCGCGCACAATTCCCTCCGGACGCCACAGCAGGATCAGGATGACCAGCGAGAAGGTGAATGCGTCGCGGAACTTGAGAAGGTCCTGGGGAAGAGTGTAGTTCAGCGACGTGTCGATGAGCGCCAGCAGAAATCCGCCGAGCACCGCACCCTGCAGACTGCGCATGCCGCCTATGACCGTCGCGATGAAGGCGATCAGCAGGGGCTGAAGGCCGATCCCCGGCACGACGGTGCCGATCCGTCCGATCCAGAGGATGGCGACGGCCCCAGCCAGCAGGCCTGAAATCGCAAAGGCCGCCGAGATGATGAGATTGGCCGGAATGCCCATCATCCGCGCCATCCGGAAGTTCGTGGCCGCGGCCCGCATGGCGATACCCAGCGCCGTCGACCGCATGAGCCAGGAGAAGATCCCCAGCATGATCACCGCGACGGCGATCGTGATGAGGTTGCGAACCGGCGTGATGACGCCGGCGAATTCGACGGTGCGGGAGAACAGCTCCGGCAGCGGTACCGCGCGGGGCCTTGGCGAGATGAAGAGGAGTGCAGCGTTCTGCAACAGGGTCGAGAAGGCAAAGGACGTGATGAGGACGGCGGTGACGGACTTGGCGCGCACGGGGCGGAACGCGAGATAATCCGTCGCAATCCCGGCAGCGACCGCCATGATCACGCCGCACGCCGCCATCGCGAGCCAGGGGAGTCCGGAGCCGCTGACGAGGAACATGGTGTAGCCGCTGACCATGATCAGTTCGCCATAAGCGAAGTTCACGAGGCGGAGGATCCCGTAGACGATGACGAGGCCGAGCGCCATCAGCGCGTAGGCTCCGCCGAGACTCAGGACATCCAGCACGAACTGTGCCGGGTTCATGGTTCTGCGCCCAGGTAGAGGGATTTGAGTTCCGTCGCGGCCGCGATCTCCGAGGCCGGCCCCTCCGCCTCGATGCGGCCGAGCCGCATGACGTAGGCGTGATCGCTGACCGCAAGAGCTTTCGCCGCGTTCTGTTCGACGAGCAGGATGGTGAGGCCGGATTCCTTCAGGCTGCGGATCATGCCGAAGATCTGGTCCACCACAAGCGGCGCCAGGCCAAGCGACGGCTCATCCAGGAGAAGGACGGCCGGACGCGACATGAGCGCCCGCGCGATGACCAGCATCTGCTGTTCGCCTCCCGACAGGTTTCCCGCCGGCAGGTGCAGTCGCTCGGCAAGAATGGGAAAGCGGGCGAAGTGCGTGTCGCGATCATGGAGCACGCCGGCCTGATCGCGGCGGCGCGTGAACGCGCCGAGCTGAAGGTTCTGCGCCACCGTCAGGTCCGGAAACACGTCACGGGTCTCCGGCACGGCTGCCACGCCACGCCGGACCATGGCCTCCGGCGTTGCCCCGCTCACGTCTGCGCCATCCAGCCGGACCCTGCCGGCGGTGGCCCGCACCGCTCCGGCAATCGCCATCAATGTCGACGACTTTCCCGCGCCGTTGGCCCCGAGAAGGGTCACGAGTTCGCCCTTGCGGACCCTGAGCGACACACCGCGCACCGCACGCACGGCGCCGTAGCTCACCTCCAGGGAATCGATGTCAAGCATGCCCGGTATCGCTGCCGAGATAGGCCTCGATGACCGCCGGATCGTCACGGACCGTCCGGCGGTCCCCCTCGGCAATGGTGCGCCCGGACGCCAGCACGTGCAGCCTTTCGCAAAGGCGCATGATCAGGCCCATGTCGTGGTCGATGATGAGCAGGCCGAGCCCTCGGTCCTTCGGCAGCATGGCGAGGATGTCGATCAGCGACTCGGTCTCTTCCTCGTTCATCCCTGCAGCAGGCTCGTCGAGCAGGAGGTAGTGTGGTTCGCCGGCCAGGGCCCGCGCAATTTCCACGCGGCGCTTCTCGCCGTAACTGAGCACCTCGGCCAGATCGTCGAGGCGTCGGCCGAGTCCGAACTCCTCGATCAGCGCGGTGGCGCGCTGCAGGGCCACGCGCACCGGGGCGCCCTTGCCGAGAGCGGCCGTGGCAACATTCTCGAGAATCGTCAGGTTGTCGAAATGCCTGCCGATCTGGAAGGTCCGGGAAACCCCCGCATGGGCGATCTCGCGGGGCTTTCGTCCGGTCAGGACGGTATCCCCCAGCGTGATCGCGCCGCCGGCCACGGGGACCTGACCGGTCATGGCGTTGACCAGCGTTGTCTTCCCGGATCCATTCGGCCCGATGAGCCCGAGTATCTCCCCGGGCTCAAGGGTGAGCGACACGTCGTCGAGTGCACGCAGGCCGGCAAACTCGACCGTGACGGACGCCGCTTCAAGTGGGGCCATGGCGCTCCGGGATACCGCGGTTCCTGCCGGCGCGGACGAGTCCGCGCCGGCAGGGTGGTTCAGGCGATTCTATGGTGCCGGTACGTTGGACGGCGTCCGCCAGCCAAGGAAATGCGTCTCCGCCCCCTTGACTTCGACGAGCACCGCCGCCTTGTCCGGGGCATGGCCTTCTTCGGCGTTGCGGTATGTCAGATCGCCGGTGAGAAGACTGAACACGTTCTCCTCCAGCACTTTCGCAACAGCCGCGCCATCCGTCGTGCCTGCGATCTCCGCAGCCTGGGCAAGAAGCATCACGGCGTCCCAGCCGGTCGCCACGAAGGACGTGTCAGGCGGTTCGTTGAACATGTCCTCGAAGAGTCCGATGAACTGGTCCATTTCCGGATGTGCTTCGGAACTCATGAAGGTATGGGTCACGAAGTAGATGTCGTTGCCAAGCGGGCCAAGCGACTGGATCATCGCCGGGTCGTCGTAGGAATCCCCGCCGAGCACCGGTGCGTCATAGCCGACTTCGCGCAGGGACCGGATGATGAAGCCGATATCCTGCCCGTAGGAGGAGATGAAGATGACATCCGGCTTCTCGTCGAGCGCCTGCAGGCGCGCAAGCTGGGCCGAGAAATCGTTGTCTCCGTTGTTGTACGTGTCCTCCGCCAGGATGTTGCCGCCCAGGGCCTTGAAATGCTCGACGAAGTACTTGGAGAGCGACACGGTGTAGGCGATGAACTGGTCGGTCACGACATAGGCGTTCTTCCAGCCGCGCTCGTTGATGGCATATTCGGCGGCAGTCGCCCCCATGGTGGTGTTCCACATCGACAGGGTGAACTGCTTGTCTCCCAGCGACCAGGAACTGTAGAGCGGGTCCGACGCGCACAGTGACAGGCCAACCAGTCCCGACTCCTGTGCCGCGCGACTCGCCGGTCCACCGAAGTCGAAGTCGCAGGGTGCCAGAATGAAGTCGGCGCCGTCGTCGATCAGTTCCACGGCCGCGTTGCCGACCGTGACCGGATCGGTCTTGCCGTCGATGGCGACCATCTCAACCTGCTGGCCGAGCAACCCGCCCTGATCATTGAGGGCCTTGATGGCGACCTGCGCACCCCGGAAGCCGGGCGTGTCCAGGGGCGCCTGGTCCCCGGTCAGGCACAGGGGCGCACCGAAGGTGATCGTGTCCCCGAGGGCGCTCCCCCCGCCGGCCATAGCCAGGGCGCCGACCGATGCCAGTACTGCTAAGAAACGGGATCTCATGGAGTTCCTCCTCTTGTTCTCTCTGCAAGATCGAACTGGATCTTGTGTTGTGTTGCATTCGATGATGTCCGGGAAGGAAAGTCAAACACACGATGGCTGTTGCCAAGGCCGGACAGTGACCGAGGCCGGGGACCTGCGGAGCCCGCAAATCCCGCTCCGCCCGTGTGATGGATACGAATCCCGCGAGGGCCGACAAGGTATCGCTCCACCGTACCCTGGCAGAGCCGGGGCGCACCAGCTTCAGGGGCCGCAATCGCGATGAACCATGCAACCCTCCCGTTCATCAGACGCCTCCTCGTTGGGGCACAGGCCGGACAATCCGTGCGCGGGCGTTCCCATGCCGCGTCACGCTGGACACCTGTGCAGGTCACCGAGGTCAGGGTCGAGCGGCGGCTTCCGATATCCCGACGAGGCGTTTCCCTTTCACGACCGGGTTGCCGGACTGTCCGGCGACGCACTACCGTTCCACCCGGACGTCTCGGTGAGGAGCCACGCCATGTTTCGTGCACTGCGCCAAGTCGTGGTGTCGCGAGGTGCGGCAAGATGAAGCAACATCGTGGCAGCAACCCGCCTTCGTGCTGCAACTCCAACCGACCCGGCCTTCAGCACAACGTGAATCGTCAATGACGATAGCAGGAAGCCCTGCCTGTCGAAGCGACCGTGATGGAGAGTGCGGATCACGCCGCCGCAAACCGCTCCACTGCGATTTCACCCGCGCGGTCACGGACTTGCCAGAGGTCCCAGGCCATCTGCATTCCCAGCCATGTCTCGGGCGTCGAGCCGAAGGCCTTTGACAGCCGTATCGCCATCTCCACCGAAACCCCCGTGCGCTCGTTCACCAACTCCGACAGCGCCTGCCGCGTGACGCCCAGCCCTTCGGCGGCCCGTGTCACGGTAAGCCCGAGGGGCTCGAGGCACTGTCGCTTCACGATGCCGCCCGGATGCGGCGGGTTGTGCATCCCCATGACTGGTCTCCTCAGTGATAGTCCAGGTAGTCCACATCAACCGCCACACCGTCCTCAAACCGGAAGGTCACGCGCCAGTTGCCCGATACCGCAACTGCCCAGTGCCCTTTCAGGCGACCCTTCAGCTCGTGCAGGCGAAACCCTGGCAGGTTCATGTTCTCCGGCCCGCGGCTCAGGTCGAGCGCCGCCAGGATGTCCCGCAGCTTCTCGACATGCGCCGGCGCCACGCGCCGTGCCGTCCGGCCATCATAAAGCGCCTTCAGACCGCGATGGCGGAACGATGCGATGATGCTACGATCCTAGCTTGTCGCCTGTCAGATGACAATTTACAATCCACTGAATCCGACCTGCCAGGCAACATCTCACATCCGTCTCGGTGAACGCGTCCGGCACGCTCCTCGTCACCTATCACAATCCCAGGTCTACGTCCCTCGATCTACCTCGGTCGGGCGAGGGCATCTCCCGACCCTTCCCGATGGCTCATTCAAGAGCCCGACACCACCCGGAGCTCACCGGGAGCCGCATGCCGAACGTGGAATTCCCGGACGCGTTGTTGCCGAAGATGTTGATGCGCCGGAATGTGAGCGAGGTGATTTCAATGTTGTACACAGCAGAACGGTAAAGTCTGCTTGCTCGCGGCGTGACCAGTTGTGCAAGTGAATCACATATCTACCTTGGTATGACGTCATGCAGGGAGTAACCGGCAAACCCGAAAGCCGATGCCGAACCGCGCCGGCCTGAAGTTGGCGGGTGTGGTTCGTATTCCGATATCGTTCGTGGGACAGTTCAGGCGCGATCGAAACACGCAAAGGAGACTCGCCCTTGGCTACACGACATGATGCCTATGGACCCGTCATCGCAATGCGGCCCGGCGCTGGCGAGCCAGCGGTCACCCTCGAGCGCGTCAAGTTCGCCGCCCGCGGCGACACCGAAGGCAGCATAGACGAGGAAACCCTGAGAGACCTGCTGTTCGAACATCCACAGGCGTTGCCCATCGCCCAGATCGACACCAGCTACGACGGCCTCTTGCCGGTGTGCCGGGAGCTTTCGACCCCGGCCGGCTTCGTCGATGCGCTCTATGTGAACCGTCTGGGCAATCTCACGCTTGCCGAATTCAAGCTGTGGCGCAATCCGCAGGCGCGCCGGGAGGTGATTGGACAGATCCTCGACTACGCCAAGGACCTGGCGTCGTGGGACTACGAAGATCTCCAGCGCGAGGTCTCGCGCGCCCTGAAGCGGCCCGGAAACGTCCTCTGGGAACTGGTCGCCGACGCCGACCCGACCGTCGGCGAGGCCGCCTTCGTCGACAATGTCACCCGCCATCTTCGCAGGGGCGAGTTCCTGATGCTCATCGTCGGAGACGGGATTCGGGAGGGAGCCGCCAACATCGTCGAGTTCGTGCAACGGCACAGCGGCCTTCAGTTCAACCTGGCGCTGGTCGAAGCCGCGCTCTGGCGCGATGGCGCGGACCGGCTGATCGTGCAGCCTCGCGTTCTGGCACGGACCGAGATCGTTCGGCGACACGTCGCCGGTCCGACCTCTGTAGCTGCCTCTCAAGGCGAGGCCGACGATGATCCGCTCTCCACCCAGGAAGAAGAGAACCTCCGGTTCTGGAGTGCCGTGCTTGGCGGCTTCTCGTTCTCCGATGCGACGGTGGAGGCGCCCAAACCGCGGCATGACTCGAGGATCGATGTCCTCGATGCCGGCGCCAAGGGTCTGTGGTTCAGCGCCTATCTGCAGCGCCGCGATGCGGAGATGGGCTGCTACCTGGCGCGGTACAACAATACGCCGCCCGCCCAGCGCATGTTCGATGAGATCGAGGGATCGATCGGCGAAATGCGATGTGAATTCGGGGATGATCTCACGTCATGGCGCAACCCCAAGGGTAACCCCCGCATTGGCTTCCGCCACGGCGCACGGTTCCTCAAGGGAGGTGACGACTTCGACAGTGCGGTCGAATGGATGCGGGAACGCCTGGATCGTCTCGTCAGCACACTGCGGCCGCGATTGCGGAAAATGAGCCAGGACCTCTCGTGAAACTCCGCTCCGTCTCCCGCGCTCATCGACAGACCTCAGGTCAACCGCCAGTTCTCTTCGCCGTAGGTCAACCAGGCGTCCGCCCGGTTGCCGTCCCATCGGTAGCACAGGTGTCGTCCCTGCACCGGAATGCCCACCACGTCGGGTCAGAATGCCGCAATGGCCTCGCCGCCGGGATGGCGTACGCTCGGCCAGACGATGCCGTCGCTGGCATGATTCCGGCGCAGCTCCCGCGCCAACGTCTGGGCGCCGGCATAGTCGTCTGCGTCGAGCGCAAACGCGAAGGCAACGGCATCCCGCAGGTCGTGCAGTTCCGCGTCGAGGCGGCCGATCAACTCGCGATAGTCCGCGGTGGCGGGACCCTCTTGCGCGGCCGCCATGAAACGCTCGAAATGGAACATCGTCTCCGCCAGTGCGACTTCGAAGCGATCGCCTGCGAAGTACACACCGTAGCTTCCGTCGGCGAAGCGGCTCGGGCGATCAGGCGAAACATGACAGAACGGCGCCATGACCCAACTGGCGCCGGCACCCGAGACGCGTCGTTCAGGCGGCACCAGATGAATGGAACCGATGGAGTCTCGCGGCCGCGGCAACCAGTTCCCGGTCGGCTGGATCTGCGATGTCCTCGAACAGATCGACCGGGGGATAGATCAACCGGATCAGGCGGAAATTCCGGGGCCAGAGGACACGACTGAGGGGCGGGATCACCAACCGCCCCGTTCCGCATCCAGGTAGCCGCGCACCGCGACGAGATCCGGGATCGATCCGGCCTACAGCCGGTCCAGGGCGGTATCGCCACCGAATGCCCGGTTTGGCCTTCGCAACCAGTGATAGCCGCGCTCAGGGTCGGTGAACAGGTAGGCTCTTATGGATGCCCATCACCATCGACAGACGCTCTCGGGTGTCGCGCGAAATGCGCGACGGGTCGACCTGTCCGGCTTTCCAGCGCGCATAGGTTCTTGCAGCCGGCCTTCCGAGCAGGATGCGTCCTTGCCCGTCGTTGAGTGCCCAACGCGCCGTCAGGTTGAAAAAGGCGCGCAGCATCGCGCCGGTTTCGGTGTCGCTGATCTCGTCAACGCCACTGTGATCAGGGCCGGGAGTGACATGAGGTGTAGCCATGTGGCGAAATTTCTATTGCCTATGCCATTTGGCAACAGATGAATTGCCCTTGACAAGCATCCGCCGATTTGTCGGATTTGTGATTTGGCGAGCGTGTTCAACGCCGCTGCGCATACTGACGCGACACCTTGCAGGAGAGCAGGGTCGTGACCGTTCGCCTGGTTTGGGGGGCATCCGGGAACGGATGGTTGCGGGCTCCGTTCCCGCGCTACGGGTTCAGGGAAAGGCGGCCATTCATCAAGTGGTGGCGCCGGCGGGTGTGCGCAGGTTAAATCGGCCTGCGGAGGCGCTTGTCGGTACATGCCTTCCGTCGATAGACTGCTGGCCGGCGCCGGTGATGATGGAGTGGCGATGGCGGACTTACCGGGAACCGCACGGGTGGTGATCATCGGCGGGGGGGGCGGGGGGGGCCGGGTGCCCCACTATCTGGGGGGCGCCGTGGGAGCCTCGTGCCTCTATCACCTGGCGCGCGCCGGCTGGACCGACTGCGTGCTGCTGGAGAAGAACGAGCTGACGGCCGGTTCGACCTGGCACGCCGCCGGCAACGTGCCGACCTTCTCGGCCAGCTGGTCGGTCATGAACATGCAGCGCTACTCTGCCGAACTCTACCGCGGCCTCGCCGAAGCGGTCGATTACCCGATGAACTATCACGTGACCGGCTCGATCCGCCTGGCGCATTCCGACAACCGAATGCTGGAGTTCGAGAGGGTGGTCGGCATGGGCCGCTACCAGGGCATGGATGTCAGGACCTGCACGAACGACGAACTGAAGGAACTCTATCCCTATCTCGAGACCCACGATCTCGCCGGCGGCCTCTACGATCCCTACGACGGCGACATCGATCCAGCCCAGCTGACCCAGGCCCTGGCCAAGGGGGCGCGGGATCTCGGCGCCACCGTCGTGCGGTTCTGCCCGGTCACCGGGGCGCGGCGCGAGGGTGAATGGGTGGTGGAAACCACGCACGGCGACATCCGTTGCCGGTACGTGGTGAATGCCGCCGGCTATCGTGCCGGAGAGGTCGGCGCCATGTTTGGCCGCGAGGTGCCGGTCGTCGCCATGGCGCACCAGTACATGCTCACCGGGGACATCCCCGAACTGAAGGCCTACACGGAAAACACCGGACGCAAGCTTCCCCTGCTGCGCGACGTCGACAGCAGCTACTACCTGCGCCAGGAGAAGTCCGGCCTCAATCTCGGCCCCTACGAGAGAAACTGCCGGGCCCACTGGATCAGCGACGACGATCCCATGCCCGAGGATTTCTCCTTCATGCTCTACCCCGAGGATCTCGAACGCCTCGAGTGGTACATCGAGGACGCCATGGCGCGGGTGCCGCTGCTCGCCGAGGGCGGCGTCAGCCGGACCATCAACGGACCGATTCCCTATGCGCCGGACGGCAATCCCCTGATCGGTCCGATGCCGGGCGTCCCGGACGCCTTCGAGGCCTGCGTCTTCACCTTCGGCATCGCCCAGGCAGGCGGCGCCGGCAAGGTGCTCGCCGAGTGGGTGACCGAGGGCGCCACCGAGTGGGACATGTGGTCCTGTGATCCACGCAGGTTCACCGACTATGCCGACCGGGATCACGCCATCGCCAAGGGCATCGAGGTCTACGGCCACGAGTATGCCATGCACTTCCCGCATCACGCCTGGCCCGCCGGACGCGACAAGCGCGTGTCGCCGGTCCACGACAGGATCCGGTCCATGGGGGGCCAGATGGGCGCCTATGGCGGATGGGAACGCGCCAACTGGTTTGCCTGTCCCGGCGACGACACGTCCGAGGAGGCAACGCAGACCTGGGAGCGCGATGGTCCGTGGTTTCCGCGGGTTCGCGAGGAATGCCTCGCCGTGCGTGATGCCGTGGGCGTTCTCGATCTCGCGGGATTCTCCTGGTTCCACCTGAAGGGCGACGGGGCGAGGGACTGGCTGAGGGGAATGATCACGGGCGGCGTGCCGCGGGTCGGCCGCCTGGGGCTGGGCTATTTCGCCGACGATGCCGGGCGGATCATCACCGAACTCTCGATCATCCGTCTCGACGAGAACGAGATGTACCTCATCAGTGCGGGCGCTGCGCAGTGGCACGACCGCGACTGGCTGGTGAAACACCTGCCGGCGCAATCGTCCGTGACACTGGAGAACCAGACGGGCCGGCGGTGCTGCCAGATCGTCTCCGGACCCCATTCCCGCACCCTGCTGGGTGATCTCTGCGATGCCGACCTCACCCTGCCGTGGCTCACCTGGCAGGAGACGACGATCGCAGGCGCCCGCGTGCTGCTGATCCGGGTGTCCTATGCCGGCGCCCTGGGCTGGGAGATCCACAGCGAGAACGCCGATACGCCCGCCGTCTACGATGCTCTTCTTGAAGCCGGGAAGCGCCACGGTCTCAGACCCTTCGGCATGTTCGCCCTCGACAGCCTGCGCCTGGAGAAGGGCTACCGGGCCTGGAAGGCGGACCTGTCGACGGACTACACCATCCTCGAAGGCGGCCTCGAACGCTTCGTGAAGTGGGACAAGGACTCCTTCAAGGGCAAGGTGGCCCTGGAAAACCAGCGCCAGCAGGGAGTCGCGAAACGCTTTGCCACCATGACCGTCGAGGCGGGTGCCTATGATGCTCCCTACATGTCCACCATCTGGAAGAATGACACCATGGTCGGAGAAACCACCTCCGGTGGCTGGGGACACCGGGTCGGCAAGTCCATTGCCCTCGGCATCGTGAGAAGCGACCTTGCCGAACCCGGCACCAGCCTGGAAATCGAGATGTACGGCCGCCGCTATCCGGCGACCGTCCAGCCAGACCGGCCGGTCTTCGATCCGGACAACCTGTCGCTGAAGGATCCCGGGCCATGAAGGATCTTCCGGCCAGGGCCCGCGCCGTCATCATCGGCGGCGGCGTCTCGGGATCATCGGTCGCCTACCATCTCGCCAAGCTCGGCTGGAGGGACGTTGTCCTCCTCGAACGACAGCAACTGACGTCTGGCACGACGTGGCACGCTGCCGGACTGGTGGGCCAGCTGCGGTCGGGCCAGAACATGACGCGCCTGGCGAAGTACTCGGCAGACCTCTACGTCAGGCTCGAGGAGGAGACCGGTGTTGCCACGGGCATGCGCCAGAACGGTTCCATCACCGTGGCCCTCACCGATGAACGCCTGGAGGAGATCACCCGCACGGCTTCGCTGGCCCGCGCCTTCGGGGTAGAGGTCAACGAGGTCTCGGCGAGCCAGGTCAAGGACCTCTATCCCTGGCTCAACGTGACGGATGTCGTCGGCGCCGTCCATCTCCCCCTCGACGGACAGTGCGATCCCGCGAACATCGCCCTTGCGCTTGCCGCCGGGGCCCGCCAGAACGGCGTCACCATCGCCGAAGGCGTGAAGGTGACGGGTGTCCACCAGGAAGGCGGGCGGGTCACCGGGGTCTCCTGGGAGTCGGAGGACGCCAGGGGGACGATCGCCAGCGACATCGTGGTCAATTGCGCCGGCATGTGGGCGCGCGATCTTGGCGCCATGTCCGGGGTCAACATTCCACTCCACGCCTGCGAGCATTTCTACATCGTCACCGAACCCGTGGAGGGACTGGGTCAGCTGCCCGTGTTGCGGGTGCCCGACGAATGGGCCTACTACAAGGAAGACGCCGGCAAGATGATGCTCGGGGCCTTCGAGCCGGATGCCAAGCCCTGGGGCATGGAGGGAATCCCGGAGGATTTCTGCTTTGACCAGTTGCCCGAGGATATCGCCCATTTCGAACCGGTTCTCGAAAAGGCGATCAACCGCTTGCCGATGCTGGCCGAGGCCGGCATCCACACGTTTTTCAACGGACCGGAGAGCTTCACGCCGGACAACAGCTACTACCTGGGCGAAGCGCCGGAACTGAGGGGCTACTTCGTCGCCTGCGGCTACAACTCCATCGGCATCGTTTCGTCTGGCGGCGCCGGCATGGCCCTGGCGCAGTGGATCGAGGACGGCGAACCGCCCTTCGACCTGTGGGACGTCGATATCCGCCGCGTCCAGCCCTTCCAGAAAAACCGGACCTACCTGGAACACCGGGTGACCGAGTCGCTGGGCCTGCTCTACGCCGACCACTTCCCCTATCGGCAACCGCAGACCGCCCGTGGCGTGCGCCGTTCTCCCATCCATGACCATCTCAAGACGCGCGGTGCCTGCTTTGGCGTCGTCGCCGGATGGGAGCGGGCGAACTGGTTCGCCCGCGACGGCATGGAGGCGCAGTACCGCTATTCGTGGAAGCGGCAGAACTGGTTCGACTGCGCGCACGACGAACACCTCGCCGTGCGCAACGGTGTCGGCCTCTTCGACATGACCTCGTTCGGCAAGATCCGGGCCGAGGGTGCAGACGCCGCGGCAGTGCTGAACCGCATCTGCGCCAACGAGATCGATGTTCCGGCGGGGCGCCTCGTCTACACGCAGTTTCTCAACGGCCGCGGCGGTATCGAGTGCGACTGCACCGTCACCCGCCTCTCCGGGAACGCCTTTCTCATCGTCACTCCGGGGGCGACCCTGATGCGCGACCTCGCATGGCTGAAGCGTCACACGCCGGACGATGCACATGTCGTCTACACTGACGTCACGGCCGGGGAAGCGGTCCTGTGTCTCATGGGTCCGCGATCGCGCGACGTGCTCAACGCCTGCTCCCCGGCGGATCTTTCAAACGATCACCATCCCTTCGGGACCATGAGGGAGATCGAGGTCGGCTACGCCATCTGCCGCGCCCATCGCGTCAGCTATGTGGGCGAGCTCGGCTGGGAGCTCTACGTCAGTTCCGAGATGGCGGCCCATGTCTTCGAGACCCTGGAGGAGGCGGGACGGCCCTTCGATCTGCGTCTCGCCGGCCTCCACGTCCTCGACAGCTGCCGCATCGAGAAGGCCTTCCGGCACTTCGGCCACGACATCACGGACGAGGATCACGTGCTCGAGGCGGGCCTGGGATTTGCCGTGCGCCTGCAAAAGCCCGACTTCATCGGCCGCGACGCCGTCCTCAGGAAAAAGGACGAGGGCCTGCAGCGACGCATGATGCAGTTCATGCTCGAGGATCCCGAGCCCCTGCTTTACCACAACGAGCCGATCGTACGGGACGGTCGCATCGTCAGTTACCTGACATCCGGCAACTACGGTCACCATCTCGGCGGCGCCATCGGCATGGGCTACGTTCCTCTCGAGGCGGGCGAAACTGCGGACGGACTCCTCGCGTCCTCCTTCGAAATCGAGGTCGCCGGGACGAGAGCCACTGCCCGCGCCTCTCTGAAACCCATGTACGATCCCAAGTCCGAGCGTGTGCGCATGTAGGAAGCAAGCCATGACCGACCGCGAATCTGCCGACACCTCTCCCCGGCGCAGCCGCCGTGGCGGTGGCCGTGCCGCCCGCAAGGCGGCGCGCGCCGCGCCGTTGCCCGACAACATGAGGCCGGTGAGACCCGGTCTCGAGGGCGGGACCTACAGGCCGCTCAGCGACGCCGACATGGAGAAGATCAACAACACGGCCCTTGCCGCCCTCGAGGAAGTCGGCCTGATCGAAGCTCCTCCAAGCGGTGTCGAGATTCTCACGGGCGCCGGCGCCATCGCCGGTGACGACGGCCGCATCCGCTTCCCCCGTGCCCTTGTCGAGGACATGGTTGCCATCGCGGCACGCGACTTCACGCTTCATGGCCAGGACCCGCTCCACGACATACGTCCGGGAGGGCACCGCGTACACTTCGGCACCGCTGGCGCCGCCGTCTTCGTCTACGATCCGGCGACGCGCGAGAACCGCGAACCGAACGTCCAGGACCTCTATAATTCGGCGCGAATCGTCGATTCCCTGGACAACATCCATTTCTTCCAGCGCACCCTGACGCCGCGCGACACGGTCGATCCGCGCGACATGGACCTCAACACGCTCTACGCCTGCATCTCGGGCACCACCAAGCATATCGGCACGGCCTTCACCCAGGCGGATCACGCCGCCGAGGGACTCGACATGCTCCACATGGTTGCCGGATCCGAGGAAACCTGGCGGCGGCGCCCCTTCGTTTCGAACTCGAACTGCTTCGTCGTGCCGCCGATGAAGTTCGCCACCGAGAGTTGCCTGGTGATGGAGACCCTGATCCGGGGCGGCATGCCGATCCTGCTGCTTTCGGCCGGCCAGGCCGGCGCCACCGCGCCGGCACCCCTTGCGGGTGCCGTCGTGCAGGCCGTGGCCGAATGCCTGGCCGGCCTCGTCTACGTCAACGCGCTCTCCCCCGGTCATCCGGCCATCTTCGGCACCTGGCCCTTTGTCTCCGATCTGCGCACCGGCGCCATGTCGGGTGGTTCACCCGAACAGGGTCTGCTCACGGCCGCCTGCGGACAGATGGCGCGCTACTATGATCTCCCGGGAGGGTCGGCCTGCGCGATGTCCGATTCCAAGGAGATGGACATGCAGGCCGGCTACGAACGGGGCCTCGCCAATGTCATGGCCGGGCTCTCCGGGCTCAATCTCGTCTACGAGAGCGTCGGCATGCATTCGTCCCTGCTGTCGCACTGCCTCGAGGCCCTCATCGTCGACAACGACGTCATCGGCGCCTGCATGCGCTGCGTGCGCGGCATCGAGGTCAATGACGAGACCATGGCGCTCGACACCATGAAGGAAGTGTGCCTCGGCGGTCCCGGCCACTATCTCGGTTCCGATCAGACCCTGAGGCTGATGCAGACCGAGTACGTCTACCCGACGGTCGGCGACCGTTCGAGCCCGAAGGAGTGGCTGGAGAACGACCGTCCCGATCTCGTGTCAAAGGCGATCGGACGCAAGGACGCGCTGCTCGCAACGCACTATCCGGCCCACATTCCGGAAGCGACCGACGCCGCCATCCGCAAGCGCTACGACATTTTCCTCCCCCGTGAGAACATGTTGCCGGCGGCCTGATTGAGGGCTGGAATTCGGTGATTTTCGGTGGTGAACAAAGCGGGTGCCTTGCTTGCCCGCGCAAACGGCGCCGTCTCATTTTCCGGCAGGGTCGCGGCGCATTTCGCCAGTGTCAGAAATTGGCGGTGATGCCGCCATCCACCGCGAGGATCTGGCCGGTGATGTAGGCCGCGTCGGACGAGACGAGAAAGGCCGCTGGTCCGGCGAGGTCTTCCGGAAAGCCGGTCCGGCCCAGCGGGATCTTGCGGTACTTCAGATACACCGTCCTGAAGTACTCGGTATCGTGTTCGTGACTGCCGTCGGGGAGGCGCGCCATGCGGGTGTCGATAGCGCCCGGGGCGATAGCGTTGACGGTGATTCCCCGGGGCGCCAGATCGCATGCGAGGGCACGAACCATGTTCACGATTCCTCCCTTGGCGGTGCTGTAGGGAAGGGAGTCGGGGGAGCCGACAAGCCCCATGATGCTCGCCGTCATCAGAATGCGTCCCCCGCTTCGCTCCATGAGCGGCAGGGCGGCGAGCGTGCAGACCAGCGCACCGTCGAGATTGACTCGCGTCACCTTGCGGAAATGCTCGATCGTCAGGTCCCCGATCGGGCTGAGATCGTGTATCGCGGCATTGTTGACGAGCACGTCGAGACGCCCGTGCTCCTCGTCGATGCTGGCGAGCGTTCGCTGACAGGCGGACTGATCGGTGATGTCCAGGGTGACGGCAGTCGCGCGGGTTGCATCGCCGGCCGGCAGCCGGTCGATGGCCCGTTGCGCCTCGTCACCATCAACGTCGGCGAGGAAGACGTGTCCGCCCTCTGCCAGCAAGCGTGCTGCGATTGCAAGGCCGATGCCCCGTGCGGCGCCGGTGACGAGCGCCACCTGTTCCTCGAAGCGTTTCATGTCACGTTCTCCCTTCACCAGAAGTCATCCTTGCGGAATCGGCGTTCCGACGCCACGCCAGGGCCACCGCGACGGTGAGCAGAATCGAGAACCCGAGTATGAGCGTGACGAGGGCGTTGATCGTCGGGGTGAAGCCGACCCGCATCATCGCGTAGAGACGCACTGGCAGGGTGGCGTCCGTTCCACTGAGAAACAGGGTGATCATCGTCTCGTCGAAGGACAGGGCAAAGGCGAGCAGCCCGCCGGTCAGGAGCGGCATGCGCAGGTTCGGCAAGATGATGAAGCGAAAGGTCTGGATTCGGGTGGCGCCCAGGTCCAGGGCAGCCTCCACGAGGTTTCGGCTGAGGGCGTTCAGGCGTGTCAGCACGATGCGGTAGATGATGGCCGAAACGAAGAGGGTGTGGCCGACGGTGATCGTGAGAATGCCACGGCCGACTCCCGCTTCCCGGAAGTAGATGAGCAGCGAGAGGCCCGTGATGATGGGCGGCAGCAGGAAGGGCAGGAAGATCACGTATTCGAGCAGTCGCGCCGAATGACTGTCGGGCCGGGATCTGACGAGGATCGCGGCGGACGTCGCGAAGGCGGCGGCCGCCGTCACCGCGAGACTGCCGACAAGGAGCGAGTTCCACAGAGCCCCGCCGAGTGCGTCGTTCTCGAGGAGCTTCGCGTACCACGACAGGGAAAAGGTGTCCCAGTTCACCTTGCCGCGCCGCATCGAGAAGAAGGAGAGAAGGAAGATGAGCAGGATCGGCAGATAGAGCGACACGTAGACCAGCATCGCAACCGCAGCGAGGGGGAGGTCGATGAACCGGTTGCGCGTCATGACTGCCAGCGCGGGTTCGAGAGACGGCGCGCGACGGAGATCACCGCGAGTGCGACCACCATCAACAGGACCGACAGTGCGGCCCCCAGCGGCCAGTTGAAGGCGAGTCCGAACTGGCTGAACACCAGTCTTCCGAATGTGAACCCTTCGATCCCGCCCACGAGTTCCGGTGCGAGAAAGTCGCCGCTGGCGAGGACAAAGGTGAACATCGCGCCCACGATGGCGCCCGGAAGGCTGAGCGGCAGGATGACCCAGCGGAATGTCTGGATTTCACTGGCGCCAAGATCGGCCGCAGCCTGCAGCACCTGAGGAGCGATGCGCTCCAGTGCGACACAGATCGGCAGTACCATGAAGGGCAGGAGAACGACGCTGAGCGTGATCCGCACGGCCGTGAGGTTGAAGAGCAGGGCGCTCACCGGCTCGTCGACCACGCCGAACGCAAGCAATGCGCTGTTCAGAAGACCGTTCGTTCCGAGCACGCCGCGCATCGCATAGATCTTGATGATGTAGCTCATCAGAAGCGGGATCGCGAGGGCAATGACGAGGGCGTTCCGCCAGGCGGGCGGGCGCCTCCAGATGAAGTACGCCGTGGCGTAGCCGAGCACGAAGTTGAAGACCGAGACCTCGAAGGCCAGCAGCATCGTCCGCAGGAACGTGGTCCGATAGGAAGAGTTGGAGAAAATGTTGACGAAATTGTCGAGTGTCGGCTCGTAGACGATGGCGTTGTCGATGACCGGCAGGAAGCCGTAGGCGAGGAAGCTCGCAAGCGGGACCAGGATGAAGAGGATGCAGATGGCCCAGAGCACGATTGTGCCCGGCACATGCCCGGTCATGCGCTTGTCGGTCATTCTCGTGCCCCTTTGACCAGTGCGCAGGCGGCGGCATCGAAACCGACTTCAAGGCGCGAACCGACAACGGGTTGTCGCGTCGAGGGATCGCTGCGTGTCTTCATCGTCAGGACATGGCGTGTCCGGGAATGCTCCAGTTCGGTGATTGTCTCCGAGCCGACGAAGGAGACCGAGACCACCTCGCACTCGATCCGGTTGCAGGCATCGCCGGCGGCCGGAACGAGAGCTTCCGGGCGCACCGCCAGCGCCAGCCCTTCCCGGACCCGCGGCGGAGGACCATCGACCCTTATCGTGCCGAAGGGAGTCGAGACCATGGTCGTGTCCTCCCCGGTGCTTTCGATGCGGCACGGCTCGAGGATGTTGCTCGCCCCGAAGAACGCGGCAACGAAGCGGCTGCGTGGCCGGTAGTAGAGATCTCTGGGCGTGCCGATCTGCTCGATGCTTCCGGACCGCATCACGCAGATGCGGTCGGACACCGTGATGGCTTCGGACTGATCGTGAGTGACGAAGACGAAGGTGATGCCGCTCCGCCGTTGCACGACCTTGAGGAACTTCTGCATCTGGCGCCGCAAGGTCGCATCGAGCGCGGCGAGCGGCTCGTCGAGCAGGATGAGACGCGGTTCGCAGATCATGGCGCGTGCGAGTGCGGTTCTCTGCTGCTGTCCGCCGCTCAGTTGCGCCGGATAGCGATCGCCGAGATCTTCGAGTTCGACAATCCCGAGTGCGTCCTCGACGCGCGCGTCACGCGTCGCCCGGGCAATGCCCCGCACCCGCAGTCCGAACGCGACGTTTTCCCGCACCGTCAAGTGGGGGAAGAGTGCATAGTCCTGAAAGACGGTGTTGAAGGGACGGCGGTTGATCGGCACGTCGGCGATGTCACGCCCGTCGAACTCGATGCGTCCGGCCGTGGGCTGCTGGAATCCGGCAATCGTGCGCAGCAGCGTGGTCTTCCCCGACCCCGAGGGGCCGAGCACGGTCAGGAACTCGCCGTTCAGGACGTCAAGGTCCAGGGGACGAATCGCCTCGAAGTCCTGGAAGCGGACACCCAGCCCGCGGATTCGCAGAAGGGGCGTCCTGTCGCCTGCCACCTCGTGCCTGCTGTCGGTGTCAGGGGCGTCCATAGGCGCGCACGGCGTCCCAGTTGATCTCCACCCCGAGACCCGGCCGTGTGGGAGGAAGGATTTCGCCGTTCTCCAGAACGAGATCCTCCATGGCGAGTTCACGACGGAGCTTCTCGATACACAGCTGCGGCGGAAGGAACTCGACAAAGGCGATTCCGGGGGTTGCGAAGGCCAGATGGGCGGTGGCGGACAGCGACACACCCGTTTTCCAGCAGTGCGGAACCACCGGCAAGTTCCTTTCGGCCGCCATCGCACACACCGCGCGTGCCTCGCCCACGCCGCCAACGCGCCCGACGTCCGGCTGGACGACGCCGATCCGGCCGCGCTCGATCAGATCCTCGAATTCCCAGCGGGTCGAAAGCCATTCCCCCGAGGCGATCCGGAAGGGTGCCCGGGCCGCCAGCCTGGCATGCTCGTCGAGGAAGTCAGGCCAGATTGGAGTCTCGACGAAGTAGAGGTCGAACTCCTCCCAGTCGCGCAGGACCGACCATGCCGTCTCCGCATCGCGCCACAGGTACTGCACGTCCACCATCAGCGTCATGTCCGGTCCGAGTGTCCGCCGCACCGCCGCCACAACCTCCGTGTGGCGATCGTAGCTTTCGTTCATGCCGTCGTGAGCGTAGGGGCCGGCCATGGTGCACTCGGCCTTGACGGCTTTGAAACCGAGCTTCTTCGCATTCTCGGCCGATTGGCAGAGCGCGTCACGATAGGCTTCGAAGCTGCTGCCGGCCGGCTGCAGGGATGCATAGGGAACAAGCGGGGTCGGGCGGGGATCACCGAGAAGCTTCCACAACGGCTCACCCGCGATCTTTCCGGCGAGATCCCGGAGCGCCATCTCGACAGCACCCAGCGCGTGGATCACCGCACCACGGCGTCCGTTCATCGCCGTCATCGTGTAGACATGGTCCCAGAGAGCCTCGATGTCGCGGGGGTCCTTGCCCTTCAGCAGTTCCGCCATGCCGAGACCCATGGTGTGGGTGCCGGAAGCCTCGATGCAGGCACGTCCGATCCACGGATTGAGATCGCTTTCGCCGTAACCCTCGAGGCCCTCGTCAGTAGAAACGACGACGAGCAGGCTGTCCTGGGCTGAGGAAGTCAGACCCGGGTCGACGTCGTCGGCAACCAGAACGTGGCACGCGATGTCGGTGATCTTCACTTGCAGCACCCCCTGGCCGACATGCAGGTCATCCGGACGGCAACCGGAATGCCGGGCTCCGTGAGAACCGTGGACATGATTGTGCGGTTACAAACCCGGTTGAAGCCAGACCCGGATCAACCGGCCCGGACACGGTGAAAGGCGACGGGCATCCCACGCGGCATGCCCGTCGCCCTGTCCGTTACTGCGCGGCCTTGACCTCGTTCCAGACACTCACCCGGCGGTCGAAGTCCTCAACCGGACGGAGCCACACCAGCTTGTCGGCGTAATCCAGTCCGGGACTTTCGTTCGTCGTGTTCCCGTATCCGTTCTTCGCGGTCATGGCCGGACCCGTCTCGCCGTTGAGGTAGTGATTGACCCACTGATGGGCGCACTCGGAGTCCTTCACGCCTTTGGAGAGGGCCCAGGTGTCGAGCCAGCCGATGCCGCCCTCATCCGGGATCGAGTACACCACGTCGTAGCCGCGATTGGCGAGTTCGACGGTCTGGAACTCGCCCATCGAGAACATCAGCGTCGCCTCGCTCGAATCCCACATGTTCACGCCTTCCTCGAATCCGGCGTAGTAGCTGATGAGGTATTGCTTCTGCTCGATCAGCTTCATCTTGACGGCATCGAAATCGGCGTCGCTGAGGTTGAATGGCTCCGCGAGTCCAAGAACGATTGCGGCGTTGGTCACATTGTTGTTGGCGTCATCGAGGGCGAGCACGTGTCCCGCGTTCTCGGGGCTCCACAGGGCTTCCCAGGAATTGACCCCGTCAGGGAACGCCTCCTTGTCGTAGATGAGACCAAGCGAGCCCCAGGCGATGGGGACTCCGTAGGTTTCGCCACCGCTCATGACTTCCGCCACCGAGCTGAACGAGGCAAGCAGGTTCGAGGTGTTGGGTATCTTTGACATGTCGAAGGGAATGATCAGGCCCTGGTCGAGGTAGCGCTCGACAATCGAGGTGTCGATCGAGACAAGGTCGTAGTCGGCGCCGTCGCTTCCCACCATCTTGGCGAACATTTCGTCCACCGACCCGGTGTAGGCCACGTTCACCTCACAGCCCGTGGCCTCGGTGAAGGGTTCCACCCATTCAGGTTCGGAATAGCCTTCGAAGCTGAAGAGCCGGACCTCCTGCGCCGAAGCCTGTGTGCCCGCGGCCAGGACGAGTGCCGCCGCCAGTTTCCATTCAAGCGATCGAAACATGTTTCATCTCCCAGTTATCTGTTTCGTTGTGGTGCTCCGGCTGGTCTTCCGAGGACGACCACCAGCCGGTGATGTGTTCGCGCAGCACCGATGCCAGATCCGAGGGATCACCCTCGGCCAGAAACCGGCGAAGTTCCTCGTGCTGCGCGACGACGGCGTCGAGTTCCGGATGGCTGCGGATCTCGAGTCCGAAGATGATGAGAACCTGGCGCGAGATGCCTTCCCAGATGCCAAGGCCCAGTGAGTGTTCGGCCACCGACAGGGCGGCGCGGTGAAAATCGACATCGGCGCGCTGGACCTGCTCGACGTTTCCGTCCGCAGCACCCTTGCGTATCTCGTCCAGGGCTCTGTCGATCTCCGCGAAACGGGAGGGGTCGGCGCGCAACCGGGGCATCGCCTCGGCAAGCAGCATCGTCTCGAGCGAGATGCGCACACTGCACACCTCCCGGATCTGGCGATCATCAAAGGCGGCGACTTTCCAGCCTCGTCCCGGAGAGGAACTCACAATTCCCTGCAACCAGAGCTCGCGCATGGCCTCACGGACCGGAACGCGGCTCACGCCGAACTCGGCGGCGAGACTCTCCTCGACGAGGCGGTGACCGGGCGGCAACGCACCGATGGCGATCGCGACGATAAGCCGGTCGATGACCTCGTCGGTAACCAGGCGCCTGCGGATCGGCGTGATCGGAGCCAGTCCATGATCGCGTTGTCGCATACTGTCATGCTATGAGACTGTATGCGGTGAGTAAAGCACGACAAATGACACGCAAGGGAACTCTTGACCATGCCGTTCAGGATCATCCGCCACATTGCCGCCGCAGCCCATCTGGGAGAGGCGCCGCTGTGGCTTCCGGCTTCCGGCGTATTCCTGTGGCTCGATCTTCACGGCCGAGAGGTGCACCGCTTCGATCCGCAAAGTGGAAGCGACCGGGTGGTCGCGAGCGGATTCACCGAGAACCTCGCGTGTCTTGTTCGCCTGAACGACGGGTTCGTTCTTCTTGTGACGGCGACGCAGTTCCTGCGCCTCGATCCTGCAAGCGGCGTCACAACGCCTCTGCCTGCAGCACTCCGGCCGACCGCGGGAACCTGCTTCAATGACGGCAAGGTCGCCCCTGACGGGGCCCTTTGGATCGGGACTTCGGATGTCGGAGAGGTCGATCCGGCCGGATCGCTTTACCGCGTGAGCGCCAGTGGCGCCGAATGTGTTGACCGGGGCTTTGTCGTCGCGAACGGCCCGGCATTCTCTCCCGACGGCGGGGCTGCGTACTTTGCCGACACCGTGGGTGGCCGGATTCTGCGCTACGCGCTCGATGCCGCAGGGCGCCCGGTCGAACGTACGCTGTTCGCGAAGGTTCCGGCCGACAAGGGCATGCCCGACGGCATGACCACCGACAGCGACGGACTCCTCTACAGCGCCCATTGGCAGGGCAGCTGCATCAGCGTCCGCGATCCCGAAGGCACGACGGTGGAGACGATCGCGCTTCCGGCCGGCAACGTCACGTCCTGCGCTTTCGGAGGCGAGGACGGATCGCTGCTTCTTGCGACCAGCGCGGCCCGGGACGATGACGACGGTCCCAGCTCACCGCACGGCGATGCGTTCGTGCTCCGTGGCCAGTCCAGGGGGATGCCGGAGCCACAGTTCGATTCGGCCTGGCTCGGAAGGGAAGGCCCCCCGCAACCATGAGTCCGCCCGCCATTCGCAGCATCCGGGGTTGATCGGTTCCGGCCGGGTTGTTCAACAACCGGCGCCGGCTACCGATCACGATGAGCGTAGGCCCGGGCCAGGCGGTCCTTCAGGTCAGCGACGAAACCTGTCGTCAGGGCGGCATCGTGGGCTATGGAGTGCCAGAGTCCGACCTGGTTGACATAGGACCGCATCGTCATCAGACCCTCCTCGAGCTGGTCCCACGTCAAGCCCATCGCCTCGGGGCGAATGTCGAGGCCGATGCCCGAGATGGTATCGAGCATTTCCTCGGCTCCGGCATCGTGCAGCATCGAGCCGACGATGACGCCGAGGCACACGGGCTGACCGTGGAGGAACTTCTTCCCCGTCAGTTTTTCCAGTGTGTAGAAGAGGAAGTGGTCGGTTCCCTCGATGTGGCGGGGACACCATCCCGACCCGTGATAGCTCGTACCCCATTTCAGTCCGTCGGCCAGTGCGTCGATGCCACGGTCGTTCATTGCACGGATGTTGTCGATGTTCCCGACGACCGTCCTGACCTTCGCCAGCGACTGCCTCGCCAGGTTCTCGTCGAACCGCCACTTTTCTTCGACCTTCCCTTCCCTCTCGGCATAGCGCCAGTCCAGAACCCCGGTGTGAAAACAGAGGATGTCGCCGATTCCCGACCAGTTCAGCGCCGGCGGACAGCCGGCAAGGACATCGTAGTCGATGTAGATGGCCTGTGGCACGGCCCAGCCGCGATAGGCGACCCGTCCCTGGATCCGGACTCCCGAACGCTGGCCGTAGACGGCATTCACCGACAGGGCCGTCGGCGCCTGGAAGAGCGGCAGGTTCAGGCGCCACGAAAAGTACTTCGCGACGTCCAGCGCCTGGCCTCCACCGAGCCCGACGATGGCGCGCACCTCGCCGAGGCTCGCGGCCTCCCGGTCAAGGTCGGCCTGTTCGATCGACCCGCAGAAGTAGGGCCTGCAGTCGGCGCCGGAAAAATGACGCGAGAAGAGTGGCCAGAGATCGTCCATCGTGACCACGAGGAAAGGCGGATTGACGAAATGGCGGAACTCGTCCAGCAGACCGCGACCAAACACGGTCGGAAAGCCGTAGGCAAGGTCCTGGGCGTGATCGTGAGGCAAACTGGTCTCTCCCGTGCTTGCGGCATGCCGGTCGTTCAGACGGCGCCGTGGGTCCTCAATCGTGGATCGGGTTTCGGCGGCTGTCGTGGCCTGCACCGCTGACGCAATTGGCCGCGCTACAGGGCGCCATCACGGTTCCCCGACCAGCTCAGGATCGCGGCCTCGCGGGCGAGCTTGACATCACTCCAGCTCTGGCGACGGCCATCACCTCGTGCCTGGAAGCGGTCAACTTCCTCCCGGATGGCGACGGCGACCGCAGCGGCTTCCGCATCGGTCAGATTGCAGGGGTCGAGGTAGAGTTCCTGCCTCTCGACGAGATCGTCGCGTACCACGATCCCGGGAGTCCGGGCGGCAAGCCGGGCGGCCAGTTCCCAGGCATGGAAACCCGAGTTCCGGGGCGCGATGGTGATGCGGAGACGCGTGATCGGGTTGCCGGTCCAGTCGGCATGGGTGGTGACGCAGACGCCAGGCATGTCCGCGAGTTCGCGCATCCAGTGGGCCACCCGCGTCTCCTCGGCACGCCGGACGGCGTCATGATCGCGTTTTTCCCACAACTCGAGCGCCGCCATGGCGCCGACAACACTCTCCTTGCCTGCTTTCATCGTCCGTCCGATTCCGCGGTGCTGAAGATAGGTGGCACGAATGAGATCGGAGCTTCCCGCAACGACGGCGCTGGTGACTCCCGACAGGAACTTGTGGCCGGAATGGATCACGGCGGATGCACCGAGTTCGATGGGTCCGGTCAGGTCGTGCTCCGAGGCCATGTCGACGATCGCCGGCACGCCATGCTCGCGGCACAGGTTGATGAAGACATCCATGGGAAGCTCGTTTTCGCGCACGGTATGGTGCGAGACGATGTACATGGCCGCTGCCGCACCAGCCGCCAGAGCGTCGGCGAGGTGCCAGGTCTCGCAGGCCGCAGCGGTGCCCACGGGAACGACCTCGGCCCCGGCAAGGCGGATCGCCTGATCGATCGGCGCGCCATAGTTCACCATGTGTCCCATGGGCAACAGGACACGCCGCTCGCCGGCCGCCCAGGGCAGCGCCTCGATCCTTGCCAGATCCGCGCCCGTGAGACATGCGGCGACCGTCTGCGTCATTGCGGCCGCGGAACACGAGGCGATGCACCCCGCCTGAGCCCCGGTCACGCGTGCGATAACGGAGCCTGCGCGCGACTGCAGCTCGTCCATGTCGACGAAGGAGGCGAGGATCCGGTCGACGCACGCACGTACGTCACAGGGAACCCTCGATGCACCGATGCGGGTCATCGTCCCGGAAGCATTGATGACCGGGGTGAGATGCCAACGGGCGAAGGGGTCGTCTGTCATGGCAGCCGTTCTCCGGTCGTGCTGTCGAAAGCGTGAAGACGGTCCGGCCGGAGCGCGAGCGACAGCGTCTCGCCGGCACGGACCACACCGCGTATGTCACCGCTGGTCCGAACGGTCAGGTGCGCACCACGGACATTGCCGAGATGGACAAGCGCCTCGTGGCCAAGGTCCTCGATCCTGTTGACGCGTGCCTCACCAACCGGGACCGCGCCTTCGGTCAACCCGATCAGGAGATGCTCTGGCCGGATTCCGAGCGTTGATCCACGACCGCGATCGACCGTCGCTGCGGCATCGCCCAGGAGGTCCTCCGCGTCGAGGAGGTTCATTCTCGGACTGCCGATGAAACCGGCGACGAAGGTGTTCCGCGGTCGTTCGTAGAGTTCGGTGGGAACGCCGACCTGCATGATCCGGCCCCGGTTCATCACCGCGATCCGGTCACCCATCGTCATGGCTTCGACCTGGTCATGGGTCACGTAGACCGTCGTCGTCGTCAGCTGGCGCTGCATCTCGGAGATTTCTCCTCGCATCTGAACCCTGAGCTCCGCATCGAGATTGGACAGCGGCTCGTCGAAGAGGAACGCATCCGGCCTGCGAATCATGGCGCGTCCCAGGGCAACACGTTGCGCCTGGCCACCTGAAAGCTGGCGGGGTTTCCGGTCGAGCAGCTCGCCGAGGCCCAGCGTGTCGGCGACGCGCGCAACCTCGGACTTGACGGTGGCGGGATCGGTCTTCCTGACTCTCAGTCCGAAGGAAAGATTGTCGCGCACCGACATGTTCGGGAACAGCGCATAGGACTGGAACACCATCGAGATGTTGCGCTGCGCGGGCGACAGATGGTTGGCGCGTTCACCGCCAATCATCAGGTCGCCCGACGAGATGGATTCGAGACCCGCGATCATCCGGAGCGTGGTCGACTTGGCGCAGCCCGAGGGGCCGACCAACACCATGAACTCTCCCTCGTGGACGTGCAGGTCGAGGCCGGAGATGACCTCGACATCGCCGTAGCTCTTCGCAACGTCCAGAAACCGGATATCTCTCATCGGGATGTGTTCCTGTCCGGGGAGATCGAGACGATCGCATCGATTTCGACGGTGATGTTGCCGGGCAGGGACCCCATGCCAACTGCCGTGCGCGCATGTCTGCCCCGTTCACCGAAGACATCGCAAAACAGGTTGGAGCAACCGTCGATGACCGCCGGATGATCCACGAAATCGGGGCCGGCATTGACCATGCCGAAGACGCGTCGAATCTGCACGACGTGTTCAAGCGAGCCGAGGATTTCCTTCATCACGGCGATCAGCACGAGTCCGGTTCTCTGCGCGTGGTGGAACGCTTCATGGACCGGAACATCAAGCCCGACTTTGCCGGTCGCCAGTCTGCCGCATTCCAGTAGCGGCCCCTGACCCGACAGATAGAGCGTCGTGTCGGCGATGGAACCGAGATCGAAATTTCCGACCGGTGCGGGCGCCGCGGGGAGGACATGGCCGAGGACGGCGAGCCGCCGGTCCGCGACACTCTCCGGGTGAGACGATTCGCGTCGTGGTGTGTTCATGCGGCAAAAGCTCCCTCAATCCTGTCACGGGCAGCGCTCAGGAACTCTTCTGTCACGTCGAAGTCGTTGGCGATGCCGTAGGCGAGGCTCTCCCGCTCGACGAAGGTCTTCAGCCCGCGCACGGCTTCGAAGACGTCGCGCCACGTCACGTTCATGGCGGCGGGGCGAATGTCGAGGCCAAGACGGGTTACCGCGCCGAGCAGTTCATCAACACGCTGACCGTGCATCATCGCGCCGAGAACGAGGCCCAGACACACCGCCTGGCCATGCAGGAACGTTTTCCCCGTTCCCGCTTCGAGGGCATAGAAGATGTAGTGTTCGACACCTTCGATGTGACGCGGATTCCAGCCGGCTCCGTGGTAGGAGGCGCCGCCCCATTTCAGGCCATCGACCAGAATCCGGATGCCCCGCGGCGAAAGCGTCCTGATTTCGTCAAGTTCGGCCAGCGCCGCCTCGGCCTTCGCCAGCGAGATGGCCGCAAGGCTGTCATCGTAGGGCCAGCGTGGCTCGCACTTTCCCCGGGCCTCGGCGTGACGCCAGTCCATGACGCCTGTGACGAAGCACAAGACGTCGCCCACGCCGCCAACGTTGAGCGCGCGGGGGGCGGACTCGATGATGTCGAGATCGATGTAGACGGTCTGCGGGACCGCCCATCCGACATACCTGACGATGCTGTCTTCCCGGATCCCCGCACGATGTCCGAAGACGGCATCGACGGAAAGTGATGTCGGAAACTGGAAGAGCGGCAGGTTGCGACGCCAGGCGACATACTTGGCGGCATCGATCGCCTGACCACCTCCCAGACCGACGACCGAGGCAACGTCCGCCAGCGTCTCGAGATCGGCTTCCAGCACAGCACGTTCCATGGAACGCACCATGTAGGGCACGGCATCGTCCGGCAGGGAGTCGCGAAAGAGGGGCCAGAGATCCTCCATCGTCACGACCAGCATGTGCGGACGCACGAAGTTCGCCGCTTCACGTAGAAGGTTGCGTCCGAAGACGGTCGTAAACTGCGGGATATCGGATTCCTTGAACGGCATGGTTCAGCCCTTGACTGCGCCAAGGGACAGCCCCTTGACGATGTGTTTCTGTGCGGCGACTGCGAACAGCAGCATCGGCACGATGGCAATGATCGACGCGGCTGTCATCGCACCCCAGTCAAGCGCCGCATAGCCACGGAAACTCGTTATCCCGAGCGTGACCGTCTCCGCCCTGGAGAATGTCAGGCCCAGTGCGATGGCAAGTTCGTTCCAGATCCAGATGGCGTTCAGGACGGCCGTGGCAGCCATCCCGGGCAGGGTGCACGGTACGTAGATCCTCGTCAGGATCTGCCAGTTGGACGCGCCTTCGATGCGCGCGGCCTCGTCGATGGCCGGATTGATCTCGCGGAAGAACGAACTCAGGAGCCAGATCGACAGCGGCAGGACATGCACCTGGTACATGAGGGCGAGGCCGACATGGGTGTCATAGAGCCCTGTCCACTGGTAGAGAGAGAACATCGGAATGACGAAGAGAAATTCGGGAAGCATGTAGGCAAGGATCAGCCAGACGCCGACGAGGTTCCGGCCCCTGATCTTCATCCGAACGATGGCATAGGCGGTCGGAATGGCGATGGCGAGCGACAGGGCCACGCCGATGGCCGTGATGATGACGGAGTTCAGGAACGTGTACTTGAACGTCTCGTGGCTCCAGAGCTTGAGGTAGTTGGCCGTTGTCGGATCGAAGATCCAGAGCGGAGGGCTGGCAAGGCCATCGCGCCTGGACTTGAGCGAGACCGTCAGCACCCAGTAGACCGGGAACAGACTGAACAGGATCATGGCGCCGGTGAAGGCATAGGCCCACGCCCGGGAGAGGCCTTGTCCCCGACCGTCGTGGAACTGCAGGGCGGTGCGCGCCGTCATGCGGCGTCTTCACCGCGCCGCTGCAGCGCCTGCAACGCCAAAGAAATGACGAGAATAAGGAGCGAGAACAAGATCATCGTCGCCATCGCCTTGCCGATCTGCTGATAGCTGTACGCGGTACGGTAGACGAAGGTCTGCACGACTTCGGTTGCCAGGGCCGGTCCGCCACCGGTCGTGCCGAAAACGATGTCAAAGACCTTCAGGGTGTCGATGGCGCGGATGATGACGACGGTGATCAGCAGCGAGCGAAGCATCGGCAGCTTGATGAACCAGAAGATGGTGAACTCGCTCGCACCCTCGACACGGGCAGCCTCGACAGGCTCCGCCGGCAAGCTTCGCAATCCGGCAAGCATGATGATGAAGACGAAGGCGGTCTGCCACCAGACATCGACCGCGACGATGGATGCCATCGCCGTTTCTGCGGCTCCGTAGAAGGCCGAAGGGCCCAGGCCGAACACACCGATCAGGTGATTGATGATGCCGAGGAAGGGATCGAACATGACCTTCGACATCAGGGCAACGACGATGCCCGAAACCATGAGCGGCAGCATGATGACCGCGCGGATAAGATCCGTCCGGATGGCCAGCCTGTCTACTTGCACCGCGAGGTAGAACCCCAGTGCGATCTCGATGGCCGTCGCCGAGGCGGCGAACACCACCGTGTTCCTCATGACGCTCCAGAACTCGGCGTCGGCGAGAAGGTTGGCATAGTTCGCCCAGCCAACAAACTCGAACTGGTTGCCCCAGTTCCAGTTGGTGAACGACACCGCCAGTCCGAACCCGACGGGGTAGACTGACGTGAACGCGAGAACCAGGAGGCAGGGCAGGACGAACCAGAAGGCCGATGCGCTGCCGAGGCACCTGAGCGCAGACGTCATGGTGCTCTCCGGACCGGAAAGCTGGATGAACTTCCCGGAAAGATGCCCCGGATGGCAGGAAATTGCCATCCGGGGCGAGGCGCATTCAGTTGGCGAGCATTGTCTCGAAGTCGGCCTGGGCCGAGGCGCCGGCCTCGGCTGGGTCCGCACCGCCGTAGATGTCCTGAATCACGTCAACGATGCGCAGCGCGAACTCGCTCCAGCCGGCGCGCTGAACAACCGACGTCTGCGAGTTCGGCATGGCCGCAGCAACGGCGTCGACATACGTCTGGGGGAAGCTCGCCGCATACTCGGGATCCTGCCACGTCGACAGACGCGGGGCGCCGCCGTGCAGCTTGCCGATGGCAGTCGCGTTGTCGGTGTTCGACATGTACTGGATGAAGAGCCAGCCGGCATCGGGCGACGCGGCGTTCTGCGGAATTCCGAAACCCCATTGCCAGTGGGCCGTGTAGGGCGCGCCCTCGGCGTTGTCGACGGGGATGACCGAGTAGCCGATCCTGCCGGCGACAAGGCTGTCGTCCGGGTTCTCGAAGCCGGGCGCGAAGAGGCTTGCGTCAATGAAGAACGCCGCACCGCCGGCCATGAAGAACTGCGAGGCATCGGGCCAGTCCATGGCCTGGATGTTGACGGGACCGGCTTTCATCAGTTCCGCATAGTTCGCGAGCCCCCGCACGATATCGGGATCGTCCATCCTCGGCTTCGACCAGTCGCCGTCGAACCAGACGTTGTGGGGAGCGGAGCGGTCGGCCGCACCGACCGAGTTGTTCACGAAACCGGTGACGGTATCGATCAGCGTGTCCGACCGGATGCCACGGAGGACGGCGCCCGCGATGGCGCCCTCGCTTTCCTCCTTCACCTCGCGCGCCGCTGCGATCAGTTCTGCCATCGTTGTCGGCATCTGGCCGTCAAGATACTGGTTCACGTGATCCATGTTGGCGAACAGGATGTAGGTCTCGAACGATGCCGGGATACCGTGGTACTCCCAACGGCCGTCGATGTCGTACTTCGTTGCATCAAGGAAGCCTGCCGGGATGTCATCCAGATTGTAGTCGGGGGCCGTGAGATCGGGGCTGTCGATGAAACCCTGAAGGGAATGGACGAGGCCATTGGTGTGCTGGGTGTAGGCCGTGGAATCCATCGGCAGGAAGTAGACGTCCATCTGCGAGTTGCCGCCGGAGCCGCGCAGCGCCACTTCCATGCGGTCGAAGTAGAGATCTTCGGCCATGGTCTGCAGGGTGACGTCGATCCCGGTGTCGGCCTCAAACTGGTCGAGCACCACACGCACGCCGTCGGTGACGGGATGTTCCGGCATCATGACCGTGATCGACTCTCCCGAGAGCTGGTCCCACGAAAAGTCGGCAGCGGCGACCGTGGCACTGACCGCAAGGGCCACCGACGATGCGGTGACCAGCTTGGTCGCTCTGACAAGGGCTCCTCTCCGCGATGTGTTCATCGTATCCTCCGTGTGTTCTGACAGCCTGCTGACCAGGCATTGGTCAACCGGATTTTCCAGGAACGGAAATCGGTTGACCAATTGGCGCAGATGCTCAACCATTTGTCAATTCCCGTGTTCGTCGCCACGTGAGCATGACGCTGCCCTCCCGGAGCGCGGCCGGAGGGTCATTCGAAAGGAAACGTCGTGTCGATTGCCTTTGATGTGACCGACCGGGTTTATCGGGAGATCCGCGATCTCCTGCGCTCTGGCGACATTCTGCCCGGCCAGAGACTGCCCAACGAGCGCAAGCTGGCCGAGATGAGGGGGGCCTCACGCACCCAGGTGCGCGATGCGCTTCTCATGCTCCAGAAGGAAGGGCTGGTCGAACGCAAGATCGGCAGCGGCACCTACCTGTCCGAGCGTGCGCCCCAGATCATCGAGCTGGCAGACGCCGCGGTCCACATGTCGCCCGAGCGCTCCCACGGTTTCCACGAGACCCTTGAGGCGCGGCTGCTGGTCGAGCCATCGGTCGCGGCACGTGCCGCCGAGTCGCCGACACCGCAGTTCTGCACGGATCTCGAGGCGGCGCTGGAACGCATCCTGGCGGCGCCTACCTGGCTCCAGTTCAAGGAGGATATCTACGCCTTCTCACGCCTCTACTACGTTGAGGCGGGCAACGACTTCCTGTGCTGGACCTTTGATCAGATTGTGGCCGCCCGTCGCGCGAACAAGTTTGACGGCGGGAGCGACCAGGCTCCGGTGGCCAACATTGTCCGCAAGCATTTCCACGACCGTCTGTCGAAGATTGCGGATGCCATAGCTTCCGGGGATCCCCAACGGGCCAGAGCCGAAGTGGAGAGCTTCCTGGTCGCCATGGCCGCTTCGTTGGCGCTTTGACCGAACAGCGGGCCAGAACTTCAAGTCAGGGATCCCGCGACAGACCCTCGGCATCCAGGCGATCGAGATAGGCCTGCCAGATATCCTCCTGGTTGCAGCCGAGCTCGTGGAGATAGTTCCAGGAAAAGATGCCGGTATCGTGCAGATCGTCGAACGCGATGCGTATGGCGTAGTTGCCGACGGGCTCCACCGACATGATGCCAACATGGCGGCGGCCGGGAACCGCCTTCTTCTGGCCCGCGCCATGGCCCTGGACCTCGGCCGAGGGGCTTTCGACACGCAGAAGCTCGGCGGGCAGGCTGACGGACGTGCCGTCGTCAAAGTCGATCTCGAGGGTCTTCTGTTGCGACTTCAGGCGGATTTCCAGAGGCCGATGGCGGCTGGGATGGGCCTCGCCTTTCACGTCTCCTCCCCATCGAGACGTCGCGCCTCGTCAACCAGCATGATCGGGATGCCATCCCGGATTGGGTAGGCGAGACCCGCTTCGGCGCTCACCAGTTCCTGGCGTTCGCGATCCAGGGTGAGCGGTCCCTTGGTCAGCGGGCAGACCAGAATCTCGAGGAGCCGGGGATCAACGTCGGTTCCACTCATCGCGTCAGCCTCCCGCAGGTATGTCCCGTGATGTCCATGTCGTCCTTCACTCCCGACGTGCACCTGATGCGCAGTTTGCCTGTTTCCATCAGTCAGCCGTAGTCCGAAGGTATCTACTCGACGCGTCCGCCTTGCTGCAATGGCGAAGTGAGACCGTCGATGCGCCCGAACAGATCGTTGGGCCACAATGGGCTCACAATGAACTCGATGTCCTCGCGGTGAACAGGGTTCTCTGTGCCGCACGCCGGAATTCGGCTGCGCGCGATGCCGTCGAGCTCGACGCACCGCTCGGCCCGCTGGTTTGGGCGGTGAGCGGCAAGCCACCCGACATGGCGCCCCCGTCCATATTGCGCGCCATTCGTGCCAACACCTTCGGCTACGTCGAGGAAGAGGTCGAGACCGTGCGTATGGAGGACGGTTCCAGGATGGAATGGCGGCGTCTGCGACGAGTACTTGACCAGGCATTGGAGGTTGCCTCGGACTACTGCGCGCATATCGCTCCCATGAACATCCCGGCCGCCTGTTCGTCGAGGCTGATGACGCCACGATCACTGACGGAACGGCCATGGCAAGGGCCATTCGGAATTCTTCCGGCATTCCGGTGATCGAAGGCAACTGACGGGAGCAGATCTTCAGTTGCGGCACTCTCGTCAGAGTCGTGGCTGATGCTTGTTTCGACATCTTCTGACGTCCCGCTGGCATCAATCGACCTTTCACCCTGGGACGCTCGGGATCACGATCAATCCTTCGTTGCGCACCACTGATCGACGGGACCGTGCAGGCCCTCGAAGCCGCGGTGTGTGCAGCATCTCCACTGCATGGCCGGCCTGCACCCAACCAGCGTTGCCGTTCAGGCATTGGTATCGAGCGTGCCGTCCGGGTCCGTCAGCGAATGAGCCGTCGACGAGCGCCATTACGGGAAAAGTCGTCGATCGCCTACAAGTAAAGTTTGTCTTCGTTCGACGACAATAGTATGAAGTTGGCGTTCGACGACTTTCGTAAGATCATGAGAATCCGAACCCCCCTGGACATCGGTCTGGCCATCCGCGACAGACGCCGCAAGCTCAAGCTGAGCCAGGCCGCGCTCGCCCGCAAGACGGGAGTCGGACGACAGTGGATTGTCGCTGTCGAGCACGGCAAGTCCCGTGCCGAGCTTGGCCTGGTTCTCCGCATCCTTTCCGTCCTCAAACTTCCGTTGACGATTGGACCCGACCATCGCCGGCTTGTGTTGGACGACGGCCCCGACCCCGTCGATATTGACGCAATCGTGAATGCCGCCAGGGACGACCGCACGTGACGAAGCTTCTTTTCGTCATCACCGATCGCCGGATCATGGGTGAGATCCGGCGTGACCGACGCGGCCGTCTCACATTCGTCTACGATGATCGCTGGCGATCCCTGGATAATGCCTACCCGCTTTCTCTCTCGATGCCGCTAGCCGCTTCCGAACATGAACACGCAAGGATCGAACCCTGGTTATGGGGGTTGCTTCCCGACAACGAGTTCATTCTGGACCGCTGGGGACAGCGGTTTCATGTATCGCCCCGCAACGCATTTGCCTTGCTCGGTGCGGTTGGGGAGGACTGCCCGGGTGCCATCCAACTGGTACGACCGGGCAGGGTCGACGATGTTCTCCAGGACGTTGATCAGCAGATTGAGTGGTTGACCGAAGCCGACATCGCCGAACGCCTGCGTATCCTGAGACAAGATCAGGCGGCGTGGCGCATACCGCGCGACACCGGCCAATTCAGTCTCCCCGGCGCCCAGCCGAAGACGGCGCTCATGTTCGACGGTCAGCGCTGGGGCGTTCCTTACGGCCCTGTGCCGACGACCCACATCCTGAAACCGCCGCTGGATGGACTCGACGGTCACACCGAGAATGAACACCTGTGCCTGGCGCTGGCCCGGGCACTCGGATTGCCTGCGGCGCGCTCGGAGGTGCGTCGATTCGAGGATGAACCGGCAATCATCGTGGAGCGATATGACCGACTCAGGCGCGCCGGTTCTATTCGGCGCCTTCACCAGGAAGACATGTGCCAGGTCCTTGGGATTCCCCCGACAAGGAAGTACCAGAATGAGGGCGGTCCCGGGTGCGCCGAATTGAGCGAGGCGATCCGGACGCACTCAGGAGAACCCGGTGACGACGCGTGGACCTTCGCGCGCGCCATCATGCTGAACTGGATCATCGGCGGCACCGACGCCCACGCAAAGAACTTCTCCATGCTCATCGGCGCGGCTGGTCGGGCGCGCCTGGCACCGCTCTACGACATGGCAAGCACACTGCCTTACGGATTCGATCCGATGAAGCTGAAGATGGCGACCAGGATCGGTGGCAAGTACCGGTTGGAAGAGGTCCGTTCACGCCATTGGGCGACCTTCGCAACACATGTACGCCTGCCGCCCGCTGAAGTCCTCGCCATGGGAATATCCATGGCCGAAACGGTTCCGGCGGCGTGTGGCAGGACAGTGGCTGACGCTCGGGCCAATGGGCTCGACCACCCAATTCTGCAGAGTATGACCGACATACTGAGCGCTCGCTCGAGTCTTTGTGCACGTGTCCTGGCAGCGCCGACCGGTTGATCCGCGCTTGGTTGCCATGAGGGTGTTGCGGCACGCCGGAGAAAGTCGGTTCCGGCGGAAGGCTCTGGGACGGCCCTGGAGTTGCATCCGTTTGTGGGAAGGTCTTCCCGTTGCTGGTCACGATCTCCGGACAAACAGGGGATACCGAGGCGTTTGGTGGGGTTCCCGGCAACAAAGGCCAAGGTGTGGCGAATCTGGAATCCGGTGCGAAGACCCGGGCGACGATGGCGCGCAAGCGGCCGCTCGCCACAGTCGTTCCGGTCAGGCCGGTCAGGCGATCGCGGACATGGCCGCCGCCGACATCCTCCCGATGACGGCCCGGGCGCCATTCGCGAGCATCGAGAGGTTGGCGATGGCCCGCTTGTTGACTTCACGCCGGGCATGACCTCGATCTTGAGGGTCAAGGGGCGTCCGCATCGGAACGCGTTGACGGCCTTCACGTCCCCGTCACGCTGATTGCGCGGGTCGACAGGCTGGGTGCTGACGACATTGTCCGGCATTGCACCCTGCCGGGCCTGTTCGTCGCGGCCCGCTACCGGGGGCGTCATGTCACTGCCGGACGGGATTGTCGTCGTCTTCCCGGCTGCCGATCTCGAGGAGGGTGGTGAGGATGTTGGCGCGTGGAATTCACCCGGTGTCCACTTCGATCAGCAGTCGGCAATGGTCGCTCGATCCCCATTCTTCGACCCCGTTGAGAGCGCGGACCTCGACCTTTTCGTGGAAGCCGCGCGACGCGAAGGCGTAGTCGAGCTGGCGGTTGGCTTCCGCCGGGGACTGTCGGCGAGTGTGGTATGTCGGAACATTCTGCGTATCACCGGGAACATCCGGTTGGGGCGACGACGCCGGCCGGCCGTTCGGTGCCTGCGGCCCGAGGAACTTCAGGCCGATCGCTTCGAAACGGTCCCAGACCGTGCGCTCGCGCCCGAACCACGGTGTGCACCTCGTCTCGGTGTAGCACAGGTTCAGATCGCCCGCGGCGAGAACGCGGTGTCGGGACGGGTCTGCATAGTCGATGAAGGTCGACAGGTCCGAGAGGATGCGGTGCGCCGAAACGTCGGCATGAATTCCCGGGCGTTTTTTCGTGGAGGGGTGTGCTCTTATCCATCGCGCGTACATGGACACGGCCACGAACGCCTCCTCCGGCCGGTCGCGCGGCGTCACCCTCGCAGCGGCCATCGTCCCGATACCGCTGGCGCCGATATCGTGGCCGCCGAGCTCGCCGAACGGAGGAACCTGCCGGAACCACTCGATCTCGACCCGCTCGGACAACCGCACGACCAGCGGCCAGCGGTCGAAATAGGGCGGTTCCCAAATGATATCGTCCTCGGGGCGCTCATAGCGGTACGAACACCGGTCCCAGAAGATGTCATTCTCAAAGCGGAACGAATGGCCGAGATCCTCGGGCGGGCTTCCAGTCTCCTGCAACAGCGCAACATCCGCCTCATCCCGGCGCGCCATCCCTGCCAGTTCACGCCACGGCTCTGTCTTCTTGGCAATGTTCCAGCTTACGATTCGGATCATTCAGAAATCTCGCCTTCGCGCGAGCAGAAACATAGGGCTCGATGCATCTGTCGTCACGCAGCCGGCGCGACGAGCACAGGCAATCCTGAAGGTTGGCGTTGGTCTGCCTGTGGGTCCGGGATTCTTCATGCCAGTCCTGTTGGAGAAGAACGGCGGGCATGGTCGCGACGTTCAGGACCCCACCATCGGAATACACTGACCGTTTGCACGCTGATCGCGCATTTCGATCGGTTGGGTGTTGATGACATTCCGGCAAACGCTCCTCGGGATTGCACCCGGCTGTCGACGCCATGCCGGTCTCCCCGGGCATATCCGTCCTCGTTCGCCGTGTCACTGCCGGACGAGGCTGTCGTCGTCTTCCTGGCTGCCGATCTCGAGAAGGGTGGTGAGGATGTTGGCGCGCTCGAGAAAGTCTGCGGCTTCGAGCAGGGCCTGTTTCTCCAGGGGAGTGAAGGGACAGACCATGGAGAGCGCGGTCACGAGGGTTTCGTCGTTCGCCTTCCCGATCGCCTCCCAGTCGGCCTCGATCTGCTTCCTGTGAAAGAACTGCTTGAGGTGGGTGATGAGGCTGGTGCGTTCGATCAGGTCGGTGGCGGAGACGGGCTTCATGTCGTCGGCGAAGTCCGTGTAGTCGGCTTCGACCAGACGGTAGGCGCCGGCGGCAAGGGCGAGTTCCCGCGCCACGCGGTAGCGCGCCAGTCCGATCAGCGTGATCAGGTAGCGGCCGTCGTCGGTTTCGGTGAACTGGATGATGCGTCCGGCACAACCGATGGCAAAGCAGTGGGCCGAGCCGATATCGTCGGCCTCCTCGTCGGGCTGGATCATGCCGATCACACGGCCGTCGGACTTCAGCGCATCCTCGACCATGGAAACATAGCGCGGTTCGAAGATGTTGAGTGGCAGGGTGCCACGCGGCAACAGGAGAGCCCCGGGCAGGGGAAAGACGGGAATTGTCGACGGCAGCCCGTCGACGGTGCGGTAGTACGGCAGGCCCGCCATTACGCCACGACCGGAACCCTAGCTGAACCAGGCCGACGACAGCTTGCGGCGGCCGTCGATGGCCGCCTGATCGGTCGGACCCCAGGCCTCGAAGAACTTCAGGAGCTCCTTGCGCGCCGCCTCGTCATTCCAGTCGCGCTTGAGGACAATGATGGCGATCAGCTGATCGACCGCATCCTCGCGCCGGTCGATGGCGGCCAAGGCCCGCGCCAGCTCGAGCCGTGCCTCGAAATCCTTGCCGTCGGCCGCGACTCTCGCCTCGAGAGCCGCCATGTCGCCGGTGGCGCTGCCCAGGAGTTCCATCTGGGCCCTGACACTCTTGATGCGCTCGTCGTCGGCAACGGCGTCGTCAAAGCTGTCGAGAAGATCCGTCACTTCGCCTGTGCGTCCCAGGGCAATGAGTGAGCGGCACAGACCGGCGGCCGCATCGACATTGTCGGTGTCGCGCGTCAGGACCTGGCGGTAGATGGCCGCCGCCTGCTCCGCAGAACCCCCTTCCAGGGCTTCGTCCGCCTGGGCGAGGGCCTGCTCCACGGCACTCGGTCCGATGTCGCCGACCAGGCGCTCGACGAAGGCCTTGATCTGGCTCTCCGGCTGGACCCCGACGAAGCCGTCCACCGGCTGCCCCTGATCAAAGGCAAACACCGCCGGAATCGACTGCACCCTCAGGGCCTGGGCGATCTGCGGCTCCTCGTCGATGTTGATCTTCACCAGGGTGACCTTGCCGGCAGCCGCCCGGACCACCTTCTCGAGAATGGGGGCGATCTGCTTGCACGGCCCGCACCAGGGCGCCCACAGATCGACGACGACCGGCTTTTCGCGGGACGCCAGCAGGACATCCTGCTGGAATGTCGCCGTGGTCACGTCCTTGACCTCGCCGCCGGTCTCTGCCGCAGCCTGTCCCTCTCCGCCCTGGATGATGAACGCCATGATCGCCGCCTTCCTGGTCTCGTCTCTGGTGCTGGTCCGTTAGGTGGGACGGTTGTCGCCGAATCGCAAGGCCGGATCCCCTATTCAGCCGCCTTCACGAAGGCGCGTGAATTCGGAAACGCCGGCATCACCTCGTCGATGAACAGGCGCAACGAGGACTTCTGCAGTTCGAACGTCGGACCGGTCACGCGATAGAGGAACTTGTCGACGCCAAGGGCCTCGTAGCGGCGCAGCTTGGCAATCACCTCGTCGGGCGTGCCAAAGACGAGGTTGGTGCGCAGCATCTCGGGATCGTACTCGGCGACATTGTCGAGCGAGGCAAGATCGACCGCCTCGACGAAGCCGTTCTTCACCTCTCCGAGCTGCTTGAACAGGTTCTCGAACTGCACGCCGCCCCTCTGCACCGCCTCGACAAAGGGCCGCCAGCCATGTTCCTGGTCCTGGTAGACGGCAGCATGGCGCATCGTCAGGAATTGCGGCCGTGGAACGCCCGGGACCCTCGCCAGCGCATCCTCGAACTGCTGCCTGTACTTCTCGACCTCGCTGAAGGGGCGGGTCAGCGCCCAGGACATGATGTTGCACCCCTGGCTCAAGGCCCAGTCGTAGGTCGAGGGATGGCGTGCCGCGATCCACAGGGGAGGATGGGGCTTCTGCAAGGGCTTGGGACAGGCGGTTGCCGAAGGAAAGGACCAGAATTCGCCGCGGTGCTCGTAGTCTCCGGCCCACAGGCCCTTGAGCACCGGCAGCATCTCCTGCATGTAGGCGACCCCCTTGTGCTGGTCCATGCCTCCCATCATGCGGTCGAATTCACGCTGATAGGCGCCGCGGCCGATTCCGAACTCCACCCGTCCGCCCGACATGAGATCGAGCAGGCCGACTTCGCCGGCCACCTTGATCGGGTGCCAGTAGGGGGCCTGGACCACCGCGATGCCGAGGCGGATCTGGTCGGTGTTGGCGCCGAACCAGGCCAGAAGCTGGAAGGGATTGGGCGCGATCGTCATCTCGATCGCATGGTGTTCGGCCGCCCAGACAATCTCGAATCCCCCCGATTCGGCCATCTGCACCATGTCCATGGCGTGGCGTGCGACATCCCGCATGTCGACCGACGGGTTGTCGCGGGCGAGATCGATCGAAAGACTGAATTTCATGGTGCCCTCCCATGTCGTTGACATCGAATACTACGCGAGGATCAATGCCGGTGATATCGCGGTGGCGAGGAGCTCCCCCAAGCCTCAGGCCGTGGCGAGACCGAGTTTCTGGCGCGCCTCGGCCGCGCCGACAACCCGCCCGCCCATCATCTCGATGATCCCGGCCGCCTTCTCGACGAGCTGGCCGTTGGTCGCCAGCACACCGCGCTTGAGATAGAGGTTGTCCTCGAGGCCGACCCGGGCATTGCCGCCCAGCAGCATTGCCTGGGCGACCATGGGCATCTGCATGCGGCTGATGCCGAACCCCGCCCAGTTGGCTCCATGCGGCAGGCAATCCGCCATGGTCATCATTGAGCGCGTGTCGGCCCCCGCACCCCAGGGAATGCCGAGACAGACCTGAAAGAGCGGCGGGTCCTCGATGAGGCCCTCGTTGTACATGGCGCCGGCGAGGCGGACCTGGCCGAGATCGAACACCTCGATCTCCGGCTTGACCCCCATCTCCCGGATGCGCGACGCCATGGTGCGGCACCAGGAAGCCGGGTTGACGTAAGTCTCGTTGCCGTCGCCGAAGTTGATGGTGCCGCAATCGAGAGAGCAGATCTCCGGGCGCAGGCGATCGACATGGCGCAGCCGTTCGAGCGGACCGACGATGTCACTGCCAGGGCCGGGGCGCGATGGATTGTCGTCATCGAGATTGAAGTCGCCGCCCATGCCCGCTGTCAGGTTGAGAATCACGTCCACGCCATCCTGCCTGATCAGATTGACGGTCTCCTCGAACAGGTCGGGATCCCGCGAGCCCTTGCCGGTCTCGGGATCACGCACATGGATGTGGGTGACCGCGGCGCCTGCATGGGCCGCCTCGATCGCCGCATCGGCGATCTGGCGCGGGGTCACCGGAACCTTGTCGCTCCGCGAAACCGTATCCCCGGCGCCGGTGACAGCACAGGTGATGATGACGTCCGTGTTCATGGATGTTCCTCCAGGTCGATCAAGTGGCTGAATGGTTACAAACCGGCCGCGCGGCGGGCCTTGAGAATGCCGACAAGTCCCTCGTTCATCTTCGCCGACAGCGTCCGGAAATCCTCTCCCGGGGCGGCCGCGTCACAACCGTCGATGAGGCGCCGTGCGAGATCGTCGGTGAGTTCGGGCGCATCGAGGCGGCTCCACGGAAACTTCAGTGCCGGACCGAACTGCTCCAGGCAATAGGCCATGCCGCCCTCGCCCCCACCGACATGGAACACCATGCACGGGCCCATGAGGGCCCAGCGAGGGCCCGGACCGTTGGTCACCGCCGTGTCGATCTGCTCCACTGTCGCCTCTCCGGCCGCGATCATGTGCAGGGCCTCGCGCCAGATCGCCTCCTGCAGCCGCGTGGCGATGAACCCGGGGACCTCGCGTTCCATGACAAGGGGGGCCTTGCCGACGTGGCGAAAGAACGCCGCCGTCCAGGCCACCACGTCCGGGGCCGTGCTGCGGCCGGCGACGATCTCGACCAGCGGCATGAGGTAGGGTGGATTGAAGGGGTGGCCGGTGACCGTGCGCTCCGGTGACGGACAGAGCGCCTGGATGTCACTCATGGAAAGACCCGAGGTCGAGGAACACAGGACGACATCCGGTGGCGCCAGGCGGCCCAGATCGGCGTAGACCGCCTGTTTCACCTCGAGGACTTCCGGAACGCTCTCCTGCACGAAGTCGGCCCCGGCGACGGCAGCCGCGAGGTCCGTGGTGACATGCAACCGCCCGGGCGATGCGCCATCCGCGGTGCCGAGTTGCTCCAGGGCGCTCCAGGCCGTCTCCACCAGGGAGCGGAGTTTCTCCTCTTCTTTCGCCTCGAGAATCCAGGACGTGACGTCATGGCCCGTGGCCAGGAAAAACGCCGCCCAACCGGCGCCGATCGGTCCGGCGCCAAGGCAGGTGACGGTCGAGACGTCCTGTGGCTGTGGCCGGCCCATCGTCATCTGCCCAGGAAGACCGGCGAACGCCGTTCAACAAAGGCACTGATGCCTTCCCGGGCGTCATCGGAGGCCAGCATCCGTCGGTAGAGGGGGAGATCGGCGGAGCGCATGGCCCTGAAGGAGCCCTCGACGGTTTCTCCCTCGATGGCCCGCAGCACCTCCTTGACCGCTCCCATCGCGAGTGGCGCGCCAGCGGCGAGTCGTTCGCCCCAGTGGCGTGCCTTCGCCATGAGCTGGGCGGCAGGGACGACGGCGTTCACCAGGCCCAGCCGCAGTGCCTCGCCCGCCTTCATGCGGCGGCCGAGCAGCAGCATTTCCATGGCGACGTTGGTCGGCAGGCGTCGTGGCAGGCGCTGCAGGGCCCCGGCATCCGGGACGATGCCAAGGGGCAGTTCGGGCAGGGCAAACTCCACGTGGTCGGCAGCGATGACGAGATCGCAGGCGAGCGCAATCTCGAATCCACCACCGATGGCATGGCCGTTGAGGGCGGCGATCACCGGCTTGTCGAGATCCCACATCTCCGTGATGCCGGCGAAGCCGCCCAGCGAGGCATCTTCCGTTTCCCACCAGTTGTCGAGCTGCTGATCGCCACTCTCGAGGGCCTTGAGGTCCCAGCCAGCCGAGAACAGGCGGTCGCCGGACGCCGTGAGAATCGCCACCTTGAGGTCCGGATCATCACGAAAGGCGACGAAGGCCTCCCCCATGAGGCGGCTGGTGGCGCGGTCGATGGCGTTGACCCTTGGCCGGTCGATCGTGATTTCCAGCAACGCGCCGCGCCGCTCGACACCAATACCGCCCATCAGATCAACCGCGCCGGCGTATAGGAGGCACGAGCGGTGCCAATGGCCTCGGCAAGATCGATGCGGCCAAGGAACAGTGCCCTGCCGATGATGCAGCCGCCGATATTCGGCAGGTATTTCAGCATCGAGACGTCGTCGATGCCGGTGATCGTGCCGCTCGAGACCACCGGCACATCGAGGACCTCACCCATGCGCATGGTCCGGGCCAGGCTGTTCTCCATTGGTTCCTTGTCGCGATCGAGATCGACAAAGACGATTTCCGAGATACCGGCCGCCGCCAGGCTCTTCGCCATCTCCGTCGCCGGGAAGGCGGTCTCCTCGCGCCACCCCTCGATGACCACCATGCCGTTACGCGCCGCCACCGTGGCAATGACGCGGTCCGGGTAGGCCGTGCAGGCATCGGTGACAAGATGCCGGTCCTTGACCGCTGCCGTCCCCAGACCGACGCGCCAGGCACCGTGCTCGAACCACCAGTGCACGGAACCGATGGAGCGGATGCCACCGGCAACCTGGACCGGAATGGCCACGCTGTCGATGATCCGGCAGATCTGCTCGGCGTTGTGCCGGCCGCCCTGGAGTGTCCCGTCGACATCCACCACGTGAAGACAGTCCGCACCGGCGTCGGCGAACCGGCGGGCGGCATCCTCCGGGGAAAGGTCGAAGGGCTCGGGAGTTTGGTGACGGCCATCCACACGATTGACCGCCTTGCCTCCCATGATTTCGATGGTTGGGTAGATCTTCATGGTTTCGAACCGCATCCGGCTGTCTCCATCATAGGCGAGGATCGCCTCCCGGCGCGACTCGGGATGTCGCGTTCGGTGGCCTGAAGGCGATGACCTCGATCTCGACGCGAACGTCGACCAGCAACTCGGAGATGACCGCCGAGCGGACGGGCGGGTCGACCGGAAAGTACTCCGCGTAGACGGCATTGAATCCGGGAAAATCGGCGCGCTCCGACAACCACACCATGGCCTTCACCACGTCGCCGAGATTGCAGCCGGCCTCCGCCAGGGTCTCGCGGATCGCCTCGATGACGACCCGGGTCTGCTCCTCGATGGTGCCATGGGTCATCGGCTTTCCGTCCTCAAGGGGCACCTGGCCGGTCAGGAACACGAAATCCCCGGCCCGGATGGCGCGGGAGAGCGACAGGACCCGCCCGCCAATCGAGAGCGGCCCGCCGATCACCTGTTTCTTCGTCGTCATCTTCCGGATCTTCCCAGTTGTGGCGGGTGACACTGTGGGGAGTTGCGTTCAGTGTGCAAGCCTGTGTTGAATGGCTGTTGTCAGGAACGGGACCGGGGATCATGGAAGAACTCAGGCACTACCGCATGCTGATCGACGGCGCATGGGTCGATTCCGGAGACGGCGGCACCTTCGACAGCATCAATCCGACGACCGGCAAGGCCTGGGCCACGGTCGCCGCAGCCACCGGGGAAGATGTCGACCGGGCCGTCCAGGCGGCACATCGCGCCTTCACCAGCGGTCCCTGGGCGACCATGCTGCCGACACAGCGGGGCCGTTTGTTGCGCAATCTTGCCGGTCTGCTGGCCGAGCGGTCGGAGGATCTGGGCCGGACCGAGTGCATCGATACCGGAAAGATGTTCAAGGAGACGCGCTGGCAGGCGCGCTACATCGCCGAGTTCTTTCATTTCTATGCGGGCCTCGCCGACAAGGTGACCGGCGAGACCCTGCCCATCGACCGCCACGACATGCTCACCATCACCACACGCGAACCCCTGGGCGTGGTTGCCGCCGTCGTGCCGTGGAACAGCCAGCTCTTTCTCGTCGCGGTGAAGATCGGACCGGCCCTTGCAGCCGGCAACACCGTCGTCCTGAAGGCCAGCGAACACGCTTCGGCCGCCATGCTGGAGTTTGCCGAACTCGCCATGGAGGCCGGATTCCCGCCCGGCGTGATCAACGTCGTCACCGGCCATGGCGAGCCCTGCGGACGCACCCTCACCACCCATCCCCTGGTGGCGCGCATCAGTTTCACGGGCGGACCGGCAACGGCCCGTCATGTCGTCAGGAACTCCGCCGACAATTTCGCCGAAGTCTCTCTCGAACTGGGAGGCAAGTCTCCCGTCATCGTGTTCGGCGATGCCGACATCGAGAGTGCGGTCAATGGTTCCCTTGCCGGCATCTTCGGCGCCAGCGGGCAGAGCTGTGTCGCCGGCAGCCGGATCTACCTCCACGAGTCGATCCACGATGCCTTCGTCGAACGCCTGGTGGCGCGGGCCGGCGACATCCGCATCGGCGATCCTCTGGCCGAAGAGACCCAGATGGGGCCGCTCTGCACCATTGCCCAGCTCGAGGGGTGCGAGCGCCAGGTGGCCCGTGCCGTGGAGGAAGGAGGCACCCTTCTCACCGGCGGCAAGCGTCCGGACCATCCCGATACAGGGTGGTTTTTCGAGCCGACAATCGTGTCCTGCCCTGACCAGGGAATGGAGATTGTCGATACCGAGATGTTCGGACCCGTGCTCTCGGTGCTGCGCTTCAGCGAAGAAGACGAGGTCGTGGCCCTCGCCAACGACACGCGCTACGGGTTGGCAGCCGGGGTCTTCACACGGGATCTTGCACGCGCCCTGCGTGTCCAGAAACGGATTCGCGCCGGTATCGTGTGGGTCAACACCTATCGCGTGGTGTCGCCCATCGCCGAGTTTGGCGGCTTCAAGGACTCAGGCTATGGGCGCGAATCGGGCGCCCAGGCGATCTACGACTATACCCGGCCCAAGACCGTTTGGATCAACACTTCGGATGAGCCGATGGACAACCCCTTCGTCATGCGATAGGCGCGCATGTCATGACCATCGTCATCACCGGCCGCAGCGATCTCACTCTGGAAAACGCCCACCGTGTGGTCTGGGACCGGGAAGGCGTCGAGATCGGCGCCGAGGCCCTTTCCGCCATGCAGGCCGGCCGCAAGAGACTGATGCGCATCCTCGAGCATGACCCCGACATCACAATCTACGGGGTTACGACCGGCGCCGGCCAGATGGCGAGACAGAAGATCAGGCCGGAGGATCGCGGCCGCCATGCCCGCATGTCGCCGACCGGCGCCGCCGCATCGTGGGGCGATCCCCTGCCCGACCGGGTGGTGCGTCTCATCATCCTGGCGCGCCTGACCAATTTCATCGAGGGCCATGCGGCCGTCTCACCGGAGATTGCCCAGGGTGTCGCGGCGATGCTCTCGCAGGAAAGCGTGCCCGTGATCCCGGCGCGGGGTCAGGGTGGCGCCGGCGAAATTCTCTCGCTCAGCCACCTCTTTGCACCCCTCGTCGAATCGGTCGGCGCCGATGTCAAGGATGTCATGTGCCTCGTCAACGGTTCGCCATCGGCGACCGGTCTCGTCACCGATGCCGCATTGACGGCCGAAGCCCGTCTCGATCTCGCAGCCCGTGTCTTCGCGCTTTCGTTCGAGGCATTCAATGCGCCCCTCGGCCACCTCGCCGGGGCGCTCGAGGATTACTGGAACAATCCCTGCGACGCCTGGGCCCTCAAGACCATGCGAACACTCATCGACGGTGGCCATGGCGGCGGCCGCCGGCCCTACCAGGCACCGGTGAGCTTCCGAATCGCGCCACGCATGCTCGGTCAGGCCCGGCGTGCCGTCGACCTGGTGCGCGACGTGGCCGGTGAATCCCTCCAGGCCGTGACCGACAATCCGGTGTGGATCGATGAATGCGACGAGGACCATCCCTTCGGACAGTTCGTGTCGACCGGTGGATACCACAATCCCCACGCGGTTCTTGCCATGGATGCCCTGACGGCGACATGCGCCAATCTCTGTGTCCTTGCCGAACGCCACGGCGCCAAACTGCTTGACGGCCGTGTCTCCCTGCTGCCAGACCAGCTGATCGACCCAGGGCACGAAGGCGGCATCCGGCGGGGATACATGGGATGCCTGCCCATGGCGCAGACCGGTTACGAGGAAGAGGCGCGCTATCACGCCCAGGCCACCCTGCTGCCGGGCAGCGAATCGGGGGGATTCGGACAGAATGATGTGGCGAGCCCGGTGTTCCTCGCCTGGACCAAGCTGCAGCGCGCCAGCGAATGCCTCGATCTCGCGCTCGCCAGTCTCGCACCCATTGCCGTGAGAGCCCTGGATGTCACCGGGCGCCGGATCCCCGGACCGCTGCGCGGAATTGAAGAGACCGTGCGCAGCGTGTTCCCGGATCTCGAAGAACGGCGCGCCTTCGGCCCCCTGGTGGCCGACGTCGCCACGGCGTTCCGTGCCACCATTCATCCTTCCTGAGTCCCTCCTGCACGGGCGGAGCGCCCGACCCTCCCGGGGCCGACGCTGCCGTGACGGGGCCGGTTGGCGCACGTCTTGAATGACCTAGGCGGCCTTGAAGTGCGGGAATCGTGGCCTACATCAGGCCAAGGCTAGAGTGAGGCATCCAACATGGCCGAAACGCAGACCGGCGCTCATCACGAGTTTCAGGCCGAGGTCAACCGCATTCTCGATATTGTCGTCAATTCGCTCTATTCGAAGCGCGAGGTGTTCCTGCGGGAGCTGATCTCCAATGCGTCGGATGCCTGCGACCGACTGCGTTACGAGGCCCAGCTCGACGATTCGCTGATGCGGAACGACCCCGACCTCTCCATCACCGTCTCGCTCGACGACAAGAAGTCGCGGATCACGGTCACCGACAACGGCATCGGCATGAGCCGGGACGAGCTGGTGGCCAATCTCGGCACCATCGCCGGGTCGGGAACCGCGAAATTCGCCCGGCAATTGGCCGAGGCCGAGAAGGAAAAGGCGAAGAAGGAACGCTCGGACATCAGCATGATTGGCCAGTTCGGCGTCGGGTTCTATGCCGTCTTCATGGTCGCCGGGTCGGTGACCGTGACGTCCAGGAAAGCCGGATCCGGGGAAGCCTGGACCTGGACATCGGACGGCCGGACGGGTTTCGACGTGGCCGAAGCGCCGGCCGACACGCCGCGCGGCACCACCATCACCCTCGAGATGAAGAAGGACTCGAAGGAATTCGCCGACAAGCATCGTCTCGAAACCATCATCGGAACCTATTCCGGGCATATCGGATTGCCGGTGTGGGTCTCTGCAGGAGGCGAATCGCGCCAAGTCAACGAGGCCGCGGCCCTGTGGACCCGGCCCAGGTCCGCCATCTCCGAGGACGAGTACACCGAGTTCTACCGCCATGTCAGCCACGGCTTCGACGAACCCTGGCTGACGCTTCACAACAGGGCAGAGGGTGTCATCGCCTACACGAACCTGCTGTTCATTCCGTCCTCGGCGCCCTACGACCTCTTCGATCCCAAACGCCAGCACGGCGTCAAGCTCTATGTCCGCAAGGTCTTCATCACCGATGAATGCGAGGGGCTGATTCCGCCGTGGCTGCGGTTCCTGCGCGGCATCGTCGATTCCGAGGACCTGCCCCTCAATGTCAGCCGCGAAGTCCTGCAGAACAATCCGGTGGTCGAGAGGATCTCGAGGGCGATCGTCAAGCGGGTGCTGTCCGAACTTGGCAAGAAGGCGAAGAAGGACACGGAATCCTTTCACGCCTTCTGGGAGACCTTCGGCGCCGTCCTCAAGGAAGGCGTCTATGAGGATCACAAGCGTCGCGACACCCTCATGCCCCTGCTGCGCTTCCGCTCGACGACGCGGGACGGCTGGGTCAGCCTCGATGACTACATCGCCGCGATGAAGGAGGGCCAGGACTCCGTCTACCTGCTGATCGGGGACAGGCTCGAGACCATGCGATCCAATCCCATGCTCGAGGCCTTCCGGGCGAAGGACGTCGAGGTGCTCCTTCTCGATCACCCGGTCGACGAGTTCTGGACCATGTCGGTCGACGGGTATGAAGGAAAGTCGCTCGTCAATGTCGCTCGCGGCGACATCGATCTCGCGGCCATCCACGGAGACGACGCCGGGACCACCGGCAAGGAGGAGGAGACCGGCGACATCACGCCACTCATCGCCATGCTCAAACTCGCTCTCGAGAACAAGGTCACGGACGTGCGCGAATCGAAGCGCCTCACCGACTCGGCCTGCTGCCTGGTGGTGGACGAGGGCGAAATGAGCATGCGTCTGCAGAAGATCCTGCAGTCCAGCGGCCAGGACGCCATGTCCGGGAAGCGCATTCTCGAGATCAACCCGGGCCATGCCCTGATCCGTTCGCTTGTCGAGCGAACGCGAAGCGAGGGTTCGAGCCACCAGATCGAGGACATGGCCCACCTGCTTCTGGACCAGGCGCTGATCCAGGAAGGCGAACTGCCTCAGGACCCGGCCCGCTTCGCCCAACGCATGAGCGACACGATGGCAAAGGCGGTGGCCCTCTGAACGTCATCGACATCAACGCCCGCTCCAGACCGCAGGAGGCGTCGATGAATGAACGCAGAGTTGCTTTTGACGGGCGGCAACACCGATCCCGAGGGGTGCTCCCGACCTGCACGGTTCGACCCCGGTTCGTCAACCGTGCCCGGTGAAGGCGCAACGAACCTCATCGGCCGCTCCACGCAACGGACATGACCGAGGCCGTCGCGTTCGAAGCCCGCCGCTTCGTCAGGACGGAGCGTATTCCTGGCTGGCTCTGCGATCCCGGGTCATCACCAGCGCAGGATCCTGCCTGCAGCGCGCACTGAAGGGTGCGGCGCGAGCCACGGCAGCGGGCGGTCCGGCGAGAAGGCGCTGCGCACTCTGGTCCGGGGGAACTGCCGCGCGCGCCGGATTTCCCGCCGTCTGGTTCATGCGGCCTTCTTGCGTACCTTGCGCGGCGATCGCGCACCAGCGGCCTCCACGCGACCGGCGTCGTCCTGGACTCCGTATCCCGCAAAGGCCGCGAGGGTCTCCTCCACCTCGGCATCGCTCAGCAATGTCGGTCCGCCGATCTGCAGGCTGAGGTAGTACTGCCTCGCGATCGTCTCGAGTTCGACGGCCCGCCACATTGCCTTGGCGAGCGAGTCGCCGATCGTGATCATGCCGTGGTTGGCCAGCAGACAGGCGGTACGGTCTTCCAGGGCGGCGACAGCCAGCCGGGACAGTTCATCGGTCCCGAACCGCACATAGTCAGCGCAGCGTACGTTGTTCCCGCCGAAGCTGGCGACCATGTAGTGGCAGGCAGGGATCTCCTTGTGCGCGATGGCAAGGGTGGTGCAGTAGGCCGGATGTGCATGCACAACAGCGTTGGCGTCGGGACGTTCGCGCAGGATCCTGTGGTGAAAGGGCCACTCCGTCGACGGCTTGAGCGGACCTTCCCAGGCGCCGCTTTCGTCTTCCAGCGACATCGACGCGACCATCTCGGGCTCCATCGTGTCGTATGGAATCGCTGATGGCGATATCAGCATGCGGGTGCCGCAACGTACCGAAATGTTCCCGGACGTTCCCTGGTTGATGCCGCTCGCATTCAATTCGCGACAGCGTTCAACCAGATCACGGCGCAGGTCCTTTTCCACCTTGTTCATCGTTCTCTCTTCTCCGGAAATTTGAAAATGCCAATTGTTTCACGTTCGCGCGGGATCGCGACAGCGATTTCCGCGATGTCCGCAGCGCCACGCGACAAAGCGGCCAGCGCCTCGCGAAGTGGCTCAAGGGCCTGCGCCGGCAGACGGTCGTCGATGTCCGCAAAGACGACACCGGTCGCCACCGCGGTTTCAAGCGACGTGTCAGCCAGCGGGCGCATCACGCCGCTTCCGCCGCAAAGTCGTCGAGGAGGCCGGCATCGCAGGCGATGTCTACGAAGGAGAACCGGTTTCTCATTTCGTGGGCGTGCCGCACGGCCTCGCGATAGAATGCCGCGTCAAGTCCGAGCTCGGCGGCGGTCGTCGCTCCGCCCGCCGCCGAAAGTCGCTCGCGCATGGTCTCGACCGGCACGCAGAGCGACAGACACTCCCTGCGCAGGGCAGGCCAGATCTCCTGGAGTTTACCGTTAAGCGTGGCGGCTCCGCACGCGTCGAGCGCCTTCCTCTTGTACTCTGCCGCACATTGCGCACCGACCTGCGGGCCCATGCGCCGTGCCATATCGTCCTCGTCGATCCGGGTCGGCTCCAGCATCGGGGGCTGAGGCCGCTCGAGCAGCCACTGCTGCAGCCGTGCCATCGTGATGCTCGCAACCCCGACCTGCTCGCCATGCAGCGTTCCCGGATGCCGCTCTTGCGCGAAGCAGTCGATGTAGTGCGAGATCTGGTGTTCGCTCATCGACCCGTGGTTCGAGACACCTGTGAACCCGACGCCCAGACCCGACAGGGTGAGGCTCCGCACCAGGTAGCCCACCGCCTCGGTGTCGCCGCGTCCGATGGCCGCGGCCCGGGCATTCATCTCGACATCGTTCTTTGCCGAAATGATGTAGGGCTCTTCCCGGAAGAACGTTTCGAGCAGACGATGCGACATCCACCAGTCGATCCGGGCAACCGACGAGCACAGACAGTCGCCGAATCCGGCGGCGGCCATGCGCGGGGGCGCCGCCGCGATGGTCTCGAGCTCAAGGAAGACGCCCTTCGGCGCATGGGCCTTGAGCGACACCCTGAGGCCGCCCGGCAGACGCATCGATGCCGTGGACGAGGTGTATCCGTCCATCGACGCGGCGGTGCCGAACACCGAGCAGGTCCGGCCGTCCTGCGCAGTAACGTACTTGCAAAGATCGTTGATCGTGCCGGAGCCGACTGCCACGAGGTGATCAACCCCCGTGACGCGGTCGCACAGCTTGGCCGCCATGGCGAGATTGGCGTGCGGCTCTTCGTCGAGGATCGTTGCCCTGACCGCCAGGCCTCCGGCAAGACAGGCGTCGTGCACCCGCCGGCCAAGAGCCTCCCAGGTGTTGGCGTCCGCGACGATCGCGACGGGCCCTCCTGAGATGCCGACAGAGCGCAGCAGAGAGACCTCCTCGCCGTCAAGCGTTTCAGCGATGACGATCTTCTCGGTGGCGCTTCGCGGCGACCTCTCGCCGGTCGCCGGGTTGACCCAGCGGCCCAGGTAGATGTCGTCAATCAACTCGGTCCAGCCGCCCGCCGGACTGTTCAGATCCGGGCAGCAGGGGGATTCTTCCAACACGTGCGCCCCAATACCCAATAATCTCTGACATATTTCAGGGTTATCTGACGATTGTCAATGACGTCTTCCATTTGTCCTTGACAACTGTCAGCAGCGGCAGACTGTTCCGCCATGAAAGAGACAAGGGCGCCGACGGAGTTCGGCGGCGATACGCTGATCTGGGCGGCTTGGATGTACTACGTGGACGCGCTCACCCAGAACGAAATCGCGCAGGCTCTGGGCGTTTCGCGCGCCTCGGTCGCCAATTATCTCGCCGAGGCGCGTCGCCGGGGCCTGGTGAAGATCGACCTCGACCCGCAGCTCCTGGCCGCCGTGGGCCGCAGCCGGAAGCTGGCTCAACGGTTCGGGCTCGAGGGGGCATTCGTCGCGCCCGACGCTGGTGCACCGACAGCCGTCGAGGACGAGGTCGCGTTGAGGCGTCGCCTCGGAGCAGCGGCGGCACAGGTCCTCGCTCCGCACATGCGGCCCAACCGTATGATCGGAATGGCCTGGGGACGCACGATGCTCGAACTCGCCCGCGCCACACCGGAACAATCGCTTCCCGGACTGCAGGTGGTGCAGGTGTCGGGGAGTTCACTGGGGGACGCGGAGTCTTCGCCCGAGGCCTGTACGGCGCTGATCGCCGGCCGGCTTGGCGCCCGTTGCCGCAACCTCTATGCGCCGGCCGTCGTGACACGCCGGGACGTTCGCGACGCCCTGTTGGCCGAGCCGACACTGCAGCGGCATTTCGAGCGGCTGCGCGCCTGCGACATCGTGGTCTTCGGTGTCGGCGAGTTGACGCGCGACGTGACCTGGTCCGACGCCGAAATGTTGCCCGGATCGATTGTCGAGGCGTACATGGATCGCGGCGCCGTTGCCATCCTGATCGCACGCTTCATCGCTGCTGATGGACACGAGGTAAGAGGTCCGGTCAGCGAGCGGCATATCGGCATGGCCCTGGACGATCTTCTGTCGACGCCGGTGCGCTTCTGCGTCGCGGGCGGAGCCGCCAAGTACGAGGCCATCCGGGCGACGCTGGCCGGCGGATACGCCACGCATCTTGTGACCGATGCAGCAACGGCCCGGCGTTTGCTGGAGGAGGCGCCATGAGCGAACGCGGCGATCTCGTGATCGGCCTCGACAGTTCCACCCAGTCCACCAAGGCTATCGCGTGGACGCGCGAGGGCGAAGCAGTGGCCGAGGGACGGGCGCCGATTGCCATGTCGACGCCGCGTGCCGGCCGGGCCGAGCAGGATGTCGAGGACTGGTGGTCTGCGGCCCTGGCGGCGCTGAAAGACGTCGCGGCAACGATCGATCCCGCCCGGATCGCGGGTCTGGCGATTTCCAATCAGCGCGAGACGGTTGCGCTGGTCGATGACGCGTTGCGCGCGACACGTCCGGCGATCGTCTGGCTCGACGAGCGCGCCGTGGGCGAGGTCGGGCGCCTGACAAGCCAGTTTGGCGGCGAACGGCTGCACAGGGTCACCGGCAAGCCGCCCGACCTGACCCCGGTCGTCTATCGTCTGAGCTGGTTGCGTCACCACGCGCCGGACGAGCTCGACACGGCTGCAAGGATCCTGGACGTCCACGGATTCCTGACAGGCCGGCTGACCGGCAGGGCGGTGGCGAGCTGGACGAGCGCCGACCCATTCGGGGTCTTCGACATCGGCTCCAGGACCTGGTCCTCGCCGATCCTGACCCACCTGGGACTCGACTCCACCCGTTTTGCCGATCTCGAGCGGCCGGGCGCGCTGGTCGGTCTGCTCCTCGACGAGGTCGCGCAGGAGACCGGACTTGTTCCGGGCACGCCGGTCTTCGCCGCAGGCGGTGACGGCCAGTGCGCGGGGCTCGGCGTCAATGCCGTGCGCGAAGGCATCGTCTTCCTCAATCTCGGCACCGCGATCGTCACCGGCACCTGGTCTTCGACCCCGCACATAAGCCGGTCCTGGCGAACCATGACCTCACCGGACGGCGAGGGGTACTTCCTGGAAGGCGTTCAGCGCGCCGGCGCCTTCCTCGTGAACTGGTTCATCGACACCTTCGCCGGCGGCCGTGACGACCCGGGCGTCTTCACTCGACTGGAGACCCAGGCGGCATCGCTGCCCATCGGGTCTGACGGCGTGTTGGTGTGTCCCTACCTTTCGGGATGCATGGACCCGCATTGGGATCCCGATGCCCGCGCTGCCTTTCTCGAACTGGCGCCGCATCACGGGTTGGCGCATCTCTATCGGGCCAGCCTCGAGGCGCTCACCCTCGAATCGGCGCGTTGCATTGCCACGATGGCCGCGAACGGCCTGTCGTCCAGTCGCATTCTCGCTGTTGGCGGCGGCGCCAACAGCGAACTCTGGTCGCGGATGATCGCCGACGCCAGCGGCCTGCCGCTGACAAGAAGCGAAAGCCTTGAAGCGTCGTCACTGGGTGCCGCCATGTCCGCCGCGGTCGGCGCAGGATGGTTCCCGCGCTTCAGCGACGCCGCGGCGGCGATGTCGAGAGAAGGCGCGACATTCTTGCCGGACCACGACCTTCGCCCGGCATGGGCGGCTCTTCTCGAACGCCAAGCGAAGGCCTATCGTCCCATCAGTCCTTGACCCGGACTTGTGCCCGTTCGAGCATCAAGGAGGATCCGATGCCGTTGCCCTCCGGACGATCGGCACCCGCACATGCAGGAACAGCGCCCTTGTGAGAGAGGTCCGCACCATTGAACATCCGCCCGTGTACTCCTGGTGACCGCGCCGGAATCATCGCGCTGTGGGAACGTGTGTTCCCCGATGACCCGCCGCACAATGCGCCGGCGAAGGTGTTCGACGCCAAGCTCCTGATGGGCGATGACCTGCTTTTCGTAGCTGAGGACACGGAGTGCATCATCGGCACCGTGATGGCGGGATACGACGGCCATCGGGGTTGGTTGTACAAGGTCGCGGTCGCGCCCGGGTGCCGGCGGCGCGGTATCGGCACGAACCTTGTCCGCCACGCCGTCGACGCGTTGCGAGCCGTGGGCTGCATCAAGGTCAACCTCCAGATACGGGCGACAAACACTGCAGTCCGGGGGTTCTACGAGTCGCTCGGGTTCGAGGCGGAGGCACGCTTGAGCATGGGGCTGCACATTCGCTGATCCGTCGGTCTCATGCTTATGTGGTTCGGGCTTCGACGCATCGGTGCAGCTGGCGCGGCCGTCCGAATGGATCGCGCCCTCGAGGTGGTGCAAGAGCCTGGTGTCGGATGCGGTATCTGGCGTTTCGGAACAGTACATGTCGTCATCTGCCTGAATGCCAGAGAGTCCGGCGACGCCGGAATGGGTCATATCCTGGATTCAGTCTTGTGCCAGTGCACACCACCATCCCTGCTTGCTGCGTTCCGCTGGTACTCTTGAAGGGACTCGACCTGCGACTGCGCCAGGACTGTTCCCCGACCCGAGCTGGTACGATCCCGCCTCGACCGATTGTTCGCACAGTCCCTTCGCAGATGTTCCGCGACGCGGTGCAATGTCTTCGTGGTAACGTCCACCTCGTCAAGGTCCGGCCTGAGGCGGCGCCTGCAACCCCGTTTCCCGGCTCCCGATCCGATGCGGTGGTCGCCATCGTTGACCCAGTCGATCAGTGCCCGGGCCTCGGTCAGCGTGTCTCTCTCCCCATCGGCATTGTGGAGAGACACTGGCAGCCTGATACGTCATTTTCGGTCGCGTTCGATTGAAGATAATGGCACGCGATCGGAGGTGGGGCGCCCGGCCTGCATCGATTGCGCCGGCGCCGAGGGCTGCAGGAACACAGGGACCGGATACCGTAACATCGCCGGTGCGCTGGCGCACCATGGCGGGGACCCTCGTGCCATCGTAGCGCGCATGTTCGACCTGCTCCCGGTGGTACGCGACGGCCACTACCGCCATGAGTTCCGCAGCGCGTTCTCCATCACGTGAGTCCTTCTGCCTCACACAGTTGAACGAAGGAACAGGTGCCCCCTGCGGTCGCTGCCTTCTTCCAAGAGTGTCTCGTCCTCAGGCTCGTGCGGTCGTTCCTCTCTCGGCCCATCGCATGGCGGCAAAGGACGCGGCACCGAACACTGCGAAAGCAGCGATCTGGACGTGCACTGTGCCATCGAAGCTCTGTCCTACGAGCGTCCCGAGCGGGACCGATATGAGGGTGGCGAGCGAGGCGACCACCGCCGCGCCCACACCGGCGATGTGGCCCAGCGGCCCCATGGCGAGCACGTTGAGGTTGCCGAACAGGAGACCGACGCAGAGGAAAATGAGGATCAGGTAGGCCATGAACAACCACAGCGGCGGAAGCCCTCCGGTGGCGAAGGCCGCCACCCATGCACCGACCGACACCAAAGTGACAGACGCCGCCGCCAACTTTGAGAGCCGACGCATCCCGTGCTTCATCACGAGGCGGCCATTGGCCAGCGAGGCGGTGCCGAAGGCCAACGCCAGCACTCCGTAGTAGAGCGGAAACAGCGCGCCGGTCGCGTAAGCCTCCTGAAAGATCTGCTGGGCTGAGCTCAGGTAGGCTATGAGCGGCGCGAAGGCGCACCCGGTGGCCAGCGTGTATCCCAGTGCGACCCGGAGCCTGAGTACCTCCAGGACGGCGGCTCCAACGTACCGCGGCGAGAGCGGTCGCCGGCGCTCGACGGGAAGGGTCTCCGGTTGGCGCAGCGCGAGCCACACGAACGCGACCGCGGCTATGGTGAGGAAGACGGCGAAGATGGCGCGCCAGCTTCCCAGCAACAGGATCGCCTGACCCAGCGCCGGAGCGATGGTGGGAACGAGGATGAACACGGCCATTGCGAACGACATCAGCCGCGCCATCCGGCGTCCTTCGTACTGATCGCGCACCAGGGCCATGACCACGATGCGCGGTCCCGCAGCCCCGAAGCCTTGCAGCACGCGACCCACGATCATCGTCTCGAAGGTAGGTGCGAAGATGCTCATCAGACAGCCTGCCATGAACAGGGCGAGGCCAGCATGGATGGCGGGCTTGCGTCCGATGCTATCGGACAGCGGACCGAACACGATCTGGCCCGCGCCGAGACCGAGGAACAGGGCGGTGACGACGAACTGCACATCGTTGCGCCGCGCCGCCCCGAGTTCGTCGCCAATCGCGGGCAGCGCCGGCAGCATCGCGCTGGTCGCGAGCTGGACGACCGACATCAGAAGGGCGACCAGCACGATGAATTCACCGTGACGCAGGGCGGGTCTCGCAGCTTTCCGGTTCATGGCCTCCTCGCTGCGGTGCAGCGCGCCTATCGATGTGTGAGAAATGGCGGAGCCGCAACTCTGCGGCCAGGATGCCAACGACACCTCCTGGTCCCCTTTGGGGGACCCGTCTGGCTTCAATGCGTGAAGTGGAGATTCATCCTGACACCGCGCTTATGGCCCGTAGCCGCTTCGGATGCAATGGCCCCGGCGCGCCGACCGCGGCGATTCATCGCCTGACCACCTCGGCAACGAACTCCGGTCCGTTGTCGGAACGGATCCAGGCCGGGATGCCGCGCAGCAGGAACGGGTCGGTCAGCACGTCGATGACATCGGTCGAGGAGAGCTTCCGTCGAAGCCGGATCGCCAGGCTCTCGCGGGTGAATTCGTCCAACTCGTCGAGCATGCGGTAGGCCCTGGCCGTTCTTCTCTCGCCCGATCTGGCGCCAAGAGCATATCGGGGCTGACTTGGCATGAGTGTGCGAAGTTCCTCGAGCGCCCAGCCGCGTCTGCTCGTTCTCCAACAGCGGACTGGCCGGCCCTGGTCGCCGACTCGGTGTCGTTTGGTGGACCCCGATACCGAACGGTCGCATTTCGCGCCGAAAGGGACCCGAACGAGGTCTCGACCTGCCATTGGAAGAACCCGCGGAAGCAGCCAGCCCACGCGATTTCATGATGCAACCTGACGTCAGCGAGAGGGGTTCCGGTCGTCAAAGCGCCCCCACTCCGGCAAACCCTCTTCCGGAGTTGCAGGTCACCTGTTCCGTGCTGCCTTGACCCATCGGGGCGGCAGCGTCCGGAGATGGACCCACAACCGGAAAGTTCAGGGCGCCGGCACCTCCAGGGCGCCGATTATCGCGCCCTGACCCGGCATCTGGACAAGGATGGCGTGATTGCTGGTGGGAGCGGCGGGGACGATGATGACCGCGGGCGAGCCGTCCCAGGTCCCGACGGTCTGCCACGTCTCGACGATGTTGGCGTGGCGCAGGGTGCGCCCGGCATTCTCGCCGGCTTCGACCTCGGTCTTCGCCTCGTCCGCAAAACGCACGACTTGAACCAGGAAGGGATTGTCCGCCAATCCCTCGCCAAGGGAGATCTCCAGGAGATCCTCGTCCCTCCAGGAGGCGCTGATGACGACACCCCGCCTGCCGGTGGACCGTGCCTGGCGGATGGCGGCGTCGACCTCCCACTTCGCCGATCCGATCGCCTGGTGTGTTCCGGAGACCACCAGTTGGGGCGTGTAGACGGGGGTGCCGAGACGCCGGGCATAGACGCGCTGGCGGGCGCTGAATTCGGGATCGGCGAATCTGTCACGCCAGCCCAGCCAGTCCCAGTAGTCGACGTGCCAACCAAGGGCGAGGATGCCGTCGCGGCGGCGGAGTTCGAAGAGATGCTCATCGGCCGGCGGACATGAACTGCAGCCCTCGGACGTGAAGAGCTCGACCACGATCGGCGGCGTCGCTCCGGCGCACCCGCCGAAGGAAAGCGCCACGGCAAGGATGGCGGGAAACAGCCTCCTCATGGCTGGCCCAGCGTGGGTAGTGCCCTGTTCCTCCACCATTCCCGAGCAGCGAAGGGCACGAAGACGGCACAGAACACGACGAGGGCGACCGCCAGACCCGATGGTCCCAGGACACCGTTGATGATGCCGACAACAGGCGGGCCGGCAAGGCTCCCGAGACTCCACATCAGCGTGAAGATGGTGATCGCCGATGCCAGCGCCGCCCCGTGGTAGAAACTGCCGATCATGGCCAATGCCACAACATAGAGGCCACTGGTAAGGCCTCCGATGAGGAAGAAGAAGAGGTAGTCGATCCACGGCAGGCGCACCACCAACTCGAGGCAGGCAAACCCGACAACCCCGACGAGGAGGAGCAGCAGGCCGACCAGACGCCGGTCGCCCCGGTCGACCAGCCAGCCAATCGGCAGCTGCAGGGCGACCGCTCCGGCGGCACAGAAGGACAGCTGATGGTAGGACCGTTCGACACCGTAGTCAGTGTCGACGGCATAGACCGGAAGGAAGGTCCACAGAGCCATGAAGGTGAGGGCGTAGGAGAGATTGAGCAGCATGGGCAACGGCGTCTGCCGCATCGGTCTCAGCAGGGCACGGACCGAGGGCCGTGTTTGCTCTCCGGGCATGGCCGGCGCCAGTCGCCGGGCGAGAATGACAGGCACGGTTGCCGCCGCCATGAGCAGGGCCGCGAGAACGAACGGCAGGTGTCCGGTATGCCCTGCCCAGACGAGAATCGCCGGACCGATGGCCACGCCCAGACCGAAACAGGAATTGTAGATGGCGAGGATCCGTCCCCTGAAGGCATCGGGCGCGGCAGAGGTGATCCATACCTCGCCCGCAACCCACGACGCCAGACCGACGGCTCCCATGATCAGGCGGATGGCGGTCCAGCCGGTGAACCCGGGAACCAGGATACAGGAAAGATAGAGCAGGCCCTCGAGGAGGCCGGCCGCGATCATGGCGCGTGCCAGACCCCAGCGCGCCAGGACCATTGCAGCCAGCGGCGCCATGAGGAAGGGGCCGACCGCGTTGGCGGCGGCATTGATGCCGATCAGCTCATCACTGTATCCCATGGCGTCGAGCCGCGTGGAGAAGAGCGGCGAATTGAACCCGGCGATCATGGCGATGACGGTCATGCCGCTAATGATCGCGGTCAGGCTTGCCAGGGGGATGGCCTTGATGGCGTCCGAACTCATCCTTTACCCCGGGCAGCCTGGTTGTGTGCAAGCCCGCACACCTTTCGGGTGCGGAGAATGCACCCTATACCCCTGACGTGCCATGGCTCCATAGCACAGGACAGATCACCCCTTAGGAGAATGCAGTGAGCGAGCGTGCCAGGGGCCTGGCGATCACCACACTGGCCATGCTGGTGATCACACCCGATGTCCTGCTGATCCGGCTGGTCGACACCGACCCCTGGACACTCGCCTTCTGGCGCGGGCTCCTGTCTGCGGCCGGCCTCGTCATCGGACTCATCGCCATCTACCGGCGCCGGGCCCTGAAGGTCATGCTGGCGCCCGGTGTTCCCGGTCTCGTGATCGGCACCCTCTTCGGCATCGGCACCATCGCATTTGTCTGGGCCATCACCCATACTTCGGCCGCCAGCACACTGCTGATCATCGCCACCGGCAGCATGTTCGGTGCGGCGTTCTCCTGGCTCCTCATGCGCGAAAGGCTGCCGGTCTACACCATCGTCGCGATGACCGGGACGTTTGCCGGGCTGCTGATCATCGTCTCCGGGGAAGCCGGCACCAGCTCCTCGCTGGAGGGCGACCTTTCCGCCCTCGTCGTGGCCGTGCTCTCGGGTCTGACCTTTGCCCTCATCCGCAAACACAGGATGACGGACATGGTTCCGACCCTGGCCATCGGCGGTCTCGTCACGGCGGCCATCGCCCTGACTGTCTCCCTGCCGGCGGCGGTCGGCACCGGAGACGCCCGCCTTATCGCCGTCATGGGGCTGGTGATGCTCCCCCTCGCCTTCTCCCTTCAGTTTGTCGGCGCCCGCTACATTCCGGCCCCGGAAGTCCTGCTGCTGTTCCTGCTCGAGGCCGTCCTTGCGCCCCTTCTCCTGTGGGCGGCAATCGGCGAAACGCCCACCGGGACCACGATCATCGGCGGCCTGGTCATTCTCGCCACGCTCGCATCACACGCCGTCTGGAGCCTGCGCCATCAGACAGGATGAGAAGGCAAGGCTCGACGGTCGGACCGGGAACGGCTCACACAGGATCAAAGCGGCACGGTCTTCGGTTCGAGGTGGAGGTGGTCATCCGTGTAGGGATGGGCACGGGCCACGTCCTCGTCGAGTTCGACGCCAATGCCAGGCGCTTCCGGCGGGATGACATGGCCTTCCTCCCAGCGCATCGGGGATTTGAGGATTCTGGCGTGGAAGCCGTCCCAGCGGCGGATGCTTTCGAGTATCAGGAAGTTGGGTGACGCGGTGGCGATCTGGACATTGGCCGCACCCTCGATCGGTCCACAGTAGAGATGGGGCGCGATCTGGGCGTAGTGCGCCTCTGCCATGCCGGCAATCTTCTTTGCTTCCAGGAGGCCACCCACCCTGCCGAGCGCCATTTGCAGAATCGATGCCGCGCCTGTTGAGAGTACGCGGGCGAACTCGTACTTCGTCGCCAACCTCTCGCCGGTGGCGATCGGAATGGTCGTCGCGCGGGCCACGCGTGCCATTTCCTCGGGCATTTCTGCGGCCACCGGTTCCTCGAACCAGAGCGGATCATAGGTTTCGAGCCGCCGGGCAAGACGAATGGCCCCCGACGGGGTGAACTGTCCATGGGTGCCGAAGAGCAGGTCGGCCTTCGTGCCCACGGCCTCGCGCAGCGCCCTCGCGAAGGCTTCCGAAAGCTCCATTCTCTCAAGGGAAGGCTGGCGCGGATCGAAGACGCTGTAAGGTCCGGCGGGGTCGAATTTCACCGCGGTAAACCCCTCGCGGACATAGGCGGCGGCCTGTTCGGCTGCGACATCCGGATCGGTGTAGACAGCCTCCTTTTCATCGCCGTCGGCCGGATAGAGGTAGGTATAGCTGCGCAACCGCTCGTGCACCTTGCCGCCAAGCAGCATGTAGACCGGCTTCGACGCAGCCTTGCCTATGATGTCCCAGCAGGCGATCTCGAGGCCCGACATGACCGCCAGCAAGGAAATCTCCGGGCGCATGCTGTAGCCGCCGCCGTACATCCGCCGCCACATGGTCTCGATGTTGAAGGGATTCTCGCCGATGACATGACGCATGGCGATGTCCTCCACCATTGCCGCCACGACATGGGGGGAGAAACTGGCTGCGTAGACCTCCCCGTAGCCGACGATGCCATCGTCGGTGACCAGCTTGACGAAGACGAAGAAGCGGCCACCGAAATGCGGCGGCGGATTGCCCACAACGAATGTCTCGATCCCGGCGATCTTCATGGGTAACGTCCTCTCCCTGGCGATACCGCCATGATGCGGACACCGCCGGCCGACTCAAGGGAGGCAATCCGCAATGATTGGTCCCCAATCCGCGATCATCGCCGACCTCCGGCGCGTGACGCCGCCTGCCAGCCGCTCGCCGACACTGCCTCCGGCGGTCTACACCGATCCGGATGTGTTCACGCTGGAACGCGACCGGCTGTTCCGCAGGGGCTGGGTGGGTTGCGGCCGCGGCGACCGATGGCCCTCTGCCGGCTCATGCGCACCGGTCGATATTGCCGGCATGCCGGTCCTGATCACCAGGGACAGGTCGGGCACACTCCATGCCTTCGCCAACTCCTGCCGCCACCGCGGTACCGAACTCGTTGGCGCGCCATGTCGTCTCGCCCGCATTGTCTGCCCCTTTCATGCCTGGGCCTACGCCCTCGACGGCCGTCTGGTGGCGGCACCCCGGATGGAGTCGGCTTGCGGCTTCGACATGGCGGAGCATGGCCTCCACGCCTACCACGTGGCGGAGCGCGCGGGATTCGTCTTCGTCAGCCTTGACGCGGCACCCTGTTCGATCGACGACTGGCTCGGTGACTTCGAAGCGGTCCACGAGCCCTGGCCCCTCGACCAACTCGTCACCACGCGCCGCCTGGAACGCGACATTCCCTGCAACTGGAAACTGTTCCTGGAGGTCTTCAACGAGTACTACCACCTGGGCAGTGTCCACCGGCGGACCTTTGGCGCCATCTACGATGAACCTGATCCGCCGGATGCGGCGGCCGGCAACTTCACATCCCAGTTCGGCACGACATCGGGAACCGGAGCCCTGAAATCCGGCGACCAGGCACACGCACTCGATTCGATGCCGGGACTCGGCGGGCGTCACCTCTCGGGCACGCGTTACACGTGGATCTATCCGAACATGACCTTTGCTGCCGGCAGGGAAGCGATGTGGATGCTGGAAGCCTGGCCCCGGGCAGCGGACTCATGCCGTGCCGTCATGTCCGTGTGCTTTCCCGAAGAGACACGCGTGGTCCCCGGGTTCGAACGCGCTTCCCGGCGTTACTATCAGCGCATGGACGAAGCCATGGATGAGGACATCAGTATCCTCGAAAGGCAACAAGGCGGCATGGCGTCACCTGACGCTGTTCCGGGCCGCTTCTCGGCGCTGGAACCGTCGTTGGCCAACTTTGCCTTCTGGTATGCAGCCCTGCTGGCTGCCTGAGCCGTCAGCGACGGCGATTGCGGGGAAACCTGCGGGGATTTGCCCCGGGCACGCGTGCCGTACTGCTCTCGTCCTTGTGACGAAAATTGATGCGCGCCTTCGTGAGATCGTAGGGCGTCATCTCGACCGTGACGCGATCACCCGTCAGCACACGGATCCTGGCCTTGCGCATGCGGCCTGACGTGTAAGCCATCACCTTGTGGCCATTGTCGAGCTCAACCCGGAAATGGGCGTCGGGAAGAACCTCCGTCACGACACCATCAGCTTCTATCAGATCCTCTTTCGACATTCAGGACTCCCTTGCTTCTGCCACGCCCGCCCTTCCGGAGGCCCGTCCGGGCGGGTTGTCCCGTTCCATGTGGACCAAAGACCGGCGAAGTGCAAGCGCCGGGAGCCACAAGGCCGGATCCGGGACCGGCTGCCACCCCGCGCCGTCGCATGTCCGGAGCGTTCCGTTGCAAGGGGGTTCCGGGGATGGCGAACATCCGGTGGGCACCTGAAATCCTTGGCAAGGTCAAACTTTTTGCTTGTCTGTTGCAGAATTTGGTTCACCATGGAGTCAGTCCGCGGCAACCGGAGACCTTATCGCTTGCCTTCCGGAAGCCTGTCCTGCCCGATGAGGAGTCCCGTGATCACTAACAGAACGGGAGCGGACGCATTTCAACACTGGAAAAATACGCATGTCTGACGAGTATGAATCGGGGTCCCCGGGCAGCCGTCTCAACGTCTCGGCCACTGTCAAGTGGTACAATTCGACGAAGGGATTCGGTTTCGTTCAGGTCAACCCCGACGAGCCTGATGTTTTCATCCATGCCTCCGCCGTGACCCAGGCCGGGCTCAGTGATATCCCCAATGGTGCCACGATCGAGTGCGACATCATCCGCACGGAGCGGGGATTCCAGGTGTCCAATCTTCACAAGGTCGACGTGTCGACGGCGGAAGAAATGCCTTCCCAGGATCGAGGTCGGGGGCCTCGTGAATGGCAGGGCTCCTATGGTGACGAACACGAAACCGACGGCACGGTGAAGTTCTTCGACACCAACAGGGGTTTCGGTTTCATCGTGCCCGACGACAGTGACCGTGACATCTTCCTTCCCGGACGCATTCTCACGAGAGCCGGCATTCCGCTGCTGGAATCCAACCAGCGGGTGCGGGTCCGTTGGCGCGAAGGTGACCGCGGACCCCTGGCGACGTGGGTGGAGCCTGCCTGAAACGGCACCCCGGTCCTGAACGCACCTCCCGGTGGTTCAGGGATCACCCATGGCGCTTAGCCACTTCGCCTGGAAATCGTGCACTGCGTGCTCGCTGTACTGGCTGCGCTCGGGGTCGACGATGAACCGACCCTGACGGTAGCCGAGAGAGTGCAGTCCCTGTTGCACGCTCTCGCACAACGGGATGTCCTCGAGGCGTACTTCGTGCACGAAATCGATGACCTCCTGTTCCTCGGCGGTCGGTGTCGATTGCGGGAAGTACCACTCGCAGCGCTGCACTGTTTCCTCGGGACCCAGAGGAACATGGTGGAACACGGTCAGGTTTCCGCCCGGATAGGCCTCGCACACCCAGTTGGGCCACAGGAGCCAGCTGGCGAAACTCTCCGGCTTCGCCGCTCCCCTTGTTACCGACCGGTAGCCCACGTTCTTCTCAACCGAATAGTGGGCGTGGTGATGGTCATGGGTGGCAATGCGGTAACTTTCCCAGTCGATCGCCTCCTCGATCAGCGAACGATGCTGATTCGGGCAATGGAAGCACTCGTCGTAGTTCTCCACCGAGTTCTTCCAGTTGGCCTTGAGATGGTACTCGCTGCGATCGGCGCACCTGAGTTCCGCCGCCATCGGCGAGAAGGACGCAATCTCGGCTTCGAGCTCTGCTGTCACCTGACCGAAGGGCGGTGCGTTGCCATCGAGGTTGACGAAGAGAAACCCCAGCATCTCGCCGACAGGGACCTCCTCGAGGTGGTAGGCCGAGGCATCGAAGCCGGCCATGCGTTCACTGCCCCGCGCCGTGCGCAGGGCGCCGCTGTGGTCATATGCCCAGTTGTGATAGGGGCAGGTCACGATCGGACCGAGACGACCCTCACCCTCAAGCAGGCGGTGGGCGCGATGCTGGCAGACGTTGAAGAAGACCTTGATCTCGCCCTTCGTGTCACGCAGCACGATCACGCTCTGATCGACGATGTCGCGAACAATGTAACTGCCGTTGTCGGGCACCATCGAGACATGCCCGGCATATTGCCAGGTGGCATGGAAGATCCTGCGCTTCTCACGCTCGTAGATCGCCGGATCGTGGTAGTGGGATGCCGACATCGTCTGGGATCGTTCCGGATCGTTCTGGAAGCCGGTGACCGGAAGAGAAGTGACCACGGCCATGACGTCTCTCGTGAAGGTTGTGTATCGTAAGAGATATACATCAACGGTGCCGCTGTTCAATCTCCAGGACTTGCCTGTAGACTTCGACCCGCCATGCACGACGCTGCCGGAATCGAACGCCTGCTCAGGAACCGGCTCACCCGGATTGAGGACGATCAGGCAGCCACGGCCAGCGAACGCGGGCCGGTCATGCTCGATCAGTCCCGGATCGGCCGGCTCTCCCGCATGGATGCCCTGCAGGTCCAGGCCATGGCCGAGGCTCAGGAACGGCGCAGGCGCGCCGAGCGCCAGCGGACCGAGGCTGCCCTCGAGCGCCTGGCCGACGGCACCTGGGGCCTGTGCACCGAGTGCGGCGAAGCGATTGCCGGGGCCCGTCTGGACTTCGACCCCACCGTCGCCCTGTGCATCCGTTGCGCCCGGGAGGCCGGATAACTGCCCATGCTCAGCCACCACAGTCCCGTGACATTCCGGGATCCACTCCCTGAACGCGTCGATGTCGTCGTCATCGGCGGCGGCATCGCCGGCATTGCCAGTGCCTGGTTCCTCGCCGAACGCGGCGACAGGGTCCTTGTGGTCGAGAAGGGCAGGATTGCCGGCGAACAGTCGAGCAGGAACTGGGGCTGGGTGCGCCAGCAGAGCCGCGATGCGGCGGAACTCCCGATCATGATGGAGTCGAACCGGATCTGGCGCGGTCTGGCAGCAGCCACCGGCAGCGGAGACCTCGCATTCACACAGTCGGCGTGTGTCAAGCTGGTGGAGACCGAGGAGGCGGTCGCCGGCATGGAGACGTGGCATGCCATCGCCCGGGAACACCAGCTTGACACGGTCTTGCTCAGCGCCCGTGAGGTGGAGAATCGGTTTGCAGCCATGGGCGGCAACTTCGTCGGCGGCATGATGACCGCATCGGATGGCCGTGCCGAGCCCGAACGTGCGGTGCCGGCCTGGGCGCGCGCCCTTCAGGACCAGGGTGTGACTGTCATCGAGGAGTGCGCGGCACGGGTTCCCGACATCGAGGGAGGACGCATCACCGGCGTCGTCACCGAAAGGGGCCGTGTTGCCTGCGATCGCCTGCTCCTTGCCGGTGGCGCCTGGTCATCCGGATTTGCCGCCAACTGCGGCATCGACCTGGCCCAGCTCGTGGTGCGCTCCACAGCGGCGCGAACCTCTCCGTCGGACGATATCCTGCCACTCAACATGTCGGTTCCCGGGCTGGCGACCCGGCGGCGTGCTGACGGTGGTTACACGGTCTCCACCGGCGACGTCGCCGAACACTACGTCGGACCGCCGTCCTTCCGGCACGCCATGCGGTTTGTTCCCCTGCTCCGCAAGTCCGCCCGCGACGTCAGGTTGCGCCCGGCTGCGCCCCCCGGCTATCCGGGAAACTGGGGTCTCGCCCGGCGCTGGTCGGCGGACGAGGAGTCTCCCTACGAACGCCAGCGCGTCCTCAATCCACCACCGTCGCCTCTCGTCATCCGCCGCCTCGAGGAGCGCCTGCCCCGGCGGGCGCCTGCCCTTGCACGGGCCGGACTCGCCGAGGCCTGGGCCGGCATGATCGATGTCACGCCCGACGCCGTACCCATTCTCGGGGAACTGCCGATACCGGGGCTCTTTGTGGCCACCGGCTTCAGCGGCCACGGATTCGGCATTGGCCCTGCCATCGGACGCGTCATGGCCGATCTCGTCACGGGCCGCAGTCCCGGTCACGATCTGCAGCGCTTCCGCCCGGGACGGTTTGCCGACGGAACCAGGATCGTGCCTGGACCCTACTGAGCCTGGACCGATGCGTCCGAACATTCTTTTCCTGTGCACCGACCAGCAGCGTGCCGACAGTCTGGGATGCTATGGCCAGACCGCCGCATCCACCCCCCATCTCGATGCCCTGGCATCACGCGGCCTGCGTTTCGACAACCACCTGACTCCCAACCAGATATGCTGCCCGAGCCGCGGCACCATGGTCACGGGGCTCTATCCCCGGCACCACGGCATGACGACAAACGGACGCACTCTCAAGAATGGACTCCACGTCCTGCCAGCCCTTCTCGCGGGAGCCGGATACGACACCCACGCGGTGGGCAAGCTCCACCTGCAACCGATTCTCGCTCACAAGGATCGTGTCTATCCGGAATCGGTCGCTTTCTGGACATCGGACGACCACGCGGACTGGACCGGGCCCTACTTCGGCTACCGCACTGTGGATTTCGTGATCGGCGAATCCCTGCTCGTCACCCAGGGCGGCCACTACGCCGCCTGGCTGAAGAAGGAACATCCCCAGGCAGTGCCGCTCTTCCAACCCGCCGCCGCCCTCGAGGGCCCGCTCGATGATCTTGCCGAGGCCTGGGTATCGGCGGTGCCGGATGCGCTTCACTACAACACGTGGATCGCCGACAGGGCGATCGCCTTCCTCGAGCGCGCCCGTCCGCCTTTCATGATGTTCGTCTCGACGCCCGATCCCCATCATCCATTCAGTCCGCCACGGCCATGGGCGGACCTCCATGATTCCGGTCCCTTGCCCCGGCATGACCCGGGAGAACTCGAACGGATGCCGGACTACATCCGCCGGCACCTCCCGACCGACTGGATCGACAATGCGGCCGCGGCCGTGGAACAGGGAGGGATGACCCTCACTTCAGCAACTTCGGATGCCAGCCTCGGCCGGGCGATCGGCCTGACGCGAGGCATGGAGTCCCAGGTGGATCACGCCTTCGGCCGGATCCTGGCCACACTCGCCAGCCTCGGCCTCGCCGATGACACGGTGCTCATCTTCACCTCCGACCACGGCGAGTTTCTCGGTCACCACGGATTGCTGCACAAGGGACCGCCACCCTGGCGCGACCTCACCCGGGTGAGTTTCATCATGGCGGGGCCGGGAATTCCTGCAGACAGGACCACCACGGCGCCATCAAGCCACCTCGACATCATGCCGACACTGCTGGACCTCGCCGGAACGTCCGCACCGGACGACCTGGACGGGATGTCGCTCAGGCCCCTCTTCGAAAACCGTTCCCTCGACCGCAAGGCACGCTTCCTCGAGTTCCATCCACGCGTCGATCCGCGCCTCTACAACCATTCCATCGTCACCGACAGCTGGCGCCTCACTCTCTATCCCCGGGGCAAGGCCGACTGGGGCGAACTCTTCGATCTCGAGGCCGATCCGGGCGAACACCACAATCTCTTCCACGCTCCGGCCCACCGCCCCCCCCCGGCCCGGCCCCCCGTCCCCGCCGGGATTCGCTTGCCGAAACCCTGACCGCATCCTTCCCGGCCGCCCCCGACGCCGGAACCCCGCTCATCGCCAAGTGGTAGGGCCGGCATGAACGATCCGACCATCGCAGGCCTGCAGGGCAGTGACCACTCTCGTGGAGGTCCCGGGCGCCAGCGACGAGCGATACCATCAATCCGGCGCAAGACCGCCCGGTCAGGCGTTCACGACCGAAGCCTCTGTCGGCGCAACAACGGGCGACACTCAGGCGTGGGAAGCACCGGTGCGCGCATTCTTGCGAAAATCGGACGCAATGTCGGGAATTCCCGTGACGGGCAGCACCGTGACCTTCTCGTCCAGCCGATAGCAATCGGGGCCGGGGTAGACGATCCACAGGTGTTGCACCGGCAGGTCACGCAACACCGCATGCATGCTCCTCGTCATCGCGGGCGCATCCTGGTACTTGAACTCCATCCCCCACAGCGCTCCACGGGCCTGCCAGACCAGGTCAAGCTCCGCGCCGGTATGGGTTCGCCAGAAATGTGGACGGGACACGTCCATCAGGCGTATGGCCTGCTCCATGGCGAAACCCTCCCACGATGCACCGAGCTTCGGGTGGGACTCCAGCTGCAGGGGTGTGGCGATGGTGTGAAGGGCGTGTAGGAGGCCGCTGTCGCGAACATAGAGCTTGGGCGCCTTCACCAGCCGCTTGCCGATGTTCGCATACCAAGGGGGCAACAGCCGGATCATGTAGATCCCGCTCAGGATCTCAAGGTAGCGGCGGACCGTGTGGTCGGAGACGCCGAACGACCGGCCAAGCTCGGAGAGATTCAGCACCTGACCATGATAGTGGCTCAACATCACCCAGAATCGCCGCAGGGTTTCCGCCGGGACCAAGATGCCGAGGGCCGGAATGTCACGCTCCAGGAGACTGCGAATGAAGTCGTCCCGCCACAGGGCGGACTGCATGTCGTCGTTGGCCAGGTAGCTCCGGGGGAACCCGCCGCGGAGCCATAGCCGGCGCCATGTGCCAACGCCGGTCTCGTCGACCGTCAACGGGCCAAGATCGTGATACGCAATCCGACCGGCAAGACTCTCGGAGACCTCCTTCACCAGGTTCGGCGAGGCGCTGCCAAGCAGCAGGTATCGCGCCACCTGGCGGCGGTCCGCAAGGACACGGAGCAGGGGAAAGAGATCCGGCTTGCGCTGCACCTCGTCGATCACGACCGTACCGGTCAACCCCTCCAGGGCTGTTTGCGGTTCGTCCAGCCGGACCAGGCTCCTCGGGTCCTCGAGGTCGAAGAAATGCTCCGCCCCCAGCTTCTGCGCCAGCGTCGTCTTGCCGCACTGGCGGGGCCCCAGAAGCGCCGTGACGGGCGCGCGGCGGAGGCCCGCCCTGACGGCCTCCAGTTCCCGGGGACGAGGAAGGTAGTGCATGAAAGAACTGTAACACAAGAACAGTGAAAATTCGAACCTGATGCTCGAATTTTCACTGTTGCAGTCGATGCTTGGAGGGGCCCGACCAGTCAGAAGCGATGCGGGTGACCAGGCCGAAAAAGGCGCCCTGCGGACCTGGACGACCGGCAGGGCGCACAATTTCAGGGCCAGACGAAGTGCTGGGTCTGCCAGATGTTGTAGCCGTGGGGTGTGATCACGGGCTCGAAACCCTCTCGGTACATGACCCCGTTGGGCGGGAACATGAGGAAGACATAGCCGCCGGTGTCTTCCATGCTCTCCTGCGTGCGGACGTAGATGTCGTGCTGCCTGGCCGTGTCCGTCTCGCAAAGACCTGCCTGGAAGGGCAGGTCGAACTCCTCATCCTTCCACCCGGAGACCTTCATGCGCTTGAGCGAGTACTTGACGTCCTCGGCATTGAGCTCGCCGATCTCTTCGTGGCTGCTCCCGTCGCACCACATGATGCCCATCTTCGACTCGAAGGTGATCGTCTGCGCATCGGGCTGGTCCAGGGGCTTGACCAACTCGCCGGGCTCCCAGTCCCACGTGTCGCCGCTGTCGGTGTACTTGGCCGGACGGGCAAGGCACGCGTACTGCAGGACAATTTCGAAGCCGCCGATCATGTAGCCGGGTTCCGGCGACCCGATGACCCGATTGGCGGGCAGCCTTTGAGGGGCCTGTCCGACTGCGCCCAGGCCGTGCCCGGATCAAGCAGTCCGTCCACGACCGGGGCGGACGGTCAAGATCACACGCCATCACGCGGGATCGTGTCCTCCCAGCTCTTGGACCAGATGCGCTCGTCGCCGTCGTGGGCCTCCGCATGGGCCGACAGAAGAAAACTGTCGGCGGTGGCAGTAAGAACCATGCGGGTATCGACCCGTGTCTGCCAGTCGGGCTTCCTCGAAAGCGTGATGGCGTAGTCGACCCGGGCCCGCGCCGACAGGGGATCGCCATCCCTGATGACATAGGTCTCCCGTCCACCACCGGAATACTCGGTGCCGGTTTCCTCTATGTGGATGTGGCCGCGGTCCTTCACCATGACGATACGGGTCTCGCCGGTGACGTAGTCGCGGGCCATCGTGCGGGACCGGTGGTAGGGCTTCATCGTCGTCACCTCCAGAGGCGGTGCGGTCGCACCCCGGCCCAGGGAGGGCAGCTTCCTGTCTGACGCGCGCCGCGGCCTCACCGGAAGCGTGAGCGTGCTTGTTGACGCGGCGACAACCGAGACGGCCGCGGGTGCCGGCGACGGCCACACCAGCGGCCACGAGCCCGTCTCGATGGCAAGGCGGATGCGATGACCCGGGGCAAAGACATGACCGCAGTCGTTGAGCTGGACGCGGACCCTTGTCATGGCGCCGGGTTCCAGCGGCTCAGGCGCCTCGTGGCCATTTCGGTGCGAGAGGTTGAGAACCCCGTAGGTCACGCGTGTCGAGGCCCCGTCCGGCGCCACATCGCAGAGCCGCACATAGAGTTGCGCCTGTGGCGTATCGCAAGACAACTCGAGGTCGACGACCGGCGCCCCGAGAATCTCCATGCGCCGTCCCAGGGCAGGAGAGTCGAAGGCGAGGCTGCGACCGTCCTCCTCGCGCTGATCAGACGGCATTTCGGCATCGAAGCCATAAGGGCACCAGTCGCCGTGGGTGATGCCGGCGAGAACCTCCGAGGCGCACACAAGCGTTTCAGGTCGGCCCGGACGCGTCGACAGACCGTTTCGGGCGAGATGGAAGACCTTGCCGTCGATGGCGGGATCCGGCCAGGCGTCGGCCGCCACCCAGCGGCCCGGACGATGATCGTAGGATGTCTGAGGCGCCACCGGCTCCTGCATCCAGCAGCGCAGGCGCGGTTCGTCCATCATGCCGCTGTCGATACCCTTGAGCCAGTGATCCCACCAGCGGACAAGATCCTTCAGACCGTCGATCTCCGGACCGGGTTTTGCCTTCCAGGGGTAGGCGTGGGTCCACGGACCGACGAGTCCCCGGAACGGCGCCTTCAGGCCGGCCGCCACGCGAAAGATGGCATTGGTGTATCCGTCGGCCCAGCCGCCGACCATGTAGACGGCGGCCTCGATGGCATCGTAATTCTCGATGACGGAGCCGTGCTTCCACTGCCCGTCCCGCCTCTGGTGGCGCAACCACTTCGCCACCAGGTTCGGCGCATTGTCGAGGCGGTCGAGCCAGATACGGCGCCAGTCGGAGCCAACGACAGCGGGGTCGGGCGGACGCATGGCGAAGGTCGTCATGGTCGTACCCCAGTTGAGGTTGTCGTTGAGAAGACAACCGCCCATGAAATGGATGTCGTCGGCATAGCGATCGTCCGTCGAGGCGGCGGAGTAGACGGCTTTCAGCGAAGGCGGTCTCAGGGCCGCCACCTGCAGGCAGTTGAAACCGCCCCAGCTGATTCCCATCATGCCCGTTGCGCCGGTGCACCAGGGCTGGGCGGCCAGCCATGCAAGAACATGGTATCCGTCATCGAGTTCCTGCGGTGAGTACTCGTCGTCGAAAAGGCCCTCCGAATCGCCGTTGCCCCGCAGGTCGCAACGCACCGCCGCGTAGCCGTGACCGGCCAGCCAGGGATGGTGGAGCGAGTCTCCGGCCGCCGTGAAGTCACGCCGTCGGTAGGGAATGAACTCGAGGACCGCCGGCACCGGATGCTCGTCGGCATCATCGGGGAGCCAGATGGTGGCAGCGAGCTTCACACCGTCCGGCATGGGGATCCACACGGTGTCACGCTTCGTCACCCGTTTCGGAAATCGTGAAACGATCCGCGTCATGGTCACTGTCCTCCATTCTTGCCACGGCCAACGATGCGTCCGGGACGCGCACCGGTGTGGCCATCACCATTCCACACCTCGACTCCGTTGACGAAGACATGCCCGATACCGGCCGAGGGTTGCTCGGGGTCCATGTAGGTCGCCCGGGCTGCAATGGCGGCCGGGTCGAAGACCACGAGGTCTGCCCAGGCGCCGGCAGCCACGCGGCCACGCCCCTCGAGACCGAACCATTCGGCCGAGGCGCCGGTCATGCGGTGAATGGCGGCCTCAAGGCCGGTCATGCCGAGTTCCCGGACATAGTGACCCAGGACATGTGCAAAGGTGCCCCACAACCGTGGGTGGGGGTGTGGCGCGAGAGGGATGCCGTCCGAACCGATGAGAATGTCGGGATGGGCCATGAGGCGTTCGACATTGCGCTCGTCGCGCCCGAAGTAGATCGCTCCACCCGGTGCAAGACGGCGTGCGGCGGTTAGCGCGTCGACGTCCCAGTCGTCTGCGATTTCGGCGAGATAGCGTCCGCCCATGTCCGGGTAGGGCTTCGACCAGGTGACCAGCACCCGGGTACGGCGCTCGACGAACTCCGGCAGGATGGACGTGCTCGATGCCTCGTAGGGGTAGGCATCGGCAATGATCCGGACACCTTGCCTGCGGCTTCCTTCAAACCATGCGAGCGCTTCGCCCGCCAACCCCGGGTTGTCGGGCTCGTGACAGTGAAAGTGCGAGACGATGACCGGGATGTCCGCTTTCCGGCCGATGTGAACGGCCTCGTCGAAAGCCTCCCGCGCGGCGTCGGCATAACTCCTCATGTGAGTTGCATAGACGCCACCGGCAGCCGCGGCCCTCGACGCGAGCTCGACCACCTCCGCAGTCTCGCAACAACGCGCCGGCGGATACTCGAGCCCCGTCGAGAGGCCGATGGCGCCAGCCGCCATCGCTTCATCGAGTGCCCCCTTCATGGTTTCGATTTCGGGACCGGTGGCGGGACGCAGGACATCATCCATGGCGGCAAGGCGCAGCGTCGCATGGCCGACCAGAAAGGCGGCATTGGAGGCCGGCGGTTTGCGTCGAAGCTCGTCCACGAGCGCCTGGAAGGTCGGATAGCGAAAGTCGCCCTCGAGACCGAGAAGATCGAAGGGTGACATGGGACGTTCACCGGCCACCAGGGGTGCCAGCGAGATACCGCAGTTGCCTGCAACCACCGTCGTCACGCCCTGACTCACCTTGGGCGTCATGTCGCCGGCATCGCGCAGCATGCGATCGTCGTGGGTATGGACATCGATAAACCCGGGAGCCACCACCTGGCCGGCAGCGTCGATATCGATGTCGGCCGTCACCCCGGAGAGATCGCCAAGAGCAGCGATACGGTCATCGTCAATGGCAACATCGGCATGGAAGCGGTCGCCGCCGCTGCCGTCAATGACCGTGCCACCACGAAGAATGATGCCGTGTCCGGTCATGCATCCCTCCGCCTTTTCGCTTTATCGAGGGTAGGTCGATTCGGTTTCATTTGTCATCCCGCCGCTCTATACGGGGAAGGCCATGACAAAGCAGTCGATCGGCGCTTCCTGTCTGCGCAAGGAAGACAGGCGATTTCTGACCGGCCGGGGCCGCTACACCGGTGACCACCGGCCAGCGGATGTTCTCACCGCAGTCTTCGTGCGCTCACCCCATGCACACGCGTCGTTCGCCATCACCGACAGGCGTGACGCCCTGGCCGTGCCTGGTGTCCTCGCCGTGCTGACGGCAGCCGAGATGGCGGCCGACGGCGTCACACCCCTGCCCGTCTCTTGGAACATCCCCAACGCTGACGGCAGCGCGTCCTTCATTCCCCCCATGCATGCCCTGGCCGATGGGATGGTCCGCTACATCGGCCAGCCGTGCGCAATGGTGATTGCCACCAGCGATGCGGCGGCCCGGGATGGTGCGGAAAACGTTGCGATCGACTTCGGCGAGAAGGCGGCGGCCGCCACCCTCGACGAGGCCACGGCACCGGGAGCACCGCCCGTGTGGGACCAGTGCCCCTCCAACATCAGCCTGAACTGGTCGGTCGGCGATCCTGAGGCGGTGGAACGTGCCTTTGCCGGGGCCGCGCACCAGGTCAGCCTCGATCTCGTCAACCAGCGTATCTCGGCGATGCCCATGGAGCCTCGGCTTGCCGTGGCATGCTACGACACCGGCAGCGACCGGCTGACCTGCCACGCCTCGAATCAGCTGCCCCATGAACTGCAGCGCTCCATCGCCGAAGCCCTTTCGATCCCGGAAACGCGGATCGACGTGGTGGCCCGGGATGTTGGAGGCGGTTTCGGCATGAAGTCGTACGCCTATCCCGAGGACGTCGCTCTCGCCTGGGCGGCGCGCCGGTTGCGGCGCGACATCGCCTGGACCTCGGAAAGGAACGAGGCTTTCCAGGCCGATGCGGCGGCCCGCGATCATGTTGCGCATGCAAGGCTGGCACTCGACGCGGACTTGCGCTTCCTCGCACTCGACATCGCGATCACCGCCAACATGGGGGCCTACCTCAGCCAGCATGCCCTCGCGGTGCCGACGATCTATTGCACCTATTCCATTCCCGGTCCCTACCGGTTCGCGTCACTCGGTGTCCGCGTGCGCGCCGTACTGACCCATTCCGCGCCCGTCGACGCCTACCGGGGCGCTGGACGTTCGGAAGCCGTCTACATGACCGAGCGCATCATCGATCATGCGGCGCGCCAGCTCGGGGTCGACGCCGCGGAGCTGCGCCGCCGCAACCTCATTGAACCACGGCATATGCCCTTCACCACGGCACTTGGCATGACATTGCGCGATGCCGATGCGCCACGGCTCCTGCAACATGCCCTCGAGACCGCTGATCATGGCGGGTTCGAGGGCCGACGTGAGGAGGCGCTGGACCGCGGCTCCCTGCGGGGCGTCGGCATGGCTCTTCATGCCGCAGCCTGTGGAGGTTGTTCCTCGGCCGCCAACCTTGCCGCGGGGGCAACCGTCGGCAACTGGGAAAGTGCTCGTCTTCAGGTTCATCCTTCAGGCGCGGCAACGCTCTATGTCGGATCCCACAACCATGGCCAGGGCCACGAGACAGCCTTCTCGCAACTGGTCGCCTGGCACACGGGCCTGCCGTTCGAGGCCATCGAGGTCGTCTTCGGTGACACCCGCCGTGTGCAGCGGGGCATGGGCACCTTCGCGTCGCGATCGGCAGTGGTCTGCGGCCCCGCCATCGGCCTTGCCTGCGACCGGGTGATGACAAAGGCAAGGGACATCGCCGCATGGCTGCTCGAGGCAGCGGCCGACGACATCGAGATGCGCGACGGCCGCTTCGCCATCGCCGGAACCGACCGCTCCCTCGCCTTCGGCGACGTCGCCCGCGCCGCCTACCGGTCGGCGGGATTCGGCGAGAATGACCGGGAGCCCGGTCTCGACGAGACGGGATTCCACGATCCGGAGGATTTCACGTGGCCTTTCGGCGCCCACGTCGCCGAAGTCGAGATCGATCAGGCAACGGGTGCGACAACTCTCGCCCGGTACGTCGCGGTGGACGATGTCGGCGTCGAGATCAACCCGCTGATCGTCGAGGGACAGATTCACGGCGGCATCGTCCAGGGCGCCGGCCAGGCGCTGATGGAGGCCATCCGCTACGACCCGGCCAGCGGCCAGTTGCTGACCGGCAGCTTCATGGATTACGCCATGCCGCGGGCGGACACCGTCCCCGACTTCGTCTGCGAACGCATCGCCTGCCGCGCGACAGTCAATTCCCTGGGCGCCAAGGGGGTCGGCGAGGTCGGCACCTTTGCCGCCCCCGCTGCCATCACCAACGCCGTCGTCGACGCCCTCGCCCGCGCCGGCATCACCACCTTCGACATGCCAGCCACACCCTTGCGAATCTGGCAGGCTCTCAACGCCGCCAAATGCCATCGATGAACCAGCGCCCTGCTCTTGCAGGGATTTCCAGCGTGCTCCCCGGTTCCTCGCGGAGGAGTCCACCAGGCCCCTGTTCTTGAGCAGGGCGAGGCCATCGCGCACTCTCCGCCCGGTCTCCTCCACCTCATGGCAGCGCGGATGTCGCGAAGCACCATGAACGGCGAGGAAGTGGCAGGACTGCCATGTGTTGTTCCATCAGGTCGCCGTCTTCCGCGCGATGCGGCATGTCGTCTGCGCTCCGAAAACACAAGCGGCTGGTGCTGTGGAGCGAGGCCAGCCGGTCCTCGAGCCGTTCGTCAATGCTGCCCGAAGGCGCGATTCCGCTGGCCCAGGCGGACCCGTCGGACGGGCGACTCGGATGAAGGCCCCCGGACAAACCGAATAGCCGTCACGGCGGCCGATTGACGGGCGCTGAGATTGAACATACATTGTCGGGACAAATAGAAGAGGTGCCATTGTGTTGAACTTCAGCGATGTCACGGCGTCCCCGGACGAGAGGGCGACCGACAACATCGAGATGCGGGTCAAGCCGAGCGACAAGGACCGCATTTCGCGGGCAGCCGAGTTGACCGGCGTCAAGCTCACGACATTCGTCCGGGCATCGGCGGCCAGAGAAGCCGAACGCATCCTGCGCGAGCATCAGACGACGACACTTTCGGAGCGCGACAGGCGGGCGCTGCTGGAGGCTCTCGACAATCCGCCGACGCCGACGCGGGCGGCTCGGAATGCGATTCGCGACTACCGGTCCCGGATCGCCAATGCCTGGTGAGGACGAATGTCCGAACGCCCCCCAAGTCGTCATCGAGCCGTTCGATCCTGGCCGGCATGACCGGTCGGGCTTTTCCTGCGGGACCGATCGCCTGGACAACTTTTTGCGACTCAGCGCCAGAAAGCAGCAGAAGGACGACTTTACACGTGTATTCGTCGCGGTGACTGAAGGGTCGCCCAAATTTCTCGGCTACTATGCGCTGAACGCGCATGCGGTAGCGATGGAGGAACTCGGGACGAACCGTCCCCCGCGAGTGCCCAGGACCGGAAGCATTCCGGCGCTCTACCTTTCGATGATCGCGGTGGACGGACGCCAGCAAGGCGCCGGCCTCGGTTCGGACCTTGCAGTCGACACACTGGGACGGGCGCTGAACGTCGCCGGCGAAGTCGGCCTGAAGCTGGTCGTCCTCGATGTCATTGGCGACGGCGGCAAGGAAGTCTTCGCGCGCCGAATGGAATTCTACCGGCGGCTGGGATTCCAAAGCCTTGAGGACCGCCCGAATCGGATGTTCATCACGATTGACACGATACGGGCGATGTTCAGCGAGAGATGACGGCAGTCGATCCAGTGCTGCGCGAATTCGACGGGAGCACGGAGTGCTGGCAGTGGATGTTCCAGGAGCCGATTTGGGTGGCTCGCACGAACAGCCGGATTGAGGGTCTTCCTGCGCTCCGCGACATGCGGCCTACCGAACTGCTTGCACTCTTGAGGTGAAGATCTTCGCGTTCCTGAAGACGGCTGATGACCTCGATCAGGTTCCGCGCTTGCGGATTCCCCGCGGGGCCGAATATGCGCATCAGGCTCTTGGGCGACTTCTCGGTCATGCCGCCCAACTCGTGAAAGCCGATGGTTGCATTGATACAGTCGCGCAGAACTGCCTTGCCGGTTTCCGCATCCCCCGACAACAGGCACTCGACTCCCTGCTTGAGAAGCTCTTCCCGGAAGGCAGGATCGCGGTCGATGCGCGCCTTGATCGTTTCCATAAAGTCGCGTGTCGGACGCACGCGGGCATGGATTCCCCGGCAGAGAAACCGGACAGAATCCCTGCACGTTCGCATGAATGGCGCCCTACCTTCAGGCAGGGACGGGGCTGGCCGACGGGGCTGCGACCTTCACCAGTGTGGTGCCTTCCTCAACGCGGTCGCCGGGTTGAACGGTGACGGCCAGAGCGGTGCCGGCACCTTCGGCACGAATGGCAATCTCCACCTTCATCGCCTCCAGAACGACGAGAACATCGCCGCGACGGAACATGTCGCCTTCGACAATGCCGACGGCGGCCACGGTCCCCGGCAGGGGCGCCGTCACGTCGCCCAAAACCCCGGCCGCGGCGCCTGGCGTGGCCTGGTGGCGCTGCCGTTCGACGACATGGCCGCACCCCTGCCAAGCGACGTGAACGTCCTCGCCCGCCACCACGAGGTCGAGATGCAGGACCTGCGATCCGGCCTCCAGCGCGAGGGTGGCTCCGGTGCGTTCCAAGAGCCGGACGACGTCATCGCCGATGCGGCAGCACCCCTTGCCAAGGACCGTGACGGCAACGTCATGCGCCATCCCGTCGACGACGAGTTCCATCATTCCGGAATCGTCGCCCCACAGGCGCCAGCCGGACAGGGACGTCCAGGGGGCGCCGGCAGGGTCCTGATCAAGGGCACCGCTGAAGTGCATGGCGGCAGCGGCGATGACCGCCACGGGCGGCGCTTGCGGCTGCTGGGCGAGCCGCTCGAGAATCCCGGTGTCGACCGCGCCTTCGCGGAACTCCGGGTCCTCGAGGACGCGCTTGAGAAACCCGGTGTTGGTGGCGACACCAAGAATGCTGACGGAACCCAGCGCCTCGCCCAGGCGGGAAATGGCCTCATCCCGGTCATCGCCGTGGGCAATGATCTTGGCCATGAGGGAATCGTAGTGACGGCTCACCGTGACACCGTCACGAATGCCTGAATCGATCCTCAGGCGGGCCGACTCCCGGGGCATGCGTTGATGGTGGATGCGGCCGGTCGAGGGCAGGAAGTCCCGCGACGGGTCCTCGGCGCACAGGCGCGCCTCAATGGCGTGACCATGACTGCAGATGGTGTCCTGGCGCCATGTCAGCGCCTCCCCGGCGGCAATTCTGAGCTGCCATTCCACGATATCGACTCCTGTGATCATTTCGGTCACAGGGTGCTCCACCTGCAGGCGGGTGTTCATCTCAAGGAAAGAAAACGACCCGTTTGCGACGATGAACTCGACGGTTCCCGCACCCCGGTAGTCGACCGCACGGGCCGCAGCCACCGCCGCCTTCCCCATCGCTTCGCGCAGCTGCGCCGGAAGACCGGGCGCCGGGGATTCCTCGATGATTTTCTGCCAGCGGCGCTGCACCGAGCAGTCGCGCTCGGGAAGATGGAGAACCGTGCCAGACGAATCCGCCAGCACCTGGACCTCCACATGGCGTGACGAGGCCATGAAACGCTCGACCAGCATCCGCTCGTCGCCGAAGGCAGCCTGAGCCTCGCGACGCGCCGAGCGCAGTGCCTCGGGAAAATCCTCCCTGGTCTTCACCCGACGCAGTCCGCGCCCGCCACCACCGGCAACAGCCTTGATGATCACGGGAAAGCCAATGTCGAGGGCACGGTCGAGAAGACCGGTATCATCCGGCGACTCCTCCGCATGGCCCTCGGAGACCGGAACACCGGCGGCCGCCATGGCGGCCCTGGCGGAATCCTTGAGACCCATGATGCGCATGGCCCTGGCGGGAGGGCCGACGAAGACGATGCCCGCGTCCCCGCAGGCCTCGGCCAGCGCCGGATTCTCCGCAAGAAACCCGTACCCCGGGTGCAGTGCTCCGGCCCGCGAATCGCGGGCAACGGCGATCAGCCGGTTGATGTCGAGATAGCCGTCCTTCCCGCCGATGCTCCAGGCTTCGTCAGCCTCTGCGACATGCCGGGCTTCCCGGTCCGGTTCTGTGTAGACGGCGATGGAATGAAGGCCGAGACGCCGTGCCGTCTTCATGATGCGGCAGGCGATCTCGCCGCGGTTGGCCACGAGGAGCCTGGTGAACACCGTACGGTCCCTACATGCGGAAGAGGCCGAAGCGGGTCTCGCCGATCGGCGCGTTGAGTGCCGCTGAAAGCGACAGGGCAAGAACCTCGCGGCTCTTCCTGGGATCGATGATGCCGTCGTCCCACAGGCGGGCGCTGGCGTAAAGCGGATGGCCCTCCGTTTCGAAGCGATCGGCGATCGTCTTTCTGTAGGCTTCCTCCTCCTCCGCCGGCCAGTCCTCGCCGCGTCGCGCCATGGAATCCCGGCGCACGGTGCCAAGAACGCTGGCAGCCTGTTCACCTCCCATCACGGATATCCGTGCGTTGGGCCACATCCACAGGAACCGCGGCGAGAAGGCGCGCCCGCACATGCCGTAGTTCCCGGCGCCGAAGGAACCGCCGATGATCATGGTGATGCGCGGGACCGCGGCGGTGGCGACGGCCGTGACGAGCTTGGCCCCGTCCTTGGCAATTCCCCGGGCCTCGTATTTCCTGCCCACCATGAAGCCGGTGATGTTCTGCAGGAAAACGATGGGAACCTTCCGTCCGGCGCACAGTTCGATGAAATGAGCCCCCTTGAGGGACGATTCGCTGAACAGGATCCCGTTGTTGGCGAGGATGCCGACGGGAATACCCTCGATGTGGGCAAACCCGCACACCAGGGTGGTGCCGTAGAGGGCCTTGAACTCGTCGAATCGCGAGCCGTCGACGATGCGGGCAATGACGGCACGGATATCGAGTGGCTGGCGCAGATCCCCGGGGATGAGACCGGGAACTTCCTCCGGGTCGTAGAGCGGCGCTTCGGGACGGCGCCTGACGGGACCGTCGCACGTCGGCTGGTTGAGAGTGGCAACAATGGCGCGCGCCTTCTCGAGAGCCTCCATGTCATCGCCCGCCTGGTGATCCACCACACCGGAGTGGCGGGTATGCAGGTCGGCCCCACCGAGATCCTCGGCGGAAACAGTCTCCCCGGTTGCCGCCTTGACCAGGGGCGGCCCTCCGAGAAAGACCGTGCCCTGGCCGGCGACGATGATGCTCTCGTCGGACATCGCCGGCACATAGGCGCCACCGGCCGTGCATGACCCCATGACCACGGCAATCTGCGGGATGCCGGCGGCCGACATGTTTGCCTGGTTGTAGAAGATGCGCCCGAAGTGGTCGCGGTCGGGGAAAACCTCGTCCTGGTTCGGCAGGTTGGCGCCACCGGAGTCCACCAGGTAGAGGCAGGGCAGGCGGTTCTCGCTGGCAATCTCCTGGGCCCTCAAGTGCTTCTTGACGGTGAGCGGGTAGTAGGTGCCGCCCTTCACCGTGGCGTCGTTGCAGATGACCATGCACCGCGTGCCCTCGACGAGGCCGATGCCGGCAATGATGCCTGCCGATGGAACTTGCGACTCGTAGAGGCCGTGGGCGGCAAAGAGACCGATCTCGAGAAATGGTGATCCTGGATCGAGGAGGCGCCGGACCCGCTCCCTGGGCAGCAGCTTGCCGCGCTCCAGATGGCGCCGCCGCGCGTGCGCCGGCCCTCCCTCCATGATGGTCACAGCGTGACGTTCCGTCGCGTCGATCAGACCCAGCATGCGCTCCCGGTTACGGCGATAGTCCGCGCCGGTGATATCAACGGCAGACCCGAGAACACTCACGGCGCGGTCCGGGCGAAGAGTTCTCGACCGATCAGCATGCGCCGGATCTCCGACGTTCCAGCGCCGATCTCGTAAAGCTTGGCGTCGCGCAGCAGCCGCGCCGCCGGAAACTCCTCGATGTAGCCATTGCCGCCGAGAAGCTGGATGGCATCAAGGGCCATCGCCGTCGCCCTTTCCGAGGCATAGAGAATGCAGCCGGCGGCATCTTCGCGGCTCGTTTCTCCACGGTCCGCTGCTGCCGCAACGGCATAGACGTAGGCTCTGCAGGCGCTCAGGGTCGTCAGCATGTCGGCGAGCTTCGCCTGGACGAGTTGGAACGTGCCGATCGGCCTGTCGAACTGCCGTCTCTGGTGAACGTAGGGGACCACGGTGTCGAGGCATGCGGCCATGATTCCCAAAGGGCCTCCGGCCAGCACGATCCGTTCGTAGTCGAGTCCCGACATGAGGACCGCAACACCTCCATTTTCCTCTCCGAGAACGTTGTCGAAGGGTACCTTGCAATCATCGAAGACGAGCTCCGAGGTTCTCGATCCCCGCATGCCGAGCTTCTCGAGCGGAGGCCCGCTCGAGAAGCCTCTTAAGCCCCGTTCGACGATGAAGGCGGTGATGCCACGCGAGCCGGCTTGTGAATCGGTCTTTGCATAGACGACGAGACAGTCGGCATCGGGGCCGTTGGTGATCCACATCTTGGTGCCGTTGAGAACGTATCCGTCATTGCGCCTGCAGGCGGCGAGGCGCATCGAGACGACATCGGACCCGGCCCCGGTCTCGCTCATCGCAAGGGCACCGACGCTTTCTCCGGAGACGAGGCCCGGCAGGAAGCGCTCTTTTTGTTCCGGTGTGCCGTGCCGCCGGATCTGGTTGACACAGAGATTGGAGTGGGCGCCGTAGGAAAGCGCGACGGACGCCGAGGCCCGGGAGAGTTCCTCGAGGGCCACGACGTGGGCGAGGTATCCCATGGCGGCACCGCCCCAATCTTCCTCCACGGTGATTCCGAGCAGCCCGAGTTCGCCCATCTCACGCCAGAGGGTGCGGGGAAATCCCCCGTCGCTGTCAAAGACCGCGGCATCGGGCGCGACGCGCTCGCGGGCAAAGCGTCCGACGGCTTCCCGGAGGCTCGCGATGTCATCGGACAGGCCGAAATTCAGTCCGGGTTCGTACATGGACGTCCCATAGCTCCGTGACCGTCCTCAGTGCTCATCCACATAACCGTGCTCGATCATCCAGTCACGCATGACGAACTTCTGTGGCTTGCCGGTGACGGTCATCGGCAGGGTCTCGACGACGCGAACGTGGCGCGGCACCTTGAAATGCGCGATCTGGCCGGTGCAGAACTCGATCACGTCCTCGCCCCGAAGATCCGCATCCCGTTCGGGAATCACCCACGCGCAGACCTGTTCGCCGTAGCGGGTGTCGGGAATTCCGAACACCTGGGCCTGGCTGATGGACGGATGGCGGTGGAGGAACTCCTCGATCTCGCGGGGATAGATGTTCTCGCCGCCGCGTATGATCATGTCCTTGACCCGCCCGACGATGGCGCAGAACCCCTCGTCATCGAGGGTGGCAAGATCTCCGGTGTGCATCCAGCCGTCGACAATGGCTTCACGCGTCCTGGCTTCGTCATTCCAGTAGCCTTTCATCACCGAATAGCCGCGGGTCAGAAGTTCCCCTCTTTGCCCCACGGCAACGGTCTCGCCGGCCTCATCGACAACTTTCGCCTCGACGTGAGGGTGAATGCGGCCGACGGTGGCGACACGCTTTTCCAGAGGATCGAAGACATGGCTCTGGAATGACACCGGTGAGGTTTCGGTCATGCCGTAGCAGATCGTGATGTCGGGCATGTTCATCTCGTCGATCACACGACGCATGACCTCGATGGGACAGGAAGCACCTGCCATGATCCCGGTACGCATGGAGGAAAGGTCGTAGGAGCCGCGTGCCAGTTCATCGAGCATGGCGATGAACATCGTGGGAACGCCATAGAGGGCCGTGCAGCGCTCGCGCGACACGGCCTCGAGCGTTTCGACGGCGTCGAACCCCTCTCCGGGAAACACCATGGCAGCTCCCTGGACGACACAGCCGAGTACGCCCATCACCATGCCGAAGCAGTGATAGAGCGGTACCGGAATGCAGAGCCGGTCGTGTTCGGAGAACCTGATCCGGTCCGTGACGAAGCGTGCGTTGTTGATGATGTTGTCGTGGGTGAGCGTGGCGCCTTTCGGGGATCCCGTGGTCCCGGAGGTGAACTGGATGTTGATGGGATCGGAAGGCTCCAGCGACCGCGTCAGCCTGTCGAGGCGTAGCATTCCGGAAGGTTCCGCCCGATCGGGTATGTCGGCAAAACGCAGGATTCCCGGGCCGGGATCCTCGCTCATCGCGATGACAACCTTCAGGTGCGGCAGTTTCGCCGACACCAGACTCCCCGGTTCGCAGTGGACGAGCTCCGGAGCAAGGGTCCTCGTCATCGCAAGGTAATTGGATGACTTGAAACTCCCGGCCGTGATCAGAGCCTTGCATGCAACGTTGTTGAGCGCGTACTCGAGTTCCGAGAGGCGGTAGGCGGGATTGATGTTGACGAGGATGGCGCCAATTCGTGCCGTGGCGAACTGGGTGAGCACCCACTCGAGCCTGTTGGGCGACCAGATGCCGACGCGGTCACCCTTTCCAAGACCAAGATCAAGCAGGCCGGCGGCCAACCTGTCGATCCGACGGGCAAACTCGCTGTAGGTCAGATGCCGGCGTTCGCGTGCCAGCACAACGGCATCGCGGGAGCCGTGACGCATGACGACATCGGCCAACATGTCCGGAATGGTGGCGCGGCGCAGTGGCGGACGGCGCTCTCCCGCCACGATCGACAGGCCATCTCTCGGCACGGTCATCGTTCCATCATCGTGACGCACGGGGAAACTGGCAAGTGCGGATGCCTGGCTTTCGTTCAGGATGGACACGTCCTTCTCCGTCGCTAGAGGAGTCTCCAGTCGGCATGTTGCTCGAACGCATGCGCCGCCCGGTAGATCGTTGCCTCGCGATGGGGAGCCGCAACCAGCATCATCCCGACGGGAAGGCCGTCAACGAGGCCGCAGGGAACCGACATCGCGGGAAGCCCTCCGTTGAACGGACAGGTGTTGCCCACCATCTCGAACGCCCGCCGGACAGTCAGTTCGAGCGGACAGTCGGCGGGGGGAATGGGTTGCGCCGTCATTGGCACTGTGGGCAGGAGCAGGAGATCAACGTCCTCCAATGCAGTCAGATAGCATTCCGTGACGCGTCTCATCAGGTTCTGCGCCTTGCCGTAGAAGCGACCGCGGTAGACCTCCTGGAAGTACTCTCCGAGAAACATGCAGACCTTGAGGGAATCGGACAATTCGTCGGCACGGTGGCGCCAGGCAGCGACCCGGTCGATCATTGACGGAAGGAAGAGTCCGCGGCAATTGGTCCCGAATGCGTTGCCATGCATCATCATGTCCTGGAGCCCCTCGACAACAATGGCGGTCCACAGGTCAGGCGCCACGAGGTGCTCCTCGATCGAGATTTCCCGGATGTTCGCGCCGAGCGAACCGAACCGTTCGGCTGCATCACGAACTTTCCGGTCGACGTCAGGCTCGCTTTCCGGACGCTCGAACCCCTCGCCGAGAATGCCGATCGAAAGACCGGTGCAACCCTTGCCCAGTGCCTCCGTATAGGTCTCTCCGCCGACCCCGCACTGGCGGGAATCAAGGCCGTCGGGCCCGGCCAGGACCTCGAGAAAAAGAGCGTTGTCAGCGACGTTGCCCGTCACCGGCCCGACATGATCGACGGTCCTTTCGATCGGCATGATCCCGGTATAAGGGACGAGACCGTGGGTCGGCTTCATGCCATAGACGCCACACATGGATGAAGGAATGCGAATCGATCCTCCCTGGTCGCAGGCGATTGCCATGTCGGCTTCGCCGGCCGCGACCAGCGCCGCGGATCCGCTCGATGAACCACCCGCCATGTACCCGTGTTTCCAGGGGTTGTGGACGGGCCCCTGGGCGCCGGTGTGCGAGCCCCCGGAGAGACAGAAATTCTCGCAGTGAGCCTTGCCGATGATGATTCCGCCGGCATCGAGAATGCGGGTGACCACCGTTGCATCGATTTCCGGCGTGTAACCTTCCATGATCGATGACCCGTTCATCATGGGCACCCCCGCCAGGCAGACATTGTCCTTGAGCACAATTCGCCTGTCGCGCAACGGGCCGTGAACGGCTCCACGGACGTCCGTCCTGTAGTACCAGGCGTTGAGGGGGTTTTCCGCCTGCGCGGGCCGGTGCCCGGGAGCGCGTGGATAGAGAACCTCGGGGAGATTGTCGGCCATCGCATCGAGTCTGCCGTAGGCCTTGAAATAGGGTTCCATGACGTCGCGGAAGGCCAGAAGTTCGTCATCGTCCAGGCGCATGCGGAACCGGTCCGCCATGCTCCGCATCTGTGAGAGTACGGGCCGCTTGATGGTCATGACATCTTCCGGTGGTGGGTGGAACGCAGCGATTTCCGGGGAGGGTCCCTGCGCAGGACTCCTGTTCGCCGGGGGCCGGGACGGTGTCCCGGTTGGGCATCCGGCAGCCAGACCGAGGTGTTGGTTGATCCTGGAATGGTTGGCGAGGTCGCGGGGCGCGAGTTCGCCTTCGATCCGGCCCCGTTCGAGAACCACTGCGCGATCGGCAAGGCGTGCGATGAAGTCGACATTCTGCTCGACCAGAAGGATCGAGAGATTCTGTTCCGTGCGGAGCGCACTGAGGACGTCCGCCAACTCGTCGATTGTCGAAGGCTGGATACCCTCGGTCGGCTCATCGAGAAGCAGGAGTTCGGGTTGACCCATGAGACAACGGGCAATGGCCAGTTGCTGTTGTTCACCGCCCGAAAGCGTCTCGCCGTCCCTCTCGAGCAGATCCGCAATGCGGGGAAACGTGCCGAGAACGGAGCGCAATGTGGAGGCCTCGTCATCTGAGCTGTGGTCCTGCCAGCCGAAACGCAGGTTGTCGCGCACCGAGAGGCCCGGAACGATGCCGCGGCCCTGAGGCACGTAGCCGATACCGGTTTTCACCCGATCGCTTGTGTTCAGACGCGTGATGTCGGAATCGAAGAACCGGACAGTCCCCCCCGTTGCCGGCAGGGCGCCGATGAGCACCTTGAGAAGAGTCGATTTCCCCATGCCGTTGTGACCCAGGACACCGACAATCTCGGCTTCGTTGATTCCGAACGAGATCCCATGGAGAACCGTGATGCGTCCATAACCACCGGAAAGTCCGTCGACCTCTAGACAGCGCGGCATCGCATCCGCTCCCTCACGCCGTCCGGCCGAGATAGACATCGCGCACCGTCGGATTGGACATCACGCGCTCCACGTCATCCTCCACGAGAACACGGCCCTGGTGAAAGACCGTGATCCGCGACGCAATCGAACGGATGAACTGCATGTCGTGTTCCACGATGATCATCGCGGCGGTGTCATTGAGCTCGCGAAGGATCTCGCTGATCCGCACCATATCCTCGGGAGACATGCCGGCAGCCGGTTCGTCCAGCAGGACGAGCCACGGATCGCCGGTCATCACCAGGCCGAACTCCACCTGCTGGCGTTCACCGTGAGCGAGGCGCCCAAGCAGGTTGTGTGAGATGGGACCGAGAGAGAGGCGGGCGATGATCTCATCTGTCCGGCGTTCCGCATGATCGGTCTGGCGATGGTGCCGGCTGGCTGAGAGCCAGATGTTCTCGCGAACGGTCAGCCCGTCCATGACACTGGGGACCTGGGTCTTGATACCGACGCCAAGCGACGCGATGCGGTGCACCGGCCAGCCGGTCGTTTCCTCGCCGCGCATGAAGATGTGTCCGTCACTTGGCCTGAGCAGACCCGTGAGGCAGTTGAAGAACGTGCTCTTTCCCGCACCGTTGGGTCCGATCAGACAGCGCAGTTCGCGTGCGCGAAGCGAGAAATCCACGTTGTCCAGGGCCGCAACACCGCCAAAGTGCCTGGACAGCCCCGAAGTCTCGAGAACGATGTCAGACAAGGTCGCGCCTCCGCCGCTGCACTCGCCTGGCAGGCACGCGCTGCCATGCAGCATCCCACAGACCTGCCAACGCCGGGACGAGGCCCCGGGGGAGGAAGAGGACAACAAGGATCAGGATGAGGCCCATCACCAGCGTGTTGTCGATGAGGGATTGCTGGCCGAGCAGGAACTTGAGGTAACCCATGGACGCTGCGCCCAGAACCGGTCCAAGGCGCGTACCGAACCCGCCAACGATGCACCAGATGATGATTTCTGCCGACTGGGTGAGCCCGAAGAGTCTGGGAGTCACGATTTCCCCCCAGTTCGCAAAGAGCGCTCCGGCCAGTGCAGCGACCGCCGCGCCGATCGTGAACAGGAGCGTCTTGCGCGCCCGGACGTCATAGCCAAGCAGCGACATGCGGGTTTCATTTTCACGAATGCCGACGGCAATCCGGCCGAAGCCCGAGCTCAGCAGGAGCTTCACAAGAATCAGGACGAGGACCAGAATCGCAGCGCAGAGGTAGTAGAGCGCATCGCCCCAGATGTAGGCGGACGGATCGCCCGGGACATGCAGTGTCGGAAACCCGGGGATGCCGTTGAAGCCGCCGAGGCGTGCCTTGCCGATGACATAGGCATCACCGGCGGTGGACGACATGAAGCGGTAGAGAATCAGGGTCACGACCAGGGTGATGATGGCAAGATAGACGTCGCCAAGGCGGCCGTAGAACATCATGGCGCCGAGGATGGCCGCAAAGGCGGCCGATGCCGCGACCGCAACGACCATGGCGATCGTGCTCTCGCCGATGTTGATGGCGCCGACCGCATAGCCGTAGGCGCCCAGCCCAAAGAATGCCGCCTGGCCGAAACACAGGATCCCCCCGTAACCCCAGACCAGTCCCAAGCTCAAAGCGAGCATCGCATAGATCGCGAGCACGGTGAGCGTGTAGGTGTCGATGACGTAGGGCAGGAGGAGTGCAATCGGGACCGCAGCCGCCGCCATCATGGCGACCTCCCGTCCGACAGTTCCCCTCACGACGATCGTTCTCTGAAGAAGCGTCCGGTGATTCCCCGGGGAAGCATCCGCAACAGGATCACCGCGGCCACAAGCAGGGCGACTTCGCCGATGACCGGCGAGATCGTGAAGGTGAACAGCTGGTTGACGACACCGAAGAACGTGGCGCTGCTCATCAGGCCGGCCAACAGCTGGGGTCCACCGGCGATGACCGTGATGAAGGCCTTGGCGATATAGGCCGCACCGGAACCGGGAACAAGGCCAACCAGGGGCGCCAGCACCGCCCCGGCCAGTCCGGACAGCGCCGAACCCACTGCGAACGTTGCCATGTAGATTCGCTCGGTCTCGTGGCCGAGCGCGGCAGCGATGTCGGGGCGGGCCATCGTGCCACGGGCGATCAGACCGAAGCGGGTGGTCCTCAGGATGACGGCCATGGCGGCAAGCAACAGGACTGCGACCAGGATAATGAAGAAACTGTAACCGTTGATCCGGTAGTCACCGATCGCAAATCCCGGTATCGGTGTCGAGATTCCGGTCGTCGTGTTGCCGAAGATCACGGTCACCAGCCCGATGAAGAAGAGGCTCAGCCCCCAGGTGGCAAGCATGGTGTCGACGAGGCGGCCGTAGAGGTGGCGAATGACGAGTCGCTCGACAACGACCCCGATCAGAGCCACGGCGAGAGGTGCGATAATCACCATGGCAATGAAGACATTGACGCCAAGATTGACGGCGGTGATGGTGACGTAGCCGCCGAGAATCATGAATTCGCCGTGCGCGAGGTTGATGACCCGCATCATGCCGAATACGACGGCGAGGCCGGCGCTGATCAGCACCAGCGACGCCACCGCGTAGAGAAACTCGACAGCCATGACCGCGATCAGGTCCACAGCACCTCCAGCCGGACGATGTCCAACGGTGTCGGGACCGACCCCGTTTCAGATCCGGATTTCGTACTGCGTGTTGTCGTCAGGATTGGCTCCGAGGTCGCAGACTGCCTGGGTGTCGACGGGCGGCCTTTGCGGCAACGTTTCGATGACCGTCATGCCCTGATTTTCGAGAATCATGAGATGGACATCGAGCTTCGCGTGGTGGGTTTGCGGATCGATCGTGACGGTCCCCCCGGGACCTTCGATAGAAAGGCCCTCCTCCAGGGCGGCGATCACGTCGTCACGGTTGGTGCTGCCGGCCCTGCGAACGGCCGCCGCCCAGGTCAGGACACCCTGGTAGTTCGAGACCGCAATCTCGTGGATCGCCGAGGTGTCGCCATAGGCTTGCGCCCAACGTGCCTTGAAGTCGTTGTTGGCAGGCGTATCGAGTTCCTGGGAGTAATGGTACGCTACCATGATTCCGTTGCCCTCGTCCGCCGTCAGCACCCTGTGCTCATTGCCCACACCCAGTGATGTCGACGCCAGGGGGATGCGCTCGTTCATCCCGGCCGCAGCCCATTGCCGGAAGAACGAAAGGTGAGCACCGCCAACCAGGGGGGCGATGACGAGATCGGGATCGATCGACTGGATCCTGGCGATCGTCGAACCGAATTCGGAAACCTCCAGAGGGAAGAAGTCCACGGCGACGGTTTCGCCACCATTGTCGGCAACGTACTTCTGGATCCACTTCGCGGTGATCTGCCCGTAGTTGTAGTCTGCGGCAAGCACATGAACTTTCTTTCCGGAGCGTCCCATCGCGAACGGCACCAGTGCTTCAACCTGCTGGGCAGGAGTCACGCCGTTGATGAAGATGTTGCGATCGCAGACACCGCCCTCGTAGAGCACGTTGTAGAAGTAGAGGATGCCGGCCTTGCGCAGGGTCTGCCGAATCGCCTCACGTGATGCCGAGAGGATGCCGCCATGGACGACGTCGACGTCGTCATTGCGAACCAGTTGCTGAGCATATTGGGAGTAAAGCGCCATGTCCGACTGGGTGTCGTAGCTGACGACCTCCACTTCCTTGCCATTGAGCCCGCCCGCGGCATTGATCTCGTTCACCGCGAGGCCCAGGGCCATGTCCATGGGTTTGCCGTAGGCATCGAATATCCCGGACGTGTCGAGGACCGAGCCAAGCCGGATCGTGTCCGACGCCCGGCCCGCGATCGGAAACAGGGTTGCGGCAGCTCCTGCCGCGGCGATGAAGTGGCGTCTGTTCATGATCATGACTTTCTCCTTCTTGAGGTGGCAGGTTGCGTGTCCTCGTCTCCGGTGCGCTGGCGCAGGCGACCGGCGTAGTCGGCGGTGCGCCCCGCCAGGTTGGCATCAAGATCGAGACCGATGTCCTCACCCATCTGTTTCATTGCCGGCAGGCGGACGGCCATGGACAGAATCTGGTCCATTGCGGCACCGAAAGCGCTGTCGATTCCACCGCCACCTGCTGACGGTGTCTGCGGAGTTCCGGCACCGGACAGCTGGTGGATTCGAATCGAATCGATCTTCTCGACGGGTTTCATCATCTGCTTCATGATGTCCGGCAGGCGATCGAGGCGGTGTTCCTCGATCCGCTTGGCGATCACCGCATCGCTCATTGTGTTGTCGGCGGCGACAAGCGCCGCACGCCCTTCGGCTTTCGCCATGAGGCGTGTCTTTTCTGCCAGGGCCGCAACTTCGATGGCACTCGCCTCCGCCCTGGCCTTGGCGAGGAGGCTTTGCATCCGGGCATGGGTCAGCGCCTGCTCGACCGTTGCCTCCTTCTCGGCCCTGATCGTCGCAAGCCGCTTGTCCCGCTCGGCGACCGCCACTTCCCGGTCGGTCTGAACCGTTTCACTCGCGAGAACGACCCTGGACCGGGATTGCTCTTCGCTGGCTCGCACATCCGCCTCTTCGGCGCGGCGGGCGGCGAGCTGCATCGCATGCTCGATCTTGGTCTCCTCAAGGGCGAGGATGGCCGCCATTTCCCGTGTGCGAAGGTCCTGGTCATTGCCGATTCTCGCAGCGGCTATGTCGCGGTCCTTCTCCAGGCCCGCAGATTCGGCCTTGCGGGACGATTCCGCCCTTGCCATCGCCGAAACGGCCTCCGCCTCCGCTTCGAGGCGGGCAAGGTGTTCGCGTTGGGCGATCGCCGCTTCCTTCTCCTCGCGTTCGACGGCGAGGCGTTTCTGGGTGCATTCAAGCCTGCTTTGCTGGACTGCAATCTCGGCCGCAGTCTCTATGCGGACCCTCTCCTTGCGATTCTCGGCAACGAGATTCGCGAGCCTGCGCAGGCCTTCAGCGTTGAAGGTGTTGTTGTCGTCGGCACTGACGAAACTGCCCTGATCGATGCGCAGGAAAGCAACGGAGATCAAAGTGAGTCCGAGTTGCTCGACATGCTGGCGGACCGCTTCGCCGACCTCGCGGGTGTAACCGTTCCGGTCCGCGTGCAATTCGGCGAGGGTACGGGAGGCCGCTGCATCCTGCATGGCGTTGACGAGTTGGCCTGCGACAAGGGCCTCGACAGCTTGTCCACCGCGGGTGATGGCACGTCCGAGCGATTGTGCTGCGGTGGCCACGCCCTCGGGGGTTGGCATGACGCGCATCTCGAACTGCACCTCGACGTCGGCCCGCAGGAAATCTCCCGTCAGCAGGGCCTGCTCCCCGCGACATGACAGCGAGAGCGACAGGGCACTCATCGAGACCTTCTGGATCTGGTGGACGATGGGAAGCGCAAGGCATCCGCCGTCGATGATGACCTTTTGCCCGCCGAGTCCGGTGCGCACGAACGCGGTATCGCGATTGGCCTTGGCGTAATATCGGTGAAGGAACCAGATGACCGCGAGCGCGGCAGTCGTGAGGGCGACAAGTGACAGGAACCAGACCAACCCATCCTCTCCCTGCTGCAAGGAGCATCCCTTGCAGTCGATCAGACGATGGTCAGCTTACCGGACTATTATTTTCCAAATCAAATAAAATTATTGGGCGATTCTGCCGATCACATCGAACACCAGTCCGTCGGCGCGGGCGAGAAAGGTCGGTACCGGGTTGTGCCGATTGGACACATAGCAGCCGTGCCTGGCACTGCGATAGGCCAGGGGTCTTCCCGCCTGCCCTCCGGGACGCCGCCACCGTTCGTCTCCCCCCTCCAGGAGACAGGCCAGAAAGTGCAGGCCTTCGTAGGTCGATTGTCCGAGTGCGTTCAGCATCGGGGCGCGGTGGCCGTGGAAACCATGATAGCGTTCGCGGAACCGGGCGTTGTTCTCGTTACCCAGAGAGCCGAAATAGGACGATGAACAATAGAGGCGCTTGAGGTTGCTGGCCCCGCTGGCCAGAAGCCCGTTCTCCTCGATCGCACAGGAAAGCCGGATCATTTTCCGGTCGAGTTCCATGGCACCGAAGATCCTGTTGAAGTCCACGGCATCCTGACCCACCAGCGATACCAGCACGGCGTCCGCGCCCGATCCCGCGACCATCTCGACGACCCGTGCGAGATTGCTCGAGGCAAAGGGAATGTAGTGCTCACAGGCCAGTTTCGCTCCAATGGCTGCCAGCCGTGCCTTGGCATAGCGATGGGACGCCCGGGGCCATACATAGTCGTTGCCGATCAGCGCCCAGCTCTCAAGCCGTCTGCTTTCGTGAAGCCAGGTGATGGCCGGTCCAAGTTGCTGGGGAGGCGTATCGCCGATCGCGAACACGCCCACCCCGTTCTCGCCGCCTTCGTAGAGAGGCGTATAGACATAGGGAATCTGCCCTTTGACGACACCCGTCAGCCGTTGGCGCACGGAGCTGATGTGCATGCCGACGATGGCATCGAGTGCGTGATTCGCAATCATCACGTCAACGATGTGTTCGGCAGGGGTCGGGGCTTCTTCAGCCGAGTCGATGACGACAAGTTCGACTTCCTGCCTGCCGATTCCATCTTTCCTGTTGAGTTCGCTGACGGCGACCTCGGCACTGGCGATCGATGACGGACCCCACAGTCCGGCCGCTCCGCATCGCGGCACCAGAAGTCCGACCCGGAAAGCCGGCGACGACCTGTAGAGGGGAGAGGTTTCCCACAACCACTCCGGACCGGCACGCCGGGGCATCGTCATGTTTCCGGACGACAGGCCCCGACCTGCCATCGAATCCCGTCGGGGCGGAAACGATGTCATGATCAGGCCAGGGAGCGAAGGGCTTCGCGCAGAACCTGCGCACTTTCCTCGCCCAGGCGTTCGACAATGTCCCGGTCCTGCTCCTCGGCATGGCGCCGGACTTTGGCCACGAGGTCCGTACCCGCGTCGGTCAGGACCAGGTGGACACGTCTGTGGTCCTCTGCCGAGAGAGTTCGCTGCACCAGGCCGTTCGACACCATGCGATCGACGAGCTTGGTCAATGTCGGCGGATTCATCAGCACGATGTCTGCAAGATCCCCCATCGTGAATCCGTCGTGTGAACTCAGCGTTTCCAGGACCCGCCAGGATTCCACCTGCAATCCGAGGCATTTCAACCTGTCATTGAGTCGTGCGTGGAGCGTCCGGTGGGCTGCTGCAAGGTCGTGAAAAAGGTACTGGTTCATGGCAGAAGGTTTTCGACCGGCCATGCTGCGTGGTCCTCCGGCTGAGGTTGGACACGTGATGGGCTGCACTCGTTTCATCAGGTCGCAACTCTCATGTTCGGGACATGATGGATTGGCCTGTCCTCAAGGTCTACAGGTTACCCGCAAGGTCGGTGCCGACGCCATGGTGCACCCTTCTTGCCGAAAGGTCCCTGATGCACACACGCGTGCCGGGCCGGTGACGATGGTGTCGACCATCATGAGGCACGGCCACCGTGTCGCGTGAGGCACATCGCCGTGCCGTCTCGTGCAGCAGGGCCGGAAGGTCAAATGACGAAGCGGCGGATGAGTGTCACCCACCACATGGGACAAGGTTGTCCGCCACTGCCTGCATGGCATCACAATCGCGCGGCAATCCGGAACTTGCAAGCCGGGTGGACCGATTGAACCGGCGGCGGAACTGCCGGTAGTGTGAGCCATGATGGTGCATGACCGCGACATGCCAGGGACCCGGATGGCGCCGATGGCCTTTGCCCTGCTCCAGCCATGACGGCAGAGGATGTGGACATCCGTTTCCGGATCAGCGATATCCGGCTCGATGACCGGCTGGTGGTGCGACGCAGCGCCGAGGTCGAGCACGAGATGGCCGTGGCCATCTACGATCTCCTGGAATCCAATCACTTTGAACCGGAGGGCCTGCCGCCGGGGCCCTATCGCGTGTGCCTTGCGGTCAGGGACGGCCGCAGCCTGGTATTCGCAATTGGTGACGAGAAGGACCGGCCTCTTGGAGAAGTCACCATGCCGATCAAGTCCTTTCGCCGGATTGTGAAGGACTATTTCACGGTGTGCGAAAGCTACTTCGAGGCGATCAAGAATGCGCCTCCATCGCGTATCGAGGCGCTCGACATGGGGCGCCGCAGTCTCCACGACGAGGGTGCGGCGCTGATGCGCGAGACTCTCGACAAACGCGTGAAGATCGACATCGAGACATCGAGACGGCTCTTTACCCTGCTCTGCGTCCTTCATATCCGGAGCTGACGGCATGGCCGATACCCCGGGTGCCGTGCTCTTCGCATGCAACTACAATGCCGTTCGGTCTCCCATGGCCGAAGGACTCATGAAGAGCCTCTATGGTCACAGCATCTTCATCGATTCGGTTGGCGTGCGCCCGACCGGGGACGCCAATCCCTTCATGATCGAGGTCATGGCGGAAATCGGCATCGACATGTCCGGTCATCGGCCCAAGACCTTCGATGACATCGATGACGGCGCCGAGAGTTTCGACCTGGTGATCACCATGTCACCCGAGGCGCAGCACCGTGCCGTCGAACTCACTCGCTACGCCGCACTCGACGTGGAGTACTGGATGACGTTCGATCCCGTTGCCGTCGAGGGCAACAGGGACATGATCCTCGATGCCTTCCGGGGTGTTCGGGACCACATACGGCAGCGTATCGGCGAGCGATTTCCCTCGACCTCGCTGTCCGCCATCTGAGGACGTGACATGCACTTCATTCTGGCCTCGGCATCGCCGCGCCGCCTGGAACTCCTGGCACAGATCGGCGTGGCTCCTTGCGAGACTGTCCCGGCCGATATCCCGGAAACACCGCGCAAGGGAGAACTGCCGCGGCAACTGGCGGCCCGCCTTTCCCGGGAGAAGGCTCTCTGGGTCGCCCGTTCCCGCCCTGGCGCCGCGATCCTCGCCGCGGATACGGTGGTGGCCTGCGGCCGGCGGATCCTGCCCAAGCCGGCGGACGTCGCCGAGGCACGGCGCTGCCTTGAGCGGCTTTCCGGGCGCAGTCACATGGTCTACGGCGGAATCTGCCTCCTTGTCCCCGGCGCCTCACGTTCGCGCCTTGTCGTCACCCGCGTCGCCTTCAAGCGTCTGTCGGCCGACGAAATCGATTCCTATCTCGCCAGTGGTGAATGGCAGGGCAAGGCCGGAGCCTATGCCATTCAGGGAAAGGCAGCGGCTTTCGTGCGACGGCTGAACGGCTCCTACAGCAATGTCGTCGGGCTCGGTCTCTACGAGACGGCGGGGCTGCTTGCCGGCCACGGCCTGGCAAGGTCGCCATGACCGACCTGCGATGTCCCGTGTGCGCCAGGCCGACGGTCGCGCGCCATGCACCGTTCTGCTCCCGGCGCTGCAGCATGAAGGATCTGGCGCACTGGGTCGGCGCTGCGCCGCCTTTCGTGATTGAAGGCGAGCCAGCAGACCCCCTGTCCGCTGACGCCGACGACGCTGAAACGCTTGAGGGAGACGGGTCAACGTGATGGACAACGCCCGGCGAATTCTCTAAGAAGTCGCCCCCTAAGGTGCCCAGGTAGCTCAGTTGGTAGAGCACATGACTGAAAATCATGGTGTCGGTGGTTCGATTCCGCCCCTGGGCACCACCTGACCCGTCACCCCCTTGTCCGCGCGTGATGCGCCGTGAACCCGGCGATCATCGGGCCGAGTTCGCCTTCGAGATCATGACCCATGCCGGCGACCTCGATAAGGACGCAACCGGGAATGCTGGCCGCGGTATCGCGTCCGTGTTCAATCGACAGCAGGGTATCATCGGTGCCGTGGATGACCAGACCGGGGACGCGAATCGTCCGCAGGCGCTCGACCCGCGAGCCGTCATGGCGCACGGCGAGATACTGGCGCAGCACCCCCGAGGGCGCGTAGCAGCGGTCGAACGCCCGGCCGACGAGATCCGCTCTTTCGCTCTCGTCGAAGGGATAACCCGGACTCCCCCAGACCCGGTCGCAGGCGAGCGTGAAGGCAATGACCGAGTCACGGTCATCGGGATCTTCGGGAGAAGCGAGCAGCAGGCGCTGCACCTCGGGCGCGCTTGAAGGGAGCTCCGGATTGCCGGATGACGACATGACCGAAGTCATGGTGATCACCCGCTCGGGGCGTGCAATGGCCATGGTCTGCACGATCATGCCGCCCATGGAAACACCGAAGATGTGGGCACGGGCAATGCCGAAATGATCGAGGACACCGACATGATCGGCGACAATGTCCCCGATAGTGTAGGGCGCCTCGACCGGAACGCCCTCGGCCTCGCGGCGAAGGGCCTCGTGGGCAGGGATCGTCTCGAGGTCATCGAACTTCTGCGACAGTCCGGCGTCACGATTGTCAGGTGCAATGACGCGCATGCCGTGGTCCACGAAACAGCCGATCATCTCATCGGGCCAGTGAATGATCTGGGATCCAAGCCCCCTGACGAGCAGAATGGGCGGTCCGTCGGGATCGCCGTGACATTCGACGTAGATTCCGGTTCCATTGGCGTCGATGATCGGCAATGTCTGGGTCCTCCGGACGAACAGGAAATCTGAACATGTACCGCCTCTATGGAAAACCCTTCACGATGTCCATGGTCCCCGAAGGAACGCTCGACGAGATCGGTGTTCCCTTCGAGACGGTGACGCTTCCCGATGGACGCTCAACGGATCCTGCGTATCTCGAACTCCGCCCTGACGGCCTGGTTCCGACGTTCGTCGACGGGGACCTCGTCGTCTACGAGGGCTCCGCCATCGCCATGCATCTTGCCGACAGGCACAAGGAGGCGGGACTTGCCCCGCTGCCCGGGAGCCGGGAACGGGCGTGGTGGTACCAGTGGATGGGCTGGCTTGGCTCGGGGGGTCACCCGGCGGGGGGCAACGGGGACCACGCCGAGCGGGACCCGCTGCCGGGGAGCCGGGAGCGGGCGTGGTGGTACCAGTGGATGGTCTGGCTTGGCTCGGTGGTTCACCCGACGGTGGCCAACGAGTACCACGCTGACTGGTACACGACGGCGCCTGACGGCATCGACGGCGTGCGCCAGGCAGCGCGGCGCAATGCCGATGACCTGTGGCGGCAGATCGATGCCAGCGTGGCCGGCCAGACATGGCTGGTCGGGGAACGTTTCTCGACGGCCGACATCCTTCTTCTCGTCCAGGCCTGCATGCACTGGGACTGTCATGCCATGATCGCCCGCGAGAGACACGTCGGGGCCATCGTCAGGCGCATCCGGGCGCGTCCGGCCATGGCGGAACTCCTCGAGCGTCACGGCGTCGAGCCCTTCGCGCCGACCTGATCTCCCGAGTCCGGCGCCGCGGCTCACCGGGGAACGAGATCGCGTATAGCCTGGACGTGATCGGGCGTGGTGGCGCAGCAGCCGCCGACGATGCGCGCACCGGCGTCAAGCCAGCCCTGCGCATGGGCGGCAAGGCGTCCGGGGGAGCAACTGGTGGTATCGAGGCTGTGAAAGTGGCCACCCGCGGCGATGTCCTCATCGGAAAAGTCATAGCCGATATTGGGATAGGCTCCGACAGGACCGTCGAACGCCGCCAGCAAACCGGGCAGACAGGCATCGATCTCTTCGGGCAACGAACACATGAGCAGGATCGCGCAGACATCGCGGTTGCCGAGTTCCGCGACGAGATCGGCAAAGCTCTCGCCATGCTGCATGGTGCCGTCCATGGTCACGTGACGCAGGCCCAGCATCACCGGCAGTCCGGTGCTGCTGACAGCATCCACGGCATTGACGCAGTCCTCGATCCAGCCGACATACTCGACAAGGATCAGGTCCACACCGGCGGCGGCAAGATGGCGTGCCTGCATGGCGAATTCCCGGGGCAGGTCATCGCGGTCAACCGGAACCTGGGGCATGCCGCCATGGGGAGGGGCCATGCCGCCGGCGACCCAGGCGCCGGGTTGCAGCCGGTCCCGCGCTTCCACCGCGATATCGCCGGCGAGGCGCGTATAGCCTTCCGCCTGGTCCCCGAGGCCCACCAGTCCCAGCTTGACGGTGTTCGTCCAGAAGCTGTTCGTGGTGATGATGTCGCATCCGATACGCAGATAGTCCTCGTGCACGGCACGCACGATGCCGGGCGCGTCCCGCATGGCCGTTGCCGACCATGAACCGAGCACCCCGGAGCTGCTGACCCCGTGCGAGAGATAGACGCCGCGGCGCTGGAGTTCCGAGCCCGTTGCTCCATCCATCACCAGGGGAGGCCCGTCAAGGAGCCTCGAAGCGATGGGCCGGCGGTTCACTGCGGTGGTTTCGCTCAGGATCAGGACTCCTTGTCATCCTCCTTGATGTCCTCCTCGGCTTCGGTGCCGGCATCGCGGGCCGACAGGGCCGCACCAAGGATATCACCCAGGGTGGCGCCGCTGTCCGTTGAACCGTACGCCTCCATCGCCTTCTTTTCTTCCTCGATCTCCAGGGACTTGACGGAAAGCGACACGCGGCGGGACGCCCTGTCGATGTTCGTCACCTTGGCATCCAGCCTGTCTCCGGGAGCAAAGCGGTCCGGCCGCTGATCGCTGCGGTCGCGGGCCAGTTCGGTCTTGCGGACCATGCCCGGAACAATTCCGTTGATCAGCACCTCGACACCACCGTCAACAACCCTGGCCACCGTGCAGGTGACGACGGACCCCCTCGAAATGCCATCCATGGCATCGGCATAGGGGTCAGGTTCAAGCTGCTTGATCCCGAGACTGATGCGTTCCTTTTCGACATCGACGTCGAGGACTTTCGCTTTGACCTGATCGCCCTTGTGGTACTTCCCGATCTCCTCGTCGGCGTTCTGCTGCCAGGAGAGATCGGACATGTGGACCATGCCGTCGAGGTCGCCACCAATGTTGATGAAGAGTCCGAACTCGGTGATGTTCCGCACCTCGCCCTCGACTTCGCTGCCGACCGGGTGTTCGATCAGGAAGATCTCCCACGGGTTGCTCTGGGTCTGCTTGATTCCAAGGCTGATGCGGCGCTTGCCGGCATCCACATCAAGGATCTCGACCTCGACCTCCTGGCTGGTCGAGGCGATCTTGCCAGGGTGAACGTTCTTGCGGGTCCAGCTCATTTCCGAGACGTGGACGAGACCCTCGACACCGGGTTCGAGTTCCACGAAGGCGCCGTAGTCGGTAATGTTGGTGATACGCCCCGTGAACCGGGTGCCGACCGGGTACTTGGCGCCCACGCCCTCCCAGGGATCCGTCTCGAGCTGCTTCATGCCCAGTGATATGCGCTGGTTTTCCGGGTTGAAGCGAACCACCTGGACACGCACCGTCTGACCGATGGAAACGGCCTCGGTGGGGTGATTGATGCGCCGCCATGACATGTCCGTCACGTGAAGCAGTCCGTCAAGTCCCCCGAGATCGACGAATGCGCCGTAGTCGGTGATGTTCTTGACCACACCATCGAGCACCTGGCCTTCGGCGAGACCGGCGATCAGTTCGGCACGCTGGTCGGCACGCTCATCCTCGAGAACCGAACGCCGGGACACCACGATGTTGCTGCGACGGCGGTCCATCTTGAGAATGCGGAACTCGTGCTCCTCGCCCATGAGCGGTGTCACGTCGCGAACCGGACGGATGTCGATCTGGCTGCCGGGGAGAAAGGCGAAGGCGCCGCCGAGATTGATGGTGAAGCCGCCCTTGACCCGCTGGTAGATGTATCCCTTGACGCGGTCACCGGTTGCAAAGGCCGCCTCGAGTTGGTTCCAGACTTCCTCGCGCTGGGCCTTTTCCCGGGAAAGGACCGTTTCGCCCTGGTTGTTCTCCAGCCGCTCGACAAAGACCTCGACCCTGTCGCCGACGGCCACGGACGGTTCGCCTCCGGCCGTGTTGAACTCGCGAAGCGGCACCCTTCCCTCGGCCTTGAGTCCGACATCGATCAACACCAGGTCACCCTGGATGTCGAGGACGGTTCCGCTCGTTACCGCTCCTTCAACAATGTTGACGCGTTCAAGGAACTCGTTGAAGAGATCCGCAAAGTTTTCTTCCCCTGGGGGCGTGGTGGAGGCAGGCGCATCCTGCGCCGCGCCCGTGTCGTTCGTCATGGTGCTTGTTTCCTTGGATAACCGGAAGCTGATGGGTGTGCTTCCAGTGCCTCCGCTTTGGGATTTCGCCGGGGGCGAGACGGAGGCCGCCACAGCCGGTCGTTCCGTATGTGGCGGCGCCCATATAGCGCCAGCCGGGAATATCTTCAACTCAAAACGCTTGCGGCACCGAGGCGCTGGCGGACAATGTCGAGCGCCTTTTCTGCAACCGCCCGGGCATCAAGTGCGGTCGTGTCGATGACAACGGCGTCGTCAGCCTGGCGCAACGGCGCCCAGGTCCGTTCACTGTCGCGACGGTCCCTTTCGGAGATTTCATGCAACACGCTGTGGAAGTCGATCGTCTCGCCCCTGGAGACCAGTTCCCGGTGACGTCTCTCGGCTCGCGCCCGGACATGGGCAGTGACGAAGAACTTCAAATCGGCATCCGGGAAGACAACGGTACCGATGTCGCGTCCGTCGATGACCGCGCCCGGCGGCGTCGCGCCAAAGCGGCGCTGGAACTCCACGAGAGCGGCACGCACCTCCCGGTGGGCAGCGATGCGCGAGGACACGGAACCGATCTCCTGATCGCGCAGTCCCGGACGCTCGAGGTCCGCCGCAACGAGACGTTCCGCCCTCTGCCTGCACGCTTGCGCGTTTCCGGCATCATCACCGGCCTCGAGAACAAGGGCGGCCACGGCCCGGTAGATCATGCCGCTGTCGAGGTGGCGCAAGCCTGTCCGTGTTGCCATATGGCGGGCGAGAGTTCCCTTGCCGGCAGCGACCGGCCCGTCGACGGCAATCACGATCACCCCGTCCATTCGCCGAACTCCGCGCCAAGCCCTTCGAGGAGGCGGGTGAACCCCGGAAAACTGGTGTCGATGGCGCCGGTATCGTCGATCGCCACGCCGTCGTGCGACAACAGTCCCATCACCAGGAAAGCCATGGCGATCCGGTGATCGAGGTTGACGGCAACGCAACCTCCTCCCGGAGGCCGGCCGGCCACGCCATGCACCACCAGTCCGTCCCGCTCCTCGTCGACCCTGACGCCATTGGCCGCGAGACCGGCGGCGACAGCGGCGAGGCGGTCGCTTTCCTTGACCCGGAGTTCGGCGAGACCCCGCATGACCGTGCGACCTTCGGCTGTTGCCGCAATGGCTGCCAGCACAGGGTATTCGTCAATCATGGAGGGCGCCCGCTCCGGAGGCACCTCGATCCCCTTGAGAACCGTACCCTCGACGGCGATATCGGCCACGGGCTCGCCCGCCATCTCGCGGCGATTGATGAAGCCCAGATTCGCTCCCATGTCCCTCAGGGTCTCGAAGAATCCCGTCCGTGTCGGATTGATGCCGACATGCCTGACGGTGAGCGCCGCACCGGGCAGCGCTGCGCCGAGGCCGATGAGGAAGGCAGCCGATGAAGGATCTCCCGGAACATGGATGTCGACAGGAACCAGCTCCGGATGTCCGGCAATGCTGATCGATCGCTGGCCGTTCACCCCCGGCATGATCTCGAGGGAGGCCCCGAAGGCATGCAAGAGACGCTCCGTGTGATCGCGAAGCGGCGCCTTCTCGACCACGGTGGTGGTTCCCGGTGCGTGAAGGCCCGCCAACAGAACCGCCGACTTGACCTGCGCCGAGGGGACCTGGAGCTCGTGATGAAGAGGCAACAGGGGATCGCCGCCTGTCACGGCGAGGGGAAGGCGGCCGCCGCTGCGGCAAAGAAACCGGGCCCCCATCTCCTCCAGGGGTTCGATGACACGACTCATGGGCCGGCGCGAGAGTGACCTGTCACCGCACAGGAACGTGGTGAAGGGGTGTCCCGCCGCAACCCCGCACAGCAGCCGCACGCCGGTTCCGGCATTCCCCAGATCGAGAACATCATCGGCTTCCTTCAGTCCCGAGATGCCACATCCGTTGATGCGCCACACCCCGCAAGCGTCGCGTTCGACATGGGCGCCCAGCAGCCTGATCGCCGAAGCTGTCGCCAGAACATCCTCGCCCTCAAGCAGTCCCTCGACAGTGGTTTCACCGACCGTCAGTGCCCCGAGAATGAGCGTCCTGTGCGAGATGGACTTGTCCCCGGGAACGCGCGCGGTGCCCGTGAACGGGGTCAGGGGGCGGGCGATCACTGCCCTTGTCGGGTGATTCATGACGTCTTCTCCGGCGCCCGGTATCGGGGGGTTCCGGCTCATCGTCAATCCAGACCACACCGGGTGCAACCTTCCCTTTGACAGATCAGGGCTGAGTCTATATCCGGCTTGCCGCCTTGAATGACCACTGCGATCGGGGATTGACGCCATGCCCAAGGCCGAATGGGGCACCAAGCACAGCTGCACGGCGTGCACGGCCAAGTTCTACGACCTCAACCGGTCTCCTCCGTACTGCCCCCAATGCGGGACTATCATCACCATGGAAGGCGGCAATCCGCCGCCCGCCGCCGAACAGGATGATTCCGCCGCCGTAGACGATGATGCGGATGTGACCATCGAGACCGATGACGATGTCGAGGGCGAGGAAGATCCCGAGATCGAGGATTGACGGATGTCGGTCTTGCGTCCGTGGCCGCCTGTCCATAGGTTGCAGGAAAATTGATTCCCTTGATGGGGCCGTAGCTCAGACGGGAGAGCGCTTGAATGGCATTCAAGAGGTCAGGGGTTCGATTCCCCTCGGCTCCACCACCTACCTCTTTGGAGAGTGTCTGAATGTGCCCAGAGTAACAGGAATTCTGGGGTCTTCTGCCGACTCGGCTTCTTGATCGGTCCCAAGGTTTCCGGTACGTTCCCACAATCCCTGTGGGGAACAACGTGGGGATCGAAAGTGGTGAAGTTGACCGCGGCACTTATACGAACTCTTGCGAATCCAGGGATGTACGGTGACGGCAACGGGCTCTTATCTGAACATCACACGTACCGGCACTCGCTCCTGGATCCAACGCATCACGATCCGAGGCCGTCGACGAGACCTTGGACTGGGACGTTTTCCTGACGTTGGCTAGCTGATGCGCGGGAAGCAGCCGCTCAAAATCGCGCTTTGATTGCGAGAGGTGGCGATCCACTTGCCGAAAAACGCAAGCCCACCACGCCAACGTTCCGTGAAGCCGCCAAACAAGTGTATCAGGTTAATCTTCCGCGATGGCGTAACGCGAAACACGTTGCGACATGGTGGCAGTCACTTGAGCGACATGTCTTTCCATTGATCGGCAATATGCCAGTGGATCGAATCGAACGTTCTGACGTGCTTCAGGTCTTGACGCCAATCTGGGGATCGAAGTCGGAAACAGCCCGGCGCGTACGCCAGCGTATTCGTTCCGTGTTCAAGTGGTCGATGGCCCACGGATACATTGCCCAGAATGTCGCGGGGGAGGCTATCGATGGCGCCTTGCCGCCGATTCCTCGCAACAAGAACCATTTGCGAGCATTGCCGTACCAGGAGGTCGGCGCGCTGATTACTTCCGTACGTAGCTCACGAGCCTCGCTGGCATCAAGACTGTGCCTGGAGTTCGTGATTCTGACAGCCGCACGGTCGGGAGAGGCGCGGGGCACGACTTGGGACGAAATCGACACCGAGGCGCGTGAGTGGCGTGTTGCTGCGGCACGCATGAAGGCAAACATGGAACATCGCGTCCCGTTGTCGCCGCGCGCCCCGGAGATCGTCGAGGAGGCCCGGGCTATCGACGATGGAAGCGGTCTGCTGTTTCCTTCACCTCTACGCCATGGCCAACCGATGAGCGACATGACGCTCACCAAGGTGTTGCGAGGACTGGGGGTTGCTGATCGCGCCACTGTCCACGGGTTCCGGTCGAGTTTTCGCGACTGGGCAGCCGAATGCACCGATGCACCGCACGCGGTGATGGAGTTGAGCCTGGCCCATGCGGTCGGCAGCGCTGTTGAGGCGGCCTATGCCCGTTCTCAGTTGCTTCGAAGGCGCCGTTTGCTGATGGATCGTTGGGCAGCGTACCTGAAGAGCAGCGGTGACGTCGTGACACTGGCCCGCATCGCAGCGAATGACTGCCGATGAGCGCTGCCTCCCGACGCCACTTGGGGGTTCCGGCGGCCTTGGCCAAGCCTCCCCGATGCTGGTGTTGCAAGTGCGCCTTCGGCGAAGGAGGTGTCCGACAGTTGTGCGCCAACAGGAAGTGGCTAGAAGTAGAGTCAGGGGGTGGCGCGGTATTCGAGAGTCCGGAGGGGGGTTACCCATAGGCCGGCATTCAGGCTCGACCGGGTCCCCGGGTCCGTTGTCCCGGTCCGTTTCCACGCCCCTGCTCGTCGAACCGGGCGTGCGGTTTTCCCGCACCCGGCTCTCAGTCGGGATCATGCCTTTGCCCACGGAAAGGTCTTTGTCTTTGGCGCAAGGTGTATCAGGCCGAGGTCGTCCCACAGTCTGGCATTCGGGAAGCGCACGTACCACCCGGATTTCATCTTGTGCTTGTGACAGAGCCACCGTCGCAGCCGCCGGGTCGCGTGACGGTCGATGGTGCTGTAGGCAGGTGAGACCTGCCCCAGAGTGAAGTGGTTCGCCCAGCCGGAGATCATCCGGTTGAGTTCGGCCACTTTCGCCTCGGCATCCATCCAGACGGACTTGCGATCCGTCATCTCGCTGATCCGGAGGCAGATGTCCTGGACGTTCGCCTTGCTCGGGCGGGTGCCGACATAGCGGCTGCCGTCTGTCCGGCGATAGGTCCAGCCGATGCGGTATCCGAGGAACTCGAACGGCTCCTGCGGGCATCGAAGACATCGGGTCTTGCGGGCGTTGACCGGCAGCTTCAGCACTCCCATGATCCGGTTGACCGCCGCCAGCATCTCTGCTGCCGGTGCCTTTCCGAGCACACAAAAGTCATCAGCATAGTTCACGATCTCCGCCCCGAACTGTCGGGCGTAGCCCTTGAGTTTCCAACCGAGAATGAAGCGACGCATGTAGATGGAACTCAACAGCGGGCTCACCGGTGATCCCTGAGGGGGCTCCTTGCGCTCCCGCCGTGCCCGGTTCGTGCGGCGCTTGCCGCCTTCCCCGTCATCCTCTTCCACCGGCGCTTCCAGCCATGCCTTGATGAGCCCCAGAAGCCGCCCGTCGCTGACGCGCCGGGC
>MPMV01000003.1 GCA_002238685.1 bacterium EF100-94H03 bin56
GAAAATCGGTCCGAAATACGGCAAAAATCCACCAGCAGAGTACTCAAGGTGATCATCGCTTGCGCCCCGGGCCGAATATGAGGCTATCGTTCCCCTTGGTGATGGATGCGGGCTAGAGATGCTCTTGCAATGACGCCGCCTAGAATACACTTCGGTAAGACTCACAAGACTATTCCTTGCCGCAAGAGTTACTTGTTCGAGATCAACGAAGAACCGCTTCAGAGCGTCTTTTACAAAGATGGTCGCGCGGCGACGCTGCAAGTAGAAGGATTGCTCGGACCTGGAGCATTTCAGTTCCCCAAGGACGTGGATGTGCTGGTTGAGTTGTTCAGCGTCTTGACCAATGATGGAGATATAATTTTGGATAGTTTTGCCGGGTCTGGATCGACTGGACATGCAGTCTTGAAGATGAACAGCATCGGTCAAGGAAAGCGAAAGTTCATCTTGATCGAAATGGACGACAACACGGCGTCAAAGAAGGCAGCCTTACGCTTGTCACGCGCTATTGCGGGATACAAGGAACTTGTTAAGCCATTTCGTGATATTGAAGGACTCGGCGGAGGCTTCCGCTATTGCCAACTTGGGGTTCCACTCTTCAATGAACTCGGAGACATCAACAGATCCGTGTCGTTCTCCGACCTTGCGGCCCATGTTTTCTTCTCTGAGACTGGAGTGCCCATCCCGGCGCGGGCAGGAGGGAGCACGCCTTACCTTGGCAAACATGGCGACAAGGCAGTCTATCTCTTCTTCAAAACTGGTCTGGAGGGTATGCCGCGTGAGGCGGCAGGCAATGTCCTGACCCCGGATGCACTTGTGGCTCTACCAGTTCCGCCTGACGGTCTTGAGGGCGTACGTGTTGTCTATGCCGAAGGGTGTACCATTTCAACCGACCGTCTGAAGGCCGAAAGCATCGTATTCAAGCAAGTCCCATACCAGATTGCAGGAATTTGAAGTGACTACGACGAGCTTCGAGTTGAAGGAGTACCAGAGCATTGCTCTTGATCGGTTGGCGGCATACCTGCGTGACGCCACCTTGATGGGAGCCAGTGTGGCGTTTTACAAGGCCACAAATCTGCCGTTCATGAGCGCCCCTGCCGTGGCTGAGGGCACGCCCTATGTCTGCCTACGGATACCGACTGGGGGCGGCAAGACACTGATTGCCGCTTACTCCATCGGTGAGGCTGCACGCGATTTCCTGCAAGTCACGAATCCAATGGTTCTTTGGCTCGTGCCATCGACGGCGATTCTCAATCAGACGGTGGATGCCTTGAAGCAGGAAGGGCACCCCTACCGGGCGGCGCTCGCCCGAGCCTTCAATCGGAATTTCGCAGTTATGACCAAGGCCGATGCGCTAGAGATGTCCCGCGCGGATGCAACCGGCGGGGCTGTGGTGATTGTCTCCACCATCCAGTCGTTCCGCCGCGAGGACGATAGCGGCAACGAGAACCCTGAAGGCTTGAAGGTGTATGAGGATGCCGGCGCGCTCATGGATCATTTCGAGAATCTGTCGGACAAGCAGGCCGGTGCGCTCGACAAAGTGGAAGGTACGATCCGCCCTATCGCTTCGCTGGCAAATCTGTTGCGTCTCCACCGTCCAATGGTGATCGTGGATGAGGCGCACAACAGCCGCAGCGACCTCTCGTTCCGTACCTTGGCCAGATTCAGCCCATCGCTCATCGTCGAACTGACCGCAACCCCACAAACCGACCACGACCCGGCCCGAGGCAAGCATGCTTCGAATATCCTGTACTCCGTCTCCGCTGCTGAATTGAAGGCGGAAGAGATGATCAAGATGCCTATTCGGCTGACCACGGACGCGGATTGGACCAAGACAATCGGCTCTGCGCTGGATTGCCAACGCTTGTTGGAGGAGGCCGCAAAGGCAGAGCAGCAGGAGACCGGCGAGTACATTCGTCCCATCGTCTTGTTTCAAGCACAGAAGGCGTCAAAAAAAGACCCACACCGGCTGACCTGGAACAGGATCGAGAAGCACCTGCTTGAGGATCAGCGCATTCCCAAAGCGCAAGTCGTCGTTCATACAGGATCTCGCAGAGATCTGGACGCCATCGACGACATCAGCCGGTCAGACTGCGAAGTACGCTTCGTCATCACCGTATCTAAGTTGAAGGAAGGTTGGGATTGTCCGTTCGCCCATGTGCTGTGCTCGGTGGCCGATCAAGTCTCTCCTGTGGCCGTGGAACAAATTCTTGGGCGGATTTTGCGAATGCCTGGAGCCAAGCGGAAAGGACGCGACGCGCTTAACCAGTCATACGCGTACATCGTCTCGCACAGTTTCGACACAACCGCTCAGCAACTCCGAGACGGGCTTGTGGAGGGTGCGGGCTTCAAACGCTTGGAAGCGGAGCAAATTGTTACACCGCTGCAGAACGTGTGGTTCGGCAAAGCCGATGAGGAGGCATCCTACGAGTCTGAGGCTTTACCCCAGGATGTTGGGCCGACGGAGCTCTTGACTGCAGCGATAGAGAACCTACCGCTCGCTGTGAAGTCCCGCGTTTCGTTCGACCCAATCAAACGGACTCTGTCACACAAGGGGCAGATGACACGGGACAGCCGCAACGTCCTTCATCTCGCCTTTGCTGCCGTCCCCAACGTCGAAGGCGCCATTGACCGACTTTACGCCAAGTCGAACAACTTTCAGATTGCCGTGACCGAAGAAGACGACAAGCCATCCTTCATCGTGCCCATGCTTGGATTCCGGAGGCAGGGCGAACTCCAGCTATTTTCACAGGAGCACTTCCTTGATCTGCCGTGGCGTCTGGATGAATGCGACCCCGTTGATGTCCTTCAGCGGTTCCAGGTTGCCGACAGAAGCCTGACCGGACGCATTGACGTCACTGAACAAGGTCAAGTCGAGATTGCCTTTGTGAACAAGGTTCAGGGCGAGCTTTCTGCCGTGATTCAGGAGCCAACCTGGACGTTAGCACGGCTTGTGCACTGGGTTGATACGGGGATTGATCACCCCGACATAACCCAGGCAAGCGCTGTTGTGTTCATCACGCGCGCGATCGAAGCATTGATTGCCTCTGGGATTTCGCTCGATGTACTTGCCCGGAACAAGTATGACTTGCGCAAGGTCTTCACCGGAGTGATCCGCAAATTGAGGACGGAGCGAGAAATCAGCCGATATAGCGCTCTCTTTGCGGAGAACGCGGCGGACTTCGCAGTCAGTGCCGACCTATCAATGATCTTCGATGAGCAGACCTACGCCCCCAACCAACCCTACGCGGGGGGCACAAGATTCAACAAACACTACACGCGTCTTGTTGGCGACCTTGCCAACTCGGGAGAGGAGTTCGAATGTGCTCTCCACCTCGACCGTCTCGAGAAAGTTCGCTACTGGCTCCGCAACATCGAGCGAAAGAGGTCCTCTTTTTGGCTACAACTCCCGCACGGAAAGTTCTACCCTGACTTCGTTGCGATGCTTACTGACGGGCGCATTCTTGTGGTCGAATACAAGGGCAAACATCTCTATGATGGAGAGGCAGTAAAGCGTCAGATAGGGGACGTTTGGGCGGAAGCGAGCGGCGGAAAGTGTCTGTTCTGTATGCCGACAAATCGAGATTTTAAGATGATCGACAGAACAATCGAGTGAAAGTGTATATCTGAGTGACGTCACGGAAATATTGAATCCAGCACTCGGCGCATTCGATCAGACACTTCGCACCATTCTGGTCGAAGCCACAGATTCTCGAAATTCTTGGACCTGCAATTGGATAATATTCAGTCGCCGCCACTCGAAACAGAAGAGACTATAGGAAATCATGGTAGAAATCAAGACAGATACGAACGGAAGCCTGTACGTTCAGTGGAAGCAAGGAACAAACAAGCAGGGTCATGATTGCGAAAAGCGGGCTTGGGTACAGCACAAAGAAGGCGAGAACGATTGGGCAGGCACAAAACGCTACCTCAATGTCGTTCGGTGCAATTCCAACGGACTTTCCGATCTTCAGCACGCGACTTTCAGACAAACAGATTTTGCTCGCATTCGTTCACTCAGCAAATGCAATCACCGGGTGTACAAGTGGACTGGAGTGAAAGAGGTGGTGAAGACCAGCTGATGACGCGGGCTGGCCTGGGTAAGGCGACACCGGGTGCGCGGTGAAGAGCGTGTTCGCGATCATCGGCGATGTCCTTGCCGATGGACAGTGAGGTCCGGATTGCGGGATAAGGGCCGTTCAGCACTAGAAGTGAACTGGTCAGTACCGAAGGCAGGTTCAACACCGGAGAAGCCGCGATGAAATCAGAGTCGACGTAGCCAACGGTCAAGGTGGGGAAGACACGGAGGATTGCCATGAATTTGGGTGAGAGGTCATGACTGTGACAAGGCCCGCCGCGACTCAGAGTTCCGTAAACGGCCAGGATATTGAATCTCGCCGATTGCTCTGCGATGATGGGAACTCTGCAGGCTGTCGAGCTAACACCGGAACAAGCAAAGGCAGCCGGAGGTTGACCGATGGACTCCGATCAGCAAAGTTGCTGCATCGCGTACGAGGCAAGATAGTTGTGTAATGGATGTCCGCACTAGGATTGCATTTTGTCCCCATCCGGCACCCATGCCAAAACCCTGTGCGAAATGTGCGGAATCCGTAACTATAGGATATGACTTGCATGAAATCTCTCCATGACAATGAAGTCAAGAGACACGCTACAATGCATGGACCAATGCAGTATCTTGCGTTCGACGAATTGGCATGCCGGATACGAGATAATCCAGCGAGTTGGAGTCAATCAGAGAGATCAGGGGGTTGGACTGTTTTCGACTGGCCGCGAATGCCTAATGTCTACGAAATGGAGTGGGCGTTCCTGAAATGGTCTCAGTTCTTGAACGATGTCGGGAATTACGAGCTTATGCGGATGCAGGACGCGAGACTTGAGAAGCTAGAAGGCCGATTGGACGACAATCCAGACGCACTCGAGATAAAGTACTTCAACGCAATAGGCAAACTACTGCGCCGACAAGAATGAGAGACGTGGTGCCGGTACGTCTGACCGCATGGCCGTAAGACCGGAAAGCAATTCACAACGGGGGCGCGGTTGGTCCAGTTCAATGAATGGTGCATAACTGCAAATGCAGTCGTCGGCGTTCACAGCCTTAGTCTCTTGACTGGAGAGAATGACAGATTAGAGACTGGCATTGAGGAAACGGCGACAGTAGTGCCCGGGCACTATGCAGCTGAGGAACAGGTTTCTCGTGCTTTAGCTCGGCTAGGTAAGCCAGCTGCGGCGGCGCTTATCCAGGGCAAGCTTCCGACGACAAAGGGAATTCGGTCCGGCGATTTGGGTGAAATCTACGCTACCGAGTGGATTGATGCGCACTGTGTTGGCTATTCTGTGCCAATCAAGCGATTGCGCTGGAAGGATCATCGCAACATGGCAATGCGCGGTGACGATGTAATCGCGATTAACGTGGATCCAGAGTCTAACCGCCTACGATTTCTGAAAGCAGAAGCCAAGAGCCGCGTTAGGTTGACCGGCCAAACGCTTGCAGACGCCCGAATGGGATTGGACAAGGATGGCGGTCGCCCATCGGCACACGCGCTTGCCTTCATTTCGGCCCGGCTCTTCGAACTCGGCGAGTTGCCGCGTGCTGATGCCATTGACGATGCGTTGCTCAAGCATGGCATTCCAACCCAAAATGTCCGCCATTTGCTGTTTACCTTTTCGGATAATGATCCGAGTGCGCTATTGACCACAACGTTGGCAGCCTATCAGGGAGGGGTACCGCAATTGAGCGTTGGCCTTCGAGTCGATGGCCATGCGGCATTCATCGGCGCCGTCTATGAACGGGTGATCGCGAATGCCAACAACGCCTGAAGCAATTGTAGCCGATATCGAGGAGTCAGTGACCGCTGGATTCCGGGGCCGACTCATAGCCCGCGGTCAAGCGCGTGCCATAATATGGCGGGATGGCGTTCTTCCTCTGGACGCGCCAGCCTTTGCCCCGCAGCTCAGCTACGACCTTAGTTCTTACGGCTACGCCTTGCTGGAGCTGGGTTTGCGCCTCCGCGAAATGGATGGCGAAGCCGCTCAGGCACGTATCGCGTTCGAACAGGCAGCAACAGCGCTTGAGGCGGTCGTAGCCAAGGGTAGTCGTGAGGAGGATGACCGGTGTTTCCACTTCGTCATGGCCGCGGCAAGCTATCATCTGGCTCATCTTTCGGCGCGAGCATATTCGCTCCTTGCCATCGTCGATACTGACGATAACTTTTCACCGGTTGAGCAGGCGCTGGCGCTCCTGATGCGCCGAAACATGAGCTCCCTCCACACAACGGTTCTTGAATACAGGGTCTCGGGCGCGGGTAGTGATGAGCGGATTGCCGGGTCCATAGAGGCGCATCTGGGCGAGCTGGAGGGCATTGCCGATCAAGCCCGTGATGCGGATGGGTTCCTTTTTGACAACTTAGCAATCGCGCTTACGGACGTGTTCTTTGGCGCAATGGCCTTATTCCTATTGGCAGTGGAGCGTGGCGAGAGCCAGCTTCTTGATCGGGCTATAGGGCGGCTTCAAGAGAGTCTCAGCGTCTGCGGTGACTTGAATATGGTGCCCCACTGGTGGATCCATCGCGTCGCAATTCATCTCCTAGCCGACCTCTGGTCGAGCACCTTCCACGAGCGGGTGCCGATGGTGCCGACAGGCGGCGAAGCCACGGACTGGCCTCGCCTGAGGAAGTTGTTCATCGCAACCTTGCTGCGCCGGTCAAGAGCGGAGATCGATCTATGGCCATCGCAGATCGCAGCGGCGGCGCGTGCGATCGACCAATCGGATGACTTGGTCGTATCTCTGCCAACCAGTGCCGGGAAAACACGAATCGCCGAGTTGTGTATCCTGCGTTGCCTCGCGGCCGGCAAGCGCGTCGTCTTCGTGACGCCATTGCGGGCGCTGTCCGCCCAGACCGAGACAACGCTTCAGCGAACTTTCAGTCCGCTCGGAAAGAGCATTTCGGCGCTCTATGGCAGCATCGGGATGAGCGGGCTGGATGAGGATGCCATTCGTGAGCGTGACATCGTCGTCGCCACACCGGAGAAGCTCGACTTCGCGCTGAGAAACGATCCGTCCCTGCTCGATGACGTGGCGCTGCTTGTATTCGATGAAGGCCACATGATTGGGGTTAACGAGCGCGAGATCCGCTACGAGGCGCAGATACAGCGGCTTCTACGGCGTGCAGATGCGGATGAGCGACGTGTCGTTTGCCTTTCGGCAATCCTCCCTGACGGAGATCAGATGGAGGATTTTTCTGGGTGGCTTCGGCGTGACCGCCCGGGGGGACCCATAACGAGCGACTGGAGGCCGACGCGATTGCGGTTCGGCGAAGTGGTTTGGAATTCTCCATTTGCGCGGCTCAACCTTCGTGTCGGCGAGGAGCGTCCTTGGGTGCAGCGATTCATTACAGGGGCGGTGCCGCCCACGTTCGTACCCCCGAAACGGAGGCGCAACCGCCTCTTTCCGGACGACCAGCGCGAACTATGCCTCGCGACAGCGTGGCGGCTCGTTGATGAAGGGCAGACGGTTCTGATCTACTGCCCACTGCGAAAAAGCGTGGAGCCGTTTGCTGACGTGATAGTAGACCTGCACGAGCGCGGCGCACTACGATCGCTTCTGCAGGTTGATGCGACTGTCCTGAACACAGCGGCCGCGCTTGGCGAGGAATGGCTTGGGCCCAACAGTACCATCCTGAAGTGCCTCAAATTGGGTGTTGCCCTGCATCATGGCGCTTTGCCGACTGCCTATCGCAAGGAAGTTGAGCGACTTCTTCAAGAGGGCGTATTGCGGGTTACAATTTCTTCGCCAACCCTTTCTCAAGGGCTCAATCTCTCGGCCACAGCCTTAGTGATGTACTCGTTGCACCGCAACGGCAAGCTCATCAAGACCTCGGAGTTCAGAAACGTTTCTGGTCGAGCCGGTAGAGCCTACGTCGACCTGGAAGGAATCATACTCTTCCCGATGTTCGACAAGATTTCGAAAAAGCGGAGCGACTGGGATGAGCTCATCACGGATGAGCGAGCTCGGAAGATGGAGAGCGGACTTGTCCTGCTGGTGATTGCACTGCTCAAACGAATGCACGCGCACATCGGCGGCGATCTCTCGCAGCTTCTGGAATATGTCGTGAACAACGCTGAAGCGTGGACCTTCCCCGAAGTGGCCCCGGAGTCTCCAGAGGACCGCGGGCGCGCGCTCGCGGAATGGGAACGACACGTGGCCACACTTGATACCGCCATCCTTAGTTTGATTGGTGAAAATGATGTTCCGGCTGATAGGATCGAGGCCGTGCTAGATGACGCCCTCCAATCGTCCTTGTGGCACCGTCGACTGCTCCGCTACAACGAAGACGTCCAACGGGTTCTATCAGGAGGATTGCTTTCGCGTGGCAAGTTGATTTGGGGGCAGTCTTCTGCGGTGCAGCGGCGAGGCTATTTTCTTGCCGGCGTTGGATTGACGGCGGGTCAGGCCCTTGATGGAATTGCAGCGGAGGCGAATTCACTCCTGGTGGACGCGAATGCTGCGCTCCTTACCGGTGATGCGGAGGCGGCGATCCACGCAATTACCAGTCTTGCCGAGCGCGTCTTCGGATTCTATCCATTCACTCCAGATTCTCTGCCCGAAAACTGGCGGAACCTATTGCGCTTCTGGCTTCTCGGCGAACCGCTTGCGGAACTTGCGTCCGGACAAGAATCGGAAACGCTCCATTTCATAGAGGGAGGTCTTGTGTATCGGTTGCCTTGGGCTATGGAAGCCTTGCGCGTGCGGGCAGAGGCAAACGGAGATGTTGTCGGCGAAAATGATTTGGCGCTCGAGGAACACGAGCTTGGACTTGCAGTGTCTGCCGTCGAAACTGGCACCATGAACCGCTCGGCCTCGATCTTGATCCAAGCTGGTTTCAACTCAAGACTGGCCGCGATCAAGGCCGTGATCGACACTGATGCCACATTCACGACGGGGAGGGAGCTAAGGGCGTGGCTCGATTCGGATGCGGTCACTGCCTGGAGTGCTCAGCCCGATTGGCCTACTGCTGAGACGAAGGCGATGTGGACAAATTTGGTACAAAGCTTTGTTCTACAAGAAAATCAGACCTGGAGCGAGCGCCGGTACTGGTCTAGCGTCGCTTGGTCAGGAGTTCCTCCTCAGCCTGGCACTCCTGTTCAGCTCTATCAAAGGAATGGGCAATGGCTCGTACTGGCGGAGGACGGTCTACCCTTGGGAACACTCCAAGCCGCCGTCAACCCCGATCGCCGGGGACTCCTCTACGCAACAGTGTCGGAAGAGGCACAGAAAATCGATCTATTATACTTTGGTCCGGACGACCTGCCGCCAGGACAACAATAACTCACTGTAGCAATGTGGATTCAGATGAAAGAAGGGTCAAGTCAACATCAATGCCCACCGCGTGTCAGATATAGAGTACAAGTCGGATCTTCAGCGGACAGTAAACGGACTACTGCCACGCAAGATCTTGTCGATGCCGGTTGCAAGCTGGCTGACGCCAGTGATACGTTGAAGTGCCAAATTACCAATGAGTCGCTACGTTTTCTGTGTATTAAGAATCGGTGCTGTTGCAAATGGCAGTGATTGCATCGCCGACCCTCTCTGCGGCCACCTCGACTTCGCGGTCGGCGACGTGGGCATAGCGCAGAGTCATTGAAACCTGCCGATGACCAAGGAGCCTCGCGACAGTCGGAAGCGGAACGCCGTTCAGCACGGCCTGCGAGGCGAAGTTGTGACGCAAATCATGAAGACGTACATCCTCGATACCGGCCCGTCTGCGGAGGGTGAACCAGAGTTTCATGGACCTTGATACTGGCAAGGTCGGATCGGAGGGCGAGGGAAAGACATGTTCGCTGCCGGTTCGGCGCTGGCGTTCGATGATCCGTCGGGCCTCGCTGTTCAGGTAGACTTTCCGTGCTCCTGTCTTGGCGTCCCCTAGATCGAGAGTGTCGGTGCCGATCTCACACCATTTAAGCCTCCGTATCTCGCCCAAACGGCATCCCGTCCAGAAGAGCAGGCGGATGATGTCTGCCTGCGCTGCTCGCTCCGGGCGTTCGGCTACCAGACGGTCCAATTCGGCAGGCAGGCGAATGGCCTCGTCCCGGGACAGGAAACGGTTGAACCTGCGTTGCGGGTTTCGGCGTATTCCGCTTGCCGGATTGGTCTCGAGATGGCCGTGAACCTTCGCTCGATTGAGAATCTGGCGCAACGTGTCGAGGGCTGCGTTGGCGCCACCCGGTGCCACCCCGCTATAGCGGTCAAACCATGCAGTGACTTCCTTTCGCCCGATCCGGTCAAGTCGCATGTTACCGAATGTCGGTAACAGTTGATTTGTGAGTGCGCTATCGATGGGCCGCCGGCTAGATGGTTTGAAGCGATCGAAACACTCAGGTCGCCAGACGTTGGCGACAAAGTCGCAGAAGAGCGGTACGGGAGCCAAGGTCTTGTCCGCAATGAGGTCCATGTCGCCGGATTGAATGCCGAGACATCGGGATCGGGCCTTTTCGACCGTCATGTGTGTCACGGGACCGAGGGTCCGGCGCTTCGAAGCGCCATTGCGGTTGTCCATAACAACAAACGACCGGTGACCGGAAGGCCGGACCCTGACACCAAGGCCCGTGATTCGCGTGTCCCAGACCGTGTATTCGCTCGATGCCGCATTGAGCCGGACAACGGCACGATCACTCAGACGCATCTTTCGTGTCATGGATCAGCCCTCCCGCCCAAGACCGAAACCAGCGCCTCCGCTGCCTCGCGGACCGAAGCATCGGCAAGATGTGTGTACTTCAGCGTGGTAGCTGGATTGGTGTGGCCAAGGAGTCTGCCGATGGTGAGAATCGTCTCGCCATGAGCGAGCGCCACCGAGGCGTAGGTATGTCTCAGGTCGTGACAGCGAACATCCGAGAGACCCGCTTCTGCGCGTATGACGCGCCAGAAATAGTTGAATGTGTCCGTCGACAAGCAGCATTTCCCTCGAGGGGACGGGAACATCCAGCGATCCGTTCGGGGCAACCCGTCAAGTATCCGGCGGGCGGGCGATGACAGCCACACCGTCCGCGGCCCCGTCTTGCTGTCGCGCAAGTAGAGCTTGCCCTCGCGGTAGTCCGACCACTGGAGGTTGAGGATCTCCGATTTGCGACACCCCGTCAGGAGAAGCAGACGCACGATCGCGGTCAACAGAGGCTGCTGCGCAACCTTCTTGTCTAGAACACAACTCAACCGCCGGATCTCTTCGTCGTTGAGGAACCTCTCGCGATTGCGCCGGCGATAGCGCTTGATGCCCGTGCAGGGATTGGATCCCTCGGGGCGGTAGCCATAGACCTCGGCCTGACGAAGGATTACGGAAAGAACCGGTGCCGAGCGATCCGCAGCAACTGGTGTTGCGTGGAGCGAGGCAAACCATCGCTGCACGTCACGGCGCGTGATGTCTCCAATGGCACGACCCTTGAACCATGGCAGGATCTGCTTCCGGTAGTAGCCGAGATTGACTTCCAGTGTCCGTGGCTTCCAGTGCCGCTTGTAGCGCCGGAAGACCTCTTCCGCGACTTCCTCAATAAGGATGGATGCGGGGGCGGCAGGGCAAGCCTCGTCAGACCGGGACCGTGATGCCAGAAGCGATGCCGCCTGTTCCCGGGCGCACTCCAGGGTCATGGCGCGAGTATCACCTATCGATTGCCAGACCCTCTTGCCGTCCACCTGACTGTGTAGGAAGAAAGACTTGCGGCCAGACTGCAGAACACGGACGCCGAAGCCCCGGACAACGGAATCTCGAACGTCCAGGGCCTTCTTTCGTGGCTTGAGTGAATCGACCCGGCGTTGCGTAAGGCGTGTCTTGGGCACGGCATTCTCCCCGATTCCTGTTGCACCGGGGGAAGTGGAAACGACGTGAATCCGCTTCCCCGGCGAAAGTCCTTGAGAGAGAACGCGTATTAATTCAGTATGTTAGTGGTACGTTCAGCACCGAAGGTGCGCGGATGGTGTGATGCCTTTACACCCCGGGATCGGTCAGCTGGCGCAGCCGTCGTGCCGCCTGGATGGCGAAGGCGAGGGTCTGGGCCTTGCGGCGCGCCGCATTGACCGGTGATTCGGACGCCGGACGCCAGATCGCCGCACCGTAGCGGTCGGCGATGATGAGACCGTGCTCCTCCGGCAGGATATGGGCCGGAAAGTCCTCCGGCACGCCGAAGTAGTAGAAATCGCAGAAATCGAGGTAATCGGGCCACTTGGCATCGGACTGGAAGTCCGCAACGGAGGTCTTGACCTCGACGATGGTGAAACGCCCCTTGCCATCGAGCGCCAGGACATCGGCTCTCCTGCCGTTCCTGACGGTGAATTCCGTCACGCTCGCCTGATTCATGGTAGCGAACATGCGGCCTATGCCACGGGCAAGGTCCAGGGCGCGTTGCCGGTTGCCGGTCACGGATCTTCCCGTCTGCCGCTCACACCCGCCTCGTCGAAGGTGGCCATGCCGTCATGGAGCGTGACGGCCGCCCTAAGAATGAGGGCTGCGCAGGCAGCACCGGATCCCTCGCCGAGTCGCATGCCGATATCGAGCAGCGGCCTCTTTCCCAAGTGATCGAGAAACCGCCTGGCTGCGGGTTCGGCACTGACATGCCCGGCCATGCAGTGATCGAGGGCGCGAGCGTCGAGACAGTGGAGCACACTGGCCGCCGCACAGTTGACGAAGCCGTCGAGAATTACGGGTGTCCTGTTCAGCCGGCACGCGAGAATGGCGCCCGCCATCGCGGCTATCTCGCGCCCGCCCAGTGAAGCGAGTGTCTCGAGGGGGTCTCCCGACTGTCGGCGATGACGTTCCAGCGCCCGGTCGATCACGGCGGCCTTGTGCTCCACACCCTCCCGGTCGAGACCGGTTCCAGGGCCCGCCCAGTCGGCGCCGTCACCACCGAAAAGGGCGGCGCCGAGGGCAGCCGCCACGGTCGTGTTGCCGATCCCCATGTCACCGATCACCGCGATATCCGCCCTTTGCACCGTCTCGAAACCCTTCCTGAAGGCTTCGCAGGTCTCAGCTGCAGACATCGCCGGTTCCCGCGAAATGTCTCCGGTGGGCCGCTCGAGTGACAGAGGCACCACCTCGAGGCGGGCGTCGAGCAGCCTGGCCAGCTGGTTGATGCCGGCACCCCCCGCGGTGAAATTCGCGACCATCTGCTCCGTGACATCAGCGGGAAAGGCCGACACACCCTCGGCCGTCACCCCGTGATTGCCGGCAAACACCATGCAGGACACATCGCTGGCCAGCGGCGGATGACGCCCCTGCCAGGACGCCATCCAGACCGCCATCTCCTCCAGCCTGCCGAGTGACCCGGGCGGCTTTGTCAGTCTGTCGTTCCGCGCAGCCGTCCCGGCGGCGGCGCCCGCGTCGGGGGACGGGAGATCCCGCATCAGGTTCCTGATGTCGGCAAGGGCGGAGATCATGGCGGATCCGGAGACCGTCGGCAGTTCACGTCCTTCTTACCCTTGACCTCACCTGCCAACAATCGGATAAGCACCAGCATGCCGGACCATCAGGAAAGACCCGGGCTTGCCGCCAGTCTGGCGGCGGCCACACAGTTCCTGACCCTGATTCCGCTTGGTAACGGACATGATCACCCGCTCGCGCGGTGCGTGGTGATGTTTCCCGTGGTCGGGGCGGCCATCGGGCTTGTCGGCGGGGTTTTCTACATCGTCGCCGGATGGCTCGGTCTTGGCCCTGTCCTGGCGGCGATCGTCTGCGTTGTCGCCATGCTGGTTCTCACCCGCGGTCTCCACGAAGACGGCCTGGCGGATCTTGCGGACGGTCTTGGCGCACACGCGGACCGCGCGGGACGGCTCGCCGTCATGCGCGACAGCCGTATCGGCGCATTCGGCGCCATGGCGCTCGTCATCGTCATCGGCGCCCGCGTTGCAACCGTGGCGGATCTTCCGAACGACATGGCCGTCCTCGCCGCACTGGTCGTTGCCGCCGCCCTTTCCCGGGCCTCCATGGTGGTGGCGATGGCGGTGATGCCGGCTGCCAGGGAGGACGGAATGGCGGAGGCGGCGGGAGAACCGGCATTCGATCAGGTGCTGATCGCCCTCGGCATCGGCGCCGTCCTGGCTCTGGCCCTCCTCTTTCCCTGGGCGTGGATCGCGGCGCTGGCCGGCGGCGGCATCGCCGCATGCCTGGTGGGCTGGCTGGCAATGACGGTCCTGGGAGGCAAGACAGGAGACGTTCTGGGCGCCATGCAGCAGGTTTCGGAAATCGGCGTCCTGGCCGGCGCCGTGGCCGTGACATGACCCCGACACGCTGGTGGTGGGTGCGTCATGCGCCGGTCACCGAGACCGGCGGGCGAATCTATGGCGCCACCGATCCCAACGCGGATACCGGCGACCTCGAGAGTTTTCTTGCTCTTGCAACCCTGCTCCCGCAGGAGGCGCGCTGGGTGACGAGCCACCTCCGGCGCACCCGGCAGACGGCCCGGAGCATCGCCGCCGCCGGCAGGAGAACAATCAGCCCCGAAGTCGAAACCGGTCTTGGCGAGCAGGATTTTGGTGACTGGCACGGGAAGAGTTATGACGAACTTGTCGCATCTGCGCCTGCCCATCGCTTCTGGCTTGCCCCGGCCACCACGACGCCACCCAATGGCGAGAGCTTTGCCGATCTCTGTGATCGCGTCACCCCGGTGATCCAGCGGCTGACAAGAGAGTGGGTCGGTGAGGACATCATTGCGGTCGCCCACGGCGGCACCATTCGCGCAGCCCTGGGGCTGGCCCTGGGACTCGATCCCGAAACATCACTGAAGTTCGCAACCGAGAATCTCTCCGTGACCCGCATCGATCACTACACGACAACTCCCGGGCACGAGGCGACCTGGCGCGTCGTCCACATGAATCTCGTGCCCGGACTGGCGTGACGCGGTCTTCAACCGGCGACCACCTTGCCGGCCTGGTAGAGCCAGCCCGGCATCATGCGCTCGAGTTCCCAGACGATCTTCATCGGCCGCGATGACTCGTGGCGCCGGCAACTGGCGTAACCGAGACAGTGGTAGGGCCGTGTCTCGTTGCGGTCATCACGCTTGCGTTCACGCACGAACAGCAGAACCTTCCCCGCCCCGGTGATGTACCGCCTGCCGGTGGCGGAATCGGGAGACGTCGTGTTCTGGGTCTCCCAGTGGAAGAGCTGCGGCGAGATCGGGTAATCGGCATAGCGGACCGAAGGCGCATAATCCCTTTCCGATTTCTCCAGGGTGATGAAGAGCAGGTCCGTGCCTGTCGTCTTCTCCCAGAGCACACCTTCGCGCGGCCGCTTGAGAACACCCCTGGCGTCGGTCAGGCCAAGAGCCGCCGTGATCTCCACAAGCGAGTAGGTGGCGTGACTGGCCAGCGGGTTCGCTTCACCGTCTTCGAGCGGTTGGGCAAGGGTGCGCGCGCGGTCGCCGAGAATGTCGAGGAGATCGATCAGTTCGTCACGCATGTCGGACCAGGCGCGGATGGTCGAAAGGACCTCATCGGCATCGCCGAGCGGCCTGTCGCCGGCCAGCAGACCGAAGAACATCCATGCAAGGCGGCGCTGTCGAAGGGGAAGACGTCCCACCTCCACGCCGTTTGTCAGGAGGGAGCGCCAGGTTTCGAGCCGTTCACGATCATCCACGTGAAGCATGCGGCCCACCGCCTTCAGGATCGGTCCCTCTGCGGGCCTGGATGCGAAACCCGCCCGCTGGCGAAGGTCGGTGAAACAGTGGCCGGAGGACGGTCTGCGGTAGATATCGTGAAGTTCGGCGCCCGAAGCCCTGACGAAGGCGCCAAGCCGGGTCGCGGGGCCAAGGGTGCGCAGGTCCTCGACGAGATGATTGCGCGCACTACGCAGGGCATGGTTCAGGTTGTCGAGCACGGTCTGTCTGGTGATGCGGTCCAGCCTGAGCGCGCACCCGGGCGGCAGATAGGGGAAACTCTCCTCGACGGCCTTCCTGACCTGCTGCCTGGTACCGCCGATGAGGGCCCGGTAGCGCATGTCGAAGCGGTACTCGCGGCGGGCCTGGCCGACAAAATCGAGAACGGTCAGAACCTGCTTGCCCTCGGCCCAGCGCAAGCCTCTGCCAAGCTGCTGCAGAAAGACCGTGGCACTCTCGGTCGGACGCAGCATGACAATGGTATCCACCTCGGGGAGATCGACGCCCTCGTTGAAGAGATCGACGGTGAAGATGATGTGGAGGTCGCCCGTGCGCAGGCTCGAGAGCGCCCTGTCACGTTCGGGATAGGGTGTCGCCGCATCGAGGGCCACGGCGCTTAGTCCCGCACGAGAAAACTCATCCGCCATGAAGTGCGCGTGGCGGACGCCGGCGCAAAACCCCAGGGCGCGCATCCGCTCCGGTGAGGGAACATGGTCGCCAACGGCCTGAATGATCCGGCGTGCTCGCGCGTGATCACCGGTAAAGAGCTTGTCGAGATCGCCTGCCACATAGCGTCCCTGCTGGAACCGCACGCCCGAGAGATCCGTACCATCGTTGATCCCGAAATAGTGGAAGGGACACAGGAGTCCCTGATCGAGGGCGTCCCAGAGCCGTGATTCGGAGGCGATGCGGCCATCGAACCAGTCGAGCACCGACTGGCCGTCGGTTCGCTCCGGGGTGGCCGTGAGGCCGAGGAGAAACCGTGGCCGCAGACGCTTGAGCAGGCGCTCGTAGCTGCTGGCTGCAGCGTGATGAAACTCATCGATGATGACGACATCGAACCCTGACGGATCGATGTCTCCGATACGGTTCTGCAGGGACTGCACGGAGGCAAAGACGTGCCGTCCCTCCTCGGGACGTTCACCGGCAACCAATCGCTCGCCAAACGCGGGCTCGCGCAGAACAATCTGGAAGACCTGCTGACTCTGGGCAAGAATCTCCTTGCGGTGGGCAATGAACAGAAGGGAATGAACCTGGTGATCCCGGCGCAGCCGGCGGAAATCGAAGGCAGCGATCCATGTCTTTCCCGTTCCCGTGGCGGCAACCACGAGGTTGCGGTGGTGACCCCGCGCCCTTTCGGCTTCAAGGGCCTGGAGGACCGCTTCCTGGTGCGGTTTGGCAACGGCATCGATGTAGAGCGTGACACCCGGCGCACTTCTGCCCTGGTTCTTGAGTGCACCATCAAGACGCTCGCCGTCGTACTCCGGGTGGTAGGCCTCGAACTCGGGCTCTTCCCAGTACTGCTCGAAGGTCGCCTGGAACTGTCCGATCACCTCCGGGTTCCGGGCCGCACTGACCCGCACGTTCCACTCAAGGCCGTCCACCTGGGCCGTGTGCGTGAGGTTCGAGGATCCGATGTATGCGGTGTGATGACCGCTCTCCCTGCGGAAGAGCCACGCCTTGGCATGGAGGCGGGTGCGGGCGACATCAAAGGAAACCTTCACCTTGGCCCCGAGACGGTGGAGTGCATCGAGAGCCCGGCGTTCCGTCGACCCCGTGTAGACCGTGGTGATGACGCGCACCGGAACGCCGGCCGCGATCCTCTCCCCGAGTTCCCGGTGGAACAGCCGCAATCCCGAGTAGCGGACAAAGGCGCAGAGGAGGTCGATGCCGTTGGCACTCGGTATCTCGCGGACGATCTCGCTGGAGATCTGCACATCGCGCCGGCCATTGACGAGAAGACCTGTGTCACGCAGTGATCGTATCGGCCGTTCCGTTTTCGGCGGCCGATCTTCAAGTCCCTGATTCCTGACCACGGCAAGCAGCAACTCTGCCGTCCCGGCGACGTGTTCGTCGTCCGGCACCCCGTAGTCGCCAAGCATGCCGAGCACGCGGTTTGCCAGTTCGATCTGGCGGTCTGCGGACATCCCGCCGAAGGCACGGCGCAACAGGTCCGCGACATGGCGGGCCAACAGATCTGCATGCCGGGTCTTGTCAGTCCTGCCGGTCTCGACCGACCAGTTGTCCTCGAGCAGGATCTCGATGTCCCGCTTCAGGGACGAGGTCACGAGATCCTCGTAGAGCCCGGGACGCAGGTTTCGCTTCATCACGCTTGTCTTCACTACCTTGCGTCCGGTCTATCACACGCCCTGGAACGCCTGCCAGGTCCCGGTCGAAAGAGCGTTGCGTTGACGACCGGAGAATGCTGTGACAGCGTCCTGCACCAAGAACACCATCCGCAGGGAGACAGGAGAACAATGCGCACATCAGGAATGATTGCCTCTGCATTGCTGGCTGCTGCGGTGGCAGCCCAACCGCTCGCCGCCGCCGAAGTCAGGGTGCTGAACTGGCAGGGGTACGGTACCGACGAAACCTGGGGGGTCGAGGCCTTCGAGGCATCGACGGGCCACACGGTGGTGCACGACTATTTCAATTCCGAACAGGAAATGCTGACCAAGCTGCGCACCAGTCCCGGTGCCTACGACGTCGTGCTGATCAATTCCGCCTTCACCATCCAGGCCGCCGAGGAAGGTCTCATCCAGCCCATCGACAGCGCGGCCATCACCAACTTTGGCGACCTTTCGCCGGGTCTCAGGGATGCCGCGGAGTTCAGGCTCGACGGAGACCTCTACGGTGTCGCCTGGACCTGGGGCTTGACCTCGATCGCCTATGACACCGAAGAAGTCGACCCCGGCAACACCATCAACATCCTGTGGGACCCCGCCCACGCCGGCAACGTGGCCGTGCGGGACGATTCCGTCGAGAACGTCTACCTGGCTGCGCTCGCCACCGGTCAGAACATGAACGCGCCGGATGATCTCGATGCGATCCGCCAGAAACTGCGCGATCTCAAGCCACAGATCCGTACGTTCTGGTCATCGGAAGACGAGTGGAACAAGGAGTTCGTTGCCGACGCCTTCGATGTCGCCGTCTACTGGTCGGGTTCGGCATCGCGCAGCGCCAAGGCTTTCGGGCTGCCGGTCGGCTACCTCATTCCCGAGGAAGGCGCAATCGCGTGGCTCGACGGTCTGTCCCTCGCCGCCGGCTCTGCCAATCCGGAGGGAGCACTCCAGTTCATCGACTACATGGTCAGTCCGGACCATTTCGTGCGCTGGGATACCGAGGTCGGAGCGCCTGCTTCGGCCAATGGCGTGGCCATGAACCAGCTGCCCGAGGATGCCTTCAACCGGCAGGTGCTCGGTGATCCCGCCGCCACGGCCAATCTCCAGTTCATGGCCCCGCTGTCCGACGAGACGCGGGAGACCTTCCTGGAGATCTGGGAGGAAACGAAGGCCTGGTACGCCGAATAGCTGACATTCGGATCTCGCCGGACCGTCCGGTTCCCGCACCGGACGGTCCGGCTTCCTGTTGGCTCCGCTGACCATGCGTATCGAATCCCGGCGGCGCTGGGCAATCGCATGGTTGACGGGGCCTGCCTATCTCTGGCTGGCGGTGACGATCTTCCTGCCGCTGTCGGCGATGCTCTACTTCAGTTTTCAGAAAAAGGGCCCCTTCGGCAGGCACGCCAGCGAATTCTCGCTGAAACACTACGAGGCCTTCTTCACCAAGGGCTATCTCCAGGATCTCATGTGGCGGTCCCTGGAAATGGGCTTTCACGTCACCCTGTTGTGCATCCTCATCGGCTTTCCCGCCGCCTACTGGCTGGCCCGGCGCATCCGCGGGCGCTGGCGCGAGGCCCTGTTCCTGCTGATTGTCCTGCCGTTCTGGTCAAACGCGCTTGTCCGCATCTTTTCCTGGACGATCGTGCTTCGGCCTGACGGTGTCCTTGACCGCGCCGTGCACCTCGTGATCCCCGGACTGCCAACCATTGATCTCACCGACTCCTATGCCGCAATCATCATCGGACTCGTTCATTCCTACCTCCCCTACATGATTCTCACGTGCTTCCTCTCGCTGCAGGCGATCGACGAATCGCTTCTCGAGGCGGCACGCAGCCTTGGTGCGCGATCATGGACGATCCTGGCGAGAATCATCCTGCCGCTTGCCGTGCCCGGTCTTGCTGCGGGATCCATCCTGATCTTCGTTCCGGTGATCGGCTCCTTCTTCGAACCACGTCTGCTGGGCGGACCCAAGGGGACGGTGATCGGGACGGTGATCGAGGAACAGTTCACCGTCGTCTCAAACTGGCCGCTGGGTGGGGCCCTCTCGTTCATCCTGCTGGCCATCGTCCTTCTCATTCTCGCAGCGGCGTCGCCGGTTCTGAAGAAACACATGAGCACGACATGAACCAGGCGCGCTGGATGGTGCTGGCGAGCGAGGGAGCGGGTCGACTCTGGCTCTTTCTGGTCCTGCTCTTTCTCTACCTTCCCATACTGGTGCTGGCGGTCATGGGGTTGAACGATTCGGTGCACTACACCCTGCCGTTCACGTTCACGACGCGCTGGTACGAAGATCTGGCAGGCAACGAGCGTCTTCTTCAAGCCAGCGTCAACAGCGTTGCGGTGGCGCTGGCCAACACGCTCATCGCCACCACTCTGGGCACCATGGCGGCCCTCGCCTTCGCCCGATACCGGTTTCGCGGACGCACGGCACTGCAGCTGTTGCTGTTTCCCCCCATCACCATTCCCTGGCTCATCATCGGTACCTCGATGCTGGTGCTGTTCTTCTGGACGGGCATCGGCCGGGGACTTCACGCCATGTTGTTGGGACACGTGGCTCTCTCGCTGCCCTATGTCATCATTGTTGTCGGCGCCCGCCTGGCGAGCATCGGACCGGAACTCGGGGAGGCTGCAGCCAGTCTTGGCGCCACGCCGTTCCAGTCCCTTGTGCGTGTGCAGCTTCCCGTCATGGCGCCCGGCATCGTCGCTGCAGCCCTCTTTGCGTTTGCCGTGTCGTTCGACCAGTTCGTCATCTCCTATTTTCTGGCGCCACCGGGCGTCTCTGTGCTTCCTGTCGAGATCTTTTCCGCCATCCGCAAGGGATTCACCCCCGAGGTGAACGCCATCTCCACCATCATGATCGTGGTCTCGATGACGGCTCTCCTGTTGTTTGCCCGCCTCTCGAAGTTCGGTGGCGAGCGATGAGCGCCGTTGACGTGCGCAACGTGTCGAAACGCTACGGTGCCACGACAGCCCTGGACCGGGTCTCGCTTGCCTTTCCGAACGGATCCTTCTTTGCCCTTCTCGGCCCCTCGGGGAGCGGCAAGACAACCCTGCTGCGGGCCCTTGCCGGATTCGTTGAACCCGATGAAGGCATGATCCTCATCGACGATCAGGATGTGGCACGAATTCCCTCGTTCCGCCGCAACATCGGCATGGTCTTCCAGAACTATGCGCTGTTTCCGCACATGTCGGTGTTCGACAATGTCGCGTTCGGATTGACCGTGCGTCGCATGCCGCGTGCCGATGTGCGACAACGGGTCGGAGAGATCCTCGAGCTGGTGCGCCTGGACGGGCTCGATCAGCGCAAGCCACGCCAGCTTTCAGGCGGACAGCAACAACGCGTCGCCCTGGCGCGCGCTCTTGTCACCGAACCCCGGGTGCTGCTTCTCGATGAACCTCTGGGCGCGCTCGACAAGAAACTCAGACAGGACATGCAGGGCGAACTGAAACGTATCCAGCGCACGGTGGGAATCACGACAATCTTCGTCACCCACGATCAGGAAGAAGCCCTGACACTGTCCGACCGCATTGCCATCATAGACGAGGGCCGGCTCATCCAGGTGGGCGAACCAGGTGATGTCTACGATCGGCCACACACCAGGTTCGCGGCAAGTTTCCTGGGAGATGCCAACTTTCTTTCGGGACCGGTTCGGGACTCCGGAATCATGGTCGATCGCGTGGGACACATCGCAACGACATCCCCGCTGCCGGCTGGCGACGCGACCATTGCCGTCAGACCCGAGAGGATCCGTCTCGTGGCTTGCGACGCGGCCACGCAGGACAACCGCATCGAGGGCCGCGTCGCCGAGCGTGTCTTTTCCGGCGCCAGCCTCACCTACACCGTCCATACCGACGCCGGACCCTTGCGTGTCCTGCGGCAGAATGCCGATGGTGACGTCATCGACATCGGTGAACGGGTCGCTCTGGTCTGGTTGGCCGACCATTCGGTCGTGGTCGAGAACTGATGCAGGACGTCCGTCCGATTGGCCAGGACGCGGTCCATGTCGTCGTCGACATGCAGGATCTCTTCGCGGCTCGGACCGTGTGGCATACGCCGTCCATACCCGCCATCACCCCCGGCATCCTGCGTCTTGTGGCCCACCGCAGCGACCGCGCCATATTCACGCGCTTCATGACGCCCCGCACGGCGGATGAGACCAGCGGCGCCTGGCGGACCTACTATCGGCGTTGGACGCGTGTCACCACGTCGCGCATGGACCCCGCCCTGCTTGACGTCATGAACGACTTCCGGTCCTTCATTCCGCCGGCCCATGTCGTCGACAAGACCACCTATTCGGCCTTCGAAAGCGACGCCTTCGTCAACCTTCTCGATGCCATGGCCTGCCGCACACTCATTGTCACCGGTGTCGAGACGGACGTCTGCGTCCTTGCAACCGTGATGACGGGCGTGGACCGCGGATATCGCGTGATCATCGCCGAAGACGCCGTCACAAGTTCCGATGAAGACGCCCACAGGGCGATGCTTGATCTCGTCTACCGGAGATTCGAGGACCAGATAGAAATCGGCAGCACCGCGGAGATCATCGCCTCCTGGCAATCTTGACAGGAGAGCACGGGTATCGTTCCCGAAGAGGTCACGTGCTATGATTCCTTGGGTGCTGACACGGGAGTCGGATGTCATGGCCGAAGTTCTTCAGGTTGAATTTGCCCGTCCACTCGACGCAGATCCTCGCCGTTCCTACACATTGCCATCGCGCTACTACACTGATCCCGAGATCTTCGAGCTGGAAAGGGAAAGGATCTTCTACCGTTCGTGGATGTACCTGTGCCATGTCAGCGAGGTGGCCCGCCCTGGCGACTACCTTGCCGGCAGCATTCTCGATCAGGACGTCTTTGTGGTGCGCGACCGTTCGGATCAATTGCGCGGCTACTACAATGTCTGCCAGCACCGGGCTCACCGCCTTGTGGAGGGCTCGGGCACATTCCGGGCGGCCATCACCTGCCCCTACCACGCCTGGGCCTATGGTCTCGATGGCCAGCTCCGCACAGCCCGCAACAGTGATGGTGTGGAGGGGTTCGACAAGTCGCAGTTTTCCCTCAGGCCCGTCCGCGTCGAGGTCATGTGCAACCTTGTCTTCGTCAATCTCGATAACGAAGCGGCGTCCCTTGCCAGTCAGGCACCCAACCTCAAAGCTGACATCTGCCGGGAACTTCCCTACTGGAAGGATCTCACCCTCACCGAATCGTATGACTTTGGCGGCCGGGCCATGGATGCCGGCTGGAAGGTGGTCATCGACAACTATCTCGAATGCTATCACTGCGAAGTGGCGCACCCTCAGTTCTGCGACATCATCTCCATGCCCGCTTACGAGAACACCATCGATGGCATCACGGCGCGTCAGAAGGGCTGGGACGTCTGCCACGACAACAGCGCCTATCACCTCGCCAGGGACGCCCGCATGCCCCATTCGCTCTTCTGGTACGTATGGCCGACAACGACCATCAATGTCATGCCGGGAGACGGGGACCTCCTGATCACCAGCGCGGTGCCGGTCAACCACCTCGCCACGCGCTTCACCAACTACCGGTTCTCCCCCGACGGCACGCCTGACAGGAAGGACCGGCGCAACTACCTGGAGAACGTGCTCGGAACCGAAGACATGCTGCTGTGTGAATCGGTTCAGCGGGGCCTGTTCTCGCGCGGTTACGATCAGGGCCGGTTCATCGTCGACAGCGAGGACAGTGGTGTGGGCGAACATGTCGTCCACCACTTCCACAGGATGGTGCGCGACGCCCTGGACGATCAGGGAAGCGAGCCGAACCGCTCCCTGTAGAACTGCAGAATGGCAGCGGCGGTCTCCTCGATGGAGCGCCGTGTCACATCAATCACCGGCCAGCCCCTGTCCTCGTAGAGCCTGCGGGCTTCCGCCATCTCGCGCCGCACCGCATCCGGTTCGACGTAATCGCTTTCCTCCTCCTGGTGAAGGAGCTTCATGCGGTTGCGCCGGACCTGGACCAGACGCTCCATGTTCTGACTGAGCGCAACGATGAGCGGTCTGGTGGCCTCGAGAAGCTCCACCGGCGGCGCCATGCCCGGAACGATGGGCACGTTGGCTGCCTTGACGCCCCGGTTGGCGAGGTAGAAGCAGGTCGGCGTCTTGGAGGTGCGTGACACACCGACAACGATGACATCGGCATCGTCGAGATCATGTGGTGACTGGCCATCATCGTGGCGGACAACGAACTGGATGGCTTCAACCCGGTCAAAATAGTCGGCATTGAGAGCATGCTGCCCTCCGGGCTGTCCCTTGACCGGCTGGTCGAGAACACCCGACAGCGCCGCAAGAACAGGATCGAGAAGCGGTACCGAGACGATCCCGAGATTCTGACATCCCCTGACCAGCTGGTCGCGGCGTTCCGGATTGACCAGCGTGAAGATGACGATTCCAGGACTGGATTCGAGAGTCTTCAGTATCCTGTCAATCTGCCGCGACGTCCGGACCAGCGTCCACACATGCTCGACCACATCGACGTTCTCGAACTGGGCAACCGCGGCACGACCCACCGCAAGGACCGTCTCGCCTGTCGCGTCGGAGATGAGATGCACATGAAACCTGGTCATGGATATGGGGAAGAACGGCTGATCACCCTGTGAACGATCAGCTCCCGAGATGGCCGGCGCAGACTATCACACTCCTGGCCGGCATGTGTTCGACCGTTCTTGCCCGGGGACAAACGGAACCGGGAGCATGGTGGATATCGTGCACACAAGCTGGCGATCCACAACCAACCGGGCGCCACTCCACATCGCTTGCCGCAGGCACAGCGGCGGTACTCCGCGAGTCGCTCCCAATCCTGCACAGGCACCCCGACAGATGCCCTTCCTCAAAGGCCGGACTGTTGACAGACACCATGACAACCTTGCGTCCACATGATGCACACGACCTATCATTACCACTTACTTTTATGAATGATTCTTTGATGTGGTATTGCGGTGCCAATTCGTCGGATCATGCCGGTCATGTTCGTTCGCGCTGCCGAAAAGCCCCTGGTTGCCGTCCTTCAGGGATCTGCATACAACCCGCCTCCAGTCTGGTTTCTGCGCCAGGCCGGACGCTATCTTCCGGAGTACAGGAAACTGCGCCGGGAAAGTCCCGATTTCCTTTCCCTGTGCAACACCCCGGAACTTGCCGCGCGGATCACGCTGCAGCCGGTCGACCGCTTTGGCGTTGATGCGGCCATCGTCTTCTCGGACATCCTCATCGTTCCCCATGGCATGGGTCGGACGGTTCGCTTTCTTGAAGGCGAGGGTCCCTTCCTGACGCCCCTTCGTTGCGAGGCGGACATCGATGCCCTCGATGCAGACGGTGCCGTCGAGAGAAACCGCTCTCTCATGGAAACCCTGCGCCTGGTGCGGCGGGAACTCGACGACAGGACGGCTCTCATCGGATTTGCCGGTGGTCCGATCACGATCGCTGCCTACATGATCGATGGATCAGGCGGCGAGTTTCACGCGACGAAGCGGCTGATGAAGGACGATCCGGGTCTGGTCGACCGTCTCGTTGCTCGACTCGCCGATGCTGTCACCGGACTCCTGCTGGCCCAGATCGAGGCCGGCGCCGATGCCGTCCAGGTCTTCGACAGCTGGGCCGGCCTTCTTGAAGAGAGCGCCAGCTTTGACCGTTGGTGCATCGGCCCGACACGGCGCATTGTCGGCAGTGTGAGAGAGGTTCATCCGCGGATTCCCGTGATCGGCTTTCCGCGCGGAGCGGGTGAACGCTACGCGCAGTATGCCCGCAAGACCGGTGTTCATGCCCTGCAGGTCGATCAGGACGTGCCTCTTGGAGCGATGCGGGACCTGCAGTCGATCTGCCCGGTTCAGGGCAATCTCGATCCCGGGATCCTGCTGGCCGGGGGCGACATGATGAGGCGCCGGGCACGATCCATCGTGATGGGCCTTGAAGGCAGCAGTCACATCTTCAATCTCGGGCACGGCATCATCAAGGACACGCCGCCGTCACATGTGGCGGACCTGGTGGATACCGTACGTTCCTGCGGGAAGTGAGGTCATGGACAGGACAGCGGTCGTGCTCTTCAACCTGGGCGGTCCCGATTCTCCGGCGGCTGTGCAGCCCTTTCTCAACAATCTCTTCAATGATCCGGCGATCATCTCCATTCCCTGGCCGTTGCGTCCCGTTCTTGCTTCGGTGATATCGCATCGCCGCCAGGGCGAGGCGAAGAAGATCTATGAAAAAATCGGTGGATGTTCGCCGCTCCTCGAGAACACGCGCCAGCAGGCCCGGGCACTCGAGGCGGCTCTGGACAATGATGCGATCAGGGTTTTCATCGCGATGCGCTACTGGCACCCGATGAGCGAGGATACGGCACTCGAGGTGGCCGGGTTCAAGCCGCAAAGGATCGTGCTGCTTCCCCTCTATCCCCAGTTCTCGACGACGACGACGGCATCATCGATGAAGGAATGGATCCGGTCCTGGAGGCGTCATGGCCATGACGTGACAACCAGGATCGTGTGTTGCTGGCCACGATCTTCAGGGTTTGTCGGAAGTTATGCGGCGGCTGTCAGGGATACCCTCGACGACACCGCGGGACAGCCGTCGAGGGTTCTCTTTTCCGCTCACGGATTGCCGGAGACGATCATTCGACGCGGCGATCCCTACCAGTGGCAGGTCGAACAGACGGCCGAGGCAATCGTCGATGACATCGGCCGCAGCAACCTGGACTGGACGGTGTGCTATCAGTCGCGCGTCGGGCCGCTCGACTGGATCGGTCCGTCAACGGACGGCGAAATCGACAGGGCCGGCAGCACCGGGACCGGGATCATCGTTGTTCCCGTCGCCTTTGTCAGCGAGCACAGCGAGACCCTTGTCGAACTCGATATCGAGTATCGCCAGCGGGCCCGGGACGCGGGATGTCCGTTCTACCGGCGCATTCCGGCCGTTTCGTGCGACGACACGTTCATCGACGGTCTGGCGGCACTCGTCCTGTCCGCTCTGGACGATGACCGGCCGCAACTGGCGTCCGGACATGGTGGCAGAATCTGTCCCGGGACGTTCTCGAGGTGCCCCTTGAGGGCGGTGTGACGTGGACGGGTTCCTCGGCGCCTGGCATGACGTCATCAAGGCGGGCCACATCCTTGCGGTGATCGCGTGGATGGCCGGAATGCTCTATCTACCCAGGCTCTTCGTCTACCATGTCGACTGCGAGTCCGGGTCACGTCAATCCGAGACCTTCAAGGTCATGGAACGCCGTCTCCTCAAGGGAATCATCAATCCGGCGATGATTGCCGCCTTCGCCTTCGGCATCCTCCTGATGCTTGATGCGGGCGGGGCGCTCTGGAGCGAGGGCTGGTGGCTCGTGAAGACTGTGGCATTCCTCGTCATGTCCGCCGTTCACGGGTGGTTCGTGGCACTGTGGCGGGCCTTTGCCGAGGACCGCAACCGTCACACCAGCCGTTTCTTTCGGCTGATCAACGAGGCGCCGACCGTGCTGCTGGTCATCATTGTCGTCATGGTCGTCGTCAGGCCGTTCTAGCCGGCACTTGAATCGTATTTGACAGGCCCGGATAACCTGCTCTAGGTTCCTCTCAATTCCTAGCCGTTTACCGGTCCTGTCGAATCACCCGCTTTCCCGGGACGCAGTTCGACACTTTCCCAGACGTTCCCTCCCATCGCTATTCAGCAGGTTCATCATGACCTTGACGGGCAATGAAGATGTGCAGACCGAGTTTGCAGCCATGAGTCATGGGGCACTCAATCTGCAGGAGTTGAAAAATCGCAAACCCGAGGAGCTTCTTGCCTATGGCGAGGAACTCGGTATCGAGGGAGCGAGCGTCCTCAGAAAACAGGATCTCATGTTCGCCATTCTCAAGGAGATGGCGGAACAGGATGTGCCGATCAGCGGCCAGGGAGTGCTCGAGGTGCTGTCGGACGGATTCGGTTTCCTGCGCAGCCCCGAAGCCAACTACCTTCCCGGTCCCGATGACATCTACGTCAGTCCCGGACAGATCAGACGGTTTTCACTCAAGACCGGCGACACGGTGGAAGGAACGATCCGGAGCCCCCGGGAGAACGAACGCTACTTCGCACTCGTCAAGCTCAGCCACATCAACTTCCAGGAACCCGAGACAACACGCCACAGGGTGCCTTTCGACAATCTCACACCGCTCTATCCCGAGGAAAAACTGAGCCTTGAGGTTCAGAATCCTACCAGGAAGGACCTGTCGACCCGGGTGATCGAGCTGATTTCCCCGCTCGGCAAGGGGCAGCGGGCCCTTCTGACGTCACCACCACGCGCCGGCAAGACCGTTCTCATGCAGAACATCGCTCATGCGATCGAAAGCAACCATCCGGAGGTCTACCTTCTCGTCCTGCTCATCGACGAGCGTCCTGAAGAGGTGACCGACATGCAGCGCCAGGTCAGGGGCGAGGTCATTGCCTCGACCTTCGATGAACCGGCCAGCCGGCATGTTGCCGTCTCCGAGATGGTGATCGAGAAGGCCAAGCGTCTCGTCGAACAGAAGCGCGACGTCGTGATCCTGCTGGATTCGATTACCCGCCTGGCACGGGCCTTCAACACGGTCGTGCCGTCCTCGGGCAAGGTGCTCACCGGTGGTGTCGACGCCAATGCCCTGCAGCGTCCGAAGCGGTTCTTCGGAGCGGCGCGCAACATCGAGGGTGGCGGCAGCCTGACCATCATTGCCACGGCGCTCATCGAGACCGGCAGCAGAATGGATGAGGTCATCTTCGAGGAGTTCAAGGGTACCGGTAACTCCGAAATTGTCATGGATCGCAAGATTGCCGACAAGCGCATCTTCCCGGCCATCGATATCGGCAAGTCAGGCACCCGCAAGGAGGAACTCCTGGTTGGCCGGGCCGAGCTGGCCAAGATGTGGGTCCTGCGTCGCATACTCATGCCCATGGGTTCCGTGGACGCCATGGAGTTCCTCATCGACAAGCTCAAGAGTACGAAGAACAACAACAATTTCTTCGACTCCATGAACACCTGATCCGTGTCTCTCCGAGACCCCTGAATGACCATCAGGCGGGCGCTTCTCTCCGTCACCGACAAGACCGGTCTGGTCGATCTCGCCCGATTACTCGATTCCCGGGGTGTCGAACTCATATCGACCGGCGGCACCGCCGCGGCTCTCGCCGCCCAGGGCCTGCCCGTGACCCCCGTCAGCCAGGTCACGGGGTTTCCCGAGATCCTGGATGGCCGGGTCAAGACGCTCCATCCGGCCATCCACGGCGGAATCCTGGGTCGTCGGGATGCCGCGAATCACGCTCGCGAGATGTCCGAACATGGCATCAGGGGCATCGATCTCGTGGTGGTCAATCTCTATGCCTTCGAGGACGTGGTTGCCAAGGGCGCCGACTGGGACGGGACGATCGAGGCCATCGACATCGGCGGAGTGGCGCTTGTCCGGGCGGCGGCCAAGAACCACGCCTTCGTGACCGTGATGACCGATCCTGAAGACTACCCCGCCCTCGTTGATGAGATGGAACAGCGGGAAGACGCCACCTCCGCAGCCTTTCGCCTGCGGATGGCCGGCATCGCCTACCAGATGACGGCTGCCTACGATGCCGCCGTGGCAACACGGTTTCTGGGAGAATCGAACGAGACCTTTCCTCGCCGACTCACCATCTCGGGCAGGCTCGGCCGCCACTTGCGCTACGGAGAAAATCCTCATCAGGCCGCCGCCCTCTACCATGTCGGGAGCGGACAGCCGGGCGTGACGGCGGTACGCCAGGAAGGCGGCAAGGATCTTTCTTACAACAACCTCGCCGACGCCGCCGCCGCCCTGGAGGCCGTCACCGAGTTCGATCCTGGCCATGACGGACCCGCTGTCGTCATCGTCAAGCACACCAATCCCTGCGGAGCGGCACTCGGGGACTCTCTGGTCGATGCCTACCGCAAGGCGCTAGCCTGTGATCGGCTGAGCGCATTCGGCGGTGTGGTTGCGACCAACCAGCCCCTTGATCGCGAGACGGCGCAAGCCATCACCGGCATCTTCACGGAAGTGGTCGTTGCACCCGACGCCAGCCGTGCGGCGCGCGACATCCTGGGAAAGAGGAAGTCTCCGAGACTGCTTCTTGCCGGTGGTCCGCCATCGCAAGCGGGCTCCCTGACGATCCGGTCTGCAGGTTCATCGCTCCTGGCACAGGTCCCCGACCGGCACCGCCTGACAACCGGTGACATGAAGGTCGTGACCAGGCGCCGGCCGGACGCCAGTGAACTTGATGACATGCTGTTTGCCTTCCGAGTCGTCAAGCACGTGCGCTCCAACGCCATCGTCTATGCCCGGAACGGACAGACGCTGGGGATCGGGGCGGGACAGATGAGTCGTGTCGACAGCGCCATGATCGCCCGCCAGAAGGCCGGCCGATCCGGACTCCCGATCGCCGGATCGGTGGTCGCTTCGGATGCTTTCTTTCCCTTTGCCGATGGCCTTCTCGAGGCCGCCGAAGGCGGGGCGACGGCCGTCATTCAGCCAGGCGGCAGTGTGCGGGACGAGGAGGTGATCGCCGCTGCGGATGCGCATGACATGGCCATGGTGATGACGGGCGTGCGTCACTTCCGCCACTGATCACGTCTGCCAGCGACGGGCGGTTGCTGCGGTCTGGTTGAAGAGAATGTCGCGCTCCTCCTTCGACGGCGCGGCGGAACGCCGGAACTCCTTGCCGAGATCAACGGCCCGCTGCACCGCCGGGCGCTCCTTGACCCGCTGCCGCCAGTCCCGAACGTTGGGGACATCATCGAGGCTTGCCGTGAGCGGCCTTGCGATCAGAACCCATGGCCAGCAGATCATGTCGGCGATCGAATAGGATTCTCCGACCAGCCATGTGCGCCCGGCAAGGCGGCGTTCCAGAACACCCAGACAGCGGTCGTATTCACGTGCGTAGCGTTCGCGGGCATAGGGCTGGTCATCGGGCGCGTAGTTGACGAAGTGGGAAAGCTGACCTGCCATGGGTCCCTGGTTGCCCACCTGCCAGAACAGCCATTCAAGGGTTTCCTTCTCGCCGACGGAATCGCTGGCGATAAAGCGCCCGTACTTGCGGGCGAGATGGAGCATGATGGCGCCCGATTCAAAGACAGGCAGCGGCGCTCCCGGATGATCGTGATCAACGATGGCGGGAATGCGGTTGTTCGGGCTTGCCTCGAGGAAGTCGGGCGCGAACTGTTCGCCCCTTGAAATGTCGACAGGGATCAGCGTGTAGGTCGCCCCGAGCTCCTCGAGGAGGATGGCGACCTTCCAGCCATTGGGTGTGGGCCAATAATAGAAGTCGATCATCGTTCAGTTCCCGAACACCCCGGCGCGGCGCAGCGTGGCAATGGTTCCGGAGTCGTAGCCGGCCTCCTTGAGGATCTCGTCCGTGTTCTCGCCGAGCTGCGCACCGGACTCGCGCAACTCGAAATCGGTCTTCGAGAACCGCGCGGCGGGACGGGCCTGGCGTATCCTGCCGACGAGGGGATGATCGTGTTCGGTCACGATGCCGTTGGCGACGATCTGGGGGTGACGGATCATGTCGTTGCGGGTGAGCACGGGGGCACAGGGGACATCCTCGGCCTCGAGCCGTTCCAGCCATTCGGCGCTGGTGGCGGTCTTCAGGACCTCCTGGGTCAGCTCGAGCCTTGCGTCGATGTGACGCTGGCGTCCTGCCGGCGTGCGAAAGCGCTCGTCGTCAAGCCACTCGGGCCTCTTCAGGGCGCGCGTGAGCGCTTCCCATTCCTTGTCCTGCTGGACTGCCACCGATATGTAGCCGTCGCGCGTCTCGTAGATGAGATCGATGAAACTCTGGGCATGCTGCTGGCGGATCTGGTGATCGACCATGGTCTGGGTTTCCATGTCCGATCCCCACAGGAAGGCGATGACCGAATCAAGCATGGAGACGTGGATCGCCTGGCCCTCTCCGGTTCTCTCCCGGTTGAAGAGTGCCGCCGTGATCGCCTGGGCGGCGACGATACCGGTGAGCTTGTCCGGGATGATGGTCCGCACCAGGCGCGGCCGCGCCTCGTCTGATCCGGCCTGCACGGTTGTCAGCCCGGAAAGGGCCTGCACAAGGGGATCATAGACCGGCTTTGCCGCATAGGGGCCGGTGGTGCCAAATCCCGAGATCGATACGTGAATGATGGCAGGCGCATGTTTCCTCACGTCGTCCTCGCCAACCCCGATGCGCTCCGCAACTCCGGGCCGGAAGTTCTGGACCAGGACATCGCTGCCCGCGACAAGGCGCATCAGTACTTCGAGGCCCTGAGAGTGCTTGAGATCGATGGCGATCGATCGCTTGTTTCGGTTGTTGTTGAGATAGGACGATGCGAGACCGTGTTCGTTGGCCGACACGCCGCGCGTCGTATCTCCACCGCGGACGGGGTTCTCGACCTTGAGGACATCGGCGCCCTGATCGGCGAGCAGCATGGTGGCGGAAGGTCCCGACACCATGCCGGTCAGATCAATGATGCGCACCCCGTGCAATGCACCTGACATGGTTCCCAGAGCCTCTGTCTGACAAGGGGACATGCCATGGAGTGCGTCAACAGGACAAGCCCGGGATCAGGTCTCTATCAACTTGCAATTGTTCCCGAGGAACACGACGCTGGCGACGGACAGCGCGATGAGGATGATGTCCCATGAGCAACACTGGTTATCCGGACTGGGAGACCTTCATGGCGACGAGTTTCGCCGGAAGGAGGGAGTTCCCGCTTGTCGCGCCGGAGACGCCCTCGTTCATGTCGCGTCCCGTCGCGACGACGCCGGAGGATCTTGAAGGTGCGGACGTCGTCATCATCGGTGCGCCATATGTCGCTGCCGAGGATGGCCAGTATGCCGGTGTCGCCATGGAGGAGTGGATCGAGGCACCCAAGCGGGTCCGACAGCAGTCGGCGCGCTACCCGGGCGGCTACATCCAGGATTTCGACCTGGAGCTCTTCGATCACATCACCATGGTCGACTACGGTGATGCGCCCATTCCCCCGGAGGTCATGAACGACCAGACGCCGGAACGCATCCTTGCCGCGCAGGAGGCCGTGGAGGCGAAATGCCGGGACGCCCTGCGTGCCGGCGCGGTTCCGGTGGTGATCGGGCAGAACAGCCCCTGCGGCAGCTTTGCCATCGCCAAGGCCTGCGCCGAACACACGCGGGGAGCGGTGGGGTGTGTCAGTCTCGACACACACTGGGATGCCCAGCCCCTCGACTACCTGACCGGCGATCCGCGAATTGCAGGAGCAGCTTCGTGGAAACACAAGATGTACGAGTTTCTCGACAACATGCATCCACGCAATCTTGTCGAGATCGGCGAACGCGGCATGCTGGAGACAAGCGACACCGTTCGCCGCTATCTTGATGACGGCGCCCGCTTCATCTCCTCGTGGGAACTGCGCACAAGCCTGGGGATCGAGGGATGTGTCCGGGAGCTTGACCGCGCCTGGGACGGGACCCGGGGCGTGTACGCCCACTTTGACATGGATGTCATGGGCGGCGCCGGCCCGGCGCCCGGAGACATCCTCGGCGAACTGGTGGAACCCATCGCCATGACCGACTACGAGATCATACGCATTTCCCACGAAATCGGCCGGCGCGGTGTGACAGGTTTCAGCTTCATCTGCATTCCGCCAGGCTCGGCCGCCGTCTACCGGGTCATCGTCTACGTCATTGTCTACCTGGCTGCGGGTCTTGCCCTGCGCAAGCTGGGACGAGGTGCGTGACATGAGCGAAGCACGTAGCACCCAGGTTCGTTTCGAACCCGACGACAGGCCGCCGCTCTACCTGACGATCGGCCTTGGAACCCAGTTCGCGATCCTCGCGGTCACCGGCATCGTCCTGACGCCGGCAATCGTGGTTAGGGCTGGCGGGGGCAGCGAAGCCTTTCTTGTCTGGGCCGCCTTTGCCGCCCTCGTCGTGAGTGGCCTGACAACCATTCTCCAGGCCCGCAGGATCGGGCCTTTCGGCGCCGGCTACATTCTCATCATGGGAACCTCCGGCGCCTTCATTGCCGTGTGTGTCACCGCTCTTGCTGAAGGTGGACCGGGCATGCTGGCGACACTCGTCTTCCTGTCATCCCTGGTCCAGTTCTCGCTGGCCAGACGTCTGTCGATCCTGCGCCGGATCCTGACACCGGCGGTGACAGGCACGGTCATCATGATGATTCCGGTGACCGTCATGCCCATCGTGTTCGACATGCTGGCGGCCGTTCCTGACGATGTGGAGCCGATGGCCTCCCCGCTGGTGGCAGGCTTGACGCTCGCCATCATCCTTGGCATTGCCTTTGGCGCACGGTCCACCCTGCGCTTGTGGGCGCCCATCATCGGAATTTTCGTTGGTTGCAGCGTCGCCTCATGGTTTGGTCTCTACGACACGGCACGGATTGCCGCAGCGGGCTGGATCGGCATACCGGACGGAGGCTGGCCGGGGTTCAATCTTGATTTCGGACCGACGTTCTGGATTCTGCTGCCGGCCTTCATCTTTGTGACCTATGTCGGTGCCATCGAGACCGTGGGTGATTCCGTCGCCATCCAGTCGGTTTCGTGGAAGCACCGGCGCGCCATCGACTACAAGGTGGTTCAGGGTGCCGTTTCGGCCGACGGGGTGGGCAACTTCCTTTCAGGACTCGCCGGGACGGTTCCCAACACGACCTACTCAACGAGCATCGCGGTCGTCGAATTGACCGGCATTGCGGCGCGCAGGGTCGGGGTCTGTGTCGGCCTGGTCTTCCTGATCGCTGCCTTTGTGCCCAAGTTTGCAGCCCTCGTGCTGGCGATTCCGGCGCCGGTGGCGGCCGCCTACCTGATCGTTCTTCTCGGCCTTCTCTTTGTCGCCGGCATGCGCCTCGTGATCGGCGACGGCATGGATTATCGCAAGAGTCTGATGGTCGGCACTGCTTTCTGGATCGGTGCCGGTTTTCAGCACGGTGTCATCTTTCCGGACCTTCTGGGACCCTGGATGGGCAGTCTTGTCGGCAATGGCATGACGGCCGGGGGTGTCACGGCTGTTGTGCTGACGGTCTGTCTCAACCTGATGTCGCCGAAAAGCGCGGTCCTGAAGACGAGACCGGGTGCCGGCACGGCCCGGGAGATATCCGATTTCCTCGGGAAGGTCGGCTCGAAGTACGGCTGGAACGAGACACAGACCGACCGTCTCATCCTGGTTGGCGACGAGATGGCTGCGACCCTGCTGGCTGCCGACGACGACGGCCAGGAAAGGCGGCTTGTGGTCAAGGCTCGCAGCGAGGGCTCGTCCATCGAGCTCGAGTTCATCACGTCAGGAAGCGATGGCAACGTCGAGGACGAGATCATGTTGCTGGGCGAACAGCCTGACAGGACCATGGTCGAAAAAGAACTGTCCCTGCGGTTGCTGCGGCACTACGCCTCGTCGGTCCACCACCAGAGCTTCACCAACGCCGACATCCTGACCGCGCGTGTTGAGCGTCCGGAACAGGGGACAGCCGAGTCACGGCCTTCCATCGAGTGAAGGCAATCCGTATCGGCACCTCTATCGGAGGCAGCAAGGGAGATTCAGGAATGACCGTTCCCCTGAAACCGAACGAGGCACGGCAGTTGTTGCCGAAGCAGTGCTACTACTCCAGCACCTGGTTCGAACGGGAACACCAGGAATTGTTCAGCCGGTCCTGGACCTTTGCCTGCACGGTTCAGGACGTGCCGCATACCGGAGACTACAAGGCAGTTCAGATCAACCGTTATCCCATGATGATCGTGCGCGCGAAGGATGGTTCCCTGCGCGCCCATCACAACACGTGCCGACACCGGGGAACGCAGATCTTCGAGGAGGGGAAGGGCAACTGCCGCCACGGCATCGTCTGTCCCTATCATGCCTGGACCTACAACATCGATGACGGCAGCCTGCGCGGGCTGCCGAAGAAGGACCTCTGCTTTGCCGGCATGAACCTGGCGGACTGGCCGCTGCACGCCGGCAGTGTCGGCACCATCGGTGATCTCGTGTTCGTCAATCCGATGGCTCGACCCGACGAGGACTTCGATACCTGGATCGGCTCCATGCCGAAGACCCACATGTGGCCGCACTCACTGGAAGGACTGTCCGAGAAACGCCCGGTACGCTACGACATCCACTGCAACTGGAAGGTGTTTTGCGAGAACGCGATGGACGGCTATCACCTGAGCTATCTCCACGACAAGACTCTGATGGGTCCCGACGTGGAGGATCAGGACTGGGATGCGGTTCACCGTCACTGGGTCTCCATCGCCTTTGGAGAAAATCCGTCCCGGGAGGATTCGCACCATGCCACCATACCCGGAACCTCGATGTCGGGGCGGCGCCCCGTCGTGTGGCAGTTCTTTCCCAATTCCGGGGTCCTGGCCACGTCCATTTTCTTTTCGGCCTACGTGATCGTTCCGGTAGACCCGGAGCGTTGCTACCTTGAACTGCGCACCTGGATGGCGCCCCGGGAGAAGGGCGGCGAGCCTAAGAAGGAGGGGCGCAGAAGCGGAACCAGCGGTCATGGCCACATCATGAAGGATGGCCGGCGCTACATTTCCATCGACGAACTGGGCTGCCACGCCATGGAGGCCCTCGACTTTCAGATCGAGGACATGTGGGTCGTCGAGCAACAGCAGAAAGCCCTGCGTTCACCGATGATGAAGACCGGCGAACTGGCCGACCACGGCGAAACCTCCCTGACCTTCTTCCAGGCCAACATTCTCGACCTGGTGCCACTCGACCCGCCCTGAAGCGTCACGCGTCGCCAGCCTTTCGACGCAGTGGCCGGGCAAGCAGACGGGGCCCTCCTTCCCGCAGCACCCATCTGGATGCGGGCCGTCCGCGCCTGCTCTGCCCCGCCGCCTCCAGTGTCTCAGGATGGTCATCAGACGGCTCCGAAAGGAAAGATGGCGCAGCAGCCTTCACCGGGTCCATCCGTTCGGCGGCCGCTGCGGGCGTAAATGCGCCGCTGTCGCGCACGAATCTCTGGAAGTTTCCCGGATCGAGAGGGGTGTTCCAGATCGTTTCATAGACCTTGCGCAACCGCGCCACCGTGAAGGCCGGCGGACAGAATTGTGCGGCGATGGTCGTCGTTTCGAGTCCGGAGCGGACCTCTTTCACCGCATCGTCGACAATCCGGTTGTGGTCGAAGGCGAGGCGAAGACCACCGCTTTCGATTCTCGCCACGGGCACGAGATGAGCGGCTGCCGCGTCACCGCCGCCCCGGGGACGGGGCAGATCGGCGGTGATGGCCCAGAAGGCGACGGTCACAGTCCGCATGCGCGGATCTCTCGCCGGATCGCCGTAGGCGGCGAGTTGTTCAAGGTGCCAGGCGCCGTCGGCCAGACCGGTTTCTTCCTCGAGTTCCCGGGCGGCGGCCATGTCGAGATCTTCATCCGGTAGCACGAAGCCGCCCGGCAGGGCGAGATCCCCGCGATAGGGGTCACCGCCACGCTCGATCAGCAGAATCTTGAAGGTCTCATCCTGGATGGTGAAGAGCGCGATATCGACGGTGACGGCAAATGGCGGATAATCCACGATATTTCCTCACTGGCTCATCCACAAAAGCATCGTGACAAGAATATTGTTGCAATGACAATAATGACTCGCATATAATTGTCAGTGTCACAATAAACCAAGGGAGGCCAGCATGACCATACCCGGCCTTGAAAACGCAGCCGTAGGATCTCCGATCACGCGGCTGGGTGTCTCGTTCTTCCCCGTCTATCTGCAGGACAATCCCCTGCCATCCATCGACACTGGCGATTCATCAGGACTGATCGTCAGCGAGTTCGATGTCGCGACAGTCGAGGCACTGCAGGTCACCAATCCAACCGGCAAGCCGATCCTGATTGTCGAGGGAGAACACTTCACGGGTGGCAAGCAGAATCGCACCATCAACGCCACCGTTCTCGTTCCGGCCGGGTCCAGGCTTGATATTCCCGTATCGTGTCTGGAGCAGGGCCGATGGGGTCGCCACCGGACATGGCGCCGCGCGGAAGCATTCGCGCCCGAGACGATCCGGAAGAGGAAACGGGCAAGCGTCAACAGGTCCTTCAGCGTCAACCGGAACCGGATGAGCGATCAGCACGCCATCTGGGACGACATCTCGGCCATGCTGCGTCGCGAAGATGTCGCTTCGCCAACGAGTGCCGCCGAAGAACTGGAAGAGTCCTACAAGCGACATCACTCCCGCAGGAAAGTTGTCGAAGCCCTCGTCGAACGTGGTCCGCTTCCGGGACAGTGCGGCATTGTCGTGGCTCACGGCCGGGATGTCACAGCCATGGATCTCTTCGGTGCGCCGCTCCTTCTTGTGAAGCACTGGGGAGCGCTGGTGCGGTCACACTTCATCGAATCGGGACCGTCCACTGGCCGTCCGTCCGCCACCCTCGCCCTGAAGCGAATCAGGCGACTGGGAACATCACCGGCAGAGACCGCGCCTGGTGTCGGGCTCGGTTCCGAACACCGGATCACCGGGCACCGTCTGACGGGCCAGGCACTCGTCCTCGACGACATGCTGATCCATGCCTCGTTCTCGCACGACACCGGTCGCAGCACCCTCCATGGCTGATGATCGCGCGGTGATCCTGATTTTCCCGGATGACGTTGCGTATCCGTCAGGCGGTGAATCCGACATGGTGTGAGGTTGTCGCCCCCAGGCTGTCGTGCATCCGAGGGCAGAGGGACGGTGCGTTGAGAGAATGGCGATGATGCCCAGGGCGTGCATGTCGAGGGATTTCGGTCATGATCGTTCGGGCAGAGGCATTCGCGGAGGTCCGGATGGAACTCGAGTTCTGAACCGCCTGCGCGGCAGGATGTTTCGCCATGACAAGACGGACACCAGTGGCGCCATTGCCAGTGTTTTGCCTGGCCCCCCGCTTTGGCCTCGATGGCACTCCCGAACGCTGGGGCCATGTGAATTGTGAACTGTCTTCGGTGTACGGTATGTTGCTGGATGGACGAGAGCGCAGGGTGCTCTTTCTGCCCGATTCTCCGGGCGGCCGCGGAGATTGAAGGAAGCCCGCCATGAATATCCGCAGGCTGTCCAGTGGGCTGAAGGCCTCGTACCGCGGGTCGAATGTCGCCCGCCGTGTACAGCATTTCGAGAGCTGGGACGCGAGAGCGTCTTCGCAGAGCGCCGCCACGGATTACGATCATGTCGACACCGTGAAGGAATACTATGACCTCTGCGGCGAGTTTATGGTGTTCGGATGGGGCGAATCCCTGCACTTCTCGCCGCTGTCGGCGCTGGAGAGCCCGGAGGAATCCGCAATACGGCACCAGCGGCTGATGATCTCCAGGCTGGAGTTGTGTCGAGGCATGACGGTGATCGATGTTGGTTGCGGCATCGGGGGCCCGATGCGCCGAGTCGCCCGTGAGGCGGGCGTCAGGGTGGTCGGGATAAACAGCAATGAGATTCAGCTCGACAGGGCGAAGTCGCTGAACGCGAAGGCCGGGCTCGACCATTTGGTCAGTTGCGTCGCCTGCAGCTTCATGGACATGAGCGCCGTCGAGGACAATCGCTTCGACAGGGGCTATGCCATCGAATCGACATGCCATGCGCCTGACAAGGCGGGTGCGTTCGCCGAGATATACCGTGTACTGAAACCCGGCGCCTTGTTCTGGGGCCAGGAAATGTGCATGACGGACAAGTTCGATCCGGATGACAGCCGGCACCGGGCCATCAAGCGGGATCTGATGCACAAGATTGCGCTCAAGGATATCGAGACGACGGACGGGGTGAACCGGGACCTCGAAACGGCGGGGTTTCAGGTCATCGAGGGCGTGGACCGTGCCGTCGAGGACGACGGCGGGGCCGTGCCGTGGTACCGGCCCCTGGAGACCCGGCAAGGAACGCCAGGCAGTGCCATGCGCCGTACACCGCTGGGCCGCAAGGCGTTCATCGGGGCTGCCAGGCTGGCCGAAGCGCTGGGAGTGTTCCCGAAAGGCTCCGCAAGGGTCGTCGCTCTGATGGACCGGACCGCCAATGCGTATGTGGCAGGCGGCGCTGCCGGCATCTTCACGCCTCTATACTGTTTCCTGGCGCGCAAGCCGCTATAGGCACCGCCGTTTCGGCTGACCTGGCGTGCACGCGCGTCAGGCGTGAATCTCGCGCCTCTTCATGGCCACGCGGAACTTCAGGTTCCTGCTCGGCTTTAGCGACGGAAGCGGATTGTACCGGAACTTGTAGTTCTTCGGGTGTATCTCGAGGGTGAAGTAATGCGCGACCATGATCAGGTTGACGACCAGCTGCAGGTTCATCCACCGCGCGCCGAGACATCTGTGCGTACCGAGCCCGTAGGGTGCGTATCCGGGGCCGCGGTGTTCGCTGCGCGCAGGCAGGTATCGGTCGATGTCAAACGAGAACGGGGCCGGGAAGGTCTCCTCCATGAAATGGGGGGCCGATTGGGCTATGTAAAGCCGTGTCCCCACCGGCAGTTCGTAGCCCTCGACCACACAGCTGTTCATTACGTTTCGCAGTGCCATCGGGACGATCGGATACATCCTGAGGCATTCCATGACAAAACGCCGGGTGATGTCGGTCTCGGACGTATTGAATCTCTCGCTGTCCGGATCGCCGCCTTCGAACAGAGCGTCGGCTTCGCTCTGGATCTTGCGATGAAGGTCGGGCTGCGACGCCATGGCGTAAACCGCGAAGCTGAAAGCATCGCCCATGTACACGCTCGCGACCAGCGCTGCCGACAGTGCAAAACGCAGATTCGATTCCGGCACCAGTTGTGGATCGCTCGCATGGAGGCTCAACAGGTCGTCCGCAAGGTCCCTCGGGCAACCGGCCCGCTGGGCCGGTGTATGGACGCCTTCGACCCGCTCCAGCAATACGTCGATGGTTTTCGCCAGGCGTTTCATGCGCGGGGTGCTCAGCATGAATTCGGGCAGCGTTCTCGTGATATGTACGTTGAGCGCCCGTTCCTTGAAAGCGACCAGGTCGTCGAAGATATCCTGTGACTCGATGCCGATAAAAAGCGGCGATATTTGCGCATTTATCATTCGTCGGCACATGTACGTTGCGGGCAGAACGTCGCCGACTTTCCAGTCTGCCATGAAATTGCGAGCGTATTCGAAAACCTGGTCCACCTGCCCTGCCAGCCTTTCTCGCGAGTAGGCCGGAGACAAGGCCCTGCGGAGACGGAAATGATCGGTCCCGTCCAGGGAAGGCAAGACGCCGGACGCGCCGTAGATCTTCTCGAAATCGGCAAAATAGTCCCGGGCTCTGAGGTACATCCTCCCACGCCGGTGCACCCATTGGTTCGCCTTCGCACCGGAAAGGAAAATCATGGGTTCCTTGAACGGCAGACGGATCTGGAAAACCGGTCCGTATCTCTCGGTAAGTTCGGCAAACAGCGCGGGAATGTTGCCGGAGCGAAAATGCGGGCTAAACAACAAGCGGCGCAGGGAGACGCCCGGGATTTTCTTGTTTAGCGTGGAGCGCCAAAGCAGGGGGTTGGCAATATTGTGCTTGACCGCGTCGGCCAGGGAGCGGCCGATCAAGTCCATCCTGCAAATGTTGTCGATGCGCTCTTCGGCGTCTTCATCCAGTTCGAATATGAAACGAAAAACGTCGCATGTGTTGATGAGGCAGATGATGATTACGTCTCTTGGAGCGGGAATCGAGTCGGTAAAGATCAGCTCGCCGATACGCGCCTTTATGAATTGACCCTTGGTACCTTGTCGAGAAGCGCTAGTGGAATCGGTATGATACTTGGTGGAAACCAGCGTATAGAATTCGCCGTTGTGGCGTTCCAGAATCTCCAGATCGACCAAGCGGTCGAGAGTCAGGTCGATGGCCGACTCAGCGTGGAGAACAAGCCGTTCGATCCAGAATTGGGCATTCCGTTGAACGGGTTCGTCCGCGATTTGCTTCAGTACGGGATCCAGCGCGGGATCGCCCGTCTCCGTCGGGTCCACGAGGTACAGCGACTCCATGTCCGTGTCGATGCGCGAAAGAAGAGAAAGTTCCGCCAGCACCGCACCGACGATAGCGCAGTTCAGGTTCCAGCCAGGCACCTGGTGAAAGTACCCGTTCTGCTCGTTGAGGAGCACCAGGATGAGCTCATCGAGCAAATTCAGCGGCTGGGTCCGCACATTCCCGGCAGTATCGGCCATCAGCCACGGCCTCCTTGCACCCGAGTTCGCGTCGCGGCGTGTGCAGTCTGCTTCGGAATGAAGAGTACGGGAGGCGGAAAAGCGGTGGCTGAGTTGAGCATGTCCAGAGCAGTCGTACTCCAAGGATGCGGGGAATCCAGGGACTTGAACCGCCAGTGTCATTCACCTTCGAGCGTAACTATGGGGTCGGGGTGCGCGGCAGTCAAGTCTGCAGCACGAGCCCACGCTGGTTTCACTTGACGCTGGAAGGTTCCTGTGAAGAACAATTGTCCTTTTGTTTGCGTATTTTACCATCGACGTGTGTACCTTTTGTACGACCGTTTGACGGGTGTGCTCTCCAGTGCAGTCGGGAGGAGCTGTTGAATGGCGGTCTGCGTGTCCGACGGGCATTGCGGGCCGGTTGCCACGGTGGCAACCGTCTGATGGAGGCGAGCCGAGGGTCCATGCCGCCCGCGAGACGCAGCAGGAAGTCCCCGTACCCTGCCGCAACCGTTGGGCCCGCCTACGAATTGGACGGCAGCGGGTGCCTGATAGGGAACCCGAGTTGAAGTGGTGGGCTCCGACGGTCTCCTGGAGGTCGCGTCTCGACTTGTTGTCACGCAATGGCGGTGCTATCTGGGGTCGTGTGAACAGCAGCGGGCCAGGACATTGGCCGCACGCCGGGTTCACCGTCAGGGCAGTACGCGCTTGACTTCGTTTGGCACGGTGGGGATGGGATGCCAATGCATCGGGGACGCGGGCGATCGCGTGTTTTCGGTCTGACGGTCCCTTGTGACACCTGGGTTACCCAAGCCAGGAACATGTCCGGACTTGAAGTGCGATTGCAGCATGGATGACGGGGAGGCGGCACTCTTCCCGTTTCCCGAAGGGTGGTACTTCGTCGCCAGTCGACGCTCCCTGGCCAAAGGGGAACTGCTTGAAAGGCAGTGGCTTGGGCAGTACATCGTCGCATGGAGCGACGATGACGGAAGCGTCTGCGTGGCCGAGTCCGTATGCCCGCACATGGGTTCCGCTCTGGGCCCGACCGTCGGTGGCCGCGTGCGTGATGGTTGTCTCGTCTGTCCCTTTCACGGCTTTACCTACGATATCGTCGGCAATTGTGTCGCGACCCCTCACGCGCCGCCGCCGAAGTCACTGGCGCTCAACGTCTATGTCACGCGGGTCATTCAAGGCCTCGTCTTTGCCTGGTGGAGTGCTGCCGGCCGCCCGCCGCAATGGCATCTGCCGGAAGAGCCGCCGGTCGGAAACGACTGGTGCGATCTGGAAATCCGGACCGTTCGGTTTCGCGGTCATGTGCAGGAGATCGCGGAGAACTCCGTGGACCTGGCGCACCTGCGGCATGTGCACGGCTACGGCAACGTTCAACCTGTAGGATCCCCGACGGTTGACGGTTCGCATCTCCTCGCCCGCTTCGAATTCGTTCGCCGTGCCACCTGGTGTGGCGTTGCCAGCACCTATCGCGTGTCGGCCGCCGCTCACGTCCACGGGCTGGGATATTCGTTCGTCAACATCCAGGAGCATTCCATCGGCATGGAGCTTCGCCTGTGGGTGCTGGCCACACCCGTCGACGGCACGCTGGTGGATCTGTTGCTGGCCAGTCAGATCCGGGAAATACGAAAGCCCAAGCGTCTGATCGTGGGACTCGGCTTCCTGCCGCCGAGATTCCGCACCAGGGTCATGAACAGGCTGGTGGCCTCCACGCAAATGCGGGATGTCCAACAGGATGTCGTGATCTGGCAACGACGGCAGTACCGGCCGCATCCGCGCTTGTCTCGTTCGGACGGGGACATCGGCCGATACCGGCGCTATTGCAGGCAGTTCTATCCGGACGTCCGCGTCAGCAAGCACGGCTAGCGGCACTCGCGGTTATCGCAACGCCGATGTTCCTTGCGCATCAGCCATGGAAGCCAGGGCGAACGATCTCCCGACCGCCGTCCTTGCTTGACCCTGTCTGACCGGTTTGTCCACGCGCCGATCCTGAACCGGGTACGCTAGCGTTGCCAGGTACACTCCGCCCAGGTGACGTAAAGCGTTTCCGTCAGGTAATCGACTTCGTAGGGACATGATCCCGTGATGTTCTCAAACCTGCCGGCCCCGCCCACCAGTGTCAGCTGTCCCGTACCCCCTTCCTGGGCGGCACCGTCCACACGTCGTTTCGCAGTCGAGAACAGCATGTCGCCCGAGGGACTCGACGAGGTGCAGGCCGCCTCGAGTTCGGTGCCGTCGGCCGAAACCACTCCAGACGCGATGCACCTCGTCTGCATGGACTTGCCCTCGACGAAGGGTTCGCCACTGCTCTTTACAATGGTACTCGTGCCCTGCGAGACACCGCTGAAGATCGCTCCGTCCATATGGGTGATTGTGGCGTACTGGCTGGTCAGGCTCGACGCGAAGGCGAAACTGCCGGTTTCCTCAGCGGCCGGGCTTTGGCCAACCTGCAGAAGTCCGACAGCGGCGATCAGCCCCAATGCACTTCTTCTGGCGACATTCATGACGTTCGTCCTCGTCTCTTCAAGGTGGCGTGGCAACATGCCGACGCTACCGTGCCAAGAAAGAGCGGGCTGAACAACACAAACCCCGCGATTTCCACCAGACCTTCGCGGCACAATTCCGGATCACCCGCACCCGTGCGCGTCACTCCCACCGGTCAACGCCAATCAGAGCCCTTCGAGACCGGCCACAATCGGCCCGGTGCGAATCAGCTTGTGGGCATCGCCAGGGTTGTGATCCTGGCGCCCGCCGATCATGCTCCACAGGATCCACAAGGCATGTCCGGGAAGGGAGGCGCGAGCTTGCCACCTTACAGGAAACCCGCGCAATGGACGGATCCGCGCAACAAGCCCTTTCCCAGACAGGTCGTCTTCACCTGTCCGCCCCGGGACTTCTGCGGCGGGCCGACGGACTTCGTGCGCATGGCGCCCGACACGGTTGGAGTCCATGGCCGCATACTGCACATTCCCGACTACAAACACCGTCTCGACCAGCGCTTGGAGAACTTCGCGCTGCTCGAGGAGGTGGTGGAGTGTGCGGCGGACGCCGGCGCCGACGTCTGCGCCCAGGTCGGCTCGAACTGGGTCCATGCCTCGAACCTGGGGGTCGAGGGCATCCGCCGCTATATCGAGCGGCTGAGCGAGACCTACGCAACCGCATTCCACATGTCGGGCTACGCCATGGTCGAAGCACTGCGAGCCGCCAACGTCGAGAAGGTGGCGCTCAACGCCGTCTACCACTGGCCCGACTGGTGGCGGGGCACCGTGGGCTTTCTGCGCGAGGCAGGATTCGATGTCGTATGGGCCGGCAACTTCGTCGACCAGGGCTGGTTCGCCAGCCAGGAGGAACTCAACGCCCAGGTGTTCTGCTTCGACGAGGACCTGGCGAAAAAATCAATGGCGTATGTTGCCGACAAGGCGCCTCACGTCGATGCCTACCTCGCCAACGGCACGGCCCACTTCCGACGCGCGTGTGACGGTGCGACCCGGAGATTCGTCGGGTTGGCACCCGAACTCGAGGCCATGCTCGGAAAACCCGTGATCACGCACGACATCGCACTCCATTGGCGCATCTTCAAGACACTCGGTATGGCTCCGGCGACGAGACAGGGCATCCTGCTCGCGTCCCTGCAGCAATCAACGCCGGGCCCGTGATCGCCCGCGTGCCGTGCCGGGCAGCGTCACAGCGACATGGCGAGGGTGCGGGCCTCGAAGATGGCCATGGAGGCGGTCCGTGCGGCGACGGCATCGCCAAGGTTGTGAATCTGAAGATCGTCGTCGACAAGTTCGCGGCGCAGGCTGTCTTCCACCGTGTTCGTGGTGGCCAGGACAAGGCTGTCGAAGTCGCGTTCCTCGGTATCTCCGGTGTAGAGGTTCATGAGCGTGGTGGTGTTGCCTTTCCATGCGCTGAGGGCATGACCGCAGATGACCTCGACACCGAGTTTCCAGAACCGTTCCCGGGTGGTATCGCCGGTCCGTGAGAAATCGAGCTGCTCGGCGGCTTTCTCGGCCGCCGTCACCACGGTCACCATGTGGCGCGCCAGGGCGAGGTGCAGGGCCGTTCCGGAGGCGGGCCACCAGCCGTTGATGTCGTCGAGGAGGAGAACATTGGTGCCTGGAACCTCCTTGCCCTCAAGGATATCGTGGACCGTCATGACGTTGTCCTGTTCAACCCCTTCCAGGCGTTCGACATGCGGAAAGGCGCGCTGGAAACCTGTTCGCGTGGGTAGCGATCCCGTTGCAAGAATCACGTCGTCCGCCCCGAAGGCACGGATGTCGTCGGCCGACATGTCGGTGTTGAGAACGACGCGCACCTGGAGTTTCTCCAGCTGGTGGCTGCACCAGGTCAGGAACTCACCGACCTCTCCCCTTTCAGGTTGACCCGCCGCAAGGCGGAACTGGCCGCCGAGTTCGGCATTCCTGTCGACAAGCGTGACGCGGTGACCGCGCATCGCCGCCACTCTCGCCGTTTCGAGACCGGCCGGGCCACCCCCGACGACGAGGATGTGGCGGGGACCAGACACTTGTGTTGCGCTGTCACCATCCCAAACCGTTTCCCGGCCCACTGACGGGTTGACGAGACAGGAAATCCAGTAGTCGCGCAGACGCCGGCCGATGCACAGCTGGTTGCACGAGATGCACGGCCGGATGTCTTCCGCCCGCCCGCTGGCGGCCTTGTTGGCAAGGTGGGGGTCGGCAATCTGTCCGCGGACAATCGAGACCAGGTCGCACTTGCCGGCGGCGAGCGCCTCCTCGGCACGCTGCGGCGTCTTCACCCGTGCCTCGGCGGTAACCAGGGCGTGCGTCACCGCACTCCTGATCTCTGCGGCCTCGTCCGGGCCAAGGGGTGTGGCGAAATGAAAGCTCGGGACGATCTTCGAGAACTCGTTGAGGTAGCTTCCTGCCCCGCAGGACAGGTAGTCGCACAGACCACGCTCATCGAGCCATGCGAAGATCTCCTGCTTGTCGGCCATGGTCAAACCGCCCGGATAGGGTTCGCCACCCGAAACGGTCATGCCGACGATGAAGTCCTCTCCGCAGGTCCGTCGAATGCCCTCGACGATGCGTGTGACGAAACGCAGGCGGTTTTCCAGGCTTCCGCCCCAGCGGTCGTCGCGGTGGTTGGTGAGAGGCGACCAGAACTGATCGATCAGGCAGGAATAGCCTGCGAAGAGATCGACACCATCGAAACCGCAGGCCCGATCGCGTTCCGCCTGCCGGATGAAGGCGTCGACGAGTTCCTCGATTTCCTGATCCGTCATCACGTGGCTGCCCCAGGGGTCGTGGTGACTCACCTGGCCGGAGGGAGACCAGTAGGCGGTCCAGGAATTGTCCTGATCACCGTGGGCACCGACATGGTAGATCTGGTGGCACATGACGGTGCCGTGTTCGTGGCAGGCATCGGTCACCTTGCGGAAATGCGGAATGACCACGTCCTCGGCGAGAAAGTTGCCCCGGGTGAGGATTGCCGTGGGGTGCGGTGGTGAAGGCTCGACGACGATCATCGCCGCCCCGCCCCGGGCGCGTTCCCGGTAGTAACCGAAGTGGCGATCGAGCGGCAGACCGCCTTCGGACATGTTGGCGGTGTGCGCGCCGAAGACGATGCGGTTCTTCAGCTCGTGCCCGCGCAGCTTCACCGGACGGAAAACATGGGGAAACGGTGTATCTGTCATGAAAAACCTCTGATTACAATATGTTGTGTCATGGCTGATGAAGCAGTTGTGCGAGGCTCTCGACGTCCGTCACCGGCAGCGAGCAGGTCTGGCCACGGCAGACATAAGCCGTTGCCCGGCCATCGACCGCGCCCTTGCCGGCGGCCGGGTGGGTCGCTGGCAGGGACTCTCCGGGCGTGATGACACGCAGCACCACATGCGTGTGCGCGGACGTCCACACCGTGGCAATGAGCGAGTCCGTCGCCGCCTCTCCCCTTGTTCCGATGATGGTGATGTCGAGCGCCCTCAAGAGGAGGTCGAGATTGAGAATCATGACCGCATGGCCGGCAGGATTTCTTGCCACGTCCCGGGCGAAGGCGGCCACAACCTCTTCGGCCCTTTCCCGGTACTCCGTCTCTCCCGTCAGGTGCCACAGTCGGGCAAGGACGCCGACCATGGTGCCGTTGCCCGATGGCGTGGCGTTGTCGATTGCCGTCTTGGTCCGCACGATGAGCGCGTCCGCATCGTCGGCCGTGAAAAAATATCCACCGCCACCGCTGTCCCGGTAGAACCGGTCTGCCACGCGGACCCATGCGCGGGCCCGTTCAAGGAAGGCTCCTTCGCCTGTCACGTCATGGAGGGAGAGCGCGGCGTCGGCCATGTGGCTGTAATCGTCGATCATCGCGACAGCGAGGGTGGTGCCTGCCCTCGCGCTGTGTCCGAGACGGTCCCCTGACGCCATGGCGCCCGAGACATGATCGAAGGCGCGCCGCGCCATGGAGATCCATTCCGCACGCCCGAAGGCAGCGCCGGCGCGGGCCAGGGCCCGGATCATGAGACCGTTCCAGTCCGCCAGCACCTTGTCGTCGAGACCTGGCCGGGGACGCGCCGCGCGCTGGTCGAGCAAGCGCCGGCGCAGTGGGGCGAGGCGGATTTCTCCTGCCGCATCGGGTTCCCTGACAAGGCTGTTCAGGATTGTCTTTCCCTCCCAGTTGCCGTGTGGCCTGACGTCGTGGAACTCCTTGAAAAACGATGAGTCCTCACCCAGAATCGTGTCGATTTCCGATTCTGTCCAGACATAGAAGGCGCCTTCCTCCCCGTGTCCCTCGGCATTCAGGGAGTCGGCATCGAGGCTGGAACAGAAGGCGCCCTCGCCGGTGATCATCTCGGACTGCAGCCAGGCGACGGTTTCGTCCACCCGGCGGCGGTAGAGGTCCTTTCCGGTGACGAGCCACAACCGCGTGTAGAAGTCGATCAGCAGGGCATTGTCGTAGAGCATCTTCTCGAAGTGCGGAACAAGCCAGTAGCGGTCAACGGAGTAGCGTGCCCAGCCACCACCGAGATGATCATAGATGCCGCCACGGGCCATGGCATCGGCCGACACCTCGACAGCCCGCATGAACGCGCCCTCTCCCTCCCGGCGCCAGGCGCGGAGCAACAGGTCGAGATCGGCGACATGGGGAAACTTCGGTGCTTCACCAAGACCGCCGAACCGCATGTCGACGATTTCGAGCAGACGCCGGGCCGTGGTGTCCACGATGTCGTGAGGGATGTCGCCTTCTCCCTGTCCGGTCGAGAGATTCGCCAGCGCTTCGGCGAGAGCCGCACGATTGTGTTCAACCCTTTCGGGCTGATTGCGGTAGGTCGTCTCCACCACGTTCAGCACTTCGGTGAACCCCGGTCGACCGAACTTGGGCGCCGACGGGAAGTAGGTGCCGCCCCAGAAGGGTTCCCCGTCAGATGTCAGGAACATGGTGAGTGGCCATCCCCCCTGCTGGCCGAGCAGCTGCAGGGCCGACTGGTAGATGGCGTCGATGTCCGGCCGTTCCTCCCGGTCGACCTTGATGTTGACGAAGAGATCATTCATCACGCCGGCAATCTCTTCGTTCTCGAAGCTCTCATGGGCCATGACGTGACACCAGTGGCAGGCGGCGTAGCCTACCGAAAGCAGAATCGGCCTGTTCTGCTCCCTGGCATACTGCAGGACATCCCGGCGCCAGGGCTGCCAGTGGACGGGGTTGTCCCGGTGCTGATGGAGATAGGGGCTGGTTTCCCCGTCGAGATTGTTGCGCCGGAAATCCAGGACCATGTTGCGTTTACCGGTTCGGGAACCCTACCCTGACCGTTGCAATCGACATTCTCAACCGGTATCCGCCATGAAAGTGACAATCAAGATCGACTGTACGCCAGAAGAAGCCCGCTCCTTTCTGGGAATGCCGGACATCCGTCCCCTGCAGGACGAGGTCATGGCCGGCCTGAAGGAGCGCATGAACGAAGCCCTGTCCCGGTTCGACCCCGAAGCCATGCTGAAGGAATGGACCGGGGCATCGGGCGACGGCATGAACCAGATGATGGAGATGTGGCGTCACATGCTGAACCCGGCAAAGCGCGACTGACACCCTTGTTTCACGTGAAACAGTGACCATCTTCGCCCTGGCCACGGCACCCGGCCGGGCAGCCATCGCCGTGATCCGGGTCTCGGGCCCGGCTGCCGGAGAAACGGTGAGATACCTCACCGGAAGGGATCTGCCTGCCGCCCGGCAGGCCGTCCTGCGCCGCCTTCAGGACAGGCGATCGGGAGAATCGATCGATCAGTCCCTGATACTGTGGTTTCCGGCGCCTGACACGGTCACGGGAGAGGATGTGGCCGAATTCCACGTCCACGGCGGACGTGCGGTGGTTCACGGCGTTCTCGATGCCCTTGCAGCCGTACCCGGTGTGCGACCCGCCGAACCGGGGGAATTCACCAGGCGGGCCGTGCTGAATGGCAAGATGGACCTCGTGGAGGCGGAAGCGGTGGCGGATCTCGTCGCCGCGGACACGTCACGCCAGCGCCATCAGGCCCTCGGTCAGCTCCAGGGATTCCATTCGGCTGTCTATGACGGGTGGCGTCAGCGCCTTGTCGATGCCATGGCGCGCCTCGAGGCCGTGATCGACTTTCCCGACGAGGAACTTCCGGCGGGGCTCCTCGATGACAACGCGGCGGCGGTGACGGCCCTCGAAGATGAGGTCCGTGCCCACCTTGATGACGCGCGCCGCGGCGAACGGCTGCGCGAGGGACTCAGTGTCGTCATTCTCGGAGCGCCCAATGTCGGCAAGTCGAGCCTTCTCAACGCGCTTGCCGGAAATGATGCCGCCATCGTCTCTGCGGAGGCGGGGACGACACGGGATACCGTCGAGGTGACCATGGACATCGCCGGGTTTGCCGTGTCCCTTGTTGACACCGCAGGGTTGCGGGAGGTTCCGCAAGGCGTCGAGGGAGAGGGGATCCGGCGGGCGTTGAAGAGAGCAAGGACGGCTGATCTGACGCTGCTGGTTGCCGATTCCAGCCGTTGGGACGAAACCTGGCCCCGCATCGAGCCCCATTGCGACGGGAATGCGCTTGTCGTGGCCGGAAAGGCCGATCTCGCTCTTCCTCCGCCGGGTGTCCCGGGCCTCTCCACCAAGACCGGAGAGGGGATTGATCGCCTCATCGATGCCATGGCGCAGCGGTTCCGGCTGGCCTGGCAGGGAGCGGGTCTCTCTCCGTCGCGAGCCCGGCACAGGGCCGCACTTCTCCAGGTCGCCGACGCCCTGGCGCGCTACCGGGATCTGGAAGCAGGCGACGTTACGCTGGCAGCCGAGGACCTGCGTCTGGCGGCCACGGCGCTCGGACGGCTTACCGGCAGGGTGGACGTGGAGGACCTTCTCGACGTGATCTTCTCGGAGTTCTGCATCGGAAAGTGAGTGTTTCACGTGAAACAACGCTTTGACCCACCGGAGTGCCACCACTACATTCCAGGCATGACGCACGCGTTCACTCACGATGTCATCGTCATTGGCGGCGGGCATGCCGGCACCGAGGCGGCAGCGGTGGCGGCGCGGTGTGGCGCCGAAACGCTTCTTGTGACCCTGCGCCGTGCGACCATTGGCGCCATGTCGTGCAATCCTGCCATCGGCGGCCTCGGCAAGGGGCACCTGGTGCGCGAGATTGACGCCCTGGACGGAATCATGGGGCGGGCCATTGATCGCTCGGGCATCCAGTTCCGTCTTCTCAACGCCAGCAAGGGGCCGGCCGTTCGGGGCCCCAGGGCCCAGGCCGACCGGTCACTCTATGCCCGGGCAGTCGTAGAGTTTCTGGAAGAACAACAAGGACTTGACATTCTGGAAGGCGAAGCCTCCGACCTTGTCTTGAACCATGCCGGAGAGATTGCCGGTATCAGGCTCGCCGACGGCAGGGTCTGTCACGCTCGTGCTGTGATTCTCACCACCGGAACCTTCCTGCGCGGTATGATTCACATCGGTGAGGAGCGCTGGCCGGCGGGACGGATTGATGATGACGCCACCGTGGCACTCGCCGCGACCCTCGAGAGGCACCGTTTCTCCCTTGGAAGGCTTAAGACGGGAACGCCGCCGCGGATTGACGCAAGGACCATCGACCATGCTGCCGTAGAGATCCAGCCCGGAGATGATCCTCCGCAACCGTTCTCCTGGCTGACCGGCGCCATCACCGTGCCGCAGGTTCCCTGTCATGTGACGGCGACCACGAAGGCCACGCACGACATCATTCGCGCGAACCTTGACCGGGCGCCTGTCTATTCCGGCCGCATCGACGGTACCGGCCCCCGGTACTGCCCGTCCATCGAGGACAAGGTGGTGCGGTTTGGCGACCGGGAGAGCCACCGGATCTTTCTGGAGCCCGAGGGGCTCCGGACTGCGACGGTCTACCCGAACGGCATCTCCACGTCGTTGCCGCGCGACGTTCAGGAGGCCTTCATCGCCACGATTCCGGGACTGACCAGGGCGCGCATCCTGCGTCACGGCTATGCCATCGAGTATGATTACGTCGATCCGCGCCAGCTTGACCACACGCTGCAGGCACGGCGGATTCCGGGTCTGTTCCTGGCGGGCCAGATCAACGGCACCACGGGATACGAGGAGGCCGCGGGCCAGGGGCTGGTCGCCGGACTCAATGCGGCGCGCTGCGCTGGAGGCCTCCCCGGTGTGCAGTTTGACCGGGCGGAAGCCTATCTGGGCGTCATGATCGATGATCTCGTCACGAGGGGGACGGCTGAACCCTACCGCATGTTCACGAGTCGGGCGGAGTACCGTCTCGTCCTGAGGGCCGACAATGCCGACCTGCGCCTTACCGCGAAGGGCCGCGAGGCCGGATGTGTCGGGGAGAGGCGATGGCGCGTCTTCTCGCAACGCCGCCACGAGGTCGCAACGGCCATGGCACGGGCCTTGGAGCTGCAGGTCAGTCCGGACGAAGCGCGCGCTGCAGGGTTCGACGTCAATCGGGATGGCCGTCGGCGAAACCTGTTCGACCTCGCGGCGTCGGCCGCCGGGGACGATCAACGGCTGTTGGCCCTGTGGCCGGAGATTGCGTTCTGGCCGGCTCATGTCTTGGACCAGGTGAGAATTGCCGGTCGCTACCGGGGTTACCTGGGCCGCATGGAGGCTGACATTGCTGCCTTCCGCCGTGACGAGGCCCTCGACCTTCCGCCAGGTCTCGACTACGCCTGCATCGGCGGACTGTCTGCGGAAATGCGCGAGACGATGTCAGCCACCCGTCCGGCCACACTTGGACAGGCGGCAAGGCTTCCCGGAGTGACACCTGCCGCCCTGCAGGCACTGCTCCGCCATGTCAGGCGGAATGCGGCATGACCCGCAACGAGGTGTGCCGTCTGCTTGGCGTGGCGCCGGAAACATCCGAGCGACTCGCCGCCTATGTAGCCGTTCTCGGGGAATGGCAACCGCGCCTCAAGCTCATCGGCCCTGGCACCGTTGACGAGATATGGTCGCGGCATGTTCTCGATTGCGGACAGATCGCCCGCCATGTTCCCCCGACGTGCCGGCGGCTTGTCGATCTGGGGTCCGGCGCCGGTCTGCCCGGCCTGATTCTTGCCATCATGGGGGTTGCCGGCGTCGAGATGGTGGAGCGGGACGAGAGCAAGGTGGCGTTTCTCCATGCCGCGGCCAACGTCTGTGATGTCGATGTCGGCATTCACGGCATGAGCATCGAGGATCTTCCTCGCGGACCGGCCGACGTCGTGACGGCCCGTGCCCTGGCTCCCCTCGATGTTCTCCTGCCCATCGCGGCCCCCTTTCTGGGCGAGGGTTCCGTTGCCATTTTCCCCAAGGGCATGTCCGTGGATGAAGAGCTGAAGTCCGCCGCCCGTCACTGGCACATGTGGTTTTCGCGCCACCCCAGCCTCTCGGATACGCGATCCAGCGTTCTGGTCATCAACAGGATACATCATGACTCGCGACCGTGACGGCATGGCACGGCCCCTGGTGGTGGCCGTGACCAACCAGAAGGGCGGGGTGGGCAAGACGACCACCGTCATCAACCTTGCCACCGCCTTTGCTGCCACGGGACACAAGGTTCTCGTCGTCGATGCGGACGCCCAGGGAAATGCCAGCACGGGTCTGGGTTTCGAGCAGTCGGCCAGGACCGCAACGACATACGACCTGCTGAACGGGGAGAGGGTGACACCGGCACGCACCATGATCCCGGGACTCACCATCATTCCGGCGACCGCCGATCTTTCCGGTGCAGAGGTCGAACTGGTCGATGTTCCCGACCGCCAGAGTGTTCTCGCAACGGCGCTTTCGAGGGTTGCTGCCGGAAACGACTTCGTGCTGATCGACTGTCCGCCGTCGCTCAGCCTGATGACGCTCAACGCCCTGGTGGCTGCCGACGAGGTCCTCGTGCCCATGCAGTGCGAGTTCTTTGCCCTGGAGGGTCTCTCGCTCCTGCTCGACACCATCGAGAGGGTTTCCGGTACCCACAATCCGGCACTCCATATTGGCGGGATCGTGCTCACGATGTTCGATCGGCGGAACCGCTTGTCCCGTGAGGTGGAACGGGATGTGCGCCGCGTCATGGGAGATGTCGTCTATCGCACGCTCATTCCGCGCAATGTCAGGGTAAGTGAGGCGCCGTCACACGGTAAGCCTGTGATTTTATACGATGTTGAGTGTACAGGAACGCGGGCCTATGTGCGCCTCGCGAGTGAATTCCTGCGCCGCCACGCCACGCAATCGAAGAGTGCCGCATGACGAGATCACGAAGCCTTGGACGCGGTCTCGACGCGCTCATCGGAACGCCGGCAAGGACGGTCGGCGCTTCCGGCATGCGCACCGTTTCCATCTCGGAGCTCAAGCCGGGCCGCTTTCAGCCCCGCACCCGTTTCGATGATCAGGACATCGACGGCCTTGCCCGGTCTCTCGAGGACAGCGGCATGATGCAGCCCATCATCGTCAGGCCCGCTGCAGACGGCATGATGGAGATCGTAGCCGGCGAGAGACGCTGGCGGGCAGCGCAGCGGGCGCAGCTCCACGATGTTCCGGTTGTCGTCAAGGACATGAGCGACCGCGAGGCCCTGGAACACGGACTGGTTGAAAACCTGCAACGCGAGGACCTCGGCCCCGTCGAGGAGGCGGCGGGCTACCGCCGTCTCACCGAAGAATTCGCCCTGACCCAGGAAGACATAGCGGCCCTTGTCGGCAAGAGCAGGGTCCATGTCGCCAACACGCTGCGCCTCCTCCAGCTTCCCGATCTCGTGCGCAAGCTGATCAACGAGGGACAACTCAGCGCAGGCCATGGTCGAGCCTTGCTGGGGGCCCGACAACCGGAGGCACTTGCCGCACGCGTCGTCAGGGAAGGACTGTCGGTGCGCGAGACCGAGGCGCTGGTGCGCAATCACCGCCAACACAGGCGCGGCAGCAGATCGACGAAGTCCGTCGATCCCGACATCCGGGCACTCGAGAGGCGGCTTGGCGAGGCAACCGGCCTGAAGGTCGCGATCAGCCCGAAAGGCGAAAAAGGAAGGCTGACACTGACCTACCGGACACTCGCACAACTCGACGACATCATTGCCCGCCTCGAACGAGGCGTCATGCGTTCAAACAATCAACAACCAGAGGAGGCATCATGACATCCAGGAACTTGTCACGTCTTGCGGGAACGATCCTGCTGGCGTTCCTTGTCGCAGGCATTCCCGGCGTCGCGCCGCAGCAGGTACGGGCGGCCGAACAGGTGGATATCGCGATCATATCGTTCTCGCCCTATGCACCCTGGTACATCGTCCAGGAAAAGGGCCTTGCCCGCGATATCGATCTCAACATACGGATCATCGAGGACATCACCGCAAAGAATGCGGCGCTGACGACTGGAACAATCCAGTGCATGCTCAACACCCTCGATTCGGTGGTCGTGGCCCGCGCCTCGGGAGTTCCCGTCAAGGTCATCGCAATACCGGCGATGTCATACGGACTCGATGAAATGATTGTCGATGAGTCCGTTGAATCCGTCGACGATTTTCCCGGAAAGAGCTACGGCGCCGATTTCGCCTTCCTCAATCACATGTGGATGCTGCTCACGCTGAAGAAGGCGGGCATCGCGTTCGATGCGCTCGATCACAAGATCATGCTGCCGCAGGACAGCGCCGCCGCGTTCACGAGCGGTCAGCTGGACATCGATGTCAACTACAAGCCGTTTTCGTCCCAGTCGGCCGATCGCGCCGGTTCCCGTATTCTCAAGACCAGCCTGACGGACCGGACCTGGGAACGCGGCCTCATCTCCGAATCCATTGCCTGCAATGAGGACTGGCTGTCGGACAATCCCGATGTTGCCACGGAACTCCTGAGGGCCTGGTTTGAAGCGGTGGACTGGTGGAAGGCCAATCCCGACGAGGGGAACGATCTGGTTGCCCAGGGTCTTGACTGGCCCGTTGGCGATGTACGCGAAACGCAGTACGGCGCGATCATGCTGAATCTTGACCAGAATCTCGGCGCATTCGGTGTCGGTGACGGCAAGCCTGTCTGCCAGAGTCTGCCCGAGGGGGCACCTGAGCCGCCCGCGGAGCCAAGTGGCTGGGGCAGCATGTTGTTCGGCGGCGAGCCTGACTGCGCGGCCGGCTACCTTGCGGCCACCTGGGATCTTTTTGGCGAGGTCTACAAGGAGGCCGGTGTCATCGATTCGTTCGCCTCTTCGGAAGAAGGCGTCGACCTGTCGATTCTCGAGGCGCTTGACAACGCCGGCGCCTCGCAGACCTGGTCTTCAAATGCATGGATCGGAAGGGTGGGTCTGTAACATTCCCTCACCACCACCCCTTGCAGGAGCGGTCCTGCAAGGGGTGACGGTCAGGCCTGGCCTGCGTCAATGATGCCGCGGCGGATATCCCGGCTTCTGCGGAACAGATCCTCGAGCTCCTCACCTTCGCCCCAGCGAATGGCGCGCTGGAGCCTGGAGAGGTCCTCGCTGAAACGCTGGAGCATTTCGAGGACGGCTTCGCGGTTATTGAGGTAGACATCACGCCACATCACGGGATCCTGGGCAGCGATCCTTGTGAAGTCCCTGAATCCACTCGCCGAATACTTGATGACCTCCTGCCTGGTGTGGTTTTCCATGTCGGCGACGGTCCCGACGATGTTGAAGGCGATCAGTGTCGGCAGATGGGAGGTCAGCGCCATCACCCAGTCGTGGTGATCGGCATCGATAATATCGATCATGGAACCGGCACGGCGCCACAGTTCAGAGACCTTTTCGATGGCTTCGGGAGCTGTGCCGCAAGGAGGCGTCAGCACGCACCAGCGGCCCTCGAACAGGGTGTCGAAGCCGCTTTCCGGACCCGACTCCTCCGTTCCGGCAAGAGGATGGCCGGGAACAAAGTGAACGCCGTCCGGAATGGCGGGCGCCACGTCGCGGATGACAGCCTGCTTCACGGATCCCACATCGGTCACGATCTGACCGGGTTTCAGGACAGGTGCGATGGCTCGGGCGATCATGCCGTTGGTCCCGATCGGCGTGGAGATGACCACGAGGTCGGCGCCGCGGGCGGCCTCGGCATGGTCCTTCGTCACCCTGTCAGCCAGACCCAGTGTCGTGACCGTCTCCAGGGTTGAATCACGCCGCGCACAGGCGACGATCCGGCGGGCAAGGCCCTTGCGGCGAATGACCCGTGCAAGCGATGAGCCGATCAGGCCAATGCCGATCAGACAGACCGTATCGAACAGAGGCTCCCGGGTCATGTCCTGCCCACGAAGCGGGTGAGGCTGTCGATGAGCGCCTCCATCTCGTCGTCGAGACCGATGTTGATCCGCAGGCCGTCAGGGATTCCGTAGGCGCCGAGGTCGCGGACAAGAATGGCCTGCGATGCCAGAAACCGCTCCGCAGCCGTGGCCTGGGAAGGACCGCCCGGGAAGCGCGCAAGGACAAAGTTGACGACGCTCTCGGGAACATCGAGTCCGATCGCTCTCAGGCGTCGGGTGAGCTGGGGCAGCCAGCGTCCATTGTGCTCGATGGCACGCTGCAGGTGGTCCGGATCGTCAAGTGCCGCGGTTGCCGCAGCCTGGCCGACGGCATTGACGTTGAAGGGGCCACGAACCCTGTGAAGCGCATCGACGACAGCCGGCGGACCGTACATCCAGCCGACCCTGAGGCCGGCCAGGGAGTAGACCTTGGAGAACGTCCGCGTCATGACCGTGTTGGCGCTGTCATGCACGAATTCAGCTCCGGCAGTGTAGTCCTCGCGGGTGACGAATTCGGCGTAGGCGGAATCGATCACGAGAAGCACGTGATTCGGCAGGCCGGCCCTCAGCCTGGCAACGTCGCCGGCCGGGATGACACTGCCGGTCGGATTGTTGGGATTGGCAAGGAAGACCAGCTTCGTCCTGTCGGTGACCGCCGCCAGCATGGCCTCGACATCCACCCGGAAGGCTCGTTCCGGAGCACTGACAGGTGTGGCACCGGCCGCCAGGGCCGCGATCGGATAGATGGCAAAGCCATACTGACTGTAAAGGACCTCGTCGCCCGGACCGGCGTAGATGCGCGGCAACAGCTGGAGAATCTCGTCTGATCCGTTGCTGCATATGATTCGGTCCGGGTCCAGATCCCAGCATCGGGCAATGGCCTGACGAAGATCATGAGAACTGCCGTCGGGATAGCGGACCACCCCGGCCGCTGCCGTCCGTGCCGCCTCGATGGCGCGCGGACTCGGCCCGAGAGCCGACTCGTTCGAAGACAGCTTGATCACGCGGCGGCCCCGGGAGTCGGTGAGGGAACTTCTTCCCGGCACGTAGGCCTTGATATCGAGAATGCCGGCACGAGGTGCGGGTGCGGTCATGATTTTGCCGGAGTCACTGCTGGAACGGTGCGGGATAGGACCCCAGCACCATGCCCGTCAAGGAATCCATGGTGATGCGGCGCTCTTCATCGCCCTGATGCCAGCCGTCGAGCGTGGTGATGCGGGATTGCGAAACACCATTGCCGGAATCGTCGAAGACGGCAATCACGGTCCGGTCGTCGCCTGAGGGCTCAGGTGCGGTCGCGGACAGCACGAACGCCTCGCAGCGTGACCCGGATCCGGGTGCCGGAGGGACAAACGGAAGCAGGGCCACGATGTGGAGTGCGGCACGTCCCTGGCAGGCGAGCATTTGCAGGGCGTCACGGTCCCCGGTCGGGATCACGGCCAGCCGGTCACGGCCTTCCTCCACGCGGCGCATCGCAGTGATGGCATCGTCGGTTTCAGGCATCAGGGTGCTCGAGCCATAGAAATCGCGAGCGGTGTCACGCAGGCCGGACTCCGATCCACCCACCACGACCGAGAAAGTTCCCTGGAGCGGCAAGAGGGCGCAGACCATTTCACGCCACATGCGCACCAGCGCTGCTGGCGGAAAGATGCCGCGATTGCGGGCGAGGAGACGGCGCAGGATGATCGCTTCGCGGCCCGGCCTGAGGAAGCGATGAAGCGTTCCGGCTTCCGTCTTGGCCGCGGTGATCTCGTCGACGAGTTCGACGCGGCGCAAGATGAGATCGAGAATGCTGTCATCGACAGCGTCAATCTCCCGGCGCAGGCGGGCGAGTGTGTGGTCGGGCGATGTCAGCGTGATGCCCCGGGTGATGCGTTGGATCCGGGATGCTGTTTAGGTGACATCGTCACCAAAGGCAAAACCGGACGGAATCAGTGGGGCCTGCCCGTGGTAACGCCGCGACGGGTTCGAGACCCGCTGAAACGACCGAAGTGACGCCGCCAGGCTGTCGGGGTGGTTCCCGCCACACGCCGAAAATGTTGACGCAGTGTTTCAGCCGCGACAAGACCCGAGCGCATCGCGACCTGGTCGACGGCCAGAACGATCGTCCGGCCGAAGGCTTGACAGGCCGGGGTCCGGTCTCCATACAACCCTCCACGCTCCGCTGACTATAATCCCAGGTTCATGGCACCTGGCCACACGGCGGAATGAGTTCGGCATGACAGAGGCTCCCAAGGCCGTTCACGAAATTCAGGATGACCTTCCCGGACCACGCGCCGAACTGGCCGGAGGCGTGCCAGTCAGGCTGGAATCCGGTGAGAGGCTGGGGCCCGTGCGTGTTGCCTACCAGACATGGGGAACCCTGAACGACGCCCGGAGCAATACCGTATTGATCTGCCACGCCTTGACGGGCGATCAGTATGCCTTCGGCACCCATCCCGTCACCGAAAAGAACGGATGGTGGGAATCGATGGTGGGGCCCGGCAAGCCGATCGACACGGACCGTTTCTTTGTCGTCTGTCCGAACTGCCTGGGCGGTTGCATGGGAACGACAGGACCGGCGGCCGTCAATCCCGCAACGGGTGAACTCTACGGCACGTCGTTTCCGATCATCACCATGGGCGACATGGTCAATGTGCAGGCAATGCTTCTCGATCACCTCGGCATCGAGAAGGTCATGTGCGTGATTGGCGGTTCGATGGGTGCCATGCAGGTTCTCGACTGGGCGGCCCGCTATCCCGACCGGGTTGTCAGTGCCGTGCCGATCGCCGGTGCCGCACGTCATTCAGCGCAGAACATCGCCTTCCACGAAGTCGGCCGTCAGGCCATCATGGCCGATCCCAACTGGTGCGGCGGTTTCTACTATCGCGAAGGAAAGCGCCCGGAGAAGGGTCTCTCCGTTGCGAGGATGGCGGCCCACATCACCTATCTTTCGGAGCCGGCGTTGTGGCGCAAGTTCGGCAGGGAACTGCAGAACCGCTACATGAAGTCCTATGAGGGGTTCGGCGCCGACTTCCAGGTCGAGAGCTATCTGCGCCACCAGGGCGCCAGTTTTGTCGAGCGCTTCGATGCCAATGCCTATCTCTACATCACCCGCGCCATGGACTATTTCGATCTCGAGGCCGACCACGGCGGAGACCTCGCGAAGGCCTGGCAGGGGACAAAGACGCGTTTCCTGCTGACGAGCTTCACCAGCGACTGGCTGTTTCCGACCTCCGAGAGCAAGGAGGTGGTGCATGCCCTCATCCGCGCCGGAGTCAACGTGAGTTTCGTGGAGATCGAGAGCGACAAGGGCCACGATGCCTTCCTGCTCGACGAGCCGGACCTGTTCGAGACCACGGCTGGCTTTCTCGACAGTGTCGCGCGCGACCTCGGCTTCTAGTCTCCTGACCGGAAAGATTGGCGGACCATGATCATGGACCTTGCTGTAGGGGAAAGCGGTAGCAACGGAACTGTGGCGATGCCGCCGGTGCACACTCTTTCCGGCGGACCGTGCCGACCGACGACATCGAACGCTTCCGCTTGCTCGCCCCCGATACCGCAGCACACCGGATGCCCGCCCGAGGAATGTCGCAAGCGGGCCATCGGGCCATGAGCCTCCTCTCCGGCGCGAGGGACCGCTTCATCCTCGGAGAGAACCGCTTCGGCCTGAGGCCCGATCTCGGTCTGGTGGCCAGCATGGTCGAGCCGGGGTCGCGCATTCTCGATGTCGGATGCGGCGACGGCGCCCTGCTTGACTATCTCGTCAGGGAGAACGGCTGCGACGGTCGCGGCATGGAGATCTCCCAGGCCGGAGTCAATGCCTGCGTGGCGCGCGGACTGCCCGCCGTCCAGGGGGATGCGGACCGCCACCTTGTCGATTATCCCGATGACAGTTTCGACTACGTCATCCTGAGCCACACGCTGCAGGCCGTGCACCGGCCGGGAGAAGTCCTGCACCAGATGATGCGCATCGCCGATGTTGCCATCGTTTCCATACTCAATTTCGGGCACTGGAGGGCGAGGCTTTCTATGGTCACCCGCGGACGCATGCCCCACACCCGCTTCCTCCCGGAGCCCTGGTTCATGACCAGCACCATTCGCCCGTGCACGGTGCGTGACTTCATGGACCTCGTGCGGCTCGAGGGTCTGTTGACGGGAGACTGCTACGGCATCGCGAACGAGCGGGAGGTCACGGTGATCCGCAGCGGTTTCGAGGGACAGTCGAACCTCTTTGCCGAACAGGCGGTTTTCGAAGTGCTGCCGGCGAAGCGGCGGAAACCGGGTCGCCGATCCTGACCGGGCGCCTTGTCAGGGCGTGATCGACAGGGAACCGTATCCGTGACCCGAGCGGGCAGGCTGGATCCGATCCGGTCCCGCGACAAGCCGTTGGAGACGGAACCGCCTCGCGACCGGGATGGCGCCATGGACCTCCTTGACGGCCTCCACGAGGAGGACGCCGGGCCAGGGCAGTCCCCACTTTCTTCCGACGCGTTCCCATGCCGGTGCCGACCAGAGCGAGAGACCCCTGTGACTGGGAGGAACGTAGATGGCGCGCTCGGCTGCCCGCGGCGTGAACATGGATTCCTTCAGGAGACGGTTGATCTGGCGCTCGCTGAAGGGAGAGCCATGGCCGAACGGCGTGTGGTCGGCCCTGGCCCACATACCGCCGCGATAGGCAACGACGACGACGAGGCGCCCCGACGGTGTCAGGATGCGCCAGAGTTCGCGCATTGCGGCGGTGCGCGCCTCGCAGTGTTCCAGGGCATGGACCAGAAGCACGCGATCCACGGACTGGTCGGGAAGGGGAAGTGCATCCTCTGCGATGAGGCAGGTTCTGCTCCGCCCCTCGCCAGGCCAGCGGATCGCGCCCTGCGTGGCCGGCGCCAGTGCGAGAATCCGTTCAGCCTCGTTGCGGAATACGGCGAGGAAGGGCGAGGCGTATCCCAGGCCCGCGACCCGCAGGTCGCTGACGTCGGGCCACAGGGCGCGAATGCGGGCCAGCACCAGCCGACGGGTAATCTCTCCGAGGCGGCTGGAATAGAAGGAATCGAGTTCGGAAGCGTCCTGGTACATGCCCTCACCGGGTGCAACCCGCCGGCCGAGCATAACCCAATTCGATGCCAGGAACCGTTGCCGGCCCCGCAAGCGACGGTGGCGCTCGAAGGGCCGTCCACCTATTCTCGATGGACGGTCGAAACCCGCCACTCGGAGGATCCATGAAGCTCTATTTCAGCGCGACGTCGCCATTCGTGAGGAAGGTGATGGTGGCCGCCCACGAACGGGAGGTGGCCCACCGCATCGAACTGACAGGCCCACAGGCGGCGGCCCCCGGCAGCCTTCGTTCGGACAACCCTCTGGAGAAGGTCCCCACGCTGGTTCTGGACGACGGCCGCAGACTCTTCGACAGCTTCGTCATCGTCGAATGGCTCAACTCCTGCGGCAGTGGACCGAACCTGATACCGGCCGATGCCAGGGAACGATCGGAAGTCCTGCGCAGGCATGCGCTCGCCGACGGAATCATGGAGGCGGCCGTCTCGAGCGTCATGGAACGCCGCCGCCCCGAGGAAAGGCAGTGGGACGGCTTCCTCGCTCACCAGCGTGGCAAGATCGAACGGGCCATCGCGAGCCTCGACCGCGAGGCGGGCGCCTTTGGCGGAACCGTCGATCTTTCAACGATCGCCGTCGGCTCGGCGCTCGGCTATGTGACGTTCCGCCTTGCCGACCTCGACTGGAAGACCGGTCACGGGGCTCTCGTGCGATGGTTCGCGGCGTTTTCTCAGAGACCGTCCATGACCTCGACCGAGCCCCGCGATCCGTGACCTACGATTCAATCCGCCAGGCGCTCGAGCCGCACGGGCTGATCGCTAGAGGTGGATTCACACCGGACGCCGGCGACGGCCTCGGCAGCGACGCCGCGTGTGTCGTGATGGTCGGCAACGCCGGTCCGGCCATGTGGCGGAGCTTCGCGGCAGCCCCGCAAACCGGCACGGAACCGATGAATCTCTGGACCCGCCAGGTCCTCGGCGCTATCGCCCGCACGTTCGGATGCGCAGTCGTCTTCCCCTTCGATGGTCCACCGTGGTTGCCTTTCCAGCGCTGGGCGATGCGCGCCGAAGCCGTGTCCGTTTCTCCCGTCGGCATCCTGATCCACCCGGAATACGGTCTCTGGCACGCCTATCGTGGCGCGTTCGTCTTCCGCGAACCGATCGCGGGTCTTCCGCCGCGGGAAGGCACCACAAGCCCCTGCGAGACCTGCGAAGAACGGCCCTGTCTTTCGACCTGCCCGGTTCATGCCTTCGATGCCGGTTCGTACGACGTTCCCGCTTGCCGACTTCATCTCCAGTCATCCGAAGGTTCGGACTGCATGAATTCCGGGTGCCTGGCGCGGCGGGCCTGTCCTGTCGGCCGCCGCTTCCGCTACCACGACGGCCAGGCGCGATTTCACATGGAAGCCTTCCTCGCTGGATGAAGATCAGCACATCACCGGTGACCCCGCCATCTCCAAGGGTACGCCCATGTCCGGGGGCCGGGGAGGCATGCTATGGTTCATCCGCCCCGGGAGGACTCCCCCGGTACCGGCAGAATCCGGGAGAAGCGCAAACCGACTCATGAGCTCGCTACCGATTCGATGTCTTGCGTTTGTTGCCTTTGCCGTGACGTTCGGCTGCTTGGCCATGGCGCCTGGAGCCGCAGCCGCTTCCTTTGAGGAAGCGCGCTCGGCCTTCACCGAGGGGAGATTCGAAGAGGCGGCGCGGATTGCCGAAACGCTCGATACGTCCTCTGGACAGGCGCTTGCGGCCAGAGCGCTTGCGATCCACGCCTACTACGTCCTGGAAGAGGACGACGACACCAGGGAGCCTCTCCTGCTGCGTTCGATCGAGCTTGCGAAGCGTGCGGTCGAGATCGATCCGGACAATGCTGATGCGCACATCATGCTGGCGGCGACCCTGGGCCGTCACGCGCAGGTGATCAGTTCCCTGGAGGCCTCGAACAGGGGATACGCCGAGAAGATCCGGGAGGCCGCGGAAACAGCGCTTGGCATTGATCCCGATCTGGTCCCGGCCCTCCTCACCCTGGGCCGGTGGCATTCGGAACTGATCGGCGTGATGGGCTCGTTCCTGGCACGGACGCTCTACGGAGCCCGGGAAGAAGAGGCCCTGGCGTTTCTCGAAAGGGCCTTCGAACTTGCGCCAGAATCCAAGGACGTTGCCCTGGAGTATGCGCTGGGACTTCTGATGCTGGATGATGACGAGTACCGCGACAAGGCTCACGACCTTCTGATTCTTGCCGTCGGAATCCCGTCCCGGGACGCGTACGAGGCCATTATCCACGCCGAGGCGGCGAGGCACCTCGAGGGCCTGGAAGATTGACGAAGGGCATCGCGGCGGAGCCGGGGACCCGGTCCGTCACGGTTTCAGGCGGCAAGGATGGAACCGGCCGCCGCCGCTTCATGGCGGGAGGGGGGTGGAGCCCTCCCTTGCCAGTCTTTCCCGGATCTCGTCCTGTGATTCCCTCGCCCCGTCGAGCAACATGAGCAACGGGGGTAGAAGCAGGAAATCGGCCACGAGGGCGATGATGACCGTCATTCCGGTCAGCAGGCCGAGCGTCTGGTTCGGAATCAGTCCCGATGCGGCGAACACCAGGAATCCGAGCGCGAACACGAGGGTCGTCACCATCAAGGGCCTGCCCACGTTGCGGAATGCGTACTGAACCGACTGTGACGGCAGTTCGCCCCTCTTTCTGGCCGAGACATACTTGGTCATGAAGTGGATGGTATCGTCCACGATGATGCCAAAGGCTATGGCAGTGACGACCGCCGCCGAGATGCCGACCTCCACCACGAGGTATCCCCACAGCCCCATGGCCATGGCCGCAGGAAAGAAGTTGGGGATCAGGGTAATGAGGCCGAGCCGCAGGCTCCTGAAGACGAGGAGCAGGATCGACGAGACGATGGTCATCGCGATGAAGGTGCCGATCAGCATGTCCTCGATGTTTCGCTGTATCGAGTACGCGCCGACGACCGCGATTCCGGTGGCCCGGGTTTCCATGCCGGGGGCATTCCTGCGCAGCCATTCATGGGCCCGGTCGTCGAGTTCGATCTTCTCCGTGCTGGTGAGGCTGGAGAGCACCACCGACACCCGACTCGTCGACCTTTCGACGTTGATGAGATTGTTCAGGTCCCGTCCGACGGGCAGGGAGAACTCGTAAAGCAGCAGATATTGTGCCGCGAGATCTGAACTCGCCGGAAGAACACGTTCATCGGGATCATCGCCATGGAGGTTCATGTTCAGGCGCTTGAGGATATCGGTGATGGCGAACACGTGAACCACTTCCGGCTGCTCGCGGTACCATTCGACAAAGGCGTCGACCCGTTCCAGGTACCCGACATCCGTGATGCCGCCTTCCCGCCCGGCGTCGAGCGAATACTCGTAGGTCTCGACCCCGGAGAAATTCTCGCTGACGAAATCGATCGAGCGCCTGAACTCGTAGCTCTCATCGAGATGTTCCAGCCAGTTTTCCTGAAGTTCGACGCGTGAGATTCCTGCCACGAGAACAACCATGACGGCGCCCGAAGAACAGAGGAGGATGGTGCGGTAGGAAACGACGAACCGTCCGAAGCGGTCGAAGAACGCCAATGCGCCCGGGCCCGGCTTCCCGGCGCGCAGTGGCAGCAGGGACAGCAGCGCCGGAAGGAGCGTTACCGAACAGGCGAAGGCGCCCATGGAGCCGAAGGCCACGATGTTCCCCATCACCTGAAACGGCGGCATATCGGCCATGTTCAGGCTGAGGAAGCCGATGGCGGTGGTCAGCGAAGTGAGAAAGACGGGCCACAGGTTGAGTTCCAGGGAACGGGTCACGGCTCCCTGACGGTCAAGTCCCTGTCGCATGCCCTCCATGACAGCCTCGATGATGTGCACGGAATGCGCGACGGTGACAGACATCAGGACGAACAGGGCCGCGCCGCTTTCGCCGAAGAGCGTCATGCCGGTCCAGCCGGCAAAGCCCAGAGATGACAGGAGGACGCAGACCAGCATCACGAAAATCGTGACAGTGGCCCAGATCGAGCGCAACAGAACCAGAGCGACGAGAAGCATGGCGGCGAATGCGACAGGCCCGAGAAGGCCTGTGTCCGTTTCCACGGCTTCGCGCATGGCACTGTTGAGAATGATTTCGCCGGTGAGATGATAGTCGATGGCCGAGTACTTTCCTCGGGCTTGTGCGGCCACGGCGTGGAGATAGTCGGTGACCTCCGCCTTGCCGAGCTGCCGGTCCGGGGGGAGCGCAACACTGACGATCAGACCGGCCACGCGACCGTCCCGGGACACGAAGCGCCCGGCCACCTCCTCGGTCTGAAGGGCAATCCTCTCGATCCTCTCCAGATCCTCGTCGCTCAAAGAGCCGGCGTCGGTGACAAGCGTCTCGACAACAAGATCGTCCCCGATGCCCTGGCTGTGCGAATAGTTCGTGATGGAATCGACGCGGGTGACATGAGGCGTCAGCCACAGCTGCTCGGTCAATTCGTCAATGGCGGCAAGCGCTTCCCGCGTGAAGACGGTACCCGCCTGCGGTGCCACGGCAACGAACGCGGCATCGGAGAGCGCATAGGTATCCTCCAGCCGGTCGAGCGCGACGATGTGAGGGTTGTCCTTGCCGAAGTGGTTGCGAACATCGACGTCGACGGTCGCGAGGTGTCCGGCCCCCGCGGCCAGTCCGCCAATGACCAGAAGGGAAAGCGCCAGCGTCAGCCACCGGCGCCTCATGATGACGGCAATGCAGGACGCTGGACTCAAGTCGCGACACCTGTCGATCTGGACAACTGAAGTATGCCACCGCGCGTCAACAGTGCCACGAACAATTTGGCGCAACCCGGCAAGAACCCCCGCAGCCGGACGCCGTTGGCACCGAGTCGCGCTTGCCCGAAAACTACGGCCCCTGCCGACCCGACCAGTTCCGGCTTCGTCGTTCCACCCTTGACGCAGGGCGGCATCCGTTCCCTGGCCGCACGCAATCGTCAGAGAGACCGAGGCCGATGACTGATGTTTCCGGAGATATCGCAATCCATCATTCGAGTTTGCCAGACGAACTCTTCCTGATACTCCTCGATGAACAGACCGGGTACTTGCTGTTCCCGGCAGGCAGCGTCTTGTCGCTGTCCGGCACAATGCCTATAGTCGGGACGCGGTTCACAGGGCGGACGGGAGAAGAGACGGCCATGCCTCTTCACACTGCGGATCCGTGCTTCCTGCCCGGTCCCGGTGTTCCTGCCGGTGGCACCGCCTGCCTGTGCTCCATGACCATGAGACCGCGATGACCTACATGAAACAGTCCCCGGTGCCGGCGCTCCTCCTGGCCGGCATGATGTGTCTGGGTGCCGGCTCGCCGGCCGTTGCCGAGGAGGTGAGCGCCGAGGAGCGAGGGCTCCGGATTGCCCTCGAGGCACGCGAACGCAGCGAGGGTTTCGGCAACTTCTCGGCCAGTCTGACAATGGTGCTGCGCACCAAGCAGGGCCAGGAAACCGAGCGCCATCTCAGGATCAAGATCCTGGAAGTCATCGATGGGGGCGACAAGACGATCTTCATCTTCGACGAGCCGCGCGACGTCAGGGGCACGGCGTTCCTCATTCACACCAACCGTGACGAGTCAGATGATATCTGGCTCTTCCTTCCAGCTCTCGAACGGGTCAAGCGGATCAGTTCGTCCAACCGCTCGGGCTCCTTCATGGGCAGCGAATTCGCCTACGAGGACATCACCGATCAGGTCATCGAGAAATTCACCTACCGCTATCTCGGCGACGAGCCGTGCGGCGACCTCGTCTGCACCGTGATCGAACGTGTGTCGCTGGAAGAGGACTCGGGCTACAGCCGGCAACTGATCTGGCACGACACGGAGGAGTACAGGTCCTGGAAGGTCGAGTTCTACGATCGCAGAAACGACCTTCTGAAGACGCTGACGGCGACCGACTACGAACTCCACCTCGAACGATTCTGGTATGCCGGGCAACAGTCGATGGTCAACCATCGCACCGGCAAGAGCACGGTCATGTCCTGGGTGGATTTGCAGCTGGGGGTCGAACTCGATGAGCGCGACTTCACACGGACCGGTCTGAAACGCCTGCGCTGATGTCCCCGGGTTCCGTCCTTCGCCGCAGCCTTTCCGGCCTCGTCCTTGTTGCACTTGTGTATCCGACCACCGGCCGGACGGACGATTCCCTCATCGACTACCACGAGTTCTACGGGACCTTCAGCGTGGAAAGCCGATGGTTTCCGGACTCTCCGGCGCATGCCGGGCAACGCGACACCGATGCAAGCTTCGTAGCCGAACCGTCGCTCTACCTGGAGACCGCCGACGGCACGAGTTTCACTCTCGAGACGTTGCTTCGTTACGACAACACGGACGCCGAACGCAACCTTGCGGACCTTCGTGAGGCCTACCTGCTGTTGCTGGGCCTGATCGGAGAGGACGAGTGGGAATTGCGCCTGGGCTACGACCACGTCTTCTGGGGGGTTGCGGAGTCCCGCCATCTCGTCGACATCGTCAACCAGACGGATCTCGTCGCCAATCCGAACGAGGAAGTCAAGCTCGGCCAGCCCATGGCTCACCTGACATTGTCCGGAGAATGGGGGGTGGCGGAACTCTTCGCGCTTCCCTGGCACCGGTCTCGCACCTATCCGGGCCGTCACGGCCGCCTGCGCGGCGCGTTCGTCGTCGACAACGGCCGGGAGAGGTACGAGAGCGCCGCCGCCGAACGGCACCTGGATCTTGCGGCACGTTACAGCCAGAGTTTCGGGCCCTTCGATATCGGAGTGAGTGTCTTCGACGGCACGAGCCGGGAGCCCTATCTCGAACCGGTGCTCGAGTGCGGCCCGGTGCCCGATCCGGCACTCTGCCGGGTGTTCCTGGCGCCGCTCTATGAACAGATCCGGCAGTTCGGGCTGGACTTGCAGATGACGACAGAGGGTTGGCTGCTGAAGCTCGAGGCCATCCGGCGCACCGGCGCGAGCAACCTCTTCGGCCGCAAGGAGGACTTCACGGCCTTCGTCGCCGGTGGCGAGTACACCTTCTACTCTGTGCTCGAGTCCGATATCGACGTCGGGCTGCTGGCCGAATGGAATCGCGACAGCCGGCTCCTGCGGGCGAGCAACGTGTTTCAGAACGACGTGTTCCTGGGCTCCAGACTTGCGTTCAACGACATCGAGGGTACCGACCTGTTCTTCGGCGTGCTGGCAGATCTCGACACCGGCACGCGCTCGTTCAATGTCCAGATGAACAGGCGCCTTGACGACAGTCTGTCGCTTCACCTCGAGGGATCCCTCCTCGAGAACGTCGGTGAGGACGACCCCGTCCACGCGTCCCGCCGGGACAGTTTCATCTCGGTGAATCTCACGTACGGTTTCTGAACCACAGACGGTTGAGGGCGCGTCCTCCCCGCGGCAAACAACCGGAGTCCTTTCCGATCGGCGCGACACTGAGTGCTTCACACCGGGCGCACGCGGTCAGGCGGCGCAAGGTGCCACGCCCGGGCAGGTCAGGGAGCCGCTTGACAACATGCAGCAGGGTTGAAGGGCGTTCCGGTCGACAGGACCCTAGCTGCCGGCATCGCGCGCAAGCGCGCCCGGCGCCTTCCTTGCGCCCCGGATCTCCCGGACGAGGATTGCGAGAAACAGCGCGCTCAGGAACGCCGCGAGAAAGGGCATGCCGTCCGGCCCGACCAACGCCATGGCGCCGCCGCTCAGAGCTGGCGCGATGAAGCTCCCCGAGGCCCACAGGAACATGAAGCACGTGGTGATGCCGACGAGTCCGCCGCCCCTGAATCGCTCGCCCATCATCGCGAGCGCGACCGTGTAGGTGCTGCCGATCGAGGCTCCCATGAGACCCATCACAACAACGCTCAGCAATGGATTGCCGGTCACGAAGGGCAGCACGAGGAGCGTCACGAGCGCGACGGCAATGCAGCCGGCAATGACCTTCGTGCGATCGATGCGATCGGCCAGCCAGCCGACGGGAAACTGACCGAGCACGGCTCCCCCGATGAAGCTCGCGAGCAGAAGACCCGCAGCCGCTTCGTCGAGGCCCTTGCGCATGCCGTAGACCACCAGCAGTGCCAGAACCGACTCGTCGATCAGGCCGAACATGAACGCGGCCACCATCAGGACCGGCGCGGCACGGATGAAGTGCAGCAGGCGCGCCCTGTGATCACCGGTGATTGCGAGTGTGGTGCCGCGCCCGGCGATCAGGAACGTGAGGCCGCCGGCAATCACGGCGAGGCCGACGTAGATCGCAAGCCAGCTGTCCGTACCGAGAAAGCCGATCGCGAGAGGTCCGACAGCAAAGCCGCCGTGCTGGAAGACGGCCGCTGTTGCGAGCGTCCTGCCGCGGCGTTTCTCCTCGGCGAGCTGGTTGAGCCAGATATCACCGGCCGTGAAGAGCATCTCGGAAAAGAAACCCAGAAGGAAGCGCAGGGGAAACCAGATCCAGACGTTGGGAAAGACGGGAAGCAGGGCGATGGTGATCAGCATTCCTGCCCCGCCAATCGCAATGACGCGCAACAGGCCCTGGCGCTTGATGATCCCCGGCGCCACGGGGACAAGGAACAGGATGGCCATCATTTGCACGGCGGCGTTCAGGCCGTTGAGCCAGATCGGAACGCCCTGATTCTCGAGCCAGATGCCGAGAAACGGCATGGTAAGGCCCATTGTCACGGTCACCGTGACGGTCGCCGCGATGCAGGCCATCAGGCCCCGTCGACGCTGTCTGGGTGTCATGCGTCCTCCTCGTCCCGTCCCTAAAGCGTGTTGTCGTGGAGGACAAGGAAAGCGTCCGGACTGCCGTGGTTGCCCTGAAGCGGTCCGCAAGCGACAGTCCGGCGTGTACAGGTTCCGCCATCCTGATCGTCACCGATGAAAGTCAGGGGGCAGATGGTCCCGGGACCCACCTGCGAAAACCAACGGTGAGCGGTGAAGCAGCGGATAGCAAGACGCCTCGGCCCGCTCAAGGCGGTTGAGAGCGCAGGTTCGCCGCGGCAGACTTCGCCCTCGACGAGCCGGGCACACGCGATACGGAGAGCTTCAACGATGAGCGAGCACCGCATGCAATGGAACGATTCCGTGCTGATCGAGCAGATTGTCGCGGGCGTCAAGACGGCGACCGTACGACCGCTGGAGTGGAGTGAAGGGCTTGATTCCTACAACACGGCCATTCATTGCGGTGCGGTCTACACGGTCCACGACGCCGAAGGGACCCCCCGCTGCCGAATCAGGATCACGGGTGTCGAACTCTGCACCTGGGGAGAGATCCCCGACAGGCTGTGGCAGCGTGATCCGGCCGCGGACGGCAGCGTGAGCCTGGAGGCCTTCCGGGCCGATCATGTCGACTACTTCGGTCGGCCCTCGGAAGACCACGAGTTTCTCGCCATCTACTTCCAGCCCGTCTCGCAATGACGACGCCCGCTGGCGTTGCAACGTGGCGCGGGAAGAAGACGGCATGACGCTTGCCCTCGACTTCTATCTCGACTGGAGCGTCAACTGTCAGTTCGCGGGGCTGATCTGGGCCCAGGAGGAGGGCCTCTTTGCTGAGGAAGGCCTCGATGTGCGTCTGGTGCCGCCGGAGGAGAACCCCGACACCACCGTTCTCGATCTTGTGCTCGTCGGTGAATGCTGTGTGGGGTGCATGGAGGACAATCTCATCGTTCGTGCCGTGGCGGCCGGGAAAGGGGTCAAGGCCATCGGTGCGACGATGCAGGATTCGCCAATCCACCTCGTCACGCTGCCCGAACAAGGGATGGAGTGTCTCGCGGATGTCGCCGGGCGCCGGATTGCCATGCACCGCGACGGCATCCATCTCCTGGAAACGGTCCTGGAACTCTATGGCATCGATCCCGGCCTCATGGAGACGACGGTCTCAGGCTGGACACTCGACCAGCTCCTCGACGGCACCTTCGACGCCGTCCAGGGCTATGCCACGACGGAGCCCCACCAACTGAGGCGCCTTGGCCACGCCACGCGCCTCATTCCCATCCGCCACCATGATCTGCGGCCCTGGGCGCAGATGATGTTCACGACCGACGCCGTGATCGCCGCGCATGGCCAGGCGCTCGCTCGCTTCCTTGTCGCCTGCAGGCAGGGGTGGCTCAAGGCCATGACCAACCTTGACGATTGCGCCCGGCTGGTTGCCGCCCGTTCAAGGGAGCACGGGGATGTCGCCGAGAATCGCCGCATTCTCGAGATGATGCTCCCGCTTGTCGCGGGCGACGCGGGGCTGGACCACGCCGTCAGCACCGATCCGGAGCGCTGGAAGCGCAACCTCGCGACCTACGCCCGCTCCGGCATGATCGCTCGCATTCCTGCCTACAGCGAGGTTGTCTGCGATTATCTCGCCTGCCGGGTTGTCGGCCCGGGGAAACACCACCTTGTGCGGTCACCCTGAAGGGCCGTGACCCTGCGCCACTCGCCGTCGGCAGCACGACCCGCGCACCCTTGGTTCGAAGGGTTTCGTGCGGGGGCCGTCAGCCGACGACACCGCCATGGAAGATCATGCGGTAGACGGGTGTCCCGTCATGCGTGATGGTCTCGATCCCGCTGAAACGGGCAAGGGTGCCCTCGACGCTGTTGGCATAGCAGTACGAACCACGGACGAACTGCGCCGGGCCGCGCATCAGGTGATCGCGGTCGGGCTGGGCGAGCACTTCGCGCTGGAAGCTGTAGATCTCATCCATGGGCCGCAGGTCGCTGAGAATCTCGGCCATGTAGTTCTGCATCCAGACGACGGCGCCGTCACGCCACACGATCTCGTGGCCACCGTAGGGGTTGGTTCCGGCGTAGCGGTCGCGGTATCGCCAGGGTCTCGAGTCGAAGAGCATGTGCCGGGTCCCGTCGCCGACGTCGGTGCCGTCCGGGATCGCGTAGGTCTCGCGCCTCGCCACCACAAGGAAATCGATCAGTTCGTTCACGGTCTGCCTCGCATCGTCCCATCGACCCCGAGCGCCTGGCGAGAGTCGCATCACGCGTTGGTCTGCCCTTCGACATCAAGCCTTCGCACGTGATCCGCCGCCTGTTCGCAGGTGCCCCACCAGACTCCGTCGCATGCTCGCATGCCCAGCAACAGGCGCTCAAGCATGACCAGGCGGCCCGGCCGACCCATCAGGTTGGGATGAAACGTGGTCTGAAAGAGACCGCCGAACCGACGCAGACCATCGAATTCCTCGCGCCAGATGGCTTCGGCCCGGGCTGCGCTTGTCAGGCTGCTGACGCCCCCGCCGTAGAGCGAAGAACCGAACAGCGCCCAGTCGTCGAGCACCATGGAGATCGGCAACTCGACGATTGAGCCGGCGGTGGTGTCCACCATGTGCGGCACATCGCGTTCCATCAGACTGGCATCGTAGGCCATGCCCATGGAGGCCATGATCGACAGGGTCTGCTCCGTCACCCCCCAGCCCGGCGCGCTCCAGCCCCTGGGGCGCCGGCCGGTGATGCGCTGCAGGATCGCGGTTGCATGTCCGAAGAGGGCGCGTTCGTCGGCCTCGGCCAGACCGAAGACGTTCTCGTGCATGTAGCCGTGGTGGGCGATCTCGTGTCCGTCACCGACGATGGCCTCCATGACCGCCGGATGACGCTCGGCTACGTGGGCCGGAACGAAGAAGGTCCCCGGAACCCCGAGGTCGCGGTGCAGGTCGAGGATACGCGGCATGGCCGTCGTCAACCCGTAGGCCGCCTCGGAAATCGCCGCGACATGGTTCACCACGCTGCGATCCGAGGCCATCGGCCCCGCTTCGCCATCGACGTGCCAGGCAAGGATCACGCCGCAGGCGGCCCCGTCGGGCCATGCGAAGTTCGACAGCGTACGGAAGATGAGGTCGGGATAGGAGGGAGGACTGAGATCGATCATGTCGTGCATCCGTCAGGGGTGGGCCGGGAATGGCGGCAACGCCGCTTCATGGTCGCACGATCGACGTCAGGAATTCATCGATACCGCAGCACAGATTATGGAATCTTGGGATATCCGGGCCTCTTGCGAGATCTTCCGAGCGGGGAGACATCCAGACGAGTTCGATGATGCTGCCTGGACGGTCCTGGGTCTCGGAGCCGCCGCCAAGCGAACCAGCGATGTCCCGGAGAGCTGCACCATTCGTCAGGGCAGGGATACCGCACATGGCAGGCGCGGAACTCGCCCTTGCGACGGGCGTTGATCCGCTCGACCCCGGAACGGTTTCGGGTGCGGACGCTCTCTGGCACGACATGACCTGCCGCCCGTGCATGCCCGCTCTTTGCGCGCGAGTTCCTGCTGGAGGTCCCGTGATCAGGAGCGTGTTGACATCAACGATCGGGATCTGACCCAGGTGCCGGTTCATGCGGTGGGTCTCGTCGGCATCACAGGGACCGTTCACATGCCTGGTTGTCATCAACGGAGGCGGAAGAGATGAAGACGCATCGCCGCATTGAGGAGGCACGGCGCTCGTAGTCTCAAACTGCAACAGTACCCTCAGCCGCGACGACTGTGGTCGGCAAGTGAGACTATGGTTGGATGCCGGACGCAGCGCGCTTCAGTGCCTCAATCACAGCGGGTGTTCGGTTCGGGGCAAAGAACCACGAGGTCGCCAGTCCCAGAGGTGTCGCTCCTGCGTGGTTCCGCGCCGCCGGATCGGCGCCCACCTTCAGAAGCTCGATGATGACGGAGGGATGATCAGTGGACCTCACCGCCCAATGCAGGGGGGTGCTGTTCTCACTGTCGCCGGCATTCGGATCCGCTCCGGCGGCGACCAGAGCGTGAATGACGGCGGGGTTCCAGTTGTCCATGGCCGCCCAATGCAGGGGAGTGCCGCCTTCTTCACCCCGGACATTCGGGTCAGCGCCGGCGGCGACGAGGGCGCCGATGACAGCGGGATTCAGGTTGTCGCTGGCCGCCTGGTGCAGGGGCGTATGGTCGTAGATATCCATGCGGGCATGCAGTTCTGCCCCGACAGCGACCAGGGCGCCGATGACGGCGGGATTCACGTTGAACTGCGCCGCCTCATGCAGAGGGGTGTCGTCGTACTTGGCGCGGGCATTCGGGTCCGCTCCGGCGGCGACCAGAGCGTGGGTTACGGCGGGATTCGGGTTGTAGCCGGCCGCCATGTGCAGAGGGGTGCTGCCGTTCTCGGCGCGGGCATTCGGATCGGCCCCGGCGTTGAGCAGAGCATGGATGAAGGCGAGGTTCTCGTTGTTGCCTGCCGCCCGATGCAGAGGGGTCCGGTTCAATTCGCCGCGGGCATTTGGATCGGCTCCGGCGTCGAGCAGAGCGTGGATGACGGCGGGGTTCTGATTGTGAGCTGCCGCCAGATGCAAAGCTGTGACGTTGCCCCTGTCGCGTGCATTCAGGTCCGCTCCGGCGTTGAGCAGAGCGTCGATGACGGCAGGGTCCTCGTTCCATGTCGCCGCAAGATGCAGCGGGGCAGCGCCGAAGACGTCCGGGTCGTTCGGGTCCGCTCCGGCGTTGAGCAGAGCATGGAGGATGGCAGGGTCACTGTTCAACGTGATCGCATGATGCAGAGGGGTGTTGCCGTCTACGTCACCGGAATTCGGGTCGGCCCCGGCAGCGATCAGAGCGTCGATGACGGCGCGGTCCTCACTGAACTCGATCGCATGATGCAGAGGGGTGTTGAAATTGCGATCGCTCGCATTCGGGTCTGCATAGGAATCGAGGCAGGTGGTCACCGTCTCGAGTGTCGCGGTCTCGAAGAACTCCTGCGTGTTCCACAAGTCGCAATCGGCCACCATGGCCGGCATGCTCGCGGACGCCCGATCACGCGGAGGAACTGCCTGGCGCATCTCTTCGAGCCGCCGGTACACGGCCGTTCCCTTGAGAAGGGAGTCTTCCCCGATGAGATTCCATGGACTCTCGCCAGTCGCCGTCCTGGCCTCCGGGTCGGCTCCGGCGTCGAGCATTGCCGCAACCACCGAAGGGGTTGTGCCGAATGCCGCGGCCCGGTGCAGGGGCGTCCACCCCTCTCCATTCCGTGCCTCCAGATCGGCTCCGGCGTCTGCCAGCGCCGCGACGACCGGGGCGGTTGTGGATGTTCCGGCCCGATGCAAGGGCGTCCATCCCTCTCCATCCCGAGCCTCCAGATCGGCTCCGGCGTCCAGCAGCGCCGCGACGACCGGGGCGGTTTCGGTGTATGCAGCCGCCAGATGCAGAGGCGTCTCTCCATCTTCATTGCGTGCTCCCGGATCGGCTCCGGCGTCCAGCAGTGCCGCAACGACCCTGCGACTTCTTGCGGCTGCGTCATGCATGAACACGACGACCCTATGACTTCTCGCGGCTGCATCGTGCAGCGGCGTGTCTGCGTTCTGGTCCCGCGCGTTCGGGTCGGCGCCTGCATCCAGCAGGGCTTCGACGATCGAAGCGGCATCGAACTTGTTCTGCATCGCCAGATGCAGCGGTGTCTGTCCATTGCCATCCGAAGTATTCGGATCGGCTCCGGCGTCCAGAAGAACCTCGACAACCGCCGGAGTCGCGCTGTTCGAGACAGCCGTGTGCAGAGGCGTCCGCGGAGGCCTCCACGTCGAGTTGTCCCACGCAGTCAGGTCGGCTCCGGCATCCACCAACGCCGCAACGATCGCTGGAGTCACGTTGTTCGAGACAGCCGTGTGCAGAGGCGTCTCGCCGCCTTCATCCCGTGTCTCCAGGTCGGCTCCGGCGTCCACCAACGTCTCGATGATTGCCGGAGTTGTGTTGTACCGGGCGGCCAGGTGCAGGGGCGTCGGTACGCCCTCGTCCCGCGCCTCCAGGTCGGCACCGGCGTCCACGAGAGCGGCGACAACCGAAGGAGTTCTGCTGTACACCGCCGCAACGTGCAGAGGCGTCAGTCCACCGTCATGGCGTTCTTCCAGGTCGGCGCCTGCGTCCAGAAGCATCGTGACGATCGCTGGAGTCGTGCCGAACGCCGCCGCTGCGTGCAGGGGTGTCCAACCTGAACGGTCCCGTGTTTCCGGGTCGGCGCCTGCATCCAGCAGTACCCTGACGGCCGACGGGCTGAATGCCGCCGCCAGATGCAGGGGCGTGCCATTCTCGTGAGACACTGCCTCCGGGTCGGCGCCCGCGTCCAGCAGGGTCTCGACGAGCGCAGGAGTTGCGTTGTTTGCCGCGGCCCAGTGAAGGGGCGTCAATTCGTGGTAGTCCGGCGCATCCGGATAAGCACCGGCGTCCAACAGCACCTCGACAACCGAAGGGCTGTGCGCCGCCGCCAGATGCAGAGGGGTCTCTCCTGATCTGGCCGCAGCCCCCGGGTGGGCTCCAGCGTCCAGCAACGCCTCGACAACCGAAACCGTCGTACCGTTTGCGGTGGCCCAGTGCAGAGGAGTCCATCCATTGTCACCCCATGCTCCCGGGTCGGCCCCTGTCGACAGGCAGCGCACCACATCGGTTGCCGCGGCGTCTTCAAAGAAGGCATTGGTGTTCCAGTCGGTGCACGACGGTTGTGCTGCTGCGGGAGAGACAAGAGCAACGTGCAAAGCCCAGGTCACAAGAACCGCTGCAGTCCATCTGCATGCCGTCGTCGCAAGCCCCGAAGTCCGCACCCTGAATCTCCCAAACCATGCACAACGCAGCGACTGAGCCACCACCTCATCTCTCGCGGCGTTCATTGATAGTCGCTGGTACGGATCCGTTTCCCTGTGCGAGAGGGCGTTGTCCTGCTGAACATTGACAACATCCCTACACGGCAAGCCGCACCAGAAGTCATTCATCCAGCGCATTGCAGACCTCCATGACGTACCCACATCGACGGCTCTAGCCAAAGGAAAACATGCCCTCATGGCTCTGGATCATCTGCCGGAGATAAGCCGGACCAGCGGTGAAATGAGCAAGGAAGCGACGCGCGACCCACGATACAGTCTTGGACGCTGATAGTGAAACAACCGGACTGGAATACCGGCCGGGGAATGACGAGAGCGTCACAAGCGGCGCCCCCTTGGGAGAAACACCGGATCGTTCGAGGGGTATCTTGAAGCTTGCCGATATTGCCTTGTAGCTTCGGGACAGCGTTCTCCACAGGGATGTGGCCAACTTGTGCGATGAACACGGGAAAGCCCGCGTGTTGCTGAACCGGCTGTAATGATGTCGCCAATCGCTGCACGGCTGTACCTCGGTCAATTGACAAGCCATCAGATTCGAAAAAGTTACAATCTCATTGCAGCAAGTGAGGAATTCCCGTGCATGATGATCTGGTAGACCGTGCGGCAGAACTCCAGCGCCGGATGGCCGACGAAGGAATTGACCTGTTCGTCGTCGCAGACCCCGACTCCGTCTACTACCTGTCCGGATTTTGCGGCTACCTCGGGATGGAGTTCGACCGGGCCACCGTGGTCGTTCTACCCCGTACAGGCGATCCCACTCTCATTACCCCGGCGATGGAAGCCGACATGGGCCGTGCCATGAGCTGGATTGCCGAGGTGCGCGAGTGGACTGACGGTATCGACGGCGAATGGATGGGGCACCTCGCGGACCTGGCGGGCCATCCTGCGAACCGCGTCATAGCAGTCGAGGCCGACAAGACCCACCCGCGCATTATCGAGGTCTTGCGGCGGGGGGCGGGGCAAGCGTCGATCAGGGACGGCACGGCGATTCTCTCCGACATGCGCATGATCAAGAGCCCGAACGAGATTGCTGTCATGCGTCAGGCCGGTATGGTCGCGGTCGCCATGTGCCAGGCCGGGCGAGAGGCACTTGCCGTGGGCGTGCCGGAGTACGAGGTGGCGCTCGCCGTGATCGCCGGGGGAACGCGCAAGGCGGCGGAGTTTCTCGACAATGACGGTTCGGACCGATTTGTCTCGCCGACGATATACAACCTGCAAATCATGCAATCGGGTCGCCACACCTGCATGGTCCACCGCCGTTCGACGGTCAAGAAACTGGAGAAGGGCGATCCCGTCTATTTCTGTTTCTGCGGGGTGGCCAATTTCAAGCAGTTCAAGCTCGGTTTCGATCGTGAATTCTTCCTGGGGTCGGTTACAGACAGCCACGCGCGGATCTACGAGACTGCCGTAAGGGCGCAGCAGGCGGCATTATCGATGGTACGGCCAGGCGCGATTGCGGACGACGTCCATGCCGCCGCCGAGGAGGTCTATCGGTCAGCCGGATTCGATCCCGGCTACCGAACAGGGCGGGGTATCGGTTACTCCTTCCTTGAGCAGCCTCAACTCAAGCGGGGGGACAAGACCCGCATTGAAGCCGGCATGACCTTCGCAGTGGACGGCGGAATCACCGTGCCAGGCGACTTCGGAGGTCGGATCGGCGACTCGATCGTGGTGACCAATCACGGCTTCGAATACCTGACAGAGTACCCGCGCGAACTGACCATCGTGTGACCAACCCGTCGACGGCAGGGAACTCGATCGCGGATGTCCCGGCCAGCCTTGTGCGGGACGACCCTCGATGGTAGCGGGTCGCTGTGCGCGTCCTTGAGAGTGAGGGATCGGCGGAGAGGAAGGGATTCGAACCCTCGATGGGTTTTTGACCCATACTCCCTTAGCAGGGGAGCGCCTTCGACCGCTCGGCCACCTCTCCGTTGCTGGTTCTAGTGGCTTCACTGGGGAGCGTCAATGCGGCGCCTCGCGTGGCCGTCGTCGATGGTCTGGTCGACGATCCAGTTGTTCAGGCGATGGACCGCCTGCTCACGCAGCGAGAGGCGGCCTGGCCGGTGGAAGGGAGACGAGATCCCTGCCTGCTGGACCTCGCAGATGGCATTGTCCTCGTCAATGCCGGTGTCCCAGCGATGGAAATAGGCCTTTGATCCTTCAGCGAAATCATCCCGGCGCGTGGTGGTCTGCGGGAAACACTGTCCGACCTCGAGATGGGTCAGGCCGGGCGTGAGCGGGCGGTAATGGAGCCACCACATGCTGTCCTGGGCACAGGCGAACTGGGTGTTCGGGTGAAGTGTCGTGAAGAAGGTGCCGGCCCGCGCCTCTCGCGACAGCGACGGGACGGCAGGAAAGGGTGCAGGTTGTCCGGGCAGCACGGCGACCGAGGCCTCGCCGAAAACCTGGATGGCGTCCCAGTGACCGCGGGTGACGAGATCCCGGGACGCCTGGGCACCCAGCGAATCGTCGTGAACGGTCCCGGTGTGATAGGCCTCCATGGCGTTTTCGGCGATGAGTTTCCAGTTGGCCCGGACCGTGTAGTGACGCCGGCGCACCACGCGGAATTCGGCGAAGCGGTGACTTGCAAGACGCTGTGTCATGTCCCCGAGCCAGGCCGTCAGGCCGGCTGTCCGGCGCGAGAAGCAGACGAAGACAAATCCGGCCCAGACCGCGGCGCGAATCCGATGGAGTCGGTCGGCGTCGCCGAACGCGCCGAACGCAGGGTCGCGGACGAGGATGATCTTCCCTCGGGCCGTCTCGACCGTTCGCGATCCTCCCCGGGGAATCTCCTCGAGACGCCCGGCAAAGAGCCAGGCGCGCGAGAAGATGCATTCGTGTTCGCGCCGCAGGAAGGCTTCGGAGATGTAGCACCAGGCGGGTAGTGTCGAGGCCTCCCGGACCGGACGGCGCACGTCCCTGTAGTGGCGCGGATGGAAGGGGTCGTCATGCATCCTTTTCATCATGAAGCAGTCTGGCTGCTTTATCACCGGTCGGTGTGAGGCTACGCTTCGTGGTTCAAGGGGAAGAAGCGGCGCATTCCATGGCGGATCAGGTCAGGGTCAGTGACATCGATGCCCTCAAGTTCCACGCGGAGGGGCGTCCCGGCAAGCTGGCGATCACGCCGACCAAGCCGCTCAACACGGCTCGGGACCTCTCGCTCGCCTACTCTCCGGGGGTCGCCGCGCCCTGTCTAGAGATCCACCGGGAACCGGCAACCGTCTTCGACTACACCTCGAGAGGCAATGTTGTCGCCATCATCTCCAACGGTTCGGCAGTGCTGGGGCTGGGCAATCTCGGCGCTCTTGGCGCCAAGCCGGTCATGGAAGGAAAGGCCGTCCTGTTCAAGCGATTCGCCGATGTCGACGGCATCGATATCGAAATCGACAGTGAGGATGTCGATGAGATCATTCAGACGGTGAAACTCATCAGCCCGACCTTCGGCGGTGTCAATCTCGAGGACATCAAGGCCCCGGAGTGTTTCATCATCGAGCAGCGCCTGAGGGAACTCGTCGACATTCCGATCTTCCACGATGACCAGCACGGCACGGCCATCATCTGCCTTGCCGGTGTCATCAACGCCCTGGAGATTGCCGGCAAGGAACTGGCCGACTGCAAGGTGGTGGTGAACGGCGCCGGCGCCGCCGGAATTGCCTGCCTTGAACTGATTAAGGCACGCGGCCTGCCCCATGACAACGCCATCCTGTGCGATTCGCGCGGCGTGGTCTACCAGGGACGGCAAAAGGGCATCAACCAGTGGAAGTCGGCCCATGCCGTCGAGACCTCCGCGAGAACGCTCGAGGATGCCATGGAAGGGGCGGACATCTTCCTCGGCGTTTCGGTCAAGGATGCGGTGACAGGGGACATGGTCACGTCGATGGCCGCACGGCCCATCATCTTCGCCATGGCGAACCCGGATCCGGAGATCCTGCCCGAGGATGTCCAGAGGGTCCGCGAGGATGCCATCGTGGCGACCGGTCGTTCCGACTATCCCAACCAGATCAACAATGTCCTCGGATTTCCCTACATCTTCAGGGGCGCACTGGATGTGCGGGCGACGACGATCAACGACGCCATGAAGATTGCCGCCGCCGAGGCGATTGCCTCCCTGGCGCGGGAAGACGTGCCGGACGAGGTGGCGTCAGCCTATGCCGGTGGCTACCTGCGCTTCGGGCCGGATTACATCATTCCCAAGCCGTTCGATCCCCGTCTCATATCGCGGGTGCCGTCGCGTGTGGCGAGGGCGGCCATGGATACGGGCGTGGCGCGACGGCCGATCATCGATACCGAGGCCTATCAGGCCCGTCTCTCCGGCCTCCTCTCTCCGGTTGCCGGGCGCATGCACGAGATCTTCGAGACCGTGCGTCAGCGTCAGGCGCGGATCGTGTTCGCCGAAGGCGAGGAGGAAAAGACCATCCGGGCGGCGGCCCTGTGGCGTGATCAGGGACTGGGCAGCGCCGTCCTCGTCGGAAGGGAGCGGCACATCCAGGCGAAGATGGAGACGCTCGGCGTCAGCCCGGGCGGCATCGAGATCGCCAATGCGGGTGCCGTGGATACCGAGCAGTACGTCAATCACGTCTATGCCCACATGCAGCGCCGCGGTGCGCTGTTGCGCGATTGCCAGCGCTGGATCCACCTTGATCGCGATGTCTTCGCCGCGGCCATGCTGGCGACGGGCGATGCCGATGCCATGGTCACCGGTCTGACCCGATCCTATCCGGGCGCTCTTTCCCATGTGCAGAGGGCGCTGAAGGCCGGCGACGGCCAGATTGTCTTCGGCATGACCATCCTCGTCTCTTCCCAGCACACGCTGCTGCTGGCCGACACCACCATCAACGAGGAGCCGTCGGCCCGGGACCTCGCGGACATCACGGTCCAGGCAGCCGCCAAGGCGCGCGCGCTGGGAGTCGAACCGCGGGTCGCCCTGCTGTCGTTTTCCAATTTCGGCAGCCGCGGTGAGCGGCGGACGGGCCATCTGCGCGAAGCCGTGCGCATCCTCAAGGAACGCGAGGTCGACTTCGAGGTCGACGGCGAGATGGCGGGCGACACCGCGCTCGACCAGAACGTGCTGGACTATTACCCCTTCATCGCACTGAGCGGTCCGGCAAACGTTCTCATCATGCCCAATCTTCACGCCGCCAACATTTCCTACAGGCTGGTCGAGGCGATGGATGGCGCGCGCGTGATCGGGCCGATTCTTCTCGGTCTGGAGAAGCCGGTCCAGATTGTCCGCCTGGGGGCGACGGTCAACGATCTCCTCAACATGGCAGCCATGGCGGCCATCGACATCGAGGACTGATGACCTGCGGCGCCCGGTGGGGTCCATGAGTGGCCCGTCATGGGCCTGATTGTGCCCCTGGTCCTTGTCGAGGCGGGGATATTCCTTGTCCTCGTGGCGACCGGAGAACTCGCCGTGGCGGCGGCCGCTGCCGGATTTGCCGTTCTGGCGGTGATGAGCGTGGTGCTGGTGTGGCCCCTCGTTTCGGGCGTGGACAGCATCAGGTCGTGGATTGTCCGGCGGAGCGGCTTGCCTGACCTGGAGCCACCCGGGCTGCGCCGTGGACCACTTGCTCCGCAGTTGCAGTCCGTCCTGCACGCCGTGAGCCACGCTCTCGATGAACGGGACACGCGCATTGTCGGCCTGGCGAGGGACAACGATCACCTGCTTGATGCCTTGACCGCTCCTGTCCTGCTGGTCTCGAACGAGAGCGAACTGGTGCGTTTCAACGGTGCGGCGGACCGGGTCTTCGGCGATCTCCGGGCCGGGCAGCACGTTTCCAGGATCCTGCGGGATCCCGGTTTCGACGGCGCCATCGCGGCAGGTCTTGGCGACGGTCTCTCCAGTGTCGTGGAGGTCGTCGTGACCCGGGACCACGTCGACAGCCACCTTGTCCTTGATGTCGCACCGCTGCCCGCAGGCATGGGCGATGCGGCGCTGATGGTGGTCTGCCACGATGTCACCGGGGCTCGCAGGACCGAGCAGATGCGCGTGGATTTCGTGGCCAATGCCAGCCACGAGATCCGCTCGCCGCTCACCACGCTCATCGGCTGCATCGAGACACTGCAGGGTCCGGCAAGGGACGATGCCGACTCGCGTGCCAGGTTCCTCGCGATGATGGAAGCACAGGGCAGGCGCATGGCAAACCTGGTCGAGGACCTGCTGTCGCTGTCGCGCATCGAGATCCGGGAACACTCTCAGCCCAACGGGGAGGTCACCATCGCCCCGCTGCTTTGCCGCCTCGCATCCACGCTTCACTTCGAAGCCGACCGACGTTCGATGACCATCGATCTCGACATCCCCGAGTCCATGCCGGCGGTGCGCGGTGACGAGGACGAGATCGAACAGGCCCTCTACAATCTCATCGCCAACGCCATCGGCTATGGCAGGCAGGGTACCGTGGTCAGCCTCGCCGCCGGCGTTGCGGACAGGCCGCCCGATCACCTGCGGGTCGCGCGCGGCCGGCTGGCATGGATTTCCGTCACCGATCGGGGCGACGGGATCGAGGCTCATCACCTGCCGCGGCTGACCGAGCGGTTCTACCGTGTCGACAAGGCGCGCAGCCGCGAACGCGGTGGAACCGGACTCGGCCTTGCCATCGTCAAGCACATTCTCTCGCGTCACCGTGGCGAACTGCACGTGGCGAGCACTCCCGGCAAGGGTTCCGTCTTCACGGTGTGGCTGCCTGCCGTGTTTCACGAAAATGTCATGAAGTCTCCCTAGGGTGCATGCCGATGCACCCCAACCGTCAACCCATGGGAGACCGTGACATGAAGTCCAGAGTGTTGAATCTTGTCCTTGCCGCAGGCGTCAGTACCCTGACGGCCGTTGCGGCGACCGCGCAGGACGCGCGGGACACGATCAGAATCGTCGGTTCGTCGACCGTGTTTCCGTTCTCGACGGCCGTCGCCGAGCAGTTCGGCCGAAACAGCGAGTTTCCGACACCCGTCGTCGAGTCGACCGGTTCGGGCGGCGGACTGAAGCTCTTCTGCGCCGGCATCGGTTTCGAGCATCCGGACGTCACCAACGCCTCGCGCCGCATCAAGTCGAGCGAGGTCGAGCGTTGCGCCGAAAACGGCATCACGGAAATCACCGAGGTCATGATCGGCTTCGACGGGATCGTGCTCGGCAACTCGCGTGACGCGGACCGGCTCTCCATCGACATTCCGGATCTCTGGCTGGCCCTTGCGGCCGAAGTTCCCGATACGCAGGGCAACATCGTCGCCAACCCCTACACGATGTGGAGCGAGATCAACGATTCACTGCCCGCCGTCGCCATCAGGGTCATGGGCCCGCCGCCGACATCCGGCACGCGTGACGCCTTCGTCGAACTCGTCATGGAGGAAGGATGCGAGCACTTCGAAGCCGTAACCATGATCGAGGAGTCGGATGAAGAACGCTTCGAGAGCATCTGTGCCTCGATTCGCGAGGACGGCGCCTTCATCGAGGCCGGAGAAAACGACAACCTGATCGTCCAGAAACTCGAGGCCGATCCGGACGCCTTCGGCATTTTCGGATTTTCCTTCCTCGATCAGAACATCAACAAGATCCAGGGATCGATGATGGACGGTGTCGAGCCGACGTTCGACAACATCGCCACCGGCGACTATCCGGTATCGCGTTCGCTCTATTTCTACGTCAAGAATGCCCACATCGGTGTCGTTCCGGGAATCGCCGAGTTCGTGGCCGAGTTCACCAGCGAAGACGCCTGGGGTCCCTTCGGTTACCTTGCGGACAAGGGCCTGATCCCGCTTGCCGACCATGATAGGGCGGCCATGGCGGCATCGGCGAGTTCCGCCACGCCCCTCAGCATGTGATACTCTGAGTGTGATCCTCGAGCTGCCGGGGGCCTGCAACCGGTCCCCGGCAGTTTCCTTTGCCCGGATGATTCCACCACACGCCGGAGAGTGACCGGACCGTGACCCAGATGATGCTCACCCTGGCGCTGATCTGTCTTGCGGCAGCAGCCTTCTTTTTCGGGCAAAGGAAAGCGGTCAGCGTCACCGGGGGCCGGACATCCGCCCTTCACTCCCGTCCGGTCTATCACGGCTGGTATGTCGCGCTGGCCTGTGGCCTGCCTGCGGTGTCCCTCTGGTTCCTGATTCTCCTGGTCGGTGACTGGATGATCGACAGGACCATTGTCGCCGCGCTGCCCGGCGAACTCCGGGAGGCTTCCGCTCCCGTGCTGCAGCGATTCCTGAACGATGCCGAGACGCTGGCTGCCGGCGGTGTTCCGACGATCGAGTTGACTCCGGAACTCGAAGCGGCGGCCGCCTCCTTCAGGCGCTTGAGCCTTCTCGAGCACTGGGTGGGGTTTGGCGCGGCACTGGGTATCGGCCTCATTGCGTCCGGGATCGCGATGCGCCGGATCGATGTCTCCCGGCGGACCCGTCAGCCGGTTGAGCGTGTGCTTCTCATTGTGCTCCTTGCTGCGGCCGCGATTTCCGTCCTGACGACCGCCGGCATTGTCTTTTCGGTGCTCTTCGAGGCGATCCGCTTCTTTGACAAGGTGCCGATCCTCGACTTCCTGTTTGGTGTGAAATGGAGTCCGCAGATCGCCCTGAGGGAAGACCAGGTGGGTTCTTCGGGGGCCTTCGGTGCGATCCCCCTCTTCACAGGTACACTTCTCGTCACCTTCGTCGCGATGCTCGTGGCCGGACCTGTCGGACTCCTTTCGGCAGTTTACCTGGCCGAGTACGCCGATCCGCGCCACCGGGCGGTGGCCAAGCCGATGCTCGAGATTCTCGCCGGCATTCCCACGGTGGTCTACGGCTTCTTCGCCGCGCTCATCGTTGCGCCGGCGCTGCGCCAGGCGGGAATCAGCCTTGGACTCGACGTGGCGTCGGAAAGCGCCCTGGCGGCGGGGCTGGTCATGGGAATGATGATCATTCCCTTTGTCTCGTCGCTGACCGACGATGCCCTCGCTGCGGTACCCGCCGACCTGCGCGACGCTTCCCTGGGTCTTGGTGCAACACACCAGGAGACGGTGACGCGCGTAGTTATCCCCGCGGCCCTTCCCGGCATTGTTGCCGGATTCCTGCTGGCGGTGAGCCGAGCCATCGGAGAGACCATGATTGTCGTCATGGCGGCCGGCCTTGCGGCCAATCTCACGGCAAACCCCTTCGAGGCTGTCACGACCGTGACCGTGCAGATTGTGACACTCCTCATCGGCGATCAGGAATTCGACAGCGCCAAGACCCTCGCGGCCTTTGCCCTTGGCCTCACCCTTTTCATGGTCACGCTGGGACTCAACATTGTCGCGCTGCGAATGGTGCAGAAGTACCAGGAACAATATGACTGACATGGCTCAGCCAATGACGTCGATTCACCAGAGCGACTTCTCCCGCGCACGCCTTCGGAGGCGTTATGCGAGGGAACGCAACTTCAAGATCATGTCCGTCTCGGCCCTGGGACTCACCGGCATCTTCCTGGTGATCCTGCTCGGCTCCATTGTTCTCAACGGCTGGTCGGGGTTCCTTGGCACCGAGCTGCGGCTCGAGGTGACGTACTCCGACGAACACATCGATGTGGAGAATCCGGCGAACGGCAACTTCCGCATGATCATCCTCGATGCCCTGCGCGAGAGGTTTCCCGAAGCAACGGAACGCAGGGAACAGCGTGCACTGCTTGGCATCGTGTCGAACCAGGGCATCTACGATGTGAGGGAAGCTCTTCTCGACAACCCGTCACTTGCCGGTGGGTCACTGGAGCTGTGGATCCCGGCAGCAACAGAGGTCGACATGCTCAACAAGGGCTACGTCGACCGCTCCGCGCCCGAGGAACTGCGGCTGATTGATGACCGGACAATTGCCTGGGTCGATGCCTTCGATGAAGCCGGTGATCTGGCAACCGTCTTCAACTGGACCTTCCTTGTGAGCGGGGATTCCCGCGAACCGGAACTCGCCGGAGTCGGCGGCGCCGTCCTGGGGTCGTTCTGGATCCTTCTTGTCACCTTCGTCGTGTCGTTTCCGACCGGAGTGGGCGCGGCTGTGTTCATGGAGGAGTTTGCGCCGAAGCGCCGGTGGGTCGACGTTATCGAGGTCAACATCAACAACCTTGCGGCCGTTCCCTCGATTGTCTTTGGCCTGCTGGGCCTTGCCGTTTTCCTGAACGTCATGCACCTGCCGCGTTCGGCACCGGTCGTTGGCGGCCTGACCCTGGCCCTGATGACCCTGCCGACGATCATCATCACCACGAGGGCGGCACTGAAGGGAATACCGCCCTCGATCAAGGATGCGGCCCTCTCCATTGGCGCCTCGCCGGTGCAGGTTGTCTCGCATCACCTGCTGCCGTTGGCGATGCCGCGGATCCTCACCGGAGCGATCATCGGCATGGCCCGCGCGCTGGGAGAATCGGCACCATTGCTCATGGTCGGCATGGTGGCCTTTGTGGTCGACCTGCCCTCCGGGCCGACCGATGCGGCAACAGCGCTTCCGGTGCAGGTCTTCCTGTGGGCCGACAGTCCGGAACGCGGCTTTGTCGAGAAGACGTCCGCAGCGATCATGGTATTGCTCGTGTTTCTGATCGCCATGAATGGCCTGGCGGTCTACCTGAGGCAAAGGTTCGAGATCAGATGGTAGAGTCGAAGGACACCCCTGATGCGCCGTGCGTGAAGATGAGAACGCGCCGCCTCAAGCTGTGGTACGGCGACAAGCAGGCGTTGGCTGGCATCGATCTCGACGTGCCCGAACATCAGGTCACCGCCCTCATAGGTCCCTCGGGTTGCGGCAAGACCACGTTCCTGAAGTGTCTCAACCGCATGACCGACACCATCGAGGGCGTGACAACCGAAGGCAGGGTCACCCTCGACGAAGTCGATATCCGTGACCGTTCCGTCGATGTCGTGCAGCTGCGTGCGCGTGTCGGCATGGTCTTCCAGAAACCCAATCCCTTCCCCAAGACGGTCTATGACAACATCGCCTACGGTCCGCGCATTCACGGCCTTGCCGCCAACCGGCGCGAGCTTGACGACATCGTCGAATCAAGCTTGCGCCGTGCCGGGCTGTGGGAGGAAGTGTCCGGCCGTCTCGGCGACCTCGCGACCGGCATGTCCGGAGGCCAGCAGCAGCGCCTGTGCATTGCCCGCTCGATTGCCGTGGCCCCCGAAGTGATCCTGATGGACGAACCCTGCTCGGCGCTCGATCCGATCTCGACAGCGCGTATCGAAGAACTGATCGACGAATTGCGGGCGAACTACACGATCATCATCGTTACCCACAACCTACAGCAGGCGGCACGGGTCTCGCAGATGACCGCCTTCTTTCACCTTGGCCGGCTGATCGAGGTCAACGGCACGGCCGAACTCTTCCAGAGCCCGACCGAATCCATGACCGAGGATTACATCACCGGCAGGTTCGGATGAGCACACTTGACTGAGGATTTCCCATGACTGTCCAGCACACTGTCCGTTCCTACGACTCCGAACTCGAGGAGGTCACGAACCGCGTTCTCTCCATGGGAGGAATCGTGGAAGACCAGATCCGCAACGCCATGCAGGCCCTTGTGGACGGCAACCGCACACTTGCCCAGAACGTCATCGACAGCGACCAGAGGGTGGACGCCCATGAACGCGAAGTGGATGAACTGGTCACGCGCATCGTGGCGTTGCGCCAGCCCATGGCCGAGGACCTGCGGCGCATCAAGACGGCGCTGAAGTCGGCCAGCGATCTGGAGCGCATGGGCGATCTTGCGGCCAATGTCTCCAAGCGCACCCTCATCATCGAGGACACTTCGAGAATTCCGCAACGCGAGGCCCTGAGGCGGCTGGGTGCGGCCGTCTACAACATGACGACCGACATCATGAACGCGTTCCGGGATGGCGATGCCGATCTGGCCGAGCGGGTGTGGCGCCAGGACGAGTTCATCGACGAGATGTACAGTTCCGTCTTTCTCGCCATCCTCGCCGACATGATCGCCGATCCGAAGCTCATTGCATCCGGAACCCAGGTCCACTTCATTGCCAAGAACATCGAACGCATCGGTGACCACGCCACCAACATCGCCGAGATGGTGACTTACATGATTCTGGGCCAGGTGCCGGACCGCGACCGGCCCAAGGCCAATTCCGTGATCGGAGTGGACGGTGAGACGGCCGACAACGGCAGCTGAGGGACGTGACGCCACCGCCCTCGTCGTTGACGACGAGGAACCGATCCTCGAACTGGTGCGCTACAATCTGGAGGCCGACGGGTTCCGGGTCCTGACTTGCGACGATGGCCGCGAGGCGCTCATCCTCGCCGAAGAGGAAAACCCGGACATCGTCATACTCGACTGGATGCTGCCTACCCTGAGCGGACTGGAAGTCTGCCGGCGTATCCGTCGTGATCGCAACCTGTCGCATCTGCCGATCATCATGCTGACAGCACGGGCCGACGGGGCGGACCGTGTCAGGGGTCTCGATGTCGGTGCTGACGACTATGTGCCCAAGCCCTTCGCGCCTTCCGAACTGCTGGCCCGCGTGCGTGCCGTGCTGCGCCGTATTCGCCCGGCCCTGGCCGGCGAGTCGCTGGCCTGTTCGGATCTCGTCATGGACCTTGCCGGACGGCGTGTCGTGCGCGCCGGCCAGCGCATTCACCTCGGGCCGAAGGAGTTCGCCATCCTCAGGCTCTTCATGGAGAACCCGGGACGGGTGTTCGGTCGTGAACAGATTCTGGACAGGGTCTGGGGCATCGACTCGTTCATCGGTGACAGAACCGTTGACGTGCATATCGGCCGGTTGAGGAAGGCGCTCAATGCGTCCGGCGGGGGTGAACTCATCCGCACCGTCCGCACGGCGGGATACGCCCTTGATGCGGATTGAGGTTTCTGCTTGATAGGCAGCGGATGCGGCCGGGAAACATGACCATGGCGATCGATTTCGACGTTTATGACGACGACAACGTCTTCGCGAAGATCCTGCGCGGCGAGCTTCCCTGCACCAGGGTCCGGGACGAGGATCACGTGCTCGCCTTCAGGGACATCGCACCCCAGGCCCCCGAGCATGTGCTTGTCATCCCCAAGGGGCGCTACATTGCCCACGACGACTTCCACCGCACCGCCAGTGACGGGGAGATCGTCGCCTTCTGGAGGACCGTGGCGGAGATCTGCGATGCGCTCGGAGTCCGTGACCGCGGTCACAGGCTGATCACCAACCAGGGCCGGGATGGACACCAGGTCGTGCCCCATTTCCACGTCCATATCCTTGCCGGAGAGGATCTCGGTCCGATGCTGCCGGGAACACCGACCTGAAACGTGTCGACGGCATGGACAGGGTCCGGCCTCTGGTTTACACCTCCGCGATTCTGCGAGGAGCGAATCCTCTATGCCATTCGCCCTGCTCAAGTACGGCCTCACCCGGCGTCACAGCGTCCCTGATGTCTTTCCCGAACCCGGAGAACTGAAGGACTCCTACGACATCGTCATCGTCGGCGGCGGCGGTCACGGCCTGGCAACGGCCTACTATCTTGCCGTCGATCACGGGATCACCGACGTTGCGGTGCTTGAACGCGGCTACATCGGCGGCGGCAACACGGGCCGCAACACGGCCATCATCCGGTCCAACTACCTGACACCGGAAGGCGTGAAGTTCTATGACGAGTCGATAAGGCTCTACAAGGACCTCTCCAACGACTTCGACATGAACATCCTCTATTCGGAGCGCGGCCACTACACCCTGGCGCATACCGACAGCGCCATCAGGACCATGCGGTGGAGAGCCGAGGTCAACAAGCACTTCGGCATCGAATCGGAACTCGTGATGCGGGGCGAGTTGCAGAAGATGGTGCCGCAGCTCGATTACTCCGAGGATGTCCGCTACCCCATCCTCGGCGCGCTCTACCATGCTCCCGGAGCCATCGCCCGCCACGATGCGGTGGCATGGGGCTACGGCGCCGGCGCGGCGCGGCGCGGCGTCCACATCCATCAGAACACGGAGGTCACGGGCTTCGAGATCACCGGAGCCAACGGCCACGCGGGACGTGTCACCGGCGTGAAGACCAGCCGCGGAACCGTCCGCGCCGGCAGGGTGCTGCAGGCGGTGGCCGGCATGTCCGGTGAAGTGGCGGCGATGGCGGGCTTCAGGTTGCCGCTGAAGACGGTCCCGCTCCAGGCCTGTGTCAGCCAGCCCCTCAAGCCCTTCCTCGACGCCATCGTCGTCTCGGGAAGCCTGCACGTCTACGTCAGCCAGTCGTCCCGCGGCGAACTCGTCATGGGCGGTTCCACGGACCCCTACGGGGTCTACATGACGCGCTCGACATTGGACTGGAAGGAAGGGCTGATGGCGCACATGCTGGAGCTGCTCCCCTTCATTTCCGAAGTGAAGCTGCTGCGCCAATGGGCCGGCATGACCGACATGACACCGGACTTCGCGCCGATCATGGGAGAGACCCCCGTCGACAACTACTATATCGATGCCGGCTGGGGTACGTGGGGGTTCAAGGCCACGCCGGTGTGCGGCAAGGAGAATGCGCGCATGCTGGCGACCGGTGAAGTCGGGGACCTCATTCAGCCATTTGCCCTCCAGCGCTACCACGACTTCGACCTGGTCGGGGAAAAGGGCGCGGCCAGCGTGGGTCACTGAGGAGGCCGTCGGACGATGAAGATCATGCCGTGCCCGCTCAACGGTCCGCGCAACATCTCGGAGTTCTCCTGCGGTGGCGAGGTGGAGCACCTGCCGCCACCGGATTGCGATCACGCCACGTGGATCGACTACGTCTACCTCGAGAACAACACCAGGGGTATCGTCCGCGAGTGGTGGTATCACACACCCACCGCCTACTGGTTCGTCGCCGAACGCGACACCCGCACCGACGAGATTCTCCGGACCTGGCCGGCCGGTGAGTTCCTTGCCGAATTCGGAGAAAGACGATGACCCCCGGACGCCTTCCCTCTTCGGCGGGCCAGCTGATCGACCGGTCGAAGCCGCTCTCCTTCACCTTTGACGGGCGTGCATTCGCGGGATACGCCGGGGATACCATCACCAGCGCCCTGCTTGCTGCCGGTGTCAGGGTGCTGTCGCGTTCCTTCAAGTATCACCGCCCGCGGGGAACGCTGTCGGCCGCCGGCCACGATGCCAACAGTTTCGTGCAGGTTGGCGATGAGCCCAATGTGGTGGCCGATACGCGACTGATCGAGGATGGCATGGTGGTCGAGGCGCAGAATGTCTTCGGCAGCCTCGACAACGACAAGGCGCGCCTTCTCGATCACCTCGGGCGGTTCCTGCCGGTCGGTTTCTACTACAAGACCTTCTATCGCCCGAAGGGCGCATGGAAGGTGTGGGAGCCGGTGGTCCGCCGTCTTGCGGGTCTCGGCACGGTCATTCCCTCGACGCCGCACGGCTACTACGACAAGCAGTACCTCTGGGCCGACGTGGTCGTTGTCGGCGGTGGTCCCGCGGGCATGGCGGCGGCCCTTGAGGCGGCGGCGGTCAGCGGGACCGTCGAGGTGCTTCTCGTCGAAGAGAACCCGTGTCTGGGCGGTTCGCTGACCTATGCGCGTTTCGATGCCGAGGGAGAACGGGCCGCGCGCGAGCGGGCGACGCTCGTGGCCGCGGTCGAGGGATGCGACAACATCCGTGTCCTCGTCGGCGCAGCGGCCAACGGCTGGTTCACCGACCACTTCATTCCCGTCATCCAGGGCAACCGCATGTTCAAGGTGCGGGCCGGGTCCGTGGTCGTGGCCACCGGGTCCTGGGAACAGCCCCTGGTGTTCCGCAACAACGATCTTCCCGGGGTGATGTACGGTTCGGCGGCCCAGCGTCTGGTCAACCGGTATGGCGTCAGACCCGGCAGCCGGGCGGTCATTGCCACCGCCAACGCCGATGGCTATGCATGCGCACTCGATCTGATCGGCGCCGGAGTCGACATTGCCGCGGTGGCTGAACTCGGACCTGCGATGCCACGGCACGACCTGGCGGTGGCGGTGGCGGATCACGGGGTGCCGATCATGCCGCGATCGACCGTGGTCGAGGCAGAGCCCGGCCCGTGGAAGGACACCATCGAGGCGGCGCGTATAGCGGAGATCACCGGACCCGGCACGACAGCCGCGCGGCATGATGTCCTTGACTGCGACACCGTCGTGACCTCGGTCGGCTGGCAACCCGCCGCCAACCTCGTCTGGCACGCCGGTGGCCGGACTCCCTACAACGAGACGATCTCCATGCTCGAGGTCGGCGAACTGCCCGCAGGCATGCATGCGGCGGGGTCGGTGGCCGGCTGTTTCCGAATCGACACGGTGATCGAGGAAGGCCGTCGCGCCGGCTGGCTGGCCGCCCGCGACTCCGGTTTCAACGGCGCCGCGATGCCGGCGGTGCGCAACGACCGCGGTGAAACGGGACAGAATCATCCCTGGCCCATGTTCGAACACCCGAAGGGCCGCGATTTCGTCGATTTCGACGAGGACCTGCAGATCCATGATCTGAAAGATGCGGTCTCGGAGGGCTATACCCACATCGAGTTGATGAAGCGCTTCTCCACCTGCGGCATGGGTCCCAGCCAGGGCCGCCACTCCTGGCTCAACGCGATACGCATCAATGCCCGGGAAAACGGCATCAGCGTCAACGAAGCCGGAATGACGACACAGAGGCCGCCCTACACGGCCGAGAAACTGGGCGTTCTGGCAGGCCGCAGTTTCGAGCCAGAGCGCCTCACCGCCATGCACTGGCGCCATGTCGAGGCCGGCGCCCGCATGATGCAGGCCGGTGTCTGGTACCGTCCGGAACACTATGGCGGCGATGATCGGGACGCCGTGATCGACGCCGAATCGCGTCATGTCCGGGGGAAGGTCGGCCTGATCGACGTGTCGACCCTGGGCGGGCTCGAAATCCGTGGCCCCGATGCCGCCGACATGATGGAACGCATGTACACCTGGGCGTACAGAAAGCAGCTGGTGGGTCGCGCCCGGTACACGCTGATGACCGACATGACCGGCGTCATCACCGACGATGGAGTCGCCTGCAGGCTGCATGAGAACCACTACTACGTCACGGCCACCACGTCCGGCGTCGATGGCGTCTACCAGGAAATGCTGTTCTGGAACGCGCAGTGGCGGCTCAGGGTCGACATCACCAACGTCACGGGCGCCCTGTGCGGCGTCAACATTGCCGGGCCAAGGTCACGTGCGGTGCTCACCCGCCTCACCGACGAGAAACTCGATGCCGAATCCTTCCCCTACATGGCCGTCAGGCAGGCGAACGTCGCCGGCATCCCCTGCCGCCTCCTCAGGGTCGGCTTCGTCGGCGAGCTCGGGTACGAGGTCCATTGCCCGGCGCACTCGGGCGAGGCCCTGTGGGATGCCCTGATGGAAGCCGGCAGGGATCACGACATCAGGCCCTTCGGCGTGGAATGCCAGAGACTTCTGCGTCTGGAGAAGGGTCACATCATCGTCAGCCAGGACACCGATGGCCTCACCAATCCACTGGAAGCGGACATGGACTGGGCGCTGGCCAAGAAGCGCCCCTTCTTCATCGGCAAGCGGTCCATCGACATCCAGCGTGACAATGTCCAGCGCAAGCTGGTGGGATTCGAGATCGAATCCCGCAATGGTCACGGCAATATCCCCAGGGAGTGCCACCTGGTGATCCGCGACGGGGACATCACCGGCAGGGTGACGTCCTGCAGCTACTCGCCGACTCTCGACAAGGTCATCGGGCTCGCCTATGTGGCGCCCGACCAGGCCGAGCCGGGCAGCACCTTCCAGGTGAGGATCAATTCCGGGCGCGTCGACGGCCGCCGGGTGAGAATCACGCCCGACACGTTCGTTGCCTGCAGGGTCGTGCCATTGCCCTTCTACGACCCGGAGAACGCCCGTCAGGAACCAGGGAACGCAGGTCCATGAACACCGTTGTGTGCCATCCGCCGTACGCTCCCCGGGGAAAGATCCGATGACGAGGCCCGAGGAGTTCCAGCGTCGATCCCATCTCTACAGGGTCTGTCGAGAGGCCGGCGCCCAGTGGCGCGCCATGAACGGTTTTGGCGTGCCGGCGCACTATGGAGACGTCGGCGGCGAGACCGCCGCCGCAGCCCGCCTGGCCATCGCCGATCTGACGGCATTGCCGCGGGCCGGATACAAGGGCTGGGGCATGGCCGACTGGATCCGGGACCAGGGAGTGTCCCTGCCCGAACCCAACCGGGCTCTCCGGCAGGAGGACGGCACCCTGGCCTGCCGGCTTTCCTCCGGGGAACTCCTGCTGCTCGCCGATGATGACCAGGCGGCACTGATCGATCGTCTCGGGCACGCCTGGTCCATGGACGATGCCGTCTGCTTTCCGGTTCCGCGCGCCGATGCCAGTGCGCGCCTCGTCGTCACCGGTGACGACAGCGCGGCGATGATGGCGAAGATGTGCGGCGTCGACCTGCGAAGCCACCGTTTCGCCGACCACGACATCGCGCAGACCAGTGTGGCACGCATGAATGTCATTGTCCTGCGCCACGACCGGGGCGCCTCGCTTGCCTATGATCTGATCTTCGACAGCGCCTCGGCGGTCTATCTGTGGGGGTGTCTTGTCGACGCCATGGCGGAATTTGGCGGACGCATCGTCGGCCTCAATGCCATCGACGCACTGCGCGGCTGACCTGGCGGGTCAGGGACGCCGTCCGGCGCAACGCTTCTCGATCGCTTCCCAGACCCTGGATTCCAGTCTGCTGCCGTCAAAACGGTTGATCTCCTGGATTCCCGTCGGCGACGTGACGTTGATTTCCGTCAGCCAGTCGCCGATGACATCGATGCCGACCAGAATCATCCCGCGGCGCACCAGTTCCGGTCCGATGATGCGGCAGATCTCGCGGTCGCGCGGGGTCATTGCCGCACGCTCGGGTCGGCCTCCGGCATGCATGTTGGAGCGCGCCTCGCCCTTGGGCGGCACGCGATTGATGACACCGGCCGGTTCGCCATCGATGAGAATGATCCGCCTGTCCCCCTGACGGACCTCCGGCAGGTAGGCCTGGACCATCAATGGCTCCCGCGAGACGCTGGTGAACATCTCGTGGAGGGAGGCAAGGTTCTCGTCTCCGGGGGGAATGTGGAAGACGCCGGCCCCACCGTTGCCGTAGAGCGGCTTGACGATGATGTCCCGGTGCTCGTCACGAAACGTCCTCGTCGCCTCCAGGGAACGGGTGATCAGAGTCGGTGGCATGATGCCCGGAAACTCCGTCGCGAAGAGTTTTTCGGGCGCATTCCTCACCCCGGCCGGGTCGTTGACAACCAGGGTGGCGGGAAGGAGTTTCTCGAGAAGGTGGGTGGCGGTGATGTAGGCCATGTCGAACGGCGGATCCTGGCGCATGAGCACCACGTCGAGCGTTGCCAGGTCCAGCCAGCGAGCCTCGTCGAGACTGACATGGTCTCCCTTTCTGCGCCTCAGGGCCATCGGCCGGCAGTGGGCAAGGACGGCGCCGTCGCGGAACACCAGATCGTCGGGCTGGTAGACCCACAACCTGTGACCGCGTTCCTGGGCCTCGAGAGCGAGAACGAAGGTGGTGTCCGCATCGATGTCGACGGATTCGACCGGATCCATCTGGAAGGCAACGCCGAGCGGCATGGAATCGAGGCTCAGCCGTCCAGGACGCGGACGTAGCTCACCACCTCTTCGACACCGGCTATCGTGCGTGCGTGGTTGAGCACGCGTACGAGTTCCGCGTCATCCTTGGCAATTCCCGTGATGTAGACCACGCGATCGACGGTCTCCACGTTGAAGTTGATCTTGGAGACATCGGAATCGAACAGCAGAAGGGCGCGCAATTCGTTGGAGATGGCGATATCCGCAAGCGACGTGCTTCCGGCATTGGCCTCGTCGACATCGATCTCGTTCCTCACCTCAACGACCCCCTCGGCCTGCCAGGCAAGGCGCACGGCCTCTATGCGCAGGTGTGATTCGGCGACGTTCCCGGTGAGCAGGACGCGTCCTTCGGTCACATCGAGGGAAACACCGGCGAGCGCGTTCTCGTTGGTCTCGTTGAACTGTGTGAAACGCTGGGAAATGTCGAAGGTGACCGCCAGGTCATCGACCTGCGCGCCAAGACTGCGTTCCTCGGCAATCGACACTCCGCTCGTGGCCACCGCCCCCACGGCGAGGCCGATACATCCTCCAAGCAGTGGAGCAATGATGAGGACAAGGAGAAGGGCGGGCATGACGCCTCTGATGGATGGATGAGCCCATAATGCGCGAATCGTGCCGTTGTGTTCAAGGTCGGGTGGACCTCGCCGGCGTCCCGGCGCATGATCGCCTCCAATGACAAGAACGTTAATCATGATCGTCGCCATGGTTCTGGCAGCGTGCCAGACCGTGCCGAAGAAGGCAGCCGTTGTCAGCGAACCGGAGTCCATCGTGGAGGAGTCGGGGCCGGTCACCGAACCTGAGGAGGCCAGCACCGCCACCCAATCGACCACGAACGGCAACAAGGTCGGATTCCTGGTTCCGCTTTCCGGGGAGCACGGCGGGATGGGCCGCGGACTTCTCGATGCCGCCACCCTGGCGCTCTTCGACATCGGTCGCGACGACATCGAACTCGTCGTCGCGGATACCGCCCAGGGTGCGGAGGCGGCCGCTCGGCAGGTCGTCGCGGCCGGTGTCGATGCGGTGATCGGACCGTTGCTGGCCAGGTCAGTCGACGAGGCTGCGGCGATACTCGCCGGACCGGAAAGACATGTCCTTGCCCTCACGTCGGGTCCCGCTGCCGGCGGTGCCGGCATCCATGTGATGGGCCACGCTCCGGACCATCAGGTAAGACGCCTTGTCAGCCATGCCATGGCGACCGGCAATGTGCGTTTTGCCCTGCTGGCGCCGCGGTCTCACTTCGGCGAGCGCATGGCCGCAATCCTGCGCGGAGCCGTTGCCGAGGCAGGCGGATTTGTGACCGCCGAGGTGTTTCATGACCCTGCAGGCAACGATATCGATACCGCTGTGGCCACCCTGGCCATCACCCCTGTCCATCCCGGTGACACAGACCTTGCCATCGCCTGGTTGCAGGACCAGGAGGGGCTCGCCGCGGAGGTAGCTATCGAGAGGCTGCTTAGCGCCGGAAACCAGCGCGCCTACGATGCCGTGTTCCTTCCCGGTTCCAGCCTGCTCCTGCCGAGAATCGCTGCCTGGATGGGTCATCACGGCTTTCTCGCCGGTGATGTCCAGCTGTTTGGCCTCGATACCCTCGCTGATCCGGCGCTGTTTCGCGAACCGGTCATGAACGGAGCGTGGTTCGCCGTGCCGCCCGATGCCGGACGCAGCGCCATGCTGAGCCGCTTCCGTGACACCTTCGGTTACGCCGCGGGTGATCAGGTAACACCCGCCTATGACTCCATGGCGCTGGTTTCCGCCGTCATCTCGGGTCCGCGGCAACGCCAGATCACCGACTGGCGGGGATTTGGCGGGATTGACGGACTCTTCCGCTTCCTCGGCGACGGCCGCACCGAAAGGCAGCTTGCCGTCATGCGCATCACCCCGACCGGCCCGGTCATCGAGGATCCCGCCCCCACGGCCTTCACCCCGCCGGTGGATCCTGGCGCCTGATGCGCTGAGAACTCCCTGCCGCAACCTACAGCAGCCTTTCCAGGACGGCGTTGAGGACATTGTGGCCGCGGGGTGTCGCGGCGAGACCACCGTTGCAGCGGCGAAGGAAGCCGGCGTCGACGAGGGTGCGAAGCGCCGATGCATCGAGGTGGTCGGACCAGTCCGGGCCGGCAGCGCGGGCGAGGTCATCACCATCGAGGCCCGCGGTGAGGCGCAATCCCATCATGAGCACCTCGCGCAGGCGCTCCAGGCCCTTCACCGTTTCTTCGTCGCAGGTCGCATGACCGTCATTGTGGACACGCGAAAGCCAGGTTTCCGGACGCCGTTCCTGGCGACGCTCGATGCTGACCCCGGGTGCGGAGTCGAGGCGGCCGCAGGCGCCGGGGCCGACACCGACCCATTCACCGGAACGCCAGTAGACGAGATTGTGCCGACTTTCCTCTCCCGGCCGCGCGTGATTGGAAATCTCGTACGCCGGCAAGCCTGCCTCCAGGGTGAGATCCTGGGTGACGTCGCGCATGTCGGCCCGCGCATCGGCAGGCGGGAGGATGAGGTCGCCGCACGCTGCCAGCGTCGCAAACCGGGTGCCGGGCTCAATGGTGAGCTGGTAGAGCGACAGATGATCGGCGCCCAGGGTGAGCGCTCCGGCCAGTTCGTCGCGCCAGGCGGGGATGGTCTGGCCGCTGCGGCCATAGATAAGATCGAAGGAGAGGCGGTCGAAGATCCGCCGTCCGGCCGAGATGGCGGCGCGGGCATCGGCAACATCATGACGCCGCCCGAGTGCGCGCAGGGCAGAATCGTCGAGAGCCTGGACACCGATCGAGATGCGGTTGATGCCGGCGCTGCGGTAGCAGGCAAAACGGCTCGCGTCGGATGATCCCGGGTTCGCCTCGAGAGTCACTTCCACATCCGCTCCGGCAGTCCAGTGACCGGCGATTGCGCAGAGGACCGCCTCGACCGTCGCCGGCCCCATCAGTGACGGTGTTCCGCCGCCGAAGAAGATGCTCGTGACCTCGTGTGCGCGCGTGAGGGAGGCCATGAAGGCGATTTCGCGCGTGAGGGCACGGCACCATGACGCCTCGTCGATGGCTGCGCGGACGTGGCTGTTGAAGTCGCAGTAGGGGCACTTCGACTGACAGAAGGGCCAGTGAACATAGACCCCGAATCCCGGGGTGGCCATCAGGCCAGCGCCACCATGAGCGCACGGAAGGCACGGGCGCGATGGTTGGTGGCCATCTTTGCGGTCATCGACATCTCGCCATAGGTCAGGTCATCCCCTGCCGGCACGAAAACGGGATCATAGCCGAACCCGTTCGTTCCCCTCGGCGGGAAGCTGAGCGTTCCCTCGACTACGCCGGAGAAGGTCCGGCTCGTTCCGTCCGGCCAGGCAACGGCAAGAACGCAGTGGAAGGCGGCATCGGGGGCCGGCACACCGGCAAGGGCGCGCTCGAGGCGGGCGATGGCGGCGGAAAAATCACGGGTCTCCCCGGCCCAGCGGGCGGAATGAATGCCCGGCGCGCCGTCGAGCGCGGCGACCGCAAGGCCGGAATCGTCGGCCAGCGCCGGCAGGCCTGTGGCTATCGTGGCACTTGCGGCCTTCAGTAGCGCATTGGCCGCAAACGTCTCTCCGGTCTCCTCCGGGACGGCAAGGCCAAGCTCGCCTGCACCCGAGACGCGGACATCGAGACCGTGCAGGAGATCGGCGATTTCCGCCACCTTGCCGTCATTGTGACTGGCAATGACGAGGTGTGATGGAAGCGCCATCAACCCGTTCCCAGCGCCGATCGCTGCAGTCCGACGATGTGGTCGATACCGTCGCTGGCGAGATCGAACAGCTGATTGAACTGGTCGCGGGTGAAGGCCTTTCTCTCGGCCGTCGTCTGGACCTCGATGATGGTGCCTCGGTCCGTCATCACGAAGTTGGCGTCAGCCTCGGCCGAGGAATCCTCTTCGTAGTCAAGATCGAGAACCGCGACACCGGCAACGATTCCACACGAGACGGCCGCCACCATGCCCGTCACCGGCCGGGCATCCTGGCCGGGAAGGACGGCATCAATGGCCTGGCGGAGTGCCACATACGCTCCTGTGATGGCCGCCGTGCGGGTGCCGCCGTCGGCTTCGATGACGTCGCAGTCGACGATGAACTGGCGTTCGCCAAGCCTGGCAGGATCGATCACGGCCCTCAGGCTGCGGCCAATGAGGCGCTGGATCTCGAGAGTACGGCCGGATTGCCGGCCGCGCGACGCCTCGCGCACGGTGCGACTGTGGGTGGAGCGTGGCAGCATGCCGTACTCCGCGGTGACCCAGCCCCGCCCCTGGCCTCTCATCCACACCGGAACGCGGCCTTCGAGAGAGGCGGTGCACAGCACTCGGGTATGGCCGAAACGCACCATGCAGGAACCCTCTGCGTGTCGGGCCGCACCGGTGTGGAGTTCTATCGTGCGCAGCTCATCGGCGGCGCGGCCGGATGGTCGGGTCATGGCAGGGCAGGAGGATGCTGTGGACCTGCAAACTAGACCCTGCGGCCGATCTTGGGAAGTGTGTCCGGGGCCCCCCGAACACGTTGAATTCAGGGACATCAGTCCCTACATGGACAGCGGCGGACTGTCCTTCGCCTCGGTTGTCGATGGCGGCAGCGGCAAATCTTGACTACGGCGGGCCATGTGATTCAGGAACTCGACAGCCGGTCACGCAAGATCCTCAGCATTCTGGTGGACGAGTTTGTCCGCACGGGAGAGCCTGTGGGCTCTCGTTCGATCGCCCGCAAGTTCCCGAGCACGCTGTCGGCCACGTCCGTGCGCAACATCATGTCGGACCTCGAGGATGCCGGCCTCATCGCCGCTCCCCACACGAGCGCCGGCCGTCAGCCCACCGATCTCGGGCTCAGACTCTTCGTCGAGGCCCTCCTGGAGGTCGGGGATCCCTCGGGAGATGACCGCGCGGCCATTGTTGCGGCATGCCAGGAAGCGGGCCACAACTACGAAGAGGTCCTTGAAGCGGCGACCAATCTTCTTTCGGATCTCACGCATCACGCCGGTGTTGTCGTGGCGCCGAAGATGGAGACGCCCTACCGCCACATCGAATTCGTGTCCCTGTCGGCCGACCGGGCCCTCGTCATTGTCGTCCACGAGAACGGCATGGTGGAGAATCGCATCATCCAGCTTCCCTCCGGAGTCACGCCGTCGACCCTGGTACGTGCCGGCAACTATCTTTCGGCGCGGCTCGCGGGACGGACCTTTGCCGAGGCGGTGGACGAGATCACCCGCGAACTCAATCTCCATGAAGCGGAACTCGACACCCTGTCGAGGCGGGTCGTGGAAGCGGGTATCGCGACGTGGACGGGAGACCGGGCCGACGATGAGCGCGCCATGTTGATCGTCCGGGGGCAGGCCAACCTGCTCGACGACATCAAGGCCATGGATGATCTCGAGCGCATTCGCGAGCTGCTCGACAAGCTCGACCAGGCAAGGCACATGATGCAGCTCATCGACCTCACCCAGGACGCTGATGGGGTCAGCATCTTCATTGGCGCCGACAACGACCTCTTCCGCCTGTCGGGTTGCGCAACCATCGTGGCTCCGGTCACCGATGTATCGCGACGCTTCATCGGCACCCTCGGCGTCATCGGCCCGACCCGCATGAACTACGCCAGGATCATTCCCATGGTGGATTACACGGCGCGGGTTGTCGGCCGCCTGCTGGGTTGATGACCACGCCAACAGGTAAACAGGAAGGACACATGACAAGCACACCCGAAACAGAAACCGAACAGTCCGGAGCGTGCGCTGACGGAGTTGACGCCGGAGCAGCGGAGGCGGAAGAGGCCGCCGCCGACGCGCCGATTGACGATCGGGAAACACGGATCGCCGAGCTTGAGGAGGAGGTGGCGGATCTGAAGGACCGCCTGCTGCGGGCCGCGGCCGAGACGGAGAACCTCAGGAAACGCTCCCTCAAGGATATCGAGGATGCCAGGAAATTCGCCACGCGGCAGTTTTCCGAAGATGTGCTGGCGGTCGCCGACAACCTGGCCCGGGCCCTGGAGTACGTCACGGACGAGGCGCGGGCGGATGATGAGCGCAAGGGGCTCATCGAGGGTGTCGAGATGACCCTCAAGGAATTCTCCAGCATTCTCGAACGGCACGGGATTCGTCCGGTCGAGGCCATGGGCGCGCCCTTTGATCCCAATCTTCATCAGGCGATGTTCGAGGTGGAGAGCGCCGATGTCGCGGCCGGACACGTCATGCAGGTCATGCGTGTCGGCTACACGATTCACGATCGCCTGCTTCGTCCGGCCATGGTGGGCGTGGCGAAGGCGCCGGCGGACGATCAGACGTGAAGGTCCGGTCATCTTTCCTGAGGAAGGGCGCCCGCGTCTTGCGGGCGGGCCAGTAAGACCTATATCTCAACCACTACAATGACATGAAGACCAGGGGGTCATTGCGGAGCGCCGGAAACCGGGCTTCGACACCGACCCGCCGGAACCCCGGGAGTTGACGTCATGAGCAAAGTCATCGGAATCGATCTTGGAACTACCAATTCGTGTGTAGCCGTCATGGACGGGTCCAGTGCACGCGTGATCGAGAATGCAGAGGGTGTGCGCACCACGCCGTCGATGGTCGCGTTCAGCGACAGCGGCGAGCGCCTGATCGGTCAGTCGGCCAAGCGCCAGGCCGTGACCAATCCCGAAGCCACCCTGTTTGCCATCAAGCGCCTCATCGGCCGGCGCTTCGATGATCCGATGACCCGCAAGGACGTGGAGCTCGTCCCCTACAGGATCGTCAAGGCGGACAACGGGGACGCCTGGGTTGCCGCCAGGGGAGAAAACTTCAGTCCCAGCCAGATCAGCGCCTTTATCCTGCAGAAGATGAAGGAGACCGCCGAGGCCCATCTCGGGCAGCCCGTGACCCAGGCGATCATCACCGTTCCCGCCTACTTCAACGACAGCCAGCGCCAGGCCACCAAGGATTCCGGCAAGATCGCCGGGCTGGAGGTTCTGCGCATCATCAACGAACCGACCGCGGCGGCGCTGGCCTATGGCCTCGACAAGAAGGATTCCGGCACCATCGTCGTCTACGACCTCGGGGGCGGTACGTTCGATGTGTCGATACTCGAGATCGGCGATGGCGTCTTCGAGGTCAAGTCGACCAACGGCAACACGTTCCTCGGTGGCGAGGACTTCGACAAGCGGGTACTCGACTACCTTGCCGAGGAGTTCCAGAAGGAAAACGGCATCGATCTGAGAGCCGACAAGCTGGCCCTGCAGCGCCTCAAGGAGGCGGCCGAGAAGGCGAAGATCGAACTGTCGAGCGCCGTGCAGACGGAGATCAACCTTCCCTTCATCACGGCTGACCAGTCGGGGCCGAAACACCTGACGATCAAGCTGACCCGGGCCAAGCTCGAGGCGCTGGTCGACGACCTCATCGAGAGCACGCTGAATCCCTGCAGGAAGGCACTCAAGGATGCCGGGTATTCGGCCGGAGAGATCGACGAGGTGGTGCTCGTGGGCGGCATGACGCGCATGCCCAAGGTGCAGCAGAAAGTGCAACAGTTCTTCGGCAGGGAACCGCACAAGGGGGTCAATCCCGACGAGGTGGTGGCCATCGGGGCGGCCATCCAGGGCGGCATCCTGCGGGGTGACGTCAAGGACGTCCTGCTCCTCGACGTCACGCCGCTATCCCTTGGAATCGAGACGCTCGGTGGTGTCTTCACCCGCCTGATCGATCGCAACACGACCATACCGACGCGCAAGAGCCAGGTCTTCTCGACGGCTGACGACAACCAGACGGCGGTCACCATCAGGGTGTCCCAGGGCGAACGGGAGATGGCGGCCCACAACAAGCTGCTCGGGCAATTCGATCTCGTCGGCCTTGCCCCGGCGCCCCGCGGCATTCCGCAGATCGAGGTCACGTTCGACATCGACGCCAACGGCATCGTCAACGTGTCGGCCAAGGACAAGGCGACCGGCAAGGAACAGCAGATCCGCATCCAGGCCTCCGGCGGGCTGAGCGATGACGAGATCGACGCCATGGTGAAGGATGCGGAGAGCCATGCCGAGGAGGACACCAGGCAACGTGCCCTCGTCGAGGCAAGGAACGCCGCCGATGCGCTCGTCCATGCCACCGAACAGCAGCTCGGCGAACATGGCGACAAGGTGGAGCCCGATGTCAAGTCATCCATCGAGACGGCCATGTCGGATCTCCGTGAGGCACGTGACGGTGAAGATGTCGACGCGATCCAGACGGCCACCCAGGCCCTGACCCAGGCGGCCATGAAGCTCGGAGAGGCGATCTACCGGAACCAGCAGGAACCGCCCACCGATGGCGCGGATGGCGATGACGGTGTCGTGGACGCCGACTTCGAGGAAGTTGACGACGACAGGAAGAGCGGTACCGCCTGACCGTCCAGACTCGAGACAGGGTCATGGCTGAACAGGATTTCTACGATGTGCTCGGCATCGCCCGTGATGCCGATGAGAGCGCCATCAAGAAGGCGTATCGCAAGCTTGCGATGAAGTATCATCCGGACCGCAATGCCGCAGATGCCAACGCGGAGGTCAGGTTCAGGCAGGTCAACGAAGCCTACGAGGTTCTCAAGGACACGCAGAAACGGGCGGCCTATGACCGTTTCGGGCATGCGGCGTTTGACGGCTCCATGGGGGCTGGCCAGGGTCATGATTTCGCCAGCAGTTTCGCGGATGTCTTCGACGATCTCTTCGGAAATTTTGGCGGCGGTGGACGGCGCCGCCGTGGCGGCGGCATGCAGGGCGCGGATCTCCGCCACGACATGGAGATCACGCTCGAGGAGGCATTCTCCGGCAAGAAGACCGACATTCGCGTTCCGACCAGCGTGTCCTGCGAGGCCTGCGCTGGCAGCGGCGCGCAGGATCCCGATGCAACCGCCTCGTGCGGCACATGTTCGGGCTACGGCAAGGTGCGTACCCAGCAGGGCTTCTTCTCGATCGAAAGGACGTGTCCGGCCTGTGGCGGAGCCGGACGGATCGTCCGCAATCCCTGCACGTCGTGTTCGGGTTCGGGCCGCGTGCACAGGGAAACAACCCTCAGCGTCACGATTCCCCCGGGCATCGAGGATGGCATGCGCATCCGCCTCTCGGGCAAGGGAGAGGCCGGGGTGCGTGGTGGCCCTGCGGGTGACCTCTACATCGTTGTCTCCATCGATCAACACCCCTTCTTCCAGCGCGAGGGGAGCACGGTCTACTGCCGTGTGCCGATTTCCATCACTTCTGCGGCTCTGGGCCGGGACGTGGACATTCCGACCATCGAAGGAACGCGCGCGAGGATTGCCATTCCTCCCGGAACCCAGTCCGGCCGCCAGTTCCGTCTGCGCGGCAAGGGCATGAAGGAAGTGCGCGGTTCCCTGCGTGGCGACATGATCATCGAGACCGTGGTCGAGACTCCCGTCAACCTGACCTCGCGGCAGAAGGAGTTGCTCAGGGAATTCGACGAGGCCGGTCATTCGGGCGGGCACAACCCGGAAACGGAAGGATTTTTCTCGCGTGTCCGGGACTTCTGGCAGAACCTGACCGATTGACGGAACGAGGAGGGGGCCATGACTGTGCATGCAGGAATATCGGGCTCTTCGGGACGCATGGGCAGGATGCTCGTGCAGATGATCGGCGAACGCGACGACATCGTCGTGGCGTCAGCCAGTGAACATTCATCAAGCGACGCCATTGGCCGGGATGCCGGTGAGGTTGCCGGAACCGGCACCCTCGGCGTCACCGTCGTCGACAGTGCCGAAGCACTGTTCTCGTCCTGCGATGTCGTCATCGACTTCTCATCGCCCGCAGCCACCGTCGCCAATGCCCGTGTGGCGGCGGCCACGGGCAAGGGCCTCGTGGCGGGCACCACCGGTCTCGATGCCGCCGCACGCGCGGTGATTGCCGAAGCGTCCCGCACGGCCCCCGTCGTCAGCGCCGGAAACATGAGCCTCGGGGTCAACCTTCTCCTCGGCATCACCCGGAAGGTCGCCGAGGCGCTCGACGAGGAGTTCGACATCGAAGTGGTCGAGACTCATCACCGCCACAAGGTGGATGCGCCCTCGGGAACGGCGTTGATGCTGGCCGAGGCCGCCGCCAAGGGGCGCGGCGTTGCTCTCGACGAGGTTGCCGACCGGGGACGGGACGGCATCACCGGAGCACGCCGGCGCGGCGCCATAGGCATGGCTGCCATGAGGGGCGGCGATGTCGTCGGCGAGCACCAGGTGATGTTCCTTGCCCCCGGCGAGCGCATCGAGATCGGCCACCGCGCCAGCGACCGGATCATCTTCGTGCGTGGCGCCATCACCGCCGCCCTGTGGCTCAACAAGCGTCCTGCGGGCCTCTACGGCATGGAGGACGTTCTCGGTCTCACCGGAGACTGACACGTCGTTTCCTGCCCCTGTGTGCCAGGGACAGGCCGTGCGCGGGAACCCCGCGGAGTGCGGATTTCCCGGAGCCGGGAAGCAAGAGCGCCTGCGTCGAACCCATCTTCGAGCGCAAGATCGAGGGAGGGCAGCAACGACGAGCGAAGAGCCTGTCGGCGGGTGGAAGCGAACTATCGACGAGGGAGTCTACGATATGCTGGAGACACTGGGCGAGGTGCTGCCCGCGGCAGCGGACCAGTTCGGGGACAAGACCGCCCTCGTGGCCGGCGATCGTCGCTTCAGCTTCACCGAGCTGAACGAGCTCTCGAATCGACTCGCAAGCGGTCTTCGCGGCATCGGAGTCGAGGCGGGGGATCGGGTCACCCTCTACGCCCCCAACTCCTGGGAATGGGTGGTGAGCTACCACGCGATCCACAAGCTGGGCGCGGTCGCCAACCCCATCAACGTGATGCTGACCCCGGAAGAGGTCGGCTTCGTCGTCAAGGATTGCGGGGCGAAGGCGCTGATCGCCTCGCGCGAGAAGGGCGTGCCGGTGCTCGCGCTCCGGGGGGACGACGGGCAAGGCGGCACCCTGCGCGAGGTCGTACTGTTCGGGAGCGGCGCCCCGCCGACGGGGGCACGGGCATTCGACGAACTCCTGGCCGCCGGGAGCGCCGACATGCAGGTGGCCCGGGTGCCGCCTGATTCGCTCTCGACAATCTGCTACACGTCAGGCACCACCGGCCATCCCAAGGGGGCGATGCACAGCCACCGCAACGTCATCGTCAACACCGCGATGACTGCCGTCATGCACGTCCGCACAAGCGAAGATACGGTGGTGACCGCCCTGCCCTGCCCTCACGTCTACGGCAATGTGGTCATGAATGCGAGCCTGCTCTACGGCATGACGCTGGTGCTGCTCCCCTCCTTCGATCCGGCCGAGGTGATGGCGGCGATCGAGGAGCACCGGGCGACCCTGTTCGAGGGCGTTCCCACCATGTTTATGTACATGCTTGCCCACCCCGACTTCGACCGCTTCGACCTCTCCTCCCTGACCCGGTGCACGGTGGGCGGACAGACGATGCCGGCAGCCAAGATGGAAGAGTTCGAGCGACGCGCGGGTTGCCCGCTCGTCGAGCTCTGGGGCATGACGGAGATCGCGGGCCTCGGGACCACCACGCCCCTCTACGGGAAGAACCGCCACGGCTCCATCGGTGTTCAGCTACCCCACGTGGAGTGCCGCATCGCCGATCTCCAGGCCCCCTCGAAGACCATGCCCGTGGGAGAGGTCGGCGAACTCATGGTGCGGGGTCCGATCGTCATGCTGGGCTACTACGCAAACGAGGCAGCGACCCGGGCCACGATCGAGCCCGACGGCTGGCTGCATTCGGGCGACCTCGCGCGGCAGGACGAGGACGGCTACGTGTGGATCGTTGACCGGCGCAAGGACATGATCCTGACGGCCGGCTACAACGTCTATCCGGCCGAGCTGGAACGCGTCATCGCCATGCATCCCGCGGTTGCGCTCGTCGCCGTCGGCCCGCAGCCGGACGCGATGAAGGGCGAGATCGCGAAGGCGTACGTGGTGCTCAAGCCGGGCGAAACGACCGACGAGGAGAGCATCGTCACGCACTGCCGCGCGCACCTCGCTGCCTACAAGGTGCCACGCCAGGTGCAGTTCGTGGACGACGTGCCGAAAACCAGCACCGGCAAGATCATGCGTCGCGAACTGAAGACCCTCGACGCCTGAGCGCACGCCCGTCGTTCGCCAGCTGAGCAAGAACTTCTCACCAACCCCGGGGACACGACCTGGGACGGCCACGATCCCGATGACCGCGCCGGTGAGAAACTGTTCCCCGTACACGTGGGGACGGGCCGGCCTGCGGTCCGACGGCCTCTTCGCGTTCGAACACGAGTGTTTCGGCCACGAGATCGACCTCACGGGTCTTCCAGCCGGCAGCCTGCCAGGCCAGGGAATGGCTGTGACCGTCTCCGCGAGTCTGGTTCGCCCACCAGGGCCTGTGAAGGCGTGCCGAGTCCGGTAGCGTAAATTCCAGAATGGTCTCGATCTCGGAAAAAGATACTCTCCAGTCCGGACCCTGCGTGCTGGCCAGGCCCTGGTTGGCCATGGTGCTGTAGGCGCCGGTCAGTTCGAGGAGACTGAGTTCCGTTGTTCCCGGCGCAAGGCTCGGGACCTCCGGCAAGTCACGATCGATGCCAAGGCGACGGGCAACCTCGATGACATTCGGGATGCCGACCTTCCAGGCGGTGTCGGTCGCCACCGTGTTGACCGAGCCGGCAAAGGCGTCGGCGAGCGTCAACATGCCCTCGTGGCGGTCGCGGAATTTCCCCGGACTCCAGCCGTTGGATGTCGTCGGCGCGCACTGGGTGATGTTCCTCGGCCCCGGCGCATCGAGATCGGCCACCGCGCCAGCGATCGGGTCATCTTTGTGCACGGCGCCATCACGGCCGCCTGGTGACTCTTCAAGCGTCCCGCGGGACTCTACGGCATGGAGGACGTTCTCGGTCTCACCGGAGACTGACCCGCCGGCTGCGCCCCGTTCTCCACGCCGGATCAATTTCCTACTGTTGCGTCTTTAAAGAACGTAAAAGTAGGGTTTTCTTGACAAGTCTACGAAAAATTCCAACTTTCCTGGATCAAGTGATCGTGAAAGTCGGAAATGCTGCATCTCGTTGGCGAAACCATCGACAAACACCGCGTTCACTATGGCGTCGAAACGGACCGGCTCGTCCGGATCATGCGGGGCATATATGTTGCAGCCGAGGATGATGCCGACGCTGTCCTGTTCGATCACGCGCTGCGGATCGCCGCCCATCTCTACCCGAACACCTATCTTTGCGGGTTCAGTGCCGAGCGGCTCGCACCGACACCGGACAGGCGCCTCTTCCTGGGCGGCAGACGCAACGCACGTACACGGCTGCGCGATCTCGAAATCATACAAACGCGCGCGCCTGACGCTCCCGAGACCGAGGTCGTCCAAGTGGCCGATCCGATGGGGGACTTCAGTGTCCGGCGCTCGACGCTGCGCTTTCGCTACCTGGAATCCTTCCGCAAACGCAGCGAAGCCGGTGCCACCATGCCTCTCGACATGCAGGTCGACATCGCCGCGCGTCTGGTCGAGGCCGCCGCCGGCCGGCAGGGGGCGATCATCGCATGCTGGCGTCTGGGCGAAGCCAATGGATGGCGGACGGAGGCGGTGCGTGGAGAACGGCTCATCGCCACACCGCCGCGAGAGACGCCACCGTCGATGACAGCGTTTCATGTCGGATGGCACGGCGCGAAGGTTGGCCTTCTGTCCCATGACGGATCGGCGTGGCGGTGGAAGCCTGCCATCATCGAAGGCCCAACGCCGGTTCAGACCGGCCTGCCGGGTCGACTGCCACCCTTCATCGAGAGTCTTTTGCCCGAAGGGTGGCTTGAGCGCGTCCTGAAACCGACGTCGCAGAGGGAACGAATTTCCGGAACGCGCTACATGTCGAACATCGTCATCTCCCGGGAGGAGGACGATCTTCTGGGCCTCCCGGCGGACGTGCTGGAAGGACGGCTCGAGAGGTTTGTCAAGGAGGGCGTGTTTGTCGGTGACTACGCCGGACCCGCTCCGTCGTTCGACGAGACACTGGAAGACCGCCTGGCCGGATTGTATGCGTCGACGGCGACACCGCGCCTGTCGGGCGTTCAGATCAAGGCACCATTGAACCTCTCGCACGACGGCATGCTGCGGCCGGCCCGGGATCAGCGCGCGTTCACGCACATCCTGAAACCGTCGCCAGGCGCCGGCTTCGAAGAGCTTCCCCTCGTCGAGGCCGCATGCCTCGAGGCCGCACGGGCCTGCGGCATCGGGACAGCCGTTCATGCGATCGTCCCGATGCCGGACGATGTGCCCGATGCGCTGTTGGTCGAGCGCTTCGATATCCGGCGAGATCGCTACGACCATCGCAAGATCGCCATGGAAGACATGGCATCCGTTCGCGGGGTGGCACCATCGGAGAAGTATCAGGGCTCCATCGAGCAGGTCGCCCGGGTTCTGCGTGGCGTCTCCAGTGACGCAGAAGCGGATGTGCTTGAGTTGCTTCGCCGGAGCTTGTTCGCCTGGCTCATAGCCGATGGCGACTTTCACCTGAAGAACATGGCTGTCCTGAGAGTGGCGCCCGATGGAGCCCGGAATTTCCTGTCCGTGCGGTTCGCGCCGGCCTTTGACGTCGTGACCACACGGGTCTTCCCGGGACTCGAATCGGATGACCTGGCGCTTTCGCTGGCGGGAAAGCGGAACCGGCTGTCGTTCGCGGACTTCGTCCGGGCGGGCGCGACGCTGGATATCGATGCCCATTTGGTCCGCGACTGCGTTGAATCCCTGTGTGCCCGACTGGGTGCGCACCTCGAGGGCGTCGAACCCGTCTCCCGACGCGTGGCTCGGGCGCTGGAGACCTGGAGGCAGAGAATCGAATCGCTCTCCGGTTGACGAATGTGGCGCATGCGGTCGGCAATCGGTCACGGTCGGAAGAGGCCGCCGGGCGCGATTGGGCGCGGGCAAACTGTGGCTCTGGTATCGTATCTGTCGCAAGTTCGGCATCAAAGACATGCGGTCCTGAACACCATGTCATTCCTGGTGTTGGTGCCGACTGTAAGTCTCCCATTTGTGCCGACCCAAAATTTCTCACTTTTGGGTTGTCGTTGAAGGTGCGCCGGGCCGTTCTGTTGACGGAGCGAACAGGGCGGGATGTGCGCATGGATGGGAGACCCGGATGTTGTTGAAGCACTGTCTGGACCAGGGCGTTTCGAAGGCAGAGCTGTCGCGATGCTTTGGAGTGAACCGCCGGACGATTCACTACTGGATCGAGACCGGCCAGCTGGAACGGCGTATTCGACGCGGCCGGCGGTGGCTCACAAGCTGGATCCCAACAAGGCGATCATCGACGCGCGTCTTGAGGCGTTCCCGAAGCTGTCGGCGAAGCGTCTGTTCGACGAGATTCGTGCGGCGGGCTATCCGGGGAGCTACTTCCGGGTGAGTGACTACGGGCGCACTCTTGGCCCTCTGCCCCGATTCAACCACCGCTCGTGAGGTGCCGCACATAGGCAGCGGCATTGCCAAGAGCCCTCACTGCCTCCGGCACATCGGGTACCATGTGGTGCCAGACATGGGGTGTCCCCTCCTCGGCAAGCTCGAGCAGCGGCGGGTTGTTGGCGCGCTCGAGTGCCCCGGCGAGGCGCACCGCGTCATCGTAGAGGAGTTCGCTTCGGCTGGCCTGGATCAGAAAGGGTGGCAATCCCTGGAAACTGCCAAAAATCGGTGCGGCAAGGGGAGCGCGCCGGTCCGCACCCGCCAGGAAGCCGTCGACGAACATTTCGAGCTCTGCCGGGGACAGGAAGACGTCGCGCTCCGGGTCGCCGGCACGCCACGTGCCGGTTCCTTCCATGTCGGTCCAGGGCGAGAGGGCCACGCAGCATTTCGGAAGGGCCATGCCCCGGTCCCTGGCGGCCTGGGAAACACTGAAGACCAGGCCGCCACCGGCCGAATCGCCGGCAAACCCGACACGACCCGGCTCCGCCCCCAACTCCGCGAATCCCTGCCACGCCGCGATGCAGTCTTCGACCGGAATGGGAAAGGGGTGCTCGGGCGCCAGTCTGTAGAGAGGGAACCAGAGGGGACAGCCGGCAATCCTGGCCAGCGTGGTGACGATCATCTCGTGACTCCTCTCGGAGCCAATGCAATAGCCTCCGCCATGGAAGTAAACGATGGCGCGCGTCTCATCGGCCCCGGGCGGCACGTAGCGAAAGCCCTTGATACCCCCGAACTCGGCGTTCTCCCGCCGAACCTCCGGCAGCGCAGAAAATACCTCTCCCAGACTGTCGTACGACTCCCGGTGTTCCTGCCATGTCGCATCGGCCGGAAGCGAACCTTCGGCGAGCAACGTGAGGTTGGCGGTCATCTGCTTGCTCAGCATCGCGAGTTACTCGTTGTGTCGACGATCGAAAGCGCCCGGATCGCTCGCCAACCCCTCTTCACGAGGATGGGTCTGTGAAATATGTGTATGACTCCAAACAGTTGCATATGCAGAGGAGTCCGTCCCCATATTGACACACTGTACACCACAACAATTGGAGCTTGAAGGCCTCGGATGTCCCCAAGATGTGGCCAGTTTCGACGGCTGCCGGTCTCATATCCCGGGCGGGGTCGACGTCGATGTGTCCGTGGACGATCACGGCATTGAGCCGCGATCGGTCACGACCGGCAAGGCTGTTGAAGGACAGTCAGTCTTACCACTCGGGCCCTTTTTGGCGGGAGTCGGGGGTGCCGCCGGTGAGTTCGCCAAGGAGGTCGCTGACGAGATCCGTGAAATCGCCGGTCGCGGGAGGCGGCGCGTGATCGACGAGCTTCAGGGCTGGCTTCCCTGCGAGGGCCTCGGCCATGTAGGTGGCCCAGATGCGGGCCGGCAGGCCACCGCCGGTAACCCTGCCGGTGGGGCTTCCGTCGTCGTTTCCCACCCATACGCCCGTGACGTACTGGCGGGTGAATCCGATGAACCAGGCATCACGAAAATCCTGGCTGGTGCCGGTCTTGCCCCCGGCCGGCCAGGCGATCTGCGCCGCACGGCCGGTGCCGTCCTCCATGACCTTGCCCAGCATCGCGGTCATCGCGGCGTGGACGGCCGGTTCAATGAGGCGGGGTGCGGGCGGGTCGTGCCGGCGGTAGAGAACCTCGCCTGACGACGTGCGGATTTCCCGGATCACCCAGGGCCAGGTGGCCAGGCCCTGGTTGGCCATGGTGCCGTAGGCGCCGGTCAGTTCGAGGAGACTGAGCTCCGTCGTTCCCAGCGCGAGACTCGGGACCTCCGGCAAGTCGCGGTCGATGCCGAGGCGATGGGCGACCTCGATGACATTCGGGATGCCGACCTTCCAGGCGGTGTCGGCCGCCACCGTGTTGACCGAGCCGGCAAAGGCATCGGCGAGCGTCATGATGCCCTCGTAACGGTCGCGGAAGTTCCCCGGACTCCAGCCGTTGATCGTCACCGGGCGGTCCTCCACGCCGGTATCGGGGTGCCAGCCGGCCTCAAGTGCTGCCAGGTAGACGAAGAGCTTGAAGGCCGAGCCCGGTTGCCGATAGGCGTGCACGGCGCGGTTGAACTGCGTCTGGCTGTATCCCGAGCCGCCGACCATGGCGACGACGGCGCCGTCGGGTGCCATGGAGACGATGGCGCCTTCCCCGGCGGCCGCCGGCCCGCCTTCGGTGAGACCGGCAACGAGCGCGTTGCGGGCCTTCTCCTGGAACGTCGCATCGATGGTCGTCGAGATGATGAGGTTGCGGGTGGCCACGCCGATGTATTCGGATGCCCGTGCCGTCACCCAGTCGGTGGCATAGCGTGCATCCCCGCCGGTGTTTCTGTCCATGGCAAGCACCAGGGGTGTCGCTTTCGCCTTCCTGGCCCGTTCACGGTCGATGAAACCGGCATCCACCATGCTGTCGATGACGGTGGTTGTACGGGCGATGGCGCGGCCAGGGTTGTTGAAGGGGTTGTCTCGCGAAGGCGCCTTCAGGAGTCCGGCGACCATGGCCGATTCGCCCAGGGAAAGATCTCCTGCCTTCTTGCCGAAGTAGCGGTGCGAAGCGGCAGCGATGCCAAAGGCGCCGGCGCCGAGGTAGGCCCGGTTGATGTAGATGGCGAGAATCTCCTCCTTGGTGAACTTGCGTTCCAGCCAGAAGGCGAGCAGCACTTCCTGGACCTTGCGCTTGAGGGAGCGTTCCGGTGTCAGGAAGACATTCTTGATGACCTGCTGCGTGATGGTGCTGCCGCCCTGGACCACTTCCCCGGCGCGCAGGTTGACGACGAGGGCGCGCAGAACGCCGAAGACATCCATGCCGCCATGGTCGAAGAAGCGGCGGTCCTCGGTGGCGATGACGGCTGCCACGAGAGCCGGCGGCAGACGGTCAAAGGGAACGATCTCGCCGCGAAAGTCGCCATAGGTTGCGAGAATCCTGTCATTGGAATCAAGAACGGTCACCGAAGGTGTGCGGTCACTGATGAGGCGGTCCGGATCGGGAAGATCGAGCGAGTACCAGCCGACGAGGGCCCCGGCGAGGACGGAAATCCAGATGGTGGCGATGACGGACCAGCGCAGGACACGAGCGATCATGCGCAAGGGGCTGCGTTTCTTCATCTCGGGTCAGGCGGCGGCGCCCGGTCATACATCCAGGTTGGTCACCTTCAGGGCATTGGACTGGATGAACAGGCGGCGCGGCTCGACGACATTGCCCATGAGGGTCTCGAAGAGATCGTTCGCCTCGTTGGCGTCCTTCACGGTGACTCTCAGGAGTGCCCGCGCATCGGGGTCGAGGGGGGGTTCCCAACGCCGTACGGGGTTCACTTTACCACAGCTGATCGGGATTCATTTCACCCAGGCCCTTGTAGCGCTGGATCGAGGCGCCGCGCTGGGCCAGCTGACGCACCAGGTGGACGAGGTCTCCCGGTCCCCGGACTGGGTGACGCCGCTCCCGGCGTTCGAGGACGCCGGGCCGTGCATAGAGATCCTGGAGCGAGGACGCCATGGCGTCCAGCGCCATCGCTTCCTCGGACCGCACCAGGCTTGCGGTGAGGCGATGGGTCTCGGCAACACCGCGAACGGTCCGGCCGAAGACGGCTCCGCCTTCGCCATCCGCCTCGCCGCTCCAGCCGCCGTCCCCGTCCGCCTCGTCGAGACGCTGTGCCACCTCGGCGGCCCGGCGGCTCGCTTCCCCGGCATCCGCCAGGTGACGTGGTGACAGGAGTCCGGCGATCGCCGCCCGCTCGGCGATGGCGATCGGCAGATGCCGTCCCAGGGGCTGCAACAGCGTCGCCGCTCGCCGCGCCTGCCTTACCATCTCGTCGAGCTCGGCCCAGGCAATCTGGCGTCCGTCGTGGTGGTGAAACACGCACTCCTCGCGGGCGATACCCAGGAGATGGTCGTCGAAGGCCTGCTCGTCCTTGAGATACACCTCGCTCGAGCCGCGCTTGACCTTGAAGAGGGGTGGCTGAGCAATGTAGAGGTATCCCGCTTCGATGATCCCGGCCATGTGGCGGAAGAAGAAGGTCAGGAGAAGCGTGCGGATGTGGGCGCCATCAACATCGGCATCGGTCATGATGACGATCCGGTGGTAGCGAATCTTGTCGATGTCGAAATCCTCGGCAATCCCCGCGCCCAGGGCCACGATCAGCATGGCGACCTGTTCAGAGGACAGCATCTTGTCGATGCGGGCGCGTTCGACGTTGAGGATCTTGCCCCTGAGCGGCAGGACGGCCTGGTTGGAGCGATCCCTTGCCTGCTTGGCGGACCCGCCCGCGGAATCGCCCTCGACGATGAAGATCTCCGACTTCTCCGGGTTCTTTTCCTGGCAGTCGGCGAGCTTGCCCGGCAGATTGCCGATATCAAGAGCGGTCTTGCGACGCGTGAGTTCGCGGGCCTTGCGTGCCGCCTCGCGCGCTGCCGCGGCCTCGATGCACTTGGAGACGATCGTGCGGGCGTCCGCCGGGTGTTCCTCGAACCACTGTCCGAGGCGATCGTTGACGATCTGCATGATGACCGGATGCACCTCGGAGGAAACCAGCTTGTCCTTGGTCTGCGAGGCGAACTTGGGGTCGGGTATCTTGCACGAGACCACGGCGGTCAGTCCCTCGCGCATGTCCTCTCCGGAGATCGACACGCGATCACGCTTGAACAGCCCGTTGGCCGAGGCATAGGCCTGGACGGTGCGGGTCAGCGCATTGCGGAAACCTGCAAGATGTGTGCCGCCGTCACGCTGCGGAATGTTGTTCGTGAAGCACAACGTGTTCTCGTGGTAGGCATCCGTCCACTGCATGGCGACCTCGACGATGACGTCCTCGCGATTGTCGCTGAAGCAGATCACGTCGCCGTGAAGGCCGGTCTTGTTGCGGTCGAGCCAGGTCACGAACGCCCTGAGCCCACCCTCGTACAAGAACTCCTGGGTGTGCCGTTCCACGGTGCGATGATCCTCGAGACGGATGCGAACGCCGTGGTTCAGGAACGCCAGTTCACGCAGTCTGTTCTCCAGGATCCCGAATTCGAACTCGATCTTCGAGAAGGTGACCGACGACGGTGTGAACGTGACCCTTGTTCCCGTCTTCGTGGTGGGTCCCCGAGCCGCCAGAGGCGCTTCGGCGACACCGTCGGCGAAGTGCAGGACGTGCTCCTCGCCAGCGCGCCAGATGACCAGTTCGAGACGGGAGGACAGGGCATTGACCACCGACACACCCACCCCGTGCAGTCCGCCGGAGACCTTGTAGCTGTTGTGGTCGAATTTCCCGCCGGCATGCAGGCGGGTCATGATGACTTCAGCGGCAGACACTCCCTCTTCGGTGTGGATATCGGTGGGAACACCGCGCCCATTGTCTTCAATGGTGATCGATCCACCGGGATTGAGCGTGACCGAGACCGTGTCGCAGTGACCGGCGAGAGACTCGTCGATGGCGTTGTCGACGACCTCGAAGACCATGTGATGAAGCCCGGTGCCGTCGTCGGTATCGCCGATGTACATGCCCGGGCGCTTGCGCACCGCATCGAGCCCTTTCAGCACCTTGATGGCATCGGCGCCGTATTCTTCGTCGGCTGTCTGCCTGTCGGAGGCAAGCGAGTCTTCGTTCATGCTGCGGCCCTCACGTCGAGGCGCCGCGCGCTTCCGTTCGTGACATGGAAAAAAAGTGCCTTGCGGTCGAGGATGTCGAAATGGTCCCGGTCAGTCCCCGTCAGCCAGGCCTGCAGTCCCAGATCCAGGATCAGCGCGAGGAGCGACTCACGCGCCTTGCGGTCGAGATGGGAGACCACGTCATCAAGCAGCAGGACAGGTGCGTGGCGTCCGCCTGCAAGGCGGGCCGACGCCATCAGGATGGCGATGACCAGGGCCTTTTGCTGGCCGGTGGAGCACAAGGTTGCCTCCATGCCGGCTTCGAGGTGATGCACGACGAGGTCCATGCGATGAGGCCCTTCGCCCGTCATGCCCTGTTCCGCGTCGCGACGTCGCGACGCCACGAGATGCTCGCGGAACCTGGCCTCGACATCGACTGCCGGCATGTCGGTGATCCAGGTCTCGACAAGGCCGGCGAGATCGAGGGTGGCCCCGGGAAAGGGCGCGATTCCCGCGGCGAGGACCGGCGCCAGGAGGTCACGGAACTCGCGCCTGGCGGCGGCGACGGCGACACCGGTTTCGGCCATGGTGCCCTCGAGTGCGGCAAGCCACGCCGTGTCCCGGCTCATCTCGCGCAACAGGCGCAGACGCTCGCGCATGGCGCGTTCGTAGGCGCCTGTGCGGCGGGCATGCAGCGGGTCATGGACGCACACCATTCGGTCGAAGAAACGACGGCGGTGCTGCGCCGGTTCGCGGAACAGGCCGTCCATGGACGGAGTCAGCCACATCAACGATACAATCCCGGCAAGCGGCGCCTGGCCCTTGCAGGTCTCACCATCTATCCGGACCAGCCGGCCTCTCGTGTCGTCGTCCCCGGATGGGCCGGTGCCGACCCGCGTGGTCGCATGACCGGCGGTGATATCAGCCACCACGGACCACGCTCCCGGGCCGCCGCGACGCGGTATGTCAGCCAGCCTGGCGCCCAGAAGGCCACGGCCTGGCGCCAGAAAGGACACCGCTTCGAGGAGATTGGTCTTTCCCGAACCGTTGGCCCCGGTCAGCACCACCGGACGAGGGCCGGCCTCGAGGTCGAGATGCTCCCACGAGCGGAACTCCCGCAGCCTGAGACGTCCGATGAAGGGATCGCTCCTGACGAAAGTTGGTCTTGTCACCGGCGCCGTGCCTAAACCCTGAGCGGCATCAGGACATACAGTGTCCGGCTGTCGTCGGCATCGCGGACGATGGCTGGCGAGGAATCGCGGGACATGATGACCAGCATGACGTCGCCATCAAAATTCTTTGCCATTTCAGAAATATAGCGTGCATTGAAGCCGATTGTCATGGAGGGTCCCTCATAATCGACCTCAAGTTCCTCCTCTCCGGTGACACCTTCGAGATTGCTGGCGGAAACCTGCAGGCGGCCGGTCGAGATATCCAGCTTGACGGGTCGTCCCTTGTCCGTGGTGGTGATCACGGACATGCGGTCGGTCGCCCTCACGAACGTGTCTTTCGAAACTCTCATGACCCTGTCATTGTCGTCGGGGATCACCTTCTCGTAGTTCGGATAGGTGCCGTCGATGAGCTTGGACGTCATCTGGATGGCGCCGGACCGGAAGCTCAGCTTGCGTTCCGCCACTTCGATGTCGATGTCCTCATCGGCGGTGTCGATCAGGCTGCGCAGCACATGGATGGTCTTGTTGGGGACGATGATCCCCGGCATGCCGTCGGCGCCCTCGGGCTGCTCGGTATCCACCCTGGCGAGCCGGTGGCCGTCCGTGGCGACGGCGCGCAGCACAAGGCTGCCGTCGCCTGTCGTCGCGTGGAAGAATACGCCCTGCAGGTTCTCCCGGGCGCCCTCGACGAGTGCAGCAAAATGCGTGCGGTCGAGAAGGCGCCGCAATTCCGCTGCCGGCAGCGAAAACCCGTGACTGAAGGCCGTTGCCGTCATCAGGGGGAAGTCCTCGGGCGGCAGGCACGCGAACTCGAACTGCGTGGGTCCGCAGTGGATCGACAGACGCCCGCTCGTCTGATCGCGATCGAGTGCCACCTGGGCGCCGTCGGGGAGGGTACGGCAGATGTTCTGGAGCAGGAACGCCGATGCCGTCGTGGTGCCTGGTGCGGTCACGTCGGCGGCGACGTTCTGGACCACTTCGAGGTCCATGTCGGTGGCGGTGAGACGGAGGTTCTGCTCGTCCGCATCGAGTCTGACATTGGCGAGAACGGGGATGGTGCTGCGCCGTTCGACAACGCTGTTTGCGTGCGTCAGTGCCGTCATCAGGGCACTACGTTCAACAACAAGTTTCATGGACCAGCATCCCTGGCAGGTGAACGCCGATCAGGGGTGCGACCCCCCGCCGGCTGGCACGTCACGCCACCAATCTAGCAGGAAGCGGCATGCATGTGCCACACCATAGCCAGCCGCTCAGCGCGCCGGCTGTCCAAGCAGATGCTCGAGAGTTTCGACATCCTCGGCCAGGGCCGGGTCCTTCGCCTTGAGTTCCTCGATCTTGCGTACACCGTGCATCACTGTCGTATGGTCGCGGCCGCCAAACCTGCGGCCGATTTCGGGCAGGCTGCGGTTGGTCAGACGCTTGACGAGGTACATGGCAACCTGACGCGGCCTGGCGATGGCTCTCTCCTTGCGGCTTGACAGCATGTCCGCCAGACGCAGGTTGAAGTGGTCCGCGACAATCTTCTGTATCTCCTCCACGGTCACCCGCCGTTCCTGGGCGCGCAACAGGTCACGCAGCAGCTCGCGGGTTGAATCGAGGGTCACTGGATGCCCCACCATGTGGACATGGGCCACAACCCGGTTGAGAGCGCCCTCAAGCTCGCGGACGTTGGAGGTGATGGTGGTGGCGAGAAACTCCAGCACATCTGCAGGCACCACATCTTCCGGGTCGATGCCGGGCCGCTTCTCGCCGATGCTGTGGACGAGCTTGTTCTTCAGGATGTCGAGTCGCAAGGTGTAGTCGGCCGGGCGGAGAAGGGCCACGACGCCGCCGTTGAGGCGGGATCGCAGACGCTCGTCGATACCCTCGAGATTCGATGGCGCCCGGTCAGCGGTGATCACGATCTGCCGGTTGAGGTCGGCAAGGGCATTGAAGGTGTGAAGGAACTCCTCCTGCGTGGAGGCCTTGTCGGCAATGAACTGGATGTCGTCGATCATCAGGACATCCACCGACCTGAACTCGTTCTTGAACGCCATCGTGTCCTTGAAACGAAGGGCGTGCACGAAGCGCGTCATGAACTTCTCGGCCGACATGAAGAGACCCTGGCGTTCCGGCCGTTGCGTACGGATCCGCCAGGCGATGGCATTCATCAGATGGGTCTTGCCCAGTCCGACGCTTCCGTAAAGATAAAGCGGGTTGTAGGACACCCGGTTGCTGTCGGCGACATCCATGGCGGCCCGATGGGCAAAATGGTTGGTCTCGCCGATCACGAAGTTCTCGAAAGTGAACCGCGGATTGAGCTGGGTCGCGGCGCCGGCCACGTCCCCGGAAACCCGTGTCAGGCCGTCAGCGGCCCCGGGACGGCGCTGCAGGGGACGGACTTCCCGGGTCTTGGGACGGCGCTCGGGAACGCCGACGGTGATGGCGATGTCGGTGATCTCGTCGCTTTCACCGCACCAGAGATCGCGCAGACGCTCGCCACAGCGCGACATGACCCACTTCTTCATGTTGTCTCCCGGCACCCGCAGCACGACCTTGGTCCCCGACACTCCGTCGAGGGTGAGAGGCCGCAGCCACGTCCTGAAGGCCGCTTCCCCAAGCTCGGCCCGCAACCGCGAGCGCACACGCTTCCACTGGTCCTCGACGAGGGCGGTGCGTTTGAGCTGCCTGGCGACCATCAACCGGCCCTCCCGGTTGATCCATGCAGGCTCAGGCTGATGCAACATTCTGATTTTGTTGTCATAATTGTGGCGCTCATCGATTCAATGCTCCCCGGCTTTCCCCGAAACATGTTCCCGGCCTTTCTGGTATCCGGTGTTTCGCCTTGATTTCCCCCGAGGATCGGCTCCGCGATCCGGTCTTCAACCTAGAGCGGGGATTGCCGCAGAACAACACAGCGCAAGCGCCAATCAGCCGGTGAGGCAGGGCGGGACTGTTGACGGCTGCTGTATGGACCGGGGAAAGGTGGACTTCCCGCTGTCGTGGGAAGGGGAGACGGTTACGCCAGATTGGGCAGCACGAGGCCGCCGGTCACTACATCTTGGCGATACGCCTGGAGAGTCGCGAAACCTTCCGTGACGCTGCGTTGCGATGGATAACTCCGAGCCTGGCGCCCCGCGCCAACTCGGACTCGGCCTGCCGAAGCATGGTGGCCGCAGCGTCCTTCTCGCCAGCCGAAATCGCCGTCTCGACCTTGACCACGAACGTGCGCATACGGCTAATCCGCTGGCGGTTTACCGCGGTTTTGCGGGCTGTCTGGCGTACTCTCTTGCGGGCCTGCAGGCTGTTGGCCATGTCGCTTCATCCATTCACGGAAAGGCGGCTTATACCTGTGGCCGCAGAGGCCGTCAATTCAGGAAATCCGCGGAGTCACGCTCCCTCGCGCCGGTCCCGGGCGGCAATTGCGAAACCAAACTGTTTGCGAATCGGCCGACTCGAGTCGCGTTCAGCGCTGGCAGTGGCCGCAAAGATACGTCGATCGTCCCGACTGGATGATCCGCCGGATGGTGCCGGCGCACCCGGCGGTCGGACACGGATCGTTCTCGCGGCCATAGACGCGGAAATCGTGCTGGAAATAGCCGGGCTCGCCGGACGTCTGGACATGATCCCTGAGCGACGCGCCTCCGGCGGCAATGGCCCGGTGAAGGACGTCGCCAAGTGCCCCGGCGAGTGTTGCCGCCCGGCCGGGACCGACATGGGCCGCCAGGCGGCGAGGCGAGATGCGCGCCTGGTGGAGGGATTCCGAGGCATAGATGTTGCCGACGCCACCGACAACCTGCTGATTGAGAAGCGCCGCCTTGACCGGTGTCCGGCGTCCGGCAAGACGGGCGAGAAAAGTCTTTGATGTGAACGAGTTGTCGAGAGGGTCGGGGGCCAGGTGGCGAAGCAGGCGATGGTCGTCCTCGGCGGTTCCGGCAACCAGGGTCATCAGGCCGAAGCGGCGCTGGTCGTTGAAGACGACCTCGTTGCCGTCCTCGAGCGTGAACACCACGTGGTCGTGAGGCCCGGGGAGAGAGTTGGTGCGCCGCCGGACGACAAAATGACCCGACATGCCGAGATGACAGATCACCACCTCTCCATCGTCGAGATCGACCAGGAGGTACTTCGCGCGGCGCCGCAACCCCGTCACCCGGCGTCCCGCAAGCCGCCTGGCAAAATCGGGGGGAAAGGGGATCCTGAGATTCGGGCGGCGCACCTCGACATCGGTGATGCGCTGGCCGCAGAGAACGGGCTCGAGACCCCGGCGGACAGTCTCGACTTCAGGAAGTTCCGGCATGCAGGCTGCCAGTGGCCATATCTGACAATTGTGACACGTTCACAACAAACGGGTCGCCTTCTCTTCGGTGCCCACTATAGCCCGATCGTCCTGGTGAATTCTCCCGGGATCGGGCAACGACAACCTGTGCTAAAAGGGGGTCATGACCACGGATGACTATCACGACCATGCCGGCCGTTTCGGCGAGGAGCATGTCGGTGAGTCCCGCAAGGAGGAGATGGTCGGTGCCGTCTTCGGCGAGGTGGCGCAAGCGTATGACGTGATGAATGATCTCATGTCCGCGGGAATCCATCGCCTGTGGAAACGCGAGATGGTGACTTTGCTGGCCCGCGATCTCTCGTGCGGTCACATCATCGATGTCGCCGGCGGTACCGGCGATGTCGCCTTCGCCCTGGCACGCCGTGGGTTCCGGGTGGATGTTGTCGACATCAACAGGGCCATGATCGATGTCTCGCGATCACGCCGTCCGGCAGGGATTCCCTCGGGATTGCTGGCCTTCGTGTGCGGTCGCGCCGAGGCACTGCCCTATGGAGACCGTTCACTGGACGGCTGCACCAATGCCTTCGGCATCCGCAATGTTACGCACATCGATCAGGCCCTTGCCGAGGCCTTCCGGGTCTTGAGGCCCGGAGGCCGGTTCCTGTGCCTCGAATTCGGCCGTCCGGCGCGGCCCATCGCCGGCCTCTACCACCGTGCCTCGCGGACCGTGATCCCGCGCCTCGGCGCCCTCGTTGCCGGCAGTGCTGGATCCTACCGCTATCTCGTGGAGAGCATCGCCCGCTTTCCCGACCAGTACCGCTTTGCCGCCATGGTCCGCGAGGCCGGTTTCAGCCATGTGGCGACGCGCAACCTCTCCGGCGGAATCGCCGCATTGACGACGGCCTGGCGCCTGTGATGGCCGTGCCGGAGGGCGGTTCTCCAGGACGTGACAACAGGCGTATAGTGGCGACGGACAAGGGAACCTCGACGATGCTCGACAGCAGGAGTGTCCTTCTCGTCATCTCGGGCGGCGTTGCCGCCTGCAAGTCTCTCGATCTCATCCGCCGGCTGCGTGCGGAAGGAGCCCGTGTGCGGTGTGTCCTCACTCCGGCCGCCGTCGAGTTCGTGACGCCTCTTGCCGTGGCGTCACTCTCCGGCGAGCCGGTGTTCCAGGATCTCTTCACGCCAACCGGCGACACCGGGATGGACCACATCCGCCTGTCACGGGAGGCCGACCTCGTCGTGGTGGCGCCGGCGACAGCCGATATCATGGGCCGCATGGCAGGCGGTCTTGCGGACGACCTGGCGACAGCGATTCTGCTTGCCACCGACAAGCCGGTTCTCGCTGCTCCGTCCATGAATGCGCGCATGTGGGAGAATCCCGCCGTCAGCCGCAATGTTGCCCGGCTCCTCGCCGACGGTGTCACCATGGTGGGGCCGGAAGCGGGAGATCTCGCCTGCGGCGAAACCGGACCGGGGCGCATGAGCGAACCCGATGCCATCGTCGATGCGATCGCCGCCCTCCTCGGGCAGGACGGCTCGCGGCCGCTCAGCGGCCGCCACGTTCTCGTCACAAGCGGCCCGACCCGTGAACCGGTTGATCCGGTGCGCTATGTCGGCAACCGCAGCTCCGGCAAGCAGGGACATGCGCTGGCGACAGCCTGTGTCGACCTCGGCGCCAGGGTGACCCTGGTGTCGGGGCCCGTGGCGCTTGCCGATCCGCCGGGGACTGATGTTGTCCACGTCGAGACGGCCTGCGACATGCTGCATGCCTGCCTCGATGCCCTGCCTGCCGATGCCGCGGTGTGCGCCGCCGCCGTCGCCGACTGGCGGGTGGCCGAACCGCGGTCCGCCAAGTGGAAGAAGGGTTCCGGCGGTACGCCGGTTCTCGAACTTGTCGAGAATCCCGACATTCTTGCCACCCTCGCGTCTCCGGGAAACAGCCGGCCAGGCCTTGTCATCGGCTTTGCCGCCGAGACCGGTGACGTGCTTGGAGAAGCGACGAGAAAGCGCGCCGCCAAGAAGTGCGACTGGATCGTTGCCAACGATGTCAGCCCGGGAACGGACACCTTCGGTGGAAATGACAACCTCATCCAGCTGGTGGGCCCCGAGGGCGCGGAAACATGGCCCCGCATGGCCAAGACAGACGTCGCGCGGCGGCTGGCCGGAAGAATTGCGGATCACTTCAACCCATGACGGTGCTCTTCCCCCGGGACCCGTCTTCATGGGGGCGTCTTCCCCGACGATCATTCAGGCCCATGATGGTGCTCGGGGCATCCGTGCGCTGATCCATGAACCTCTCCGACTTCAACGAAGAGCAGCTTCACCGCTATGCCCGGCACATCGTCATGCCCGAGGTGGGCGGCGCCGGGCAGATCAGACTGCTCAACTCGCGGGTGCTCGTTGTCGGAGCAGGTGGTCTCGGGTCGCCGCTTCTCATGTACCTGGCGGCCGCCGGCGTCGGCACCCTGGGCGTGATCGATGACGACCGGGTTGATCTGTCGAACCTGCAGCGCCAGATCATTCACACGACCCCGCGGATCGGCGACTGGAAGACCGAAAGCGCGCGCAGCACCATCGCCGCCATCAATCCCGGCGTCGAGGTCCGCTGTCACTCGGAACGTCTCGACCACCTCAATGCGCTGACCATTCTTGCCGACTACGATCTGGTGTGTGACGGCTCGGACAATTTCCCGACACGCTATCTCGTCAACGACGCCTGTCACCTGGCGGCGAAGCCCCTGGTGAGTGCCGCCATGATGCGCTTCGACGGCCAGCTGACGACCTTTCCTGTCGGCGGCCCGTGCTACCGGTGCCTGTTTCCCGAAGCCCCTCCGGACGGTCTCGTGCCGTCCTGCTCGGAGGCTGGCATCCTGGGCGCCATTGCCGGCGTCATGGGGACGCTGCAGGCCGCCGAGGCCATCAAGGAACTGCTCGAGCTCGGCGACCGCCTCGCCGGCACCCTGCTGATCTACGATGCCCTGGCGGCCTCCTTTCACCGGGTCAGTTACGAGCGTGATCCCGGCTGCGCGTTGTGCGGCGAGGTGCCGGGCATTGTCGATCTGTCGCCCCACGACGGTCGGTCGCGTCCGTGAACGCCTACAGCTACCTCAATGACGGCGCCCTGATCTACGCCCGGTCGCGATCGATCATCGAGGCCGAAACCGGGTTGTCAGTGGTGCCGGAGACCTTGCGCGAGGTGGCGGTCAGGCTCGTTCACAGTTGCGGCATGACCGACGTGGTGGAGGATCTCGATGCCTCGCCCGGGGCGGTGGCCGCCGGCCGTCGGGCGCTTGCCTGCGGGGCGCCGGTGCTGTGCGATGTCGACATGACGGCGAGAGGAATCATCACCCGGCTGCTGCCGGCGCAAAACCGCGTCGTGTGCACGGTCCACACGTCCCGGGTGCGCCATCATGCGAAGCGTTCCGCCACCACGCGTTCATGGGCGGCGGCGGACCTCTGGGGCGGCATGCTCGAGGACGCCGTGGTGGCCATCGGCAATGCGCCTACCGCACTCTACCGGGTTCTCGAGAAAGCGCAGGATGTCCGCCCGGCCCTGGTCGTCGGCATGCCCGTCGGATTTGTCGGTGCGGCGGAAGCGAAACGTGCCCTGGCGGAGAGCGGCCTTGACTACATCACGGTTCACGGTCGCCGTGGCGGCAGCGCCATGACAGCGGCGGCGGTGAATGCGCTTCACGGGACTCTCTAGGTGACGCCCTGGCTTGCCGTTGTCGGCCTCGGCGAGGACGGCCCGGATGCTCTGACCGACGCCGCGCGGGCGCTAATCGACGGCGCCGAGGTGCTGGTGGGTGGCCGCCGTCACCTCGCCATGGTTGATGCGGGCGACAGGCCCACGCTCGCCTGGGAGTCACCCCTTTCGCGGACAGTGGAGGCGATTGCCGCCCACGAGGGACACCCGGTCTGTGTCCTGGCGACAGGGGATCCGATGCATTACGGCATCGGTGTCACGCTGGCGCGCCGCTTCGGCAGGGAGGCTCTGGTGGTGCTGCCGGCGCCGTCGGCCTTTTCCCTTGCCTGTGCCCGCCTTGCCTGGCCGCTGGCCGCGACTGTCCAGCTCACGCTGCACGGGAGGCCGCCGGAGCTCTTGCGCGCCGACCTCGTACCCGGCCAGAAGATGCTGATCCTTTCCCACGACGCGACAACGCCGCCAACCGTCTGCCGCCTGCTCTGCGAGGCGGGTTACGGTGCAAGCGAGGTCCATGTCCTGTGTCATCTGGGCGGCGGCAGGGAGCGTGTGCTGAGCGGCACTGCCCGGACACTGCTCGATTGCCAGGCAGACGATCTCAATACCCTGGCGATCGATCCGAAGGCCGATGCCGGAGTGTTGCCGCTTCCCCGCACACCGGGTCTTCCCGACAGCGCCTTCCGCAACGACGGACAGCTGACCCGGCGAGAAGTAAGAGCGGCGACCCTGGCAGCGCTGATGCCCCTTGGAGGACAACGTCTGTGGGATGTCGGCGCCGGTTGCGGTTCCATTGCCATCGAGTGGATGCGGGCAGCCGGGCAGGCCACGGCGATTGCCATCGAGCGCGATCCGGCACGGTCGGCCATCATTGCCGAGAACGCCGCGGCCCTGGGTGTTCCCGGGATCGCTATCGTCACGGGCGCCGCACCGGCGGCCCTGGCACAACTCGAGGCCCCCGACGCGGTGTTCATTGGCGGTGGCCTTGCCGCCGGCACCATTGCCGGGCCGTGCTGGGATGCGCTGCCACGGGGAGGACGCCTGGTCGCCAATGCGGTGACCGTGGAGAGCGAACAGGTGCTGGCCACCCTCCACCGGGACCTTGGGGGCGACCTGGTGCGGATTGCCGTCTCGCATGTCCGGCCGGTGGGCGGGTTCTCCGGCTGGAAGCCGTCGATGCCGGTGACGCAATGGCGTGTCATCAAGCCATGACTGCGGGGGTTCTCTATGGTCTTGGTGTGGGCCCGGGTGATCCTGAACTCGTTACCCTGAAGGCGTACCGCATTCTGGGCGAGGTTCCCGTCATCGCCTGGCCTGCTCCGCAGTCGGGCGAAAGTCTGGCCCGCTCGATCGTCGCCCCGTGGCTGCGCGGCGACCGGGAGGAAATAGCCATACGCATGCCGCTCGATGCCAGGCGGTTTCCGGCCGAAGAGGTCTACACCCGCGCGGTCGACGCCATCAGCCGTCATCTCGATGCCGGTCGGGATGTCGCCGCCATCTGCGAGGGCGATCCGTTCTTTTACGGGAGTTTCATGTATCTCTTTGCCCGTGTGGCAGACCGCTACCAGGTCGAGGTGGTGCCTGGTGTTTCCTCTCTCATGGCCTGCCCGGCGGCCGCTGGCGTGCCACTGGCAGCGCGGGACGATGCACTGCTGGTCTGTCCGGGCACCCTCGCCGATGCCGCGATGACGGAACGCCTTGCCCTTGCCGACTCTGTCGCGATCATCAAGGTGGGACGCCATCTGGCCAGGATCAGAGGCGTTCTCGATGCGGCGGGCCTGCTCGGACACGCATGGTATGTGGCCCATGCCACCATGGGACACCAGGTCGTGATGCCCCTTGCGGACGTCACCGAGGATGCCGGACCCTATTTTTCCATGATTCTTGTTCATCGCCGCGGCGAGGCATGGCGATGACCCTTCCCGCCGGGACCGCGGTGATCTGCCTTGCCGCCTCGGGGCTGCCGACGGCGAGACGGATCGCCGAAAGCCTGCCCGGCGCCCGCGTGCACGGCCTCGCGCACCGGGTGGGATGTGCCGATGTCACATTCACGGCGACTGTGGACCATGTGGCGGACCTCTTCGCTGCCGGTGTGCCCGTCATCGGTGTCTGCGCCACCGGCATCCTGATTCGCGCGGTGGCAGCCCTTGTCGCCGACAAGACGAACGAACCCCCCTTGCTGGCCGTGACCGAGGACGGAACATCGATCATCCCGCTTCTCGGCGGCCATCGGGGCGCCAACCGGCTGGCGCGCCATTGCGCCGCGGTGACGGGCGGCCATGCGGTGACGACCACTCTGGGCGACGTGCGCTTCACCCGCGCCCTCGACGAGATGCCGAGAGGCTGGCGGCTTGCCGCCACCTCCCGCACGGCCCCGGTGATGGCCGCTGTCGCCGCCGGCGAGACGGTTCGCCTCAGGGTGGAGGCGGGTGATGGGACATGGCTGGGCGAGACGGGTCTTGATTCCTCCGATGACGGGCGCCTCGAGGTGTGTGTGACCGACCGCAGTGACCGGTCGGCGGATCTCGTGATGCACCCCCCTGTGCTTGCCGTTGGCGCCGGTTGCGAACGCGGTTGTGATGCCGAAGAACTGGTGTCGCTTGTGCTCGAGACCCTGGCGCAAGCGGGTCTGGCGCAACAGGCCGTCGCCTGTGTCGCCAGCCTGGAGCTCAAGTCCGATGAACCGGCGATGCTGGCCCTTGCCGAACGCCTTGACGTGCCGCTGGTGGTCTTCCCGGCCGAACGTCTCGAGGAGGAGTTGCCGCGCCTTCGCCATCCGTCCGACATTGTCCATGCCGTCACCGGCTGCCATGGCGTGGCGGAGGGTGCTGCCCTGGCGGTGGCCGGAGATGCGGGCGATCTCGTGGTGGCCAAGACCAGGTCGCGGCGGGCCACCTGCGCTGTTGCCCGGGCACCTGACGCCATCGATGCCGATGCCGTCGGCGTGAGGCCAGGCCATCTCGCGATTGTCGGCCTCGGGCCGGGCGCGAACCATCTGAGGACGCTGCAGGCCAGCCGGGCCATTGGCGAGGCAAGCGACGTGGTCGGCTATGGCGCCTACCTCGATCTCATACCCGCCCTGGCGCGCGCCAAGACCTGCCATGCCTTTGGCCTCGGCGAGGAGACCGGACGCTGCCGGCATGCCCTTGATCTTGCCGCCGCTGGCAGGAAGGTCGTCCTTGTCAGCTCCGGCGATCCGGGCATCTACGCCATGGCAAGCCTGGTTCACGAACTGGTTGACGGTTCCACCCGGTGGCGGGGCGTCGGGATCAGCGTGATCCCCGGCATTTCCGCGGTGCAGCTTGCGGCAGCCGAGTCGGGGGCCCCCATCGGCCACGATTTCTGCGCCATCTCCCTTTCGGATCTCCTGACACCTCGTGACACCGTGCTCGCCCGCGTGCGGGCGGCCGCCGAGGGTGATTTCGTGGTGGCCTTCTACAATCCGGTGTCCGGACGCCGGCGTCTTCTCCTCGGCCTCGCCCGGGACATCCTCCTCGAACACCGGGATCCCGCCACGCCGGTGGTCATCGGCCGCCTGCTGGGGCGCGAGGGGCATTCCCTTGCCCACACGACACTGGCCTCGCTGGATGCCGGTGCGGTCGACATGCTGAGCCTCGTCATCGTCGGTTCGTCGCAGACCAGGCGCTACCGCCACCGGGGGCGCACCGTGGTCTACACGCCGCGCGGTTACGACGCATCATGACCGTTCACTTCATCGGCGCCGGGCCGGGTGCGGCCGATCTCGTGACCGTGCGTGGTCGCAGGCTGATCCGTTCGTCGCCGCTGGTGCTCTATGCCGGTTCCCTGGTGCCCTGCGAGCTCGTAGCCGAAGCGGCTGCCGGCGCGCGCATCATCGATACCGCGCCCCTTCATCTCGACGAGATCATCTACCTCATGGCCGGGGCCAGCCAGGCCGGTGACGATGTCGCCCGCCTGCAGTCCGGCGATCCCTCTGTCTACGGCGCCATCGCCGAGCAGATTCGCCGCCTCGATGCTCTCGGAATCGCCTGGGACATCACCCCCGGCGTTCCCTCGTTTGCCGCCGCCGCCGCCGCCATCGGCCGGGAGCTCACCCTGCCGGAGGTCTCGCAGACGGTCATCCTCACGCGGACCGCCGTGCGAGCGAGCGCCATGCCGGAAGGTGAGAACCTGGCCGACCTGGCCCGCACCGGGGCCACCCTCGCGATCCATCTCTCCGTCAACAATCTCGCACGCGTTGTGCGCACGCTGGTGCCGGTCTGCGGCGGCGACTGCCCGGTGACTGTCGCCTACCGCGTCGGCTGGCCCGACGAGTTGCTGATCCACGGCACGCTCGATGACGTCCGCGCAAAGGTCAAGCAGGCCCGGATCACGCGAACGGCGCTCATTCTCGTCGGCCGCGTCCTCGAAGGGACTGATTTTCGTTCAAGCATGCTCTACGACGAGACCCACCACCACGTGCTGCGGCCCCGGCGCTGAACAATGGTGCCGTTTCGGACTCCGGCGCATCTTCCCGTCCGACGTCATGAACGCCCCACTGGTGCGGAACCAGGAAGGTGTCTCGTCCTTGCGGGCCCGGAATTGGTTGAACGTGCCTTCGATGGTGGCGTTTTCGTCGCCGGGGACTGTCAACTCGGTCACGACCAAGCGAAAACCGTTCAAGAAAAGCACCGCATCAGACCGGCGGTTGAGTCGTCCCTCGATCACCGTGAACTGGTTCACCATAAGCCAATCGTTGGCCTCGGTTCGTTGAAATGACAGCGGTGCCTATGTTGCCGTCCTCCCATGAAACCTCGACCGGCAGGCCCTTGATCAGGTCGTGATGCAGGCGGCGGTTTTCTTCAATGAGGGATGGGGCCTCCGCCTGTCGTACCGTGCGCGGCACGTCCTTCAGCGTTTCGTTGGGCGAAGCGTGTGAGTGCCTTGGGGAGTTGACCGGTCAGCGGTACTTCATCGTTGCTGCCGCGCTCCGGTGTTGGGTCTTTCGGGCGGATGTCCGGTCTGTGGAGTATGCATAGCCCAAATCGGCGGGCCGCGCGAAACCTGCGTCTTCGGCTTTGCTCTCGCTGATTCTGGCCATCACGCTGCGGCTCTGCCCATTCCCAAGACGAATCTTGCGCGCTCGCGGCGAAGCATCTCGTACGGGGCCATGCAGCGCAGGCCGAGGCCAATGCAGGCGTTCGGAATCTTTATCTTGCTGGTGGTGTTGGCGGGAACTTCGTGCGTGACGACAATGCACTCGTGAGCCAAGGCATGCGCGACGAGCCAGTAGTCGGCAACTTGCAGGAAGGTTGCGACGGCGGCCGGTTGGTATCCATGACCACTCGCCCAATCGCTCACGGTACGGAGCGCAGGCAAAACCGAGTCATCCGGCGGCAGAAAGAACTCATCGCCCCGTTCTGTAGCCCACTCCGCCAGTTCGTCCTCGCCGGCTTGCAGCTCGTCCGCAACCTTCTCGATGCTCGCGACCCTGCTCGCGCGGTTTTTCTGAACCAGCCAGTCCCAAAAAGCGGGGCAGAAATCAAAGCCGTAGTGCAGATTCTTGGCTTGGATGAAGACGTTCGAATCGACAAGATAGGAAGTCATCCCATCACCCCTGCTTCGCGTCCAAGATTGTTGAAGGTCTCGGTTTTCTTGACGCCCAACATCCGGAACGCGTCCCGATACAGCGTCTGGCCCTCGAGTGTGCTCACCACCAGCGCGCGTGCGAACCGCCGCCCGACACGCGCGACGGTCGTGCGATAGAAATCGCCGCCGTCGCTGCTCGTCCGGACCTGCTTCTTCAGTTGCTCGTTTTCCTGCGCCCAGGCCAAGTCGAAGCGCTCGCGAGTCAACCAGCCTGCATCGAGCAGGCGGCGCAGGATGACCAGTGTGCTGACCTTGAAAATGCGTGTCAGCCGGGACAAGGAATCGGCCAGAGGCTCGTTTCGTTGCAGTTCGGAATGCAGGGCGCGCAGTGGCACCAGAAGCTCGGCCGCGACTGCGTTGCACCACACTTCCTCCCGGCGAAATCCCGAATTCGGCACGGCCCCAAGATTCGACAGAGCGGAGGCGCCAAGCCAGACGTGCGCCAGTTCGTGTGCGAGCGTAAACATCTGCGCCGCTTTCGAATCCCTTCCGTTGACGAAGATTAGCGGCGCGAGCAGATCGCACAGCGCGAAGCCGCGAAACTCGGTGGGATCGAGGCGGCGGCTGGTGTTGCTCATCACAATACCGCTCACCATGACGAGAATGCCGGCCTCGTCGGTCTGGCGGACGAACAGACGAAGGGCATCGGTCCAGGTCGGACACTCGCGGCGGGCGGCGAGATCGAAGCCCAGGCTCTCTCGCATCCGCGTGGCGACAGTTTCCGGGGACATGTTGACGGAGGCGCTGCCTACGAAGTCGAGACCCGGCTCGCCGGCAACACGGGCGAAATTCCGATACCAACTCTGCCGTTCCTGGCAGGCGTAGATCGTGTCCAGCAGATTCGGGCTGGGTCGCGTGACCGTGTGCCCAGCGAAGGTTCGGAAGTCTGGAATCGGAACGGTCTCTTCCGGCGGCTCCGAGAGGAACAGATAGCCGACCGGCACATGGAGAGCCCGTGCCAAGGCTTCTGCTTGTTTCAATGTGGGCTGAGTCTGGCCATCCTCCCACTGCGAAAGTCTCTTGAACTTCGCCGCCAGATCTTCCTGTGCGACGCCGGCACGCTCGCGCGCCCAACGCAAGACCTCCGAATTCACGGGAGCAAGCGTCATTCCATTGCCTCCGAGCCGTAGCCCCAGGCTGCTTTGGCCACCTGCTCCGATTGCCAATCGCCGTACGAAGTGTTCGATCCGGCGATCTTCCAGGATGTGCGTCCATTGTCGGGCCGACCGAGAACAACGGCGGACGCTGCACTTGGACTTCGAAACACGACATCCTCGGCAAAGCGCAAGAAATCACCTTCCCCTGCGACGAGCTTGCCCGACTTGGCAAGTTGCGTATGCCGTTTTGCATAACTGTGGTCAGCCTTGCCCGTCCAGGCGACGACCGCGGTAGAGCCTTCCAGCACCACGAACTCCCCGCCGACCTCGCGCGCCTGTGCCTTGATCCCATGCTTCTTGCTGGACAACCGGAAGACGGGAGAGTCACTGCTGTCTATCGGGGTGATGACAGATTCCGAGTCTGTCTGGGCAACAGGTTTGTATTGCCGCAGAAAATCGAAGCCAAGAACAGGCAAGATCAGCTTGAGCTGTTCAATGAAGAATTCCATGTCAGATTCATCGGCCTCGGGTAGCCCAGGTGGCTGCGGTGCTGTCCCGTTCACGACATTGGCGTTGCCGGAAGCGTTCGCAATGGCAATCAGACGCGCTTCCAGATAGCGTGCATGCGCCTTCGTGATGTTCTGATCCTTGCTGGTGACCACGCAGGTGCGTTCCCAGAAGGCCTTGTCCTCATCCTTGCTGTGTTGAACGAGCCGTTTGCGGACGATATCGCTCTCGCCAATGTAGACCTGAAGCGTTCCGGAGGCATCTGTATCGGGTCCGATGAGAAAGTAGATGCCGGTGCGCTCAAGTTCATCGCGCTTCAGAAAGACCGGCAGCCCGCTTCGGGACCCGCTGAGAACATGGCCGGTCCAGTTCATGATCTCCGCAGTGGTGAGCCCCGCAGCGGTGCCTTCTGCGAGGAACAATCGAACGGTCCTTCCGAGCAATGGACTCATGTCATGGCCTCAATCGCTTTCTCGTTGCCCGCAGTTTCCGCCGCATTTACGCAAGTGGCACAATATGGTGTCCTCGGCTTCCTCGCCATTGCGGTGCTCTGCCAGTGTCCCCGGGCGACGCGGAAATGTTCCGGGAACACAGACGAAAGGGTCAGGTGTCCCAGCGGCGGTGGAGCCACAGCCACTGCTCGGGGTATTCGCGGATCCAGTCCTCGTAGGTTGCGTTGATCGCCCGGAGCATGGTGTGCACGTCCTTTGCCCCGTCCCCGGTCCTGACGATTTCGAGCGGCCTGAAGAGGTGCACGTGAAAATGCGCCCGGGGTTTGCGCAGGACGCGTATGGGAATGAGCGGAATGTCGTGCTTGAGCGCCAGTTCGGCGAGGGCCGGGGCGGTCTTCGCTTCCCGGCCGAAGAAGGAGACCGCGACTCCTTGAGAATACTTCTGGTCGGCAAGGACGGCGATGGCGCCCTTGCGGCGTATGCCTTTCAACACCAGTTGGGAGCCCTTGCGTCCCTTCGGCGCCCATGTGCCGCCGCACTTGAGCCGCCATGACTGGATCAGGCGTTCAGCCAGTGGATTGTTCGCCTGGCGGTAGATGATGGTGAGGTCGATGTCCTCCTGGATGGCGAGAAGGGTGCCGAGGTCAAAGCAGCCGAAATGGGCGCCCACGAAGATCGCTGGCAGGTTGGCGAATTCCTCGACGCCCGGGTCACGGGTGATGGTCACGCGCGTGCCGCCATAGACATCGATGGTATGGAGATGCGGAAACTCGGCCACGAGACGCCCGAAGTTGTCCCACATGCCGGTGATGATGCGCTGCACCTCCTCGCCGGCGATGCCGGGGAAACTCTCCTCGATGTTGCGTCGGGCGATACGGTTGCGCGAGGTGGCGAGTCGCCCGGCGAAGCGTCCGAGACAACCGCCGAGAGCCGAGGCGCTCTCGATTCCGACAGTCCGGAACAGGGCAAATCCCAGCCACAGGAATCCGGCTTCGATGACATCACGCGGACCTGCCTTCATGACGCGGCAATCCCGACCCGATCGATCAGGGCATCGAGGATGCCCTCATCCCGGAACACCATGCGCACCGGAACCGGCTCGGCAAGGGGGCGCGTCGCTTCATCGAGGCGCACCCAGTCCTTTTCCGTCGTCACAAGCCTCGCGCCCAGGGCGTTTGCCTCCTCGAACATCGCGGTCACGGTCATGGGATCATACCGGTGATGATCGGCAAAGCTCCGCGTCTTCACCACCTCGGCGCCATGTTCCTCGAGAGTGGCGAAGAACTTGCCGGGTCTGGCGATTCCGGCGAAGGCGAAGAGCGGCAGGCCGTCACCCGGAATGCGGCCAGCCTCGAGACGGGCATGGAGGACGCACAGTCCTTCGCCTGACAGTGCCCTCTCAAGGCCATGATGGTCATCGCCGACGATGACCACCGTGCCGGCGCGCGACAGCGCGTCGGCCAGAGGCTCGCGCAGCGGCCCGGCAGGCAGCACCTTCGCGTTGCCGAAACCGCGTGGGCCGTCGATGACGATGAAGGAAAGGGTCCGGGCAAGGTGGACGTTCTGCAGGCCGTCGTCCATGACGAGAATATCGGCACCGGCTCCGACCGCTGCCGCCGCCGCCCGAGCCCTGTTCCTTGCCACCCAGACGGGTGCATGGCGTGCCAGCAGCAAGGGCTCGTCCCCTACGTCGCGGGACGTGTGGCGCCCGGGATCAACGGTCACCGGCCCGGCGTGACTGCCACCGAAGCCGCGCGACAGGATATGGGGTTGCCATCCGCGGGAAGAGAGCCGGTCGGTGAGAGCTCGCGCCGCCGGTGTCTTGCCGCCGCCGCCCACGGTGACATTGCCGACACACAGCACGGGCACCGGCGCCCGCCACGGCCGCATCGCCGTCCTGCGCAGACGCGTTGCCGCGGTCCACACGCCGGCGAGGGGCTGCAGGGCCCGCGCCGTCAGGCCGTCACTCTCCCAGAATGCCGGCTCGCGCATCATGGGCCGGCATCGAAGAGCGGTTGCAGTGCCTCGAAGGCCCGGTCCAGCACGCCTGCGGCATCGCCTTCGACGAGGGTCCTTGCCCGTTCACCCATGGCGCGACAGGCCGGGTCATCTCCAAGAAGTCCGGCGACATGACGGCGAAGGGACGCGGCGTCGGCCACCTCGATGGCCCCGCCCGCCGCAACGAGCCGGCGGGCGATGTCGGTGAAGTTCTGCATGTGCGGTCCGAACACGGTCGCCTTTCCCAGCCATGCCGCCTCACGCGGATTGTGGCCACCGTGTTCAAGCATCGACTTGCCGATGAAGACGGGATCGCCGAGGCCAAGATAGAGACCCATTTCTCCAATGCTGTCGCCGAGGAAGATGTCCGTGGAGGAGTCCGGCATGTCCGCGCGTGACCGTCGCGCTATCGTGAGGCCGCGTGCCGCCGCCTCTTCGGCGATGCTGTCCGCCCGTGCCGGATGGCGAGGCACGATGACGGTGAGAAGCCCGTCGATCTTGGCGGCCAGATCCAGGTGAATGTCGCAGGCCAGCCGTTCCTCGCCTTCGTGTGTGCTGACCGCCAGCCAGACACGGCGCCCGGCAACGGCATCTCTCAAGCGTGCCAGTGCCTCGGGATCGGCCCGGGGCGAACCGGTTGTCGCCTTGAGATCGCCTGTGACCACGACCCGTGCTGCGCCCAGGGCGGTGAATTGTCTGCCTTGCCTGTCGCCGGGGACAAGAATGGTGGTGAAACCGCCGACCAGTTTCCGGCTGAACGCAGGCAGGCGATTCCATCGGGCGAAGGAGCGATCCGAGAGACGTCCGTTCACGAGTGCGGTGGGGATGTGCCGACGCTGCGCCTCAAGGAGGAGATTGGGCCACAGTTCGGATTCAACCCACAGGGCTGCATCCGGCCGCCACCTGTCGAGGAAGCGCGTCACAGCTCCCGGAGTGTCGAAGGGGATGTACTGGTGGATCGAACCGGGTGGCTGTCGCGGCGCCAGCGCCGCGGCAGCCGAGGTTGTCATGGTGGTGAAGAGAACGCCTGTACCGTGGGTAAGGGCCAGTCTTTCGGCAAGGGGCAGCACGGACAGCGACTCTCCGACGCTGGCGGCATGGATCCACAGGAGAGGCCCTTCGGGCCGCGCAACCGTGCTTCGCCCGAGCCTTTCTTCCCGGCGCAACGGATCCTCCTTGCCGTGCCTGAGGCGCCGCTCGATGAGGAGCGGAGCAAGGGGTTCGAGGAGGGCAGTGGCGTGGCGGTAGAGTCCCTGGATCATGGCACCCTGGCAGAGCCGTCGACACCTTCCTCCTCGAGCGGTTGCAGGCGTGACAGCTGGGCATAGAGTCCACCCCGGGCCAGCAGCGCGTCGTGGGTGCCGGACTCGACGATTCGTCCCTCGTTGAGGACATGAATGACATCGGCATCGGCGATGGTGCTGAGCCGATGGGCCACGACGATCGAAGTGCGGCCACTGGTGAGACGGGCAAGGGCCTGCTGGACCTGGCGTTCCGATTCGGAATCGAGGGAGCTGGTGGCTTCGTCAAGAACGAGGATCGGTGCATCGCGCAGCACTGCCCGGGCAATGGAAATCCTCTGTCTCTGGCCCCCCGACAGACGGATGCCGTTTTCGCCGATGAGAGTCTCGTAGCCGTGGTCGAGTTTCTCGATGAAGCGGTGGGCGTCGGCCACCCGTGCCGCTGCCTCGATCTCGTCGTGCGTGGCGTTCGGCTTGCCGAAGGCAATGTTGGCTTCGATGGTGTCGTTGAAGAGCACGACCTCCTGGCTCACGACGGCAACCACGTCACGCAGGCTCGACAGGGTGACGTCACGCACGTCGAAGCCGTCGATGGAGATACCCCCGCTGCCGACATCGTAGAAGCGGGCAATCAGGTTGAGAGCGGTCGATTTTCCGGCGCCCGAGGGGCCGACGATGGCGGTGGTTCGACCGGCCGGCGCCTCGAAGGACACGCGATCGAGGATCGGCGTGTCGTGGTAGGCGAACGAGACATCGTCGAACCTCACCGCGCCACCCTGGACTGACAGCGGCCGTGCGTTCTCGCGGTCCTGGATCGTCGGCCTGATGTCGATGAGGGCGAACACCCGCTGGGCGGCGGCCAGCCCCTGCTGCAGGCTGTTGTTGAGGCGGGCAAAGCCCTTGAGGGGCCGGTAGGCGAGGAGCAGGGCGGTGATGAAGCTGAAGAAGGCGCCGGGAGTGGTGGTGCCCTCGATGACCTGCAGTCCGCCGTAGATGATGGTGGCGGCGATGGCGATGCCGGCCAGCGATTCCATGATCGGCGAGATAGACTCGCTGGTTTTCACCGTCCTGACGCTGCGCCGGAAGAGAACGTGGATGCGCTCGCCGAGCCGGGCCATGTGGTGGCCTTCCTGACCATAGGCCTTGATATGGCGGATGCCGTGGAACATGTCGGAAATGAAACCCGTGATGTGCTCGCGCTCGATCGCCACCTCGCGCGACCTGACCCTGACCTTGCGCCCGATCCTCTGAACGCTGGCGAAGGCGGTGGGAAAGATGAAGAACGCGATGAGGCCCAGAACCCAGTCCTGATAGAACATCATGGCGGCAAGGAAGATGAGGGTCAGCAGGTCCTTGACCATCGTTGTCAGGGTCTGCGCCACCGTCGACTGCAGGGCGTCGACGTTGTTCATGCACCCGGCGATCAGGACGCCGGTCGAGGCCTTGTGGAAGTACGCCAGATCGGCGCGAATCAGGCTGCGGCAGACCCTTTCGCGGATATCCGCGACAATGCGCATGGAGGTGCGGGCCATGATCACCGCCTGGGCGTACTCCGAGAGGCCCTTGACGAAAAAGAGCAGGAAGACGGCGATGGTGATCCACACCAGCTGCCCCTGGTCCTTCTCGATGAAGACCTCGTCGAGGATGGGCTGGACCAGCCAGGCATAGCCCGCCGTGCTGCCGGCCACGAGGCCCATGAAGACGATGGCGACGAGAATGCGCGGGATGTAGCGGCGGACATGTTCACGCACGATGCGCTCGACAATGGCGCGCGTCGTGTGATCGACAGTGTCGGTGGTTTTCATCGGCGCTCGCGCGGCACGGTTCCCAAGACGGTGTTCTACCGCAATACGGCGCTTCATGCGCCACTTCATCCGCCGGCGCTGCCCGCCACCGTCATCGTGTCGACCCGGATGCTCGGCGCATTGGTTGCGGCCCGAAACTCGAGATCACTGGCCGGACGCAGGCTGGCGTAGATCTCCTTCAGGTTTCCGGCAATGGTGATCTCGTTAACCGCATGGTCGAGGGTGCCTTTGCAGATGCGCTGGCCGGACGCGCCCCTGCTGTAGTCTCCGGTCACCGCATTGACGCCATGACCGCTCAGCGACGTGACATAGAGTCCCTCATCGATGTCCGCCATCAGGTCATCAGGCGAGTCTTCTCCCGCTTCGAGCCACACGTTGGTCGTGCCGACCGAGGGTGGCCCGCCGGTGCCCCGGGTGGCGTGGCCGGTGGGAGACAAGGAGAGCTGGCGCGCCGAGCGGCAGTCGAGCAGCCATGTGACGAGGATGCCGTTGTCCACCAGTCTGCCGGCATGCGGGCGCAGACCTTCGCCGTCGAAGGGGCGCGAAGCGAGACCGCGGTGGACGAAGGGATCCTCGGTGATGGTGATCCCCTCGGCGAACACCGGGCAATCGAGGGAGTCCTTCAGCCAGCTCGTGCCGCGGGCGATCGCCGGACCGGCAATGAATCCGGCAAGGTGGCCGACAAGGGAGCGCGCCGTCCGGGGTTCGAAGACCAGCGGCATGCGGGCTGTCGCGAGTTTGCGGGGATCAAGCCTCCTGACGGCCCGTTCCGCCGCCTCCCGGCCGATGTCGGCCGGCGCCGGAAGGTCCTCCAGGTGACGCGCCGAGCGGCCCTCTCCGTCGCTCTGCATGTCGAGACCGGTGCCGGCAATGACCGTCACGTAGAGACCGGACATGGTGCGCTTCGTGACGCCGGCAAACCCGGTGCTGGTGACAAGGGCGCCCGTGGAGCGTTGCCATGCGGCGGTTGCACCTTCGGAGTTGGTGATGCCTTTGACGGCCAGCGCCGCATCCTCGGCTTCGGCCGCGAGCCGGGTAAGAGTGTCTGTTCCCGGTTCATCTCCGCCATCGAGATCGAGATCGACGTTCCCTTCAGCCAGAAGGTGCGGATCGGCAAGGCCTGCGTGGTGGTCCTCCGGCGCCAGGCGCGCCATGGCGACGGCGCGTTCGACGAGTTCGCTGGCGGTGTCGGGGGAGGGATCCGTGGTGGCCACAGATGCCTGGCGGCACCCGCAGAAGACGCGCAAGCCAAGGGCAAGGGACTCGGAGCGGTCCAGGTCCTCGAGCTTGCCCAGACGCCGGTTGACGAGGACCTCCTCGCTCAGTGTGGCGACGGCGTCGGCGGCGCTTGCGCCCGATGCCAGCGCCCGTTCGACGAGGTGACTGGCCAGGTCGACGACGGAGTCCGTCATGGGTTTTCCGCATTGTGCGCGGTCAGGCGGTTGGCGGCCGCCGTGACTGCCAGGAGACTCGCCTGGACGATGTTCGGGTGAAGCCCGACGCCGAACTCGACCGAGCCCGTACCGTTTCTCGCCTCCACATAGGCTGCCGCCAGCGCATCGCTTCCCTGGCTGATGGCATGTTCGTGGTAGTCGATTACCGTCATGGCAAGGCCCGCCTCCTCCGCGAAGGCATGCACGAAGGCGTCGATCGGTCCGGTTCCTGTGCCGTGAATGTCGCGGACCTCGCCATCGATGCTGATGGACGCGGTCAGGTGGCGCAGTTCGCTGGCATGGGATCCCGGAACCGTCTTGTAGGCGAGAAGTGTGAAGGGCCCTTCGGGCTCGACATAGGATTCACGGAAGATCGTCAGGAGTTCGTGACTCGGCAGCTCCGCTTCGGTGTCATCGGCCCGGCGCTGCACGATGCGGCTGAAGTGGATCTGCAACCGCCGTGGCAACCTGAAACCGTGATCGTTGTCCATGACCCAGGCAACACCACCCTTGCCCGACTGGCTGTTGACCCGGATGATCGCCTCGTAGCTCCGGCCGACGTCGCCCGGATCCATGGGCAGGTAGGGAACCTCCCAGATGTCCGAGTTGGACATCTCCATCGCCTTCATGCCCTTGTTGATGGCGTCCTGGTGGCTTCCGGAAAACGCCGTGAAGACAAGGTCCCCGGCATAGGGGTGGCGGACCGGGACAGCGATGCGGTTGCAGTGTTCGGCGACGCTCACGAGATGGCTTATGTCGGAAAGATCGAGTTCCGGATCGACCCCCTGCGTCATCATGTTGAGAGCCAGGGTCACGATGTCGACGTTGCCCGTCCGTTCGCCGTTGCCGAAGAGCGTGCCCTCGATACGGTCGGCGCCTGCCATGCAGGCGAGTTCGGCCGCCGCGACGGCCGAGCCCCGGTCGTTGTGGGGATGGAGCGAGAGGATGATCGATTCGCGGTCGCGAATGTGCCGCAGGAACCACTCGATCTGATCGGCGTAGATGTTGGGGGTGGACATCTCCACCGTCGCCGGCAGGTTGAAGATGGAGCGCCGGTCCGGTGTCGGCTGCCAGACGTCCATCACCGCCTCGCAGATCTCCACGGCGAAGTCGAGTTCCGTTCCGGTAAAGCTCTCGGGAGAGTACTGGAAGCGCCATCCGGCGGAATCGCGGGCGCTTTCCGTGATCTCGCGGATGAGGCTGGCACCGTCGACGGCGATGCGGACGATCCCCGCCCTGTCCGATCTGAAGACGACGCGGCGCTGCAGCGCCGAGGTCGAATTGTAGAGATGGATGATGACGTCCCTGGCGCCCTCGATGGCCTCGAAGGTGCGCCGGATGAGGGCGTCACGCGCCTGGGTGAGCACCTGTATGGTGACACCCTCGGGAATCATGCCTTCATCGATGAGTTCGCGGCAGAAGTCGAAGTCCGTCTGGCTGGCGCTGGGGAAGCCGACCTCGATCTCCCTGAACCCCATGTCGACGAGGGTGCGGAACATGCGTCGCTTGCGTTCCGCCCCCATGGGTTCGACGAGCGACTGGTTGCCGTCCCTGAGGTCGACACTGCACCAGACGGGAGCCTTGCCGATGACCTTGTCCGGCCACGTGCGGTCAGGCAGATGAACCGGTTCGAAGGAGCGATACCGGTGCCAGGGCATGGTTCCGGGACGCGGCATCACCACGTTTCCCGGTGGCAAGGAACACAACGGCCAGATGAATGTTCGGTGGACATGAGCTTCTCTTGAAGAGGACGTGGAGGCGTAACGCGTCGGCACGGCACCCCTTCAGGGGAGGTGCCGCTCAGGCCGGCGCTAGGCCCAGAGCTGATGTCCCGAAACCGATCATGGCCCATTACCTAGTGTTGTCACCCGAAGGAGTCAAGACGTTCACGCCCACCCTGCAGACCGGACTGAAGAAGCTCAGCGCCGGTCCAGCATCGTCTTGATCTCGTCCATCTGTTGCTGCATGGCCTCCATGCGCTGCAACAGGGCCGAGACCCCGGCCTCGCTGACGGCATGGAAATCTCCGCGGATCTCCGCGGATTCGGCATGGCTCTGTTCGGTCATGGCGTTGACGATCACGGCGATGAACAGGTTGATGACGGCGAAGCTGGTCATCAGGATGAAGGGCACGAAGACCATCCAGGCGCCCGGGTACTGCTCCATCACCGGGCGGACAATGCCCATGGACCAGCTTTCCAGGGTCATGATCTGGAACAGCGAGTACATGCTGTCGCCAATGGTGCCGAACCAGTCCGGGAACGCCTTGCCGTAAAGCTTGGTCACCATCACGGCGAAGACGTAGTAGACCAGCGCCAGCAGGGCGAGCACGCTGGAAACGCCGGGGATCGCCGCCATCAGGGCCATGACCACCTTGCGCATCGACGGCACGATGGCGACAAGCCGGAGGATGCGCAGGATGCGCAGCGAACGCAGCACCGAGAGGTTGCCGCTCGCCGGCGCCAGGGCGATTCCGACGACCACGAAGTCGAAGACGTTCCAGCCGTTTGTGAAGTAGCGCCAGCCGAAGGCGAACAGCTTGGCGAGCAGTTCGATCACGAAGATGGCCAGCACGGCATCGTCGAGGAACTGCAACAGCGTCCCGGCGTGTTCCATCACGCCGGACGACGTTTCCAGGCCCAGCGTGATGGCGTTGAAGACGATGACCGCCGTGATCGCGCGCGTGACCCCCCGGCTCTCCATGAAGACGCCGACCCGGCGGCGCACCCGGTTGAGCGGCGAATTCGGCGTCGGCAATGCGGTCACAGCTTGTCCTCCAACAAAGGATTGAGATCGACGGGTCGGCCGGCCGGGTTGCGGGGTCCGAACGGAGATCGTGCGGCCAGGGCTCCCCGTTACCGAACCAGCGCGTCCATGATCGGCACGGTCCGCCTGTCCGCAGGCAACCGCCGGGCGCTCTGATCAGGCCTCCTCAGGTGCGCGCAAGCCGTGTTGCGGGACATCCCCTTGCCTCGACTACCCAGGCGGTCCCGCCATGATCGGTGGCAAGTCGGCCACGGACACCTCATGTCCGACACCCGGTCCATGGTTGTGCATGGCACACGTCATCATGGCGTCCATTCCTCAGGGTTCCGGGCCGACGCAGTCGCGGAATGCACCGTCGGCGATGGCGGTGGCAACGGCGCTAACCTCGCCGGTCATGCTGCGGTCGTCGTCAAGGGGCGGAACGATGAGGCGCAGTGCGTCGCGCAAGCATCCCGCGACACGGGCATGGCGCGGCGGATTGCGCAGATCGAAGGCCTGGGCGGCAACGATGAGTTCGGCGGCGGCGATGCTGGTGAGATGACAGACCGCGTCCCGCGCCTGGCGGACCGCCACCCAGGTCATCGGCGCGTGATCCTCGACATTGTAGGTCGAACTGTCCAGCAGGCTGGCCGGTGTGCCGAGCAGGTGAATCTCCTTCGACAGGGTCTCTGACGTGAGCGACAGGAGGCCGAGACCGGCCCTCGTGGTGCCGTGGCGCGTCAGCATGTCGGGCAGTCCGGTGAACTGGTTCTGCAACAGGCGGCCGATGCGTTGTGCCGCCATCGTTGCCGTCTGGGCCATGGCGAGAGTGAGGGTATCGAAGGCGACCGCCATGGCCGGCGTGTGGAAGTTGCCGGTGGACAGGATGTCGCCATCCGTCGCCAGCACCAGGGGGTTGTCCCCGGCACCGTTGATCTCGACGGTGACATTGGGCGTCGCGAAATCGATCGCTGCCCTCAGACTGCCATGGACATGGCTGACGCAGCGCAGGCTGATCGGATCCTGGACACGGCGGGGTTCCGCAGGGTCGAAGAGCACAGTGCCCTCGAGCTTGTCGCGCAGGCTCAGTGCCGCCCGTGCCTGTCCCGGTGCGCCACGGGCCATCACGACGCGGGGGTCGATGGGTCCGGGATTGGCGCGGAATGCCTCGAAACCGAGAACGACGATGCCGTCCATCAGCTCCAGGAGATGTTCCAGATCGGCAATCACCAGGGCCGCCTGGCCAACGGAAACGGCATTCGAGGAGCAGAGCGCAAGACCTTCCTTCTCCCGCAGGTCGACCACGTCGATGCCGGCGCGCGCCATGGCGTCGGCGCCGGCGAGGAGTGTTCCCCGGAACCAGGCGCGCCCCTCGCCGATGACGGGGAGCGCCATGTTGGCACACAGTGCCAGGTCCGAGGCGCCGATGGAGCCGATGCCGGGAACGAAGGGGTGAACTCCCTTCTCGAGCATGGCGCACAGTGTTTCGGCGATGAGCGGGCGGACCCCGGCCCCTCCCTGGGCCATTCCGGCGGCCCGTGAGAACAGGGCGGCCCGCACGGTCTCCCCGGCGAGTGGCTCGCCGGCGCCACAGGCCCTGGCGAGCACCACCACCCGGCTGTAGTCCTCGCGATCGGTGTGGTCTACCTCGTTCACCACGCGCCCGCCAAGGCCTCGGGTAAGGCCGTAGACGGGCCGGTCGGAGGCGCTGAACCGCTCGACCACGGCGCGACTCTCTTCCATGCGTGATCGCGCCTCGCCGGCGATGCCGACCGTCGCGCCACCACGGGCCACCGCCACCACGTCGTTGATTTCAAGGGGCGTCCCGCCCAGCAGAATCATCGTCATCGTCCGTTCCCCCGGTCGTCATGGGGCGTGCGCCCGGCAGCAAGGTTTCCCGCGATGGTGTCGATTGCCGCAGGAAGATCGGCGACAGTGTCGATGACAAGGTGGGCTCCGGCCTCATGGAGCGGCGCTGCGGCCTCGCTTCTCAGCCGGTTGATTTCTGTAGTGTCGAGGTGTGTCAGGTCGCTCTCGTCAAGCCCGGTTCCGTTCCCCGACAGCGTGACGCCGACTGCCCAGCTGCCGGCGGCCACAGCCTCCGCAATGCCGGGTGCGGTGTCGTCCACCTTGACGACGGCACTGGCCGGCCAGACGGCAAGGTCGATGAAGCAGCGGTACATCATGAGTGGCGAAGGCCTGCCGGCAGCAAGGTCGTCCGAGCACACCATCACCTCCGGCTTGAACCCTTCTGCCGCCGCCAGACGGGCGAGAGGTGTCAGGACGGAGCGCGGATACCCGGTGGTCGACCCGATCTTGACACCACGCCGGCGCAGGTCGCCAACGACGCCGGCAGTGCCTGGAACGAGGGTGGAACGACGCAGGGCGGCTTCCTTGATGCGTCCTTCGAAGATCTCGTGGAGCTGGTCGATGTCGCCAGCCATGATGTCCTGGCCATGAGCGTGGCGCCACGCGGCAGCGATGCGGGGCATTCGTGCCAGGGCCTCGATATGGTCGCGTTTGCCGAGCCCCATGGGTCCCCTCGCCTCAGTATCATGAATGGTGACACCACGATCGGCGAAGGCCTCGACGAAGGCCTCGACCGGTGCCCTGGAACCGAAGTCGACCACGGTGCCGGACCAGTCGAAGATGACCGCCTTGATCCCGCCCATGTCCTCCGGCCCGCATGCTCCGGGCCAACGTAACCGGGACCCCGGCTCTCTCCAAGTCCCGGCATTCCGACGGCGGGTTGCACAGGACAATCGGGCCGCCTTAGGGTGGTCGCGCTCAAGGGGATGAGGACCCATGTCACGCGCTCGATTCGCCAGTGACGGAAAGGGTGGTCTGACACGGCACGTGCCGATCAGGACGCCACGTCATGCGGCCCTGCTGGTGGTGGATGTGCAGGTCTACACGGCAACTCCCGGAGATGGTGAATTCAGCGACATCGACCCCTCTTCCATTCCAGGCCATCTCGCCTACTACTTCACCCGCCTTGAAGGGGTGACATTGCCGGCGATCGCCCGTCTTCAGGACGCGTCGAGGCGCGTCGGCATGGAGGTGATGTACACCGTCGTAGAGGCCCTGACCGGAGACATGCGCGATCTTGGACTCGATTATCGCATCTCGGGCATCGGCGTGCCGAAGGGTTCGCCATGGGCCGCCATTCCCGATGCCATCGCCCGCCGCGACGACGAGATCGTCATTGGGAAAACATCCTCGAATGTCTTCATGTCGACCAATATCGACTACGTGCTGCGCGCGCTCGAGATCGAACAAATCGTGATCTGCGGTCTGCTGACCGACCAGTGCGTTGAATCGGCGGTGCGCGATGCCTGTGATCTCGGTTATCTGGTGACGGTGCCGGAAGACGCATGCGCCACCATGAGCAGGGACCGGCACGAGCAGTCGCTTGCCATGTATTCGGGGTACTGCCGGATCGTGACGAGTGATGACGTCGTCGCCGAGCTTGCCGGATTTCCTGCAGCCGGCGAGGCCGGTCTGCAGGCAGAGACAGCCTGAGGAGCCGCCCATGGAACGGATCGTTGTCCCGCCATCAGAAGGCCGTGCAGTGCGTGTTGCCGCCGGCCAGTCCATCTCCGTCACGACGCCGAAGGGCGGACAGGCGGCCGATTTCTTCGCCTACAACAGCGCCAATGTCGGCGAGTGGCTGTCGCCACCACACACTTGGGTGACCACCTTCTCGCTCAAGCCGCGGCCGGGTGACGTCTTCCTGTCGCGATTCCGCCGGCCGATGCTGACGATGACCGGCGACACGGCCGATGGCGTCCACGACATGTTGCTCGCGGCCTGCGACCAGTTCCGTTACGAGTTCTTCGGCTATCGGGGCGTGCATGCCAGCTGTTCCGGGAATCTGCAGATCGCCATGCGCCGCGAGGGCTACGAGATTTCGGTCATTCCCCAGCCGATCAACTTCTTCACCAACGTGCCGGTGGATGACGAAGGACGCCTGACGGCCCCCGCCAACCGGGTCAAGCCGGGCGCCGGCGTGACCATGGAGGCGTTGATGGACCTCATCTGCGTGGTCTCCTCGTGTCCTTTCGACATGCAGGCCGAAGGCTGGGAGATCAACGCCGGGAACCAGCCGACGGAACTCGAGATCGAGGTGGAGTGAAGACGCCGGTCGTCAGCGCTTGGAGAACTGGAAGCTGCGGCGCGCCTTGCGCTTGCCGTACTTCTTGCGTTCCACGACCCGTGGATCGCGCGTCAGGTAGCCGTTGGACTTGAGCGTCCTGCGCAGAACCGGTTCATGGAACGCGAGGGCCTTCGAGATGCCATGACGCAGGGCGCCGGCCTGGCCCGACAGCCCGCCCCCCTTCACCGTGCAGAAGACGTCATACTGGTCGACACGGTCGGCGACATGGAAGGGGCGGCCAAGGATCAGCCGCCAGGTGCCGCGCGTGAAGTAATCCTCGACGCTGCGGCCATTGACGATGATGCGTCCGACACCGGGTTTCAGCCAGACGCGGGCGATGGCGTTCTTGCGCTTGCCGGTGGCATAGGAGCGCCCCAGGGAATCGATCTGGGGTTCGGGAAGCTGGATGTCGGCTTCGGGAACCGCGGGTTCCTGGGTTTCGGCCACGATCGCCATGGTCAGGCAGCCCTTCTGTTCTTGGAGTTGCGCGCTGCCAGGTCGAGAACCTCCGGCTGCTGCGCCTCGTGGGGGTGATGCGGCCCGGCATACACCTTGAGTTTCTTCATGACCTGGCGGCCGAGCGGATTGCGGGAGATCATGCGCTCGACGGCCTTGATGATGACGCGCTCGGGGAAGGCCCCGTCGAGCCGTTCACCAAGGGTCTGGCCCTTGATGCCACCTGGCCACCCGGTGTGCCAGTAGAATGACTCCCCGGCCCGCTTGTTGCCGGTCAGGTGAACCTTTTCGGCATTGATGACAATCACGAAATCCCCGCAATCGACATGCGGAGAGAAGGTCGGCTTGTGTTTGCCCCGCAGGATATCGGCGATTTCGACGGCCATGCGTCCGAGAACGAGATCCTCGGCGTCAACCAGGTACCACGTGCGCTCGACTTCGCGAGGTTTGGCAACATAGGTCTTCATGCTGGTTCCGAATGGCAGTCAGCCCGGCGCAACGGAGGCGGTCCGCCTCACGGAGCGCGGAACCTAGTCAACATGACCGGCGGTGTCAATGCCCGAATCGGGATCCTCATGGAGACGCGCCATTGCCCCCGTGTCCGCCGCTTGGCTACAGTGCAGACATGGATGAACCACTTCTCCTCAGTTCGCAGGAGGGCCAGGTGGCGCGCCTGGCGCTCAATCGCCCGAAACAGCGCAACGCGCTCAGTGTCGCATTGATGGCAGCGCTGCAGGACGAGCTCGATCGCCTTGCGAGGCGATCCGACGTGCATGTCATCGTCATTGCCGGCAGGGGCCGGGCGTTCTGTGCCGGCCATGACCTGAAGGAAATCCGCGAACATCCGGGAGCCGACAACTACAACCGCCTCTTCGATCAGTGCAGCCGTTTGATGACGACCATCGTCAGGCTGCCCAAGCCGGTGATTGCCAGTGTCGGCGGCATTGCGACAGCGGCGGGATGCCAGCTGGTAGCGAGCTGCGATCTCGCCGTGGCCTCGGTGCAGGCGGCCTTCGCCACGCCCGGGGTCAACATCGGACTCTTCTGTTCCACGCCGATGGTGGCGCTGTCACGCAACGTGGCGCGCAAGCACGCCATGGAGATGCTGCTGACCGGCGACGTGATCGACGCGGTGCGGGCACGGGAACTGGGCCTCGTCAACCGCGTGGTGGCGGCCGGCGATCTCGACTCCGCGACAGCGCGGATGGCGCGAACCATCGCCTCGAAATCCCCCCTGACCCTGGCCATCGGCAAGGAGGCCTTCTACCGCCAGCTCGAGATGCCGTTGGACGAGGCCTATGCCTACGCCAGCAGGGTGATGACTGACAACATGCTCAAGCGGGACGCGCGGGAGGGAATCGACGCGTTTCTCGGCAAGCGCGCTCCTCAGTGGCAGGGTGAATGATGGCCGGTCACGACCACTACAGCGATGAGGCGCTGCGCTCGATCCTGCGCCGCTGTCGCACCATCGCCATGATTGGCGCCAGCCCGAACTGGGTGCGGCCGAGCTATTTCGCGATGAAGTACCTCCAGGGCAAGGGTTATCGCGTCATCCCGATCAATCCGGGGGCCGCCGGTCACACCGTGCTGGGGGAAACCGTGCTTGGATCCCTCGACGAGCTCCAGGCACCCGTACCCATGGTCGACATCTTCCGCAATTCCCAGGCGGCCGGGGGCATTGTCGACGAGGTCATCAGGTTGCGGAACGACAAGCATTTCGAGGTTGTCTGGATGCAGCTCGGGGTGCGCAACGACGCCGCAGCCCAAAGGGCGGAGGCCGCGGGTCTCGAGGTCGTCATGGACCGGTGTCCGAAGATCGAGTACGGACGGCTTTCCGGGGAGCTCTCGTGGAGTGGCGTCAATTCCGGGATCATCACGGCAAGGGTCCTGAGATTGTGACACTCGCCGTTTTCCGTGTTGCCAGGAAGCGGGCGTACCGCACGAAAGGGGTCAGGCATGAATGACGGCGACCGCCGCTACGGCATGGAGACCCGCGCTGTCCACGCCGGCGCACGCCCCGACCCGTCAACCGGAGCAAGGCAGACACCGATCTACCAGACGACCAGTTTCGTGTTCGACGATGTCGAGCACGCTGCCTCGCTCTTCAATCTCCAGACCTTCGGCTACTTCTATTCGAGGCTGACCAACCCGACGGTGGCGGTTCTCGAGGAAAAGATCGCAAATCTCGAGGACGGCCGCGCCGCCGTCGCTTGCGCCTCGGGCCATGCGGCGCAGTTTCTTGCCTTTTTCACCCTGCTTGAGCCCGGCTCCCACATCGTTGCGTCGCGCTATCTCTACGGCGGTTCCGTCACGCAGTTCACCAAGTCCTTTGCCAGGCTCGGCTGGCAGGCCGACCTCGTCGATCCCAACGATCCGGACATCGTGGAAGCAGCCATCCGAGACGAAACCCGCGCCATCTTCGTCGAGGTGCTGGCCAATCCCGGCGGTATCGTCGTCGACCTCGAGCCCCTGGTCGCCATTGCGCGCCACCACCGGATTCCGCTTGTCGTCGACAACACCCTGGCGACACCGTGCCTTATCCAGCCCATTCACTGGGGAGCCGATATCGTCATCCATTCGGCGACCAAGTTCATCGGTGGCCATGGCACGTCGATGGGAGGCGTTGTCATCGAATCGGGCGCCTTCGACTGGTTTGCCAGCGGCAAGTTTCCCGGCATGACGGAACCCGAAGAGGCCTATCACGGTCTCACCTTTGCCGAGACGTTCGGTGATTTCGGATTCACCATGAAGGCACGCACCGTGGCATTGAGGGATTTCGGGCCGTCGCTGTCGCCGGCCAATGCCTTTCATCTCATCACCGGATGCGAGACCCTGCCCCTGCGCGTACAGCGTCACTGTGACAACGCGCTCGAGGTTGCCCGCCACCTCGAGACCCACCCCAAGGTGGCCTGGGTTTCCTATGCCGGACTGGAGTCGAGCCCTTGGCACGGTCTGGCGCGCAAGTACCTGAAGAACGGCTTCGGCAGTGTCTTCACCTTCGGCCTGAAGGACGGTTTCGATGCCTGTACCCGTATGGTCGAGGCGTCCGGTCTCTTCAGCCATCTTGCCAATATAGGTGACACGCGGAGCCTCGTCATCCACCCGGCGAGCACGACTCATCGCCAGCTCACGTCCGAACAGCGCGCCACCGCCGGCGCCGCCGACGACACGATCCGTCTCTCGATCGGCATCGAGACGGTCAGCGATCTGATCCGCGATCTCGACGAGGCCCTGGAAGAGGCCTGACACTCAGGACGGAACTACCTGCATATCCCCCTGGATCCTTCGGCGCACACCTTCGCCCCATCCGTCCACGTGGCCCCGGACAGGGTGGCGCCGGTGAAGTCGACATCTCTCAGAACGGCTCCGGTGAAGTCGACACCGGTCAGATCGGCGAAGAGGAACTTGGTATCCCGGACGTCGACGTGCCGCATGGAGGCGCCGGAGAGGTCGGCCCTGTCGAAGCGTGCGCCGGTCAGCTTGGCGCCGTCGAATGTGGCGCCGGTAAGGTCCGATTCGACGAAGCGCACGCGATAGCCGTCAATGCGCGAGAAATCGGCATTCCGGAGGTTCGCGTTGCTGAGCGCTGCGCCGCGCAGGTTGCCACCGGCGAGGACGGCTTCGGGGAAATCGATGCCGGAGAGATTGCAGCTGCGCCAGTCGACGTTTTCCTGCGGAAGGTCGTTGCACCCGGCCTCGGCCACACTCCCCCCGGCCACCGCCAGTAGAGCGATGACGGGAATGAGGGAGAGTGTGTGCCCGGCCATTTTGGGAACCCGGTCTCCCGGGCACGCCTGACGTGCGTGCCCGGGAAGGTCCGTCTTCTAGATGCTGTAGTACATGTCGAACTCGATGGGGTGGGTGGTGGTTTCGAAGGCCATCACCTCTTCCCACTTGAGTTCGAGATAGCCGCCGATGAGGTCGTCGCTGAAGACTTCACCCTTCTTGAGGAAGTCATTGTCCTCCTGAAGGGCGTTCAATGCCTCGCGCAGGCTGCCTGCCACCGTCGGCACGTCCTTGAGTTCCTCGGGCGGCAGATCGTAGAGATTCTTGTCCATCGCATCGCCTGGATGGATACGGTTCTCGATGCCGTCGAGGCCGGCCATCAGCATGGCCGAGAAGGCAAGATAGGGATTGGCGGTCGGATCGGGGAAACGGATCTCGACACGCTTGGCCTTCGGCGACGTGGCATAGGGAATACGGCACGATGCAGAACGATTCCGCGAGCTGTAGGCGAGCAGCACCGGTGCCTCGTAACCCGGGACCAGTCTCTTGTAGCTGTTGGTCGAGGCATTGGTGAAGGCGTTGAGCGCCTTGGCATGACGGATGATGCCACCGATGTAGTAGAGCGCCATGTCGGAGAGGTCCGCGTACCGGTTTCCGGCGAAGAGGGGTTCTCCGTCCATCCAGATGGACTGGTGCACATGCATGCCGGAGCCGTTGTCGTACATCACCGGCTTGGGCATGAAGGTCGCCGTCTTGCCGTAGCTGTGGGCGACCCGGTGGACGACGTACTTGTAGGCCTGCACGTTGTCGGCGCAGCTCAGCAACGAACCGAATGTCACGCCGAGTTCGTGCTGTGCCGGCGCCACCTCGTGGTGATGCTTGTCGATGGGAAGACCCATGTCGGCCATGATCGACAGCATCTCGGAGCGCATGTCGCTCAGTGAATCAACGGGCGGAACGGGGAAATAGCCACCCTTCTGGCGTGGCCGGTGGGCGAGGTTGCCCGTGCCTTCGTACTCGGTGTTGTCGTTGTAGGGCCCTTCTTCCGAGTCGATTTCGTAGCCCATGGCGTGGGAGTCGGTGGAGAAGCGCACGCTGTCGAAGACGAAGAACTCGAGTTCGGGCCCGAAGAAGGCGGTGTCGCCGATGCCGGTATACTGCAGATAGGCTTCCGCCCGCCTTGCCAGCGAGCGCGGATCGCGCTCATAGTCCTGTCCTGTCGACGGCTCGTGGATGTCACAGTTCAGGATGAGTGTGGGCTGCGATTCGAAGGGATCCAGGACCATCGTGCCCGGATCCGGAATCAGGGTCATGTCCGATTCGTTGATGGCCTTCCAGCCGGCGATGGAGGAGCCGTCGAACATGACGCCGTCGGTGAACATGTCTTCGTCGACCATGCGTCTGGACAGCGTGAGATGTTGCCATTTGCCCCTTGGGTCGGTGAACCGGAGGTCGACATAGGGAATGTCGTCATCCTCGATACGCTTGAGAACACTTTCAGCATCTGACATGTCAAAGTCCTTCCCGGCTGTCTGTTGGAGATTCGGGCATGGTTCTACACGGCATCCGGGCCGCGCTCACCGGTACGGATGCGCAAGGCATCGTCAACCGGAACAATGAAAATCTTGCCGTCGCCGATGCGACCGGTATGCGCCGCGTCGCGAATGGCCTCGACAGCCCGGTCGACGAGATTGTCTTCGGTCACGAGCTCGATCTTCACCTTGGGCAGGAGATCTACAACGTATTCAGCCCCGCGATAGAGTTCCGTGTGGCCCTTCTGATGACCGAATCCCTTGACCTCCGTCACGGTCAGGCCCTGCAGCCCGGCCTCGTGCAAGGCCTCCTTGACCTCGTCGAGCTTGAAAGGCTTGATCACCGCCTCGATCTTCTTCATGACGACTTCAACCCCGATGTGACACGTCAATCCTGCATGAGGACACATGGCATGCGCGCAACCCACCGCCGGATCAACGCATTCCGTGCAGCAACTACCATACTGCAGTATCTGGCAGATCGGATCGCTCTTGTCGAGATTCCAAAAGGGCATTGTCTCACAGGGAAGTCGCCGGGAGGGATCACTGTGACCGACGGAGGGTGACATGAGACCAGCCAACACCATCATGGCGAACCTCGGGACCACGGTGTTCGAGGTCATGTCGCGCCTGGCGATGGAGCACGGATCCATCAATCTCGGTCAGGGGTTTCCTGACGAGGACGGGCCCCGGGACATTCGCCAGGTGGCGGCCGATGCTCTCGTCGAAGGCCCCAACCAGTACCCGCCCATGACCGGGCTCGCCGAACTCCGCCAGGCGATCGCCGCCCACGCGCGGCGCTTCTACGGTCTCGACTACGACTGGCAGAGCGAGATCGTCGTCACATCGGGGGCGACAGAGGCACTGGCCGACTGCTTCCTTGCCCTGCTCAATCCGGGCGACGAAGTGGTGCTGCTTGAACCTCTCTACGATTCCTACCCGCCGATGATCGAGCGCGCCGGCGCCATTCCCCGGTATGTCACCCTTGAGCCACCGGAGTGGGAACTCGATCCGGTGGCACTCGAGGAGGCGTTCACGCCGCGAACGCGCATGATCCTTCTCAACTCGCCGATGAATCCCGCCGCACGCGTGTTGACCATGGCCGAACTGGATCTCATCCGGCGGATGTGCATCGAACACGACGTCATCTGCCTGTGTGACGAGGTCTACGAACACCTGCTCTTCGACGGTCTCGAACACCGTCCGATCGCGTCACTTGACGGCATGCGTGGAAGAACCCTGCGGATCTCCTCGGCCGGCAAGATCTTTTCGTTGACGGGCTGGAAGGTGGGGTGGATCGAAGGGCCCGCCGCCCTCATGACCGCCGTCATGAAGGCCCATCAGTTCGTTACCTTCACCACGGCTCCCAACCTGCAGAAGGCCGTGGCTTACGGGCTGGCGAAGGAAACGGCCTACTACACCGATCTCGCGGCCACTCTCCAGAACAAGCGCGATCGCCTGGCTCGCGGTCTTGCGAAGGCCGGATTCCCGGTCCTTCCCTGCCAGGGCACCTACTTCATCAATGCCGACATCACGCCATTCGGCATCACCGGCGGTGACGAGGCATTCTGCCGTCTCATCACCGAGAAGGCCGGTGTCACCGCCGTTCCGGTCAGCGCCTTCATGCGCAAGGGCAGCATCGACACCCTCATCCGCTTCTGTTTTTGCAAGCAGGACGACGTCCTCGACGCCGCCGCCGACAGGCTGCAACGCTTCCTCGCCTGAACCGGACCTTCTCGCGCCCGGTTCCGGGCGGACCGACGGCAACGACACATTGCAGGGTGACACGGGCGCAGACACGTTCATTGCCGCACCCGGCCATGGCCAGCACCGGCGCCGGGGTTTCGATCCGCTGAGCCAGAAGATCGGCCATAACCCTCCGCTCGGTGACCATGTGGTAATCAACCTCACGGAGGCGGCGGCGGGACAGTTCTGGTCTGGGGCATCACTTCTGTCGACCAGCTCACCGAAGACATGTTCGTCCTGCCGGACGCCTCCGTGACACGGATCGACGCCGAGCGTGCAGGGACTCAGCGTGGCACAGCGAGAGACGACACGTTGTCCGGCGCCGGAACCGCGAACGGACAGACCGACAACGACATCTTCTACTTTGCCTCCGGCAACGCCGCGGGTGAGTTCGCTCTATGACCATCTTGGCCGAGAAGGCATCAATGCCTAACATGAGTGCCGGACCAGTCAGTGAGGCTGGTTATGCTGACAGGGAAGACATGATGGCGGGGCATGCGAACGCGTTTCCGGACCTCGAACGGGAACTCAGGTTTTGTCCGCTCGGTGTGGATTCGCCCGGAACGCTGAGCAAGAAGCAGATTTCACGCTACAACGACCAGGGGTTCCTGGCACCGATCACTGTCTTCGGTGATCGCGAAATTGCAGACATTCGAGAGTACGTCGACCGGCTGCTGAACGGGGCGCTTGCCGCTGGCTGGACGGCGGGCGAACTGACCAATTGGCACCTCTATTGCCGAGGCGTGTACGATCTTGTCACCCATCCCCGCATTCTCGATGTTGTCGAAGATTTCCTGGGCGGCACGATCATTCTCCGGAACTGCCACTTTTTCATCAAGCTTCCCGGCGAAGGCCGTCGCGTGAGCTGGCATCAGGACGCCTCTTACTGGCCATTGACACCGAGCAAGGTGATCTCTGTATGGCTCGCCATTGACGATTCCTGTCCGGCGAACGGCGCGATGCAGGTCATTCCCCGCTCGCATCTGCGCCCTGGCCTTCCCTTTCGTCGCAGCGCTCCCGAAGAACGCAATGTTCTCAGCCAGACCGTCGATAACCCGGAGCACTATGGCGATGCACCGGTTTCGCTTGATCTCAAGGCCGGTCAGATTTCCCTGCACAGCGACTGGATCCTCCACGGATCGGAACCCAACCGGTCCGACCGTCGCCGTTGCGGTCTGGCGATGCGTTACCTGTCTTGCGACGTCCGTGCGAGCGACGGCTGGAACAGGGATTCGGTCATTTGCCGGGGTGCCGACCCGTCGGGTCATTGGGCCGATCATCCGAGGCCCACGCGTGACTCGATTCCTGAGAAGCAGCAGGGTACGGAAAGGACAACGCGTTCGTTTACACATGGCTGGACCGATCGCGGCACAACGGGTTCATGACGCACGGAGACCGGGACGAGCATCACTCTCGAACAGGCACGGGAGACATTCCCCGGCGTCGGAGCAGACGCGCGAGACGACTTCGCGAAACACCAAAGGCATGTGTCTCGCCGTACATCGTCCGCCGTATTCCGAGATTCGAGTTGTTGTCCGGGGAGGTCCTGGAAAGGATCGAGACACAGGCGGATTGGCTCCTGGCGGAAATTGGCATCCGCATCGAGGGAGACCCGCACGCACGCACGCTCTTCGGGGAAGCGGGAGCCAGTGTCGATGGAAACCGCGTACGGTTCGATCGTGGCCTGGCGCGATCGCTCTGCGCCACAGCACCTTCGACCTTCACGATGCACGCGCGCAATCCGTCGCGAAGCGTTGTCTTCGGAGGCGACAATGTCGTGATGGCCCCGGCCGACGGCGCACCCTTCGTCACCGACATGAAGCAGGGCCGCCGGTACGGCACGATCAAGGACCATCAGGACCTGACGAAACTGTTGCAGCAGGCTCCGGCACTTCACCACAACCCTGCGTTGATCTGCGAACCCGCCGACGTACCGGTCAACAAGCGGCACCTCGACATCGTCTGTTCTCAGTTGCGATACTCGGACAAGCCGATCATGGGGGCCGTCAGCACGCCGGAGCGTGGCGAAGACACGCTCGAATTGGCGCGCATTGTCTTCGGCGACGGCTTTCTGGACGATCATGCCGTGGTCCTGGCCGGCACTGCGGTGCAGTCGCCTCTGACTTTCAACGCGGAAACGACCGGCGCAATCAGAACCTACGCGACGGCCAATCAGGCCAACATGATCACGCCCTTCATCATTGCCGGTGCCATGTCGCCAACCACGATGGCGGGCACCCTGGCGCAAGCCCATGCGGAAGCCATGGCCGGAATCGCCCTGTCCCAGCTCGTGAGAAAGGGCTCGCCCGCGCTCTACAGCGTCTTCGTGACCACCATGGACCTGAAGAGCGGCGCACCGACGTACGGTACGCCGGAATCGAGTCTCGCGAACTTCGCGATCGTCCAGCTCGGGCGCCGTCTGGGATTGCCGGTGCGATGCGGCGGGCATCTGACGGGCTCGAAACTGCTCGACGCGCAAGCCATGGAGGAATCCGTCGCATCGATGTCGCCACCGGTCATGGCGGGGGCGCACTTCATTCATCAGTCTGCCGGCTGGCTGGAAGGCGGTCTGACGATGGGCTTCGAGAAGTTCATTGCGGACGCCGAGAAGTGCGCATGCATCGCGAGGCTCCTGCAGGGCCTGAACGTTGACGACAATACCCTTGCTGGCGATGCCTTCCTGGAGCTTGGAGACGAGTCCAACTTCCTTGGCTGCGGTCACACGCTGCGCAATGCCGCGACGGCCAACATTCGCACGGAACTGCCGGATTCCGACAGTTTCGAAGCGTGGACGGATCGGGGCGGCAAGGACACGCGCGAACGGGCCCATACTCTGTGGACACGAGTCCTCGAGGACTACGAGAAGCCGCCGATCAACTCCGCCGTCGACGAAGAGCTGACGGCGTATTGCGCCAGAAGAAAGGCGTCGATGGACGACGCCTGGTACTAACCCCAATCCAGCAACAAACGGAATGCTCACCTTGACCAAGGATCTGCCAAAGCTGCAAATGTACATCGACGGCGCATTCGTCGAGCCCGCTTCCGGTACGTATTTCGAGAGCTACAACCCTTTCACCGGCAAGCCCTGGTGTCTTGTTCCGCGCGGCACTGCTGACGATGCCGATCGTGCCGCCCGTGCGGCACATCGCGCCTTCACGACGGGAGCCTGGCCGAACCTCAACGCCAGCGAGCGCGGCGGTCTGCTGCGCAATCTCGCCGAACTCGTTGCCGAGAACGCGGACGATCTCGCCCGACTCGAGGTAAGGGACAATGGCAAGCTGTTCAGCGAAATGGCGGGGCAGTTGCGGTACGCCCCGAGCTTCTACCATTACTTCGCCGGACTGGCCGACAAGATCGAGGGATCGGTCATCCCGACCGACAAGGCAGCCTTCACCTATACGCGCCACGAGCCATTGGGTGTTTGTGCAGCCATCGTGCCCTGGAACTCGCCGCTGCTGCTCACCGCCTGGAAGCTTGCGCCCGCGCTTGCCGCGGGCAACACCGTGGTCGTCAAGCCGTCCGAGTACACCTCCGCCTCGACTCTCGAGTTCATCAAGCTCGTTGAGCGCGCGGGATTTCCGAAAGGCGTGGTCAACGTCGTGACGGGCTTCGGGCCGGAAGCCGGACAACCCCTGATCGATCATCCGTGCGTGCGCAAGATATCCTTCACCGGATCCGAGAAGACGGGCGCGGGAATCTATTCGGACGCCGCCCGGGACATCAAGCGCGTGAGCCTGGAACTCGGTGGCAAGTCGCCGAACATCGTCTTTGCGGACGCCAATCTGGACAATGCCGTCAAGGGTGCCGTCGCGGGGATCTTCGCGGCAAGCGGCCAGACGTGCGTGGCGGGATCCAGGCTTCTCGTCCAGGAGAGCATTCACAATGCGTTTGTGGACCGCCTCGTGGCCTTCGCAAGCAGGGCGAAAATGGGAAATCCGATGAACGCGGACACCAATGTGGGCCCCGTCACCAACATGCCCCAATTCGAAAAGGTGCTTGCCTATATCGACATAGCCAGGAAGGAGGGCGCGGAAGTCGTGCTCGGTGGCGGGAAGGCGACCCGGCCGGAATGCGGTGACGGCTGGTTCGTCGAGCCGACGATCTTCACAGGCGTGCGAAATGACATGCGCATTGCCCAGGAGGAAGTGTTCGGGCCCGTGTTGTCGGTCATTCCGTTCAGGGATGACGATGAGGCGGTGGCGATCGGCAATGACGTCGCATTCGGCCTGGCGGCGGGCGTGTGGACGGAAAACATGCGCCGGGCCATCACCATGGCGAACCGGCTGCAGGCCGGAACCGTTTGGGTCAACATGTACAGGGCCGTGAGCTTCACCACACCATTCGGGGGATACAAGAAGAGCGGCGTGGGCAGGGAACTCGGGCAAGAGGCGATCCGGGAGTACCTGCAGACCAAGAGCGTCTGGATCTCCATGGCCGAAAGCATGGACAACCCGTTTGTCATCGGATAGCTCCACCGGCGAACCGCGCGCCACGAGGGAGTTTCCCGGGACGCACGGATCTCTCATCTCGGCTTGCTGTGTTGAGCGGCGGGCCTGGCCAGTCGAAAGGTCGAGACGTTGAAGGGTGTCGTATTCCACGGAAACCGCGTTCTTGAACTGATGCACTTCCCAGACCCGGAGCCTGGCCCGGGCGATGTCGTGCTGGAGATCAGGGCATCGGGCATGTGTGGAAGTGATCTGCATTTCTATCGCGCCGCCGAAGGCGCCAGGTCCCTGGGTCTCGATCTTGTCGACGGCCCGGTCATTGCCGGACATGAGCCCTGCGGGGTGGTCGTTGCCCGAGGCAAGGATGTTCCTGAAGGTCGACTGGCGCTGGGCGAACGTGTCATGTGCCATCACTACAGCGGATGCGGACTCTGTTCCTCCTGCCGGTCCGGATGGCAGCAACTCTGTTCCAGGGGCTTCGTGGTCTATGGCGCCACGGCACATGGAGCCCATGCCCCCTACATGTGCGTGCCCGCGGACACACTGGTTGTCCTGCCCGAAGCGCTCTCGTTCTCGGAAGGTGCAGCAATTGCCTGCGGGACCGGCACGGCCTTCAGAGCGCTCAAGCGCATGAACCTGACCGGAAGGGACACGATCGTTGTGTTCGGCCAGGGACCCGTCGGTCTCAGCGTCGTCCTGCTTGCGGCAGAGATGGGCGCGCGCGTCATTGCCGTGGAACTCTCCCGTGAAAGGCGTGAGATGGCCCGGATGTTCGGCGCTGCCGAAACCATCGATCCAGGCGTGATCGATCCGGTCGAGGCGGTCGGGGAAATGACCCGCGGCGAGGGGGCCAGCCTCGCGATCGACTGCAGCGGATCGCCGAAGGCACGGGTGCAGGCGGTCCGTTCGACCCGAACCTGGGGCACCACGTGCTTTGTCGGCGAAGGCGGGTCGGTGACTCTTGACGTCTCGAAGGACATCATGCGCCGACAATTGACCATCATGGGATCATGGACGTTCTCAAGCGTCGATCAGGGAGATTGCGCCAGGTACATCGCCGAGCGCGGCATCGATCTCGACCGCATCTTCACCCACAGGTTCTCCCTGGACGAGGCGGAAAGCGCCTATCGGCTGTTTGACAGGCAGTCGACGGGAAAGGGCGTGTTCGAGTTCTAGGCACGGTCATCATCGCAACGCGTGCGCCGCAGCCTTGATCTCAGTGTGGATGTGCAAGCTTCCATCAGCGCCCAGGCGTGCCAGGACCTGTTTGGACTCTGGGACCCTGATGCGGCTGGTCCAGATTGGCGATCCGTCATCCGGTGCACCAGGTTGACGCACCTCAGGCCCGGTGATCGTCATGCTCACTGTGCCCGGCGGGACGCTAGGACAGGCTGGATTCTCGCCAGAATTCTCGCGGATCCGTGATCTTCCCGGTAATCGCCGATGCTGCTGCCGTCGCGGGAGATGCGAGATAGATGAAAGCGTCAGGGCTGCCCATGCGACCCCTGAAGTTGCGGTTGGACGTCGAAAGGCACGTTTCGCCAGCGCCAAGGACCCCGTTGCTCCCTCCGGGACAGGCCCCGCAACCCGACGGGGTGATGTGGGCACCCGCCGCCAGCAGGGTTTCGACATAACCTGCCCGTGCCGCGTCCAGCAACGTGCGGCGCGACGCCGGTGTTACCAGCAGGCGTGTGGTGGGAGCGACGGCATGGCCTTTCAGGATTCTTGCGGCGATCGCGATGTCTTCCAGCCGGGCATTGGTGCACGAACCAAGAAACACCTGGTCGAGCGCCATTCCCTCGAGGTCTTCCACCGGACTTACGTTCGCGGGACTGTGAGGCTTGGCCACTTGCGGGGAAATTGCGGAAACATCGATCTCAGCCTCGAACGCGTAGCTGGCATCCTCATCGGGGCCGAAGGAGGCCAAGGGAGCATCGGTCCGCCCTTGGAGGTAGTCCACAACCTTCGCATCGGCCTCGAACATCGCGAACTTGGCCCCCATCTCCACGCCCATGTTGGCCATGGTGAACCGGCTCGCGATGCTCATGCGGTCAACCAGGCCGCCGGCAAACTCGATCGCCTTGTACTGCGCGAAATCGGCGCCGTACCGACCCAACAGATACAGAATGAGGTCCTTCGACATGACGCCTGGTCCGGGTGAACCGTCCAGGGAGAACCGGATGGTTTCCGGCACCTGCATCCAGAGTTGCCCGGTCGCCAGAACGTAACTCATTTCGGTGATGCCGAGACCTGTTCCGGCGGCGCCCATGACACCGTAGGAAGTGCTGTGCGAATCCGTCCCGAACACGAGGTTGCCGGGCAACACGTCGCCCTTCTCGACCATGACCTGGTTGACGATTCCCTCATGACCGTAGAAGCACGAGACACCCTTCTCGGCTGCGATCTCCCTCATCCGGCTGTGGACACGGGCCGCTTCGGGATCGGGAGCCGGAAACCGCAATGTGGCGACCGAGGAGACCCTGTCCGGGTCCCAGAAGTCCTGCACTCCGGCCTCGGTCAGGCGCTCGACACAGGAGACCATGAACTCGATCAGGATCGCCCGGTCCGCCGCGGCGACGACCAGTTCACCCGGGCTGGTCCTCGTGCGCCCGCTGGCCCGGGCCAGGATTTTCTCGGCCATGGTCTGGCCTGGTTCGAGCTCGTCGAATGATCGCGCGGCAATCCCGGCGACGGGAGCCTTGCCCAGAACCTCCAGGATGCCGCCTTCGGCGAGGATCGTCCGTATGGTGTCCGGAAAGGCGGGGAACCGCAGCGTACGTCCGCTCGTTCGGTTCCGGACCACACCGGCTTCCAGATCGATCGCGATCTCGTCGCCATCGGAACAAGCAGACGCAATCCCGGCGCAGGGGATGCATGGCAGGCCCAGCGCAATTCCGTTGCGAAAGAAAATCCGGGCGAAGGATTCCGCGACGATAGCGGCCGCGCCCAGGGACTTCATGTTGACGGTTGCCGGCTCCCTGCTGGAGCCGCAGCCCCAGTTCCGTCCTGCGACAATGATGTCACCGGGCCGGAACGACTCGACGAATCCTCGGTGGTCGGGAAGTATCCGGTCGCGCACTTCTTCCCAGTTCCGTCCGAAGGGATACGGTGCCATCTGGTCGGTATCGATATCGTCACCGAGCTTTCTCGCCCGACCATGGATCACCGATGTCACGGCAAGACCTCCGAAGGAAACCGTCGCCCCGCGGGTTCATCCCGGGGCGACGGCACCGTGTCGAGACGCACGCAGACGATCAGGCGGCGTCCTCGGCGAACCACCAGCGTTCCGGCGCCTTGTCGCCGTCCATGGGCCAATTGCCGGCAATGCGCTCCGGCGTCGCGACCTTGTCGTTCACTCCGAGGAGCCAGTTGGCGAAGACCGGAACGACAACGCCACCCTCGTCCCGGCAAATCTGTTGCATGTCGTGATACATTTGACGTCTCTTCTCATCATCCAGTTCACCGCGCGCCGCAACCAGCAACTCGTTGAACCTGTCGTGTTGCCAGTTCGTATCGTTCCAGCTGGCTTCGGCAGCGTAGGCGGTCGAGAACATCCAGTCCGACGTCGGACGCCCGCCCCAGTAGCACACGCTGAACGGCTTCTGCATCCAGACATTCGACCAGTAACCGTCGATCGGTTCGCGGACGATCTCGAGCGTGATTCCCGCGGCAGCGGCGCTCTCGCTGAAGACAATCGCACTGTCCATGCCACCGGCATAGATGTCCGCGGCGTGCAACGGGATCGTGAGGCCGTCCAGACCCGCCTGTTTCAGGTGATGCTTGGCCTTGTCGGGATCGTACTCGCGTATGGGCAGATCGGCCGCAAAGTAGCGCTGGCTTGCCCCGATCGGATGATCGTTTCCAAGATACCCATGGCCCCGCAGGATGGTATTGAGGATGGCCTCGCGATCGACGGCGTACTTCAGCGCCAGTCGCACATCGTTGTTGTCGAAGGGCGCTACGTCGGTATGCATCGGGAACGTGAAATGCTTTGTTCCGCCGACTTCCTTCACGCCCAGACCGGGAATCTCCGCAAGCAGGTCGACTCCCTTGAGTTCCGGTTCCTCCATGGCATCGACTTCGCCAGTCCGAAGCGAAGTCATCCGCGCCGTCGTGTCACCGACGTTCAGTGTTTCGCACTCGTCGAAGTACGGGCGCCCCTCCTTGAAGTAGTTGGGATTGCGCGTGCCGGCCGAGCGAATTCCCGGTTCCCAGGCCGTCAGAATGTAGGGGCCGGTTCCGATGCCTGACTCCCAACCGGCTGCATCGGTTCCGTCAGGCACGATGGTCAGATGGTAGTCGGCCATCAGGAAGGGAAAGTCCGCGCTGCCGCCCGAGAGGTTGAACACGACCTTGTCCTTGCCGTCCGCCTCGATGCTGTCGATGCTGGCGACGGCGCCTGATCCGCCCGATGTCGAGTCCACGCCGCGATGATGATTGATCGAAAAAATCACATCGTCCGCATCGAGGGACTTGCCGTTGTGGAATTCGACGCCGTTGCGCAAAGTGAAGACCCAGGTGGCGGCATCCGCCGAGGCTTCCCAGCTTTCTGCGAGTTCCCCGACAATGCTTCCATCCGGGGCCACTTCCGTCAGGTTGTTGCGGCAGGTCCAGGATGTCATGATGTTGTGCGTGTCGAGCAGCGCCGCACCGTCGATACTGTCCGACGTGGCGCCGCCACGCACCGCCGACCGGAACAGCCCGCCGCGCCTGGGCTCCGTTGCCCTTGCCTCTTGTGCGACGATGCCGGCCGGGATGGCCGCAGCCATGCCCATGGCCGTTGCCTGTCGGATGAAGTCACGCCGGTCGACGCGCCCCTCGGAGAAATCTCGCTTCAGATTATCGAATGTCGTCACGGCCCAGTCTCCCGGTTTCTCTGGTTTCAACAACTCTATCCGTCAACGCAGTGAGGTCAAGATTCGGCGCAGTACCGGCGGTCACGATTCAGAACCCAATAGTCCATTTTCAGTTTGCGAAAGAGGCGATGCGGCCTGGCCGCGAGACAATCTTGTTCCAGACTCGGCATCGGTGATCGAGGATATCGTCATGGCTTTGGAAAATGCGGCGGGAAAGCCGGTTGTTGCGCATGAACCGCCTGAAGTTCTCGGTCGTGTTGAGTTGGGACGATCGATCCTGTCGCAGAAAGGGAACGCAGAATGAAGGGCAGAGAGGCACTAAGTGTCATGTCCTCGACCGGCGGAACTCGCGTGAGGAACGCATTGTCGGGGGGGACGATACGGGTTGGCCAAGTCATGAAGAAACAGACGTACCATACGAGAGTATCGACCAGCGGTTTCGCCCGGGAACCCGCGTGCCGATTGTCTGCGTGCCGTTCAGCCCGTCTGGACGAACCATCCCGTGCGGGCCGCCGGTGGTGCAGGCCCCGGCGCAAGAGTGCCTCGCGAGAGTCACCTGGGTCACGACGATGAGGTCGTTCGAAGGGCAGCCCAGGACGCAAGCCAGTCTCCGGATGGATCTTGCGACGATAGGCGTCACACACGGAATGACCTTGCTGGTCCACTCCTCGCTGAGTTCGATCGGCTGGGTTGTCGGCGGGGCTCCGACCGTGGTTCGCGCACTGCTCTGCGCACTCGGAGAAAGCGGTACGCTGGTCATGCCGGCCGCGACGCCTCATTGCACGGATCCTGCGACATGGACGAGTCCTCGACTGCCGGAGGCCTGGTTGGAGGACGTGCGAGAGCATCTTCCGGTCTTCGATGCCCGGACGACGCCTACCACCATGGGTGCCATATGCGAAAGCTTCCGCAACTGGCCAAACACCCTGAGGAGCAATCACCCGGTAGAGTCCGTTTGTGCCCGCGGTGTTGCCGCGCCAGGAATTGTCAGTGAACACCCCCTGGCGTTTTCGGAAGGTCCGGGCGGGCCGTTCGAGAAGCTCTACAACCTCGACTGCCGTGTCTTGCTGCTCGGAGTGGGTTTCAATCGATGCACCGCATTGCACTTCGCCGAGTCACTGGTCGACAGGCGAAGAGTCAAGACCTCGCGATTTCCGGTGCTGGAGAATGGAAATCGCGCATGGGTGGACGTGCGGAATGTTGCGGACGACAACGGTGCTCACTTCCCCGCTGTAGGACAACAGTACGTCACTGAAGAAGGAGTGCGACGGGGCAGGATTGGAGATGCCTCATCCGTGTTGTTTCCGATGCGCAGTCTGGTCCAGTTTGCCGTGCGCTACTTCAAAGAGGTGCTTTAGGCAACCAGGCCAACTTCGCATTTCGTTATCGGGTTCGGGTCTTGTGGCGACACGTCGGTCCGGTCTTTCCGACGCCGGAACAACTCCGTGGTCCGCCTCATACGGCGCGATGGCCGCAACCCTGTCTCAGTCCGACCTGACAGACGGGCCGCTCCCGAAGGACTCCCGTTACGCGAGCCTGCCCCAGCGGTCTGGCCCTGCCCGGTTCAGCTGAGATAGTCGCCCATGCGGCGGGCGGATTCGCGGATGTTGTCCATGGACGCGGCGTAGGAGAGGCGCAGGAATCCCTCGCCCATGGCGCCGAAGCTGGTGCCGTGGACCGTGGCCACGCCGCACTCTTCGAGGAGCGCCTGTCCGAGTTCCCAGGAATTGCGTCCCGTTCCGGCGATGTTGGGGAAGGCATAGAACGCTCCACCGGGCATGACGCAGTGAAATCCCGGGATGGCGTTCAGCAGGTCGATGATCACCCCGCGGCGCTCCTCGAAGGCCTGGCGCATGGTCTCGACACTGTCCTGCGGGCCGGTGAGGGCGGCAATGCAGGCCATCTGGGTTGCCGCGTTGGTGCACGAGTTGGCGTTGACGATCATCTTGTCGATGTCGTCCAGCAGGCTTCTGGGCCACACGCCGTAGCCGGCCCGCCAGCCGGTCATGGCGTAGGTCTTGGACCAGCCGTCGAGCAGGATGAGACGGTCGCGGATCGATTCATAGCCAAGCAGGCTGCGGTGGGCCCTGTTGTCGAAGACAAGGCGGCAATAGATCTCGTCGGACAGCACGGCCGTCTCGGGGAAGTCCTCGAGACCGGCGACGAGGCGGTCGAGTTCATCGTCGTCGATGACGCCGCCGGTCGGATTGCCGGGACTGTTGATGATGACCAGCCGTGTGCGGTCCGACAGCTTCGAGAGCACCTCGTCGGCGCTGAAGGAGAACAGCCTGTCCTCGTGAAGCTCGATGGGAACGGCCGTGGCGCCGGTATAGCGGATCATGGATTCGTAGATCGGAAATCCCGGATTGGGATAGAGGATCTCGTGGCCCGGCTGACCGAACATGAGGATGGCAAAGAACATCGTCATCTTGCCTCCCGGAACCACCATGACCTGTTCCGGAGACACCTCGACGCCACGGTGTTTCAGGATGTCGGCCGCCACCGCCTCGCGCAGGGGCATCATGCCCGGAGCCGGCGTATACCCGTGATGGCCGTCGCGCAGGGCCTTGACCGCCGCCTCGACGATATGGTCCGGCGTGCGGAAGTCCGGCTGGCCGATCCCGAGATTGATGATGTCGCGCCCTTCGGCCGCGAGCTGGTTGGCGCGGGCGAGAACGGCAAATGCGGTCTCGGAGCCCATGTTCTGGAGATTGTCAGCAGGAATCATGGCAGGTCCGGAGTGTCGGGTTGACCAGGAGACGGCTGGCGTCGTAGAGAACGGCAGGTCGTTGTGGTGGCTATAGCTCAGTCGGTTAGAGCGCCTGGTTGTGGTCCAGGAGGCCGTCGGTTCGAATCCGACTAGCCACCCCGAACCATGCACCGAATGCCGGTCGGCATTTGCGCGTTTGCGACATTCCCTTTCCGGAACACGACATCGGATCAGTCGTCTTCACGTCGGCTCGACGTTCCCAGACTCGGCGTCACCGAGTTCCGGAATGGGCCCCGGGTAGTAGGGAAGACGGTCGCGCCGCGGTGTCCAGGAGCCGCTCTCCTCGAGGCGCCTGACATGGGAGGCGATGTCCTCGAGGGTGGCGAACCAGACGTCCCCCTTGTCATGCATGTAGCGGATGAGATTCCTCATCTCCCGGGTCCGCGCGAGGCGGCCGCTGAGGAAGGGGTGCCACACCGAAATCCACAGGCCGCCGTACTCCCAGGCGGCGTCGAACTCCTCACGGAAGACCCTGTGTGCCTCTGCCGCCGACTTGATTGGCATCAGGGTCTGGAAATCCCGGGAGAACTGGAAATGAGGCCAGTCGTCGAGACCGTAGTGGCTCGGCAGCTCGACAACCGACCCGCGGTCATTCGCGAGCACATAAGGCACATCGTCGCCAAAGAGCGAGGCGTCGTAGCGGATGCCCGCATCGATGAGGATGTCGAGCGTGTTGCGCGAGAAACGGTAGGTGGCGGCGCGGTAGCCGGCCGGCCTCTGGCCCGTTGCCCGGACGATGACGTCGAGGCTGCGCTCGAACCAGGAGCGTTCTTCGGCCGCCGGCATCTCGTTGGCGTGTTCGTGGAGGTAGTGGTGATGGCCGATCTCGTGGCCGCCCTCGAGGATCGTGTCCACCGCTGCCGGATACCGCTCGATGCACCATGCCGGAAGGAAGAATGTCTGGCGCATGGAGAATTCCGCGTAGATGTCGACGAGCCGCGGCACGGCGACCTCGGGTCCGTAGCGCAGGGCAGACAGTGCGGCCACCCTGGTGTCGGCCGTGCGGTGGAAGCCGAGATGAAGAATGGAATCGGCGTCCATGTCGAAGGTGAAGGCGACGGCGCAGCGGGCGCCACCAGGCCATGGTGGAGGATTGGCGATCACGTCTGCGGATCCTCGTCGGCCTTGTCGCGATGGAGTTCGGCAAAGAACAGGCTCAGCGTTGTCACCACGAAGCACATCATCACGATGTTGACGATCATGTTCACGTAGTTCACGACCAGCCCGACAATGTCACCGAAACCGCGCTCGACGAACATGCCGCTCAGGTGAAGCAGGACGATACTGACGACCACCAGCGGCAGGCAGACGAGGATCAGCGTTGCCGATATCTGGGCTCCATGGCCCCGGGTGACCTGCCAACTGCGAATGAGATCCGCCCCCTGGCCCACGGCAATTGACGGGAGCACAAGGGAGGACCGGGCGACGATGAGGATGGCCGGCACCATGCCGATCAGAAAGGCCAACATCTGCCACACGGGACCGGTCACTCCCAGCGTGGTAGCCAGAAGAGTGGCCACCACTCCGGTCACCACGTAGAGGCCCATGACCACGATGATGGCGAGGAAGACGGCAATGATGCCGTAGAGAAACTCGCGGAACCCGAAACGGACGTAGATGCGCACCTTCGACGGGTCGAACCCGGCCAGCATGGTGCGGTGCCACGCCACAGCGATCATGGCCTGCACCATGAGGCCGGCAATGGCGATGATGGCAAGGCGCAGAATGCCGTCGGGCGGCATGCCGGTGCCTCCGGAGACGGGAGTGCCGGGGGTCAGCAAGTGGACTGCCACGGCAACAAGCAGGACCGGGAACCAGGACAGACGCAGAATGGAATCGATGCCCGACCAGGTCCTCCTGAAAGCACCAAACGCGAAATACAGAGGGTGGATCCTCATGTCCCTCATGACCGGCTCCGGACGCGATTGATCTTCACCCTAGCAGAACGCGCCAACACTGGCAGTGGTGTTGCCGTCAACGCGCTGGAGCCAGCTCCATTCCGCACGGTTTTGGAGACCGTCATGGTTCTTTCCACCATATGGAGTTGTGCGGACCCTTGCAAACCCGACAATGTTCGCGTTATGGTCCGCCTCGAGCGATGGATGATCTCTTCGACAGTCTGCCCGGGCCGGGATCAAGCTATACCGCAGACGACATCGAGGTCCTCGAAGGTCTCGATCCCGTGCGGCGGCGCCCGGCCATGTACATCGGCAGCACGGATGAGCACGGTCTCCACCATCTCTTTGCCGAGGTTCTCGACAATGCCATGGACGAGGCTGTCGCGGGCTTTGCCAATCGCATCGATGTCGAACTGGCCGCCGACGGTACGTGTTCCATCCAGGACAACGGCAGGGGCATACCGACGGATCCCCACCCGAAGAATCGTTCGCTGTCTGCCCTCGAGGTCATCTTCACGATGCTGCATTCGGGCGGCAAGTTTTCCGGCGATGCCTACACCACGTCCGGTGGTCTCCACGGTGTCGGCATCAGTGTCGTCAATGCGCTCTGCGACAGGTTGACGGTCGAGGTCGCGCGAGAGCGCACACTGTGGCGTCAGAGCTACCGGCGTGGAGAACCGGTGACGGATCTCGAGGAGGCGGGCAGGGTCTCCAACAGGCGCGGCACAAGGGTGAGTTTCCATCCCGACCCCGAGATCTTCGGTGCCACCGCCGCCTTCAGGCCGGCGCGCCTTTACCGGATGGCGCGATCCAAGGCCTATCTCTTCAAGGGAATCGAGATTCGCTGGACGTGTGATCCGGCTCTCGTCGATAGCACGATACCCGGAGAAGCCGTCTTCAGGTTCCCGGGCGGAATCGCCGATTACCTTGAAGTTCTTCTTGGCAATCGTGCTTCCATCAACGCCAGGCCCTTCGTCGGCACCGCCTCCCTTGCAGATGATGCGGGCAGGGTGGAATGGGCCATCTCGTGGCCGGCTGACAGCGAAGGTTACGTGTCGACCTACTGCAACACCGTCTTCACGCTCCAGGGCGGCACCCATGAAAGCGGTATCCGCAACGCCCTCACCCGGGCCCTGCGCACCTATGGCGAAAGAGTGGGAGCAAGGAAGGCCGACAAGCTCTCGGCCGACGATGTCGCCGGCGGGGCCGTCATTCTTCTGTCGGCATTCGTCAGGTCCCCGCAATTCCAGGGACAGACAAAGGAGAAACTGGTCAATCCTGAGATGACGCGACTCATCGAGAGCGCGGTTCGTGATCATGTGGATCATTTCCTCGCCGGTGATCCGGAAAGCGCCAACGAGTTGCTGCGTGTGGCCCTCGAGCGTTACGGCGAACGGCAGCGCCGCCGTGAAGAGAGGGAAATCAGGCGCAAGGCCCCGGCGCGCAAGCTGCGCCTGCCGGGCAAGCTGGCGGACTGTTCGCGCCGCGAACCACATGGAACCGAACTCTTCCTCGTCGAGGGCGATTCGGCGGGTGGGTCCGCCAAGCAGGCTCGCAACCGGGAGACCCAGGCCGTGCTGCCCCTGCGCGGCAAGATTCTCAACGTTGCCAGCGCGTCCGCCGACAAGAAGCGCGCCAACCAGGAACTCAAGGATCTTTCGCAGGCCCTGGGATGCGGTGTCGGCAACAACTATCGCGACGAGGATCTGCGCTACGACCGCATCGTCATCATGACGGATGCCGATGTCGATGGCGCACACATCGCCTCTCTGCTCATCACATACTTCTACCGGGAGATCCCCGAACTCGTTCACCAGGGACGGCTTCACCTTGCCGTGCCGCCCCTCTATCGCCTGTCACGCGGCACCGATATCGTCTATGCTCGCGACGATGAGCATCGGGACGATCTTCTTGAAAGACATTTCAACGGCAGGGGCAGGGTGGAAATCAGCCGTTTCAAGGGCCTCGGCGAAATGCCGGTTGCCCAGCTGAAGGAGACAACCATGGATCCGGCCAGTCGTCTTCTGCTCCGCGTCGAGATCGCGGACGACGACCGGACACGGACACTGCGAGTCGTGGAGAACCTGATGGGGCGTCGTCCCGAGGAGCGGTTCAATTTCATCAGGCAGCATGCCGGCAATGTCGGTGACCTTGATATCTAACCTCAAGCCCTTGAAACTCGTGGCGGCGATGGGTCTTGCCCTCGCTCTCATGGGATGCGCCGGCGACGGATCGCGGACATTCGTGACCCATGTCGATCAGGCGCCACTATGGTCGCCGGGACTTCTGGACTGGATCGCGTCGTCGCCACAAGGACTCGTCATTCGGGTGGTTGCGGCCGACGGGGATGACCGATGGGCTGGAGAAGCCGTGGCGGCGCTCGAGGATATCTCCTGGATGCCTTTCTCTGCTCTCACAATCGATCGTCCGGGTTCGCGTGATCGCGTCTTCCACCTGGCTCTCGTGGTCCACGCACCGTCCGCCGAGCCGGCGGACAGCGCTTGCGACGGTGACATGACGCCAATTGCCGGCCAGGCCGACGTCGTGATGGCCCTGTGCCACGATGGACGGGCCGTCGCCACGGCACGGGCCACGGCCACGGCAGCGCTCATGCCAGACTCTCCCTCATTCCACCAGGCTGTGAGGGCCGCCGCCATCGGTGCCTTCCCGCGTCGCGATCCGGACGAAACCGATCCCACCCCCATCATTTTCCCGCCCTTGGTCTGAGGACGCTGGTTGACCTCGACCGCATCAACGGAGTATCCGCCCTACGGGGCGGCCGTTGTGTTTCCGCCATCATGGCCACACTCGACCAGGAACTAGGGACAGGCATGAAATTCGAAGACTTGGGACTTAGTCCCGAAGTCCTGACGGCAATCGCGAAAGCCGGTTACCACGAAGCCACACCAATCCAGCAGAAAGCCATCCCGGTCGCCCTGCAAGGGCGTGATCTCCTCGGTTGTGCGCAGACCGGAACCGGCAAGACAGCGGCTTTCGTCCTGCCGCTGATCGACATCCTGATGGGGAGCAGGGCGCGCATGCGCATGCCGCGGGCGCTTATCATCTCGCCAACCCGCGAGCTGGCGCAGCAGACCATGGAGAACTTCCGCATTTACGCCAGCCAGACCGAGCTTGAGGCGGCGCTGCTTGTCGGAGGCAACGACATGAGGGCCCAGGAGCAGGCGCTGACAGGTCATGTGGACATCCTGATCGCCACGCCCGGGCGCCTGCTCGACATGGTCGAGCGTGGCAAGGTTCTGATGATGGGCGTCAAGCACCTCGTCATCGACGAGGCCGACAGGATGCTCGACATGGGGTTCATTCCCGATGTCGAGCGCATCTGCACCATGTTGCCGCCGCTTCGCCACACTCTGATGTTCTCGGCGACGATGCCCGCAGAGATCCGCAAGCTGGCAGAGAGATTTCTGCACAATCCCAGGGAAGTGGCGGTGGCTCCTCCGGACTCGCCGGCCGACACCGTGGATCAGTCTCTCGTCATCGTCGAGGATGGTCGCGAGAAGAAACGGGCGTTGCGCCGTCTCCTGGACATGCAGGAGGTGACAAGCTCCATGGTCTTCGCCAATCGCAAGCGGGATGTCGATTCTCTTCATGGGTCACTGGTTCGCGGCGGCATCGATGCCGTGCGCATGCAGGGCGACATGTCGCAGCACGACCGGGAAACCGCTCTGGCTGCTTTCAGGAACGGTGATTCCCGAACCATGGTGTGTACCGACGTGGCCGGCAGGGGCATCGACATCTTCGGTGTCAGCCATGTCATCTGCTACGACGTTCCCGTCAACGCCGAGGACTATGTCCACCGCATCGGTCGCACCGGCCGCGCCGGCATGAGGGGCTGTTCCTACATGCTGGCGACGCCCGAAGACCGCGATGGGCTCGATGCCATTGCCAGGCTCATTTCCCGTCAGTTGCCGGTGGTCGAGATCGAGGGTATCCGCCACACCGACCTCACCTGCGCACCCGACCGCCCCGAGGGGAGTCGCCGCCGCGGTCGGCGGACCTGGGAAAGGGACGGTGCGAAGGCACGTCGTCGCGAGGCCGCCCAGGGCGAAGCCCAGGTGACGGAGATGGAAGACGCCGGAACCGTTCCCTTCGGCGAAGGCCCGTTCGTTCCGGCGTTCCTGCTGCGACCGGTCGCAGCCGGCAACGCCAAGGGAACACAGACCCAGGGAGACAGTGACCGTGCCGACAGGTGATCTCATTCGCAATGCCATGCAGGGCGGCGCGAAGCAGCTCGGTGCCTGGGTGAACATGGAAAGTCCGATCGCCACCGAAATCATGGCCGGCGCCGGTTTCGACTTCATCATGATTGATCAGGAACACGGTCCAGGCGACGCCCTGTCCGCCATCACCCAGCTGCAGGCCATCCGTTCGGGCGGCACCGAAACAGCCATGATGCGGGTGAGGGACAACGACACCCAGTTCATCAAGAAGGCTCTCGATACCGGCATCGACGGCATCATGGTGCCACTCGTCGAGACCGCCGAGGCGGCCTCACAGGTGGTGGCCGCCTGCAGGTTGCCGCCGCTCGGGGTGCGCGGGATTGCTCCCGGCAACGTCCGGGCCGCCCGCTACGGCTACGAAAAGGATGCTTTCATCCGCAACCGCGGTGAGGATGTCCTTGTGCTGAGCCAGGTCGAAACCGAGGAGACTGTCGGCAATCTTTCCGACATCGGCGGTGTCGAGGGTATCGATGTTCTCTTCATCGGCCGCAACGATCTTTCGAGCAGTATCGACCGGCTTCACGACCAGACGTCTGCGGAAGCCCGGGATCTGCTGGACGAGGCGGAACGCCGCATCAGGGAGTCGGGACGCCTGCTCGGTGGTATTCCAGCGCCCTTCGACAGCCCCACGGCAATGTTCGAGAGAGGCTATGACATGGTACTCGCGGTCGCCGATCATGCGTTGCTGCGGGATGCGGCTGTCGCCGCGGTGGCGTCGTTCAGGCCTGCCTGATGGTTCCCTTCGGTCCCCTGCTCGAGCGGGCTACGATCCGCTCCGGTGGGCGCCGGACTCTCCAGGCCCGACTCCCCCTGCCGAAAACGACGGCGGACCTTGCCGATACAGGCGATGATCGATACCTCTCGATGATGTCGCAGCGCATTTTCCGCGCCGGTCTCAAGCATGCTCTCGTCGATTCGAAGTGGCCCGCTTTCGAAGACGCCTTCCACGGCTTCGCGCCGAAGAGGGTGGCCATGATGAGCGACGAGGATCTCGACGATCTGATGGCCAACCGGGCTCTCATTCGCCACTGGACCAAGATCTGCGCGGTTCGCAGCAATGCCACGTCCATGGTTGCCAGGTCCGCGGAACACGGCGGATTCGGATCGTGGATCGCCGGTTGGCCAGGCGACGACATCGTCGGGTTGTGGGAGGTTCTGGCGAAGGAATTCAGACAGCTCGGCGGCAACTCGGGTCCTTCCTTCCTCCGCATGGCGGGAAAGGACACCTTCGTGCTGACCGGCGATGTGGTCGGGGCGCTGATCGACAACGACATCGTCACCCGCCCGCCCACGGGCAAGGCCGCAAGGCGCCAGGTCGCTGCCGCCTTCAATGCGTGGGCCGAAGAGACCGGTTTGCCGTTGTGTCAGATCTCCATGATCCTGGCTCTCTCCCGAGAGTGACCCGGTCTCCATCGATGGCCACCGCCATCCCCGGAACCGCACGTATCGTCATTATCGGTGGCGGCATCATGGGAACCGGTCTTGCCCACGGGCTCGTCGCCGAGGGCTGCCGGGACGTGGTTCTCCTGGAAAAGGCCGAACTCACATCCGGTTCGACGTGGCATGCCGCAGGACAGATCACCCATTCGACATCAAGCCTCACGCTGGGCAAGTGCGTCGACTACAACATCCGCCTCTATTCGGGTGACCTCGAACGGGAATCGGGACAGCCGGTGACCTGGCATGGGTGCGGGTCCCTTCGTCTCGCCTACAGGGAAGACGAGATGGACTGGCTGCGCCATACCCTTGGCGTGGGCACATCCCTGGGATTCGCCATGGAACTTGTCGGTCCGGACCGCATCCGTGCCCTTCACCCCTTCTACAATCTCGACGGAGTCCTGGGCGCTCTCCATACCCCCGACGACGGTCACGTCGACCCCTCCGGAGTCGTCCAGGCCTTTGCCACGGTGGTACGCCGCGAGGGAGTGAAGATCGTGCGCCGTTGCCGTGTGACCGGCATCGCCCGGGGTCCGCACGACGAATGGAAGGTGACGACCGACAGGGGCGTCATCACGTGCGAACATGTGGTCAATGCCGCCGGCACCTATGCGAGGCAGATCGGCGCGTGGAACGGAATCGACATTCCGGCAACCTCGATGACCCATCACTACCTCGTCACCGATACGGTTCCCCGGTTTCTCGATCTCGAGCGCGAACTACCCGTGGTGCGCGACGACCACCTGGTCTCCGGATACGTCAGGATGGAACAGAAATCGGGTCTCATCGGAATCTACGAGAAGCGCAACCCCAATGCGGTGTGGATCGAGCACTGCCCCTGGGAGGCGGAAAACGAGCTCTTCGAACCCGATTTCGAACGCATCATGCCGTGGTTGCGAAACGCCATGGAGCGCATGCCGGTCCTGAGCGACATTGGAATACGCCGAACTGTCCACGGTGCCATTTCCCATCCCCCGGATGGCAATCCGCTGATCGGTCCGGTCCCTGGCGTGAGAAACTACTGGTGTTGCTGTGGCACGCAGATCGGCATCGGTTGGGGACCCGGTCTTGCCCGGGAACTGGCGCGATGGATCGTCCACGGCACCGCCGATCTCTCCATGAACGCCTTCGATCCGCGACGCTACGGATCTTGGGCGACGAGAGAATGGCAGGTGATCAAGGCGAGGGAAGACTATTGCCTGCGCCACGAAGTTCCCTTTCCCGACCTCAACAGGCACGCCGGACGCCCGGTCAGACCCTCGCCGGTCCACGATCGGAACGTCGAAGCCGGGGCCGTCTTCGAGGAGGTTTCCGGTCACGAAAGACCCCGCTGGTTTGCCGCCGGAGGTGCGGCCGCGGCGGATCACCATTCCTTTCGTCGCACCGTTGTCGACGACTTCGTGGCCGCAGAGGTGCGGACGGTCGCCTCCCGGGCAGGTCTCATGGACATCACCGCCTTCGCCAGGATCGAGGTGGCGGGCTGCACGGCGGCGTCCCGGCTCGATGGTCTGGTCGCCAACCGCCTGCCAGGCAGGGACGGCGGCATCGTCCTTGCCCACATGCTGAATCCGGCCGGTCGCATCGAGACCGAACTCGTCATCGTCAGGATGGCGGCCGAACGCTTCCTGCTCGTTGCCTCAGCCGCTCAGGAACAGCGTCTGCTTGACCAACTGCCCGTCTGCCGGGGCGTCACGGTCATCAACCGGTCGGCCACATGGGCGGGACTCTCCCTCCAGGGTCCGCGGTCGCGCGACATCCTGGCTGCAGTCACCGGCGGTGCACTCGACAACGCCTCCTTTCCATGGATGACGGTTCGATGCATGGCCATCGCCGGTCACCCGGTGTGGGCCTTGCGGCTTTCCTATGTCGGGGAATTGGGCTGGGAACTTCACTGCCACCGGAACGCCCTGCCGGCGGTTCACGATGCACTCATCGATGCCGGGGCGCCGCACGGTATGGGACGTTACGGGTCATTTGCCATGAATGCTATGCGCCTGGAGAAGGCCTTCCGGGGGGGAACTGAACTCACCAACGAGGTCACCATGCCCGAAGCCGGCATGATGCGTTTCGTCACGCTCGACAAGGGTGCCTTTGTTGGCCGTCAGGCGACTGTCGAGTGTCTCTCCCGGCCCCTCAAGTGGGCCTGCGCCTACCTTGAGGTGGAGGACGGCGACGACTGCGATGGCCACGCCGGCGAGGCGGTCCTCATGGAGGGGACGCGTGTGGGCGCCGTCAGTTCAATCGCCCGGGGGAACCGGACGGGCAGAATCCTGGGCTTTGCCTGGGTGACGCGGGAGGCCGCCCGGCCGGACGCATCGCTCGAAGTCATGATCCTCGGCACGCCTCGGCCCGCACGGGTCCTGGGCGAGGCAGCCTACGATCCCCTGAACCTGCGTCCCCGGTCCTAGAGGCCGGGCGGTCACTTGCGAACGCTGTAGACGTAGACGAACCAGTAGACAAGACCGACAAGGACACCACCGCCGACAATATTCCCGAGAATCACCGGCACGAGATTGCTGATGGCGCCCGAGATACTGACAGTTGCGTCGGCAATGCCCAGATCATTGATCAACAGTGCCAGTGTGAAGAAGTAGATGTTGGCGATGGAATGCTCGAAACCGGCGGCAACGAAGGTGGCGATGGGAAGCAGAATGGCGAGGATCTTGTCCGTCGTCGATGCGGCGCCGTAGCACAGATAGATCGCCAGGCACACCAGGGCATTGCACAGCACACCGAGGAAGAAGGCCTGCATGAAGGGAAGTTCGGCCTTGGCAGCGGCGATGCGCACGGCGACACGGCCAGCCTCACCATTGTCGAGTTCGTGGTGTCCGGCGAGGAACACCAGCACGGCAACAGCCACCGCTCCAAAGGTGTTCCCGACAAAGACGAGGCTCCACGCCCGCATCAGGGTCCGCAGTCTCATGCGGCCGCTGGCGATCGACATGATCATGAGAACATTGCCGGTGAAGAGTTCCACGCCCCCCAGGACAACCAGAATCAGCCCCAGAGTGAAACCGATCCCGCCGGCCATGCGCATGAGGCCGAACGGAACGTGATCGAGTCCTGTCCATATGGTGATGGCGGCCATGGCGCCCAGGCCGATGAATCCGCCCCCCATGACGGCAAGGACAACGAGACGGGCAGGCGCCATGCGGGCCTTTATGAGACCCACGTCCTCGGCCTTGAGGGCAACATCCTTGGGCAGAAGAATCTTCTCGGAGCCGAGACCCCCGTCTGTTCCGGCCATCACTCCCGCTCCGATACCTGTTCGTGTATAATGTGCGTGACCAAATCCGCATGCAACAGACTGGAGTTGGGGATCCGTCCCAGCCTCGATTGACAACGGACGACAGGATGCAGAACCGCACCAGTGACGTTCAGACCGCCAGTGCTGTCCATGAGCACCTCGACCTCGAACGCTATCCCCTCGATCAACCCCGGCACCGCCAACCCCTGATCGACAGGTGTCGCGAAGAGCTGGCGACGCTGGGTCTCAGCAGTCTGCCGGGCCTTGTCAGGACCGCGACGATCGCCAGAGCGGCGGCGGAACTCCTGCCTCTCGTGCGCGAGCAGTCCTTCTTTCATTCCCGGCGTCACAACATCTACTTCACCGACACGCCCTCATGCATCGCCGCTGACCACCCGGCGCTGGCACTCCAGGAGACCTCCGGCCGGACGGTGTGCGATGACCAGATCACCGGGAGTTTCGTGCATGCCCTCTACGAGTGGCCGCCACTCCGGGACTTTCTGGCCCGAATCATGGGAAAACCCCGCCTTCATCTCATGGATGACCCGCTTGCCAGGGTCAATGTCATGGGCTACCGGGACGGCGAGGGACTGGGATGGCACTTTGATCGCTCGGAGTTCACCACCACGCTTCTCATCCAGGCGCCGCAGGACGGCGGTCATCTCGAGTACCGTCCTCATCTGGCCCAGGATGACCTCGATGGCGTGGCCCGCCTTCTTGAAGGCAGGGATGCGGCAAGGTGCACGCACGTCCAGCAGGCAGGAACCCTGTCGGTCTTCAGGGGCCGGAACACGGCGCATCGCGTGACACCGGTCGTTGGCGAGATCGACCGCCTGATTGCGGTGTTCTCCTATTTTGATCGTCCTGGCGTCGTGTTCAGCGCCGCGGAACGCCGTGGCTTCTACGGCCGGGCGGCCTGATGGAAGGATTTGTCGCCGTCAGGGACATCTGTTCCTTCCGCGAGGTCCGCGCACTCTCCAGGCGTTCGGATGTCAAGGGACTGCTCCAGCTTGCCTCCCACCTTGGCGCCATTGCCGTCGCCGCGGTTCTGGTCTGGCTGGTGGCCGGCACGTGGTGGCTCCTGGTTCCGGCCGAGCTCGTTCTCGGCGTCCTGCTCACCTTTCTCTTCTGTCCCCTCCACGAGAGCATTCACCGCACGGCCTTTCGCTCGCAATGGCTCAACGATGCGGTAGCCTGGGTTGCCGGGTTCGTCATCTTCCTGCCCTCGACCTGGTTCCGGTACTTTCACTTCGAACATCATCGCTTCACGCACATCGAGGGCGCCGATCCCGAACTCGACACACCAAAGCCGGCGTCGCGCCTTTCCTTCCTTTTCTATCTTTCCGGCCTTGAGTCCTTCTGGTGGAGTTTCCTCAAGACCCTGGTTCGCCATGCGGCCGGCCGGGTGACGGACCGCTTCGTGCCCGATGATGCGGCCCGCCGGGCCTGCATTCTCCAGGCGCGGATCTATCTTGCCGGCTATGGCGCGATCCTTGCCACAGCTGCCTGGGCGATCGATCCGGCGCCGCTTCTCTACTGGATCATTCCCCTTGCTCTTTCCGCCTGGTCACTCAGGCTCTATCTCATGGCCGAGCACACGCTGCTTCCCTTCGACGCCAACATGCTCGACAACACGCGCACCATCAGGACCAACGCAGCGGTGCGCTGGCTCGCCTGGCAGATGCCCTATCACACCGAGCACCACGTCTTCCCGTCCATTCCCTTCCACACCCTCCACAAGGCGTGCGAGCGCATCGCTCCGCGCCACGGCCATGTCATTGCGGGCTATCTGGCCTTTGCGCGTCAGTACTGGACTGGCCTCTCCCCGGAGCGCCGGCGTTGACCTTTCGCGTGTTGACGGCCCAGTTCATGCACGAGACCAACACCTTTGCGCGTCTGGGCACCGATCTTGCCGCCTTCGAGCGATTGGTGCTTGCCCGTGGTGGCGACGAGATCATGTCGCGCCTCGAGAACACCAACACCGAGATCGCAGGCTACATGGACGCTGCCCTTGACCATGGCTGGGAGCTCGTCTTCACCGTTGCCGCCATGGCCAATCCCCTGGGCAGGGTGACGGATGACGCCTTCGAACACGTCGTCGGCCTCATCACGGAAGGTCTGGAGCAGTCGCAGCCCGTCGATGGCATTGCGCTGGCCCTTCACGGCGCCATGGTCAGCGACACCCATGAGGATGCGGAGGGCGAAGTGGTCCGCCGCCTGCGCGAGATCACGCACGTTCCCATCTGCTGCACTCTCGATCTCCACGCCAATGTGGCCCCGGCATTCGCCGGACGGGTGGACGTCCTCTGCAGCTATCTCACCTATCCCCACATCGACATGAGGGCGCGGGCGCACCGGGCCGGCGACCTCCTGCAAAGGGCGATGACGGGCGACATTGCGCCCCGGGTTTTCTTCAGCCGGCGTTCCATGCTCCAGGGAGCCGACGGCGGGCGTACCGATGTCGAGCCGATGATTGCTCTCCAGGCCAAGGCCAGGCGTTTCATGGCGGGAGACGGGAGAGTCCTCGACATCTCCATCAATGCCGGTTTCAGCCAGGCCGATATCCATGATGTCGGGCCGAGTGTGACGGTGACGGCGGATGGCGACGATCCGCGGTTCCAGGAGATGGCGGACGATCTCATGGCGGACATCTGGGAGGCCCGCGATGTCGTCAACAATCACTACCTCGATGTCGCCGAGGCCGCTGACATCGCCCGGCGCTTCAATCACACGGGCAAGCCGCTCGTCATTGCCGACTATGCCGACAACCCGGGTGCGGGTGCCTATGGTGACGCGACCAATCTGCTGAAGGCAATGCTTGATGCCGGCCTGGACGAGGCCTGTTTCGGCGCTCTCCATGATCCAGCCGCCGCTGCAGCGCTGGTGGCGGCCGGCGCCGGTGCGCGCACGACCCTGCCGCTCGGCGGCAAGACCGACCCCTCCTTCGGCGGTCCGCCGCTCGATCTTTCCGGCGAGGTGATTCAGACGAGTGATGGTGTCACGGTCCTGGACGGCCCGATGTTCGCCGGCATGATGAAGAGTTTCGGGCCGACGGCGGTGTTTCGCACCGGCGGCATCGACGTGCTGGTGGTCTCCAACCTCATGCAGATCATCGATCTCCAGCAGTTCCTCGCCCACGGCATCGATCCCCGCACGAAGAAGACGGTCGCCCTGAAGTCCATGCAGCACTTCCGGGCCGCCTACGAGCCCATGGCGGAAAGGGTGATCGTCTGTGATTCAGGCGCCCTGGCGACACCGGATCTCTCCCGCTTCACCTATCGCCATGTGCGCCGCCCGCTCTACCCTCTCGACCCATGAGCGAACGTTTCGAAATCACCCGCGCAACCCTCATGGATGACCGTATCTCACCTCCCATGCAGAAAGCGGTCGATCAGGGCCTCGTCACACCCACGCCCGAAGACGAACGGGAGCAAAACAGACAGGATCACCTTCGCCGCCATCCCCGGTCCGAAGACCTCCATGTCTTCGGTTTCGGCTCGCTGATGTGGAACCCCGCCTTCGAGGTCGCCGGCTCGCACCCGGCCCTGGTGAGGGGTTGGCGCCGGCGTTTCAACCTGTGGCTCTCCATCGGCAGGGGAACGCCTGACTTTCCGGGCCTCTCGCTCGGTCTCGAGCCGGGTGGTTCGGTCAGGGGCCTGGCGCTGCGCATCTCTGCCGCAAGGATCGACAGCGAGACGCGCCTCCTGTGGCGCCGCGAGATGTTTGCCGGCGCGTACCGTCCGATCTGGGTCATGGCCGATCTCGGAGACCGCGTGGTGCCGGCGGCAAGTTTCGCCATCAACCGCGCCTACGAGCGCTACGCTGCGGATATCCCCCTTGCCGTCCAGGCGCGCCACATCGCCCTTGCCGAGGGTCCGCTCGGTCCCTGCATCGACTATCTCGAGAACACCGTCCGCATCCTCAATGCCATCGGCCAGACTTCCGGCGCCATGCATACACTTCTCGACGCCGCCCGCCAGTTCCGCTGACCACGCGCGACGGCCAGGTTTGCAACCCTCGACAACTTGCCCAAGAGGCACGTCCGTTACCGGCAATGAATTGTCGACCAGCCAGCTCCACTCCGGAACCTGCAACGCGAAGAGAAACGGGGTCCCCTTCAGATCATTCAGTCTTCTTGACGCAAGCTATATAATGTCATATGGTGTCCTAAGGACACCATATGACATATAACTACACAATTAATCCTGAGGATAAATTGTGTAGTTTGTTAGGGTGACTGCAGTGAACCAGGAAACGCAGCTGTGGGGAATGTCGGAACAGATTGCCATCATGCTTGAGGATCGTGCGGCACCGATCCTGACAGCATGGGATCTGTTCCATCGCATGCGTACCCTCTACCACCGCACTGGAAAGGAGATTCCGCCACCGGCCAAACTCTACGGAATCCTCCATGTCCTGCTCAGGGAGCGGGTCCTTGCTCCTGACAGGGATTACTCGGCACACTACCGCGTTGTTGGCGTTCCGGACCAGCCCGCGGATGACATCGTCTGCCTGATCGACCGCTTTGCCTGCATCTCCCATCTCTCTGCCATGCAGCGCTGGGGCCTGACCGACCGCCAGCCCCATGCTCTCATGATCACCAGGCCGGATGCCGGGACGGTGCGCAAGAAGCTGGCGGAGATTGCCGCCCGTGAGGCTGCCGAGATTCCCTGGAAGGATCGACCACGGCAGCCGCGGACGGGACCCTTCCGGCTCGGTAACATCGTTCATCCTGAGCACGTTCGCGCGCGCCCTGTCCGCATGCACGTGAGTCGACGCGCCAGTTCAATGGTCAGGGACCGCAACGGCTTTGCCCGGGTGACAAGTATTGGTCAGACGTTCCTCGACATGGTGCAGACTCCTCGTCTTTGTGGTGGCATGAGCCACACCCTTGAGGTCTGGGAGGAGCATGCCGGCGACTTTCTCGATGAAATCATAGGGTCTGTCGACGGCTGCGGCAGCGTGGTGACCCAATGCCGTGCCGGCTACATCCTCGAAGAGCGCCTTGGTAACGCGGATCGTCGTGTGATGGCCTGGAAGTCCGGCGCCGCGCGCGGCGGCAGCCGGCGTCTCGATCCTGCCAGGCCCTATGTCCCGAAGTGGTCGCACGACTGGATGATTTCCATCAATGCATGACGTCCCGCGACAGTTTGTTGGTGTTGCCGCATGGGTCGACAGCAATCAGGCAGATCCCGTGGCCCACCGGAGGCGACAGGCAAAGCATATCCTGCTCAACGCGATTGCTGCCATTCATCCGACATACAGTCTGTATCTCAAGGGTGGACTGCTGCTGGGACTGGTCCATAGAAGTCCGCGCATGACCATAGATATTGACCTGACGGCCGGATTTTCCGCCCCGGCGAACGTCGATGACGAAGTCCGCAAGGCCCTGGACAATGCCCTGCGGTCCGGCTCGGTTATGTCGGGGCGCGGATCCAGGTGGAAAGGGTACAGACAATGCCCCGCGACATTGACATCGAGAGAGCTGACTTCCCTGCCTTGAAGATCTGGGTGCGCTACGTCTCCAATCCTGGCCACGGGCAAGAGACTGATGATATCCGGCTCGATGTCACTTTCAGCGAGCCACCCCTTCAACGCGCTGACATCATCGACATTGGTGACGGTATCGAGCTCCATACGTACAGCCTGATCGATGTCATCGCGGAAAAGTACCGTGCGCTTCTCCAGCAGGCTATCCGTCGTCGGGCGCGCCGCCAGGACGTTTACGATCTCGACTATCTCCTGCGGCGGTATACGTTCGACACTGCCACCAGGAGGGCGATCCTGGTGACGATGCGCGACAAGTGCCAATCACGCTACATCGAACCGGCCGCCAGTTCCCTCGATGACCCTGAAGTACGGGACCGTGCTGCAACTGAATGGGAAAGGATCGGGCTGGAGACAGGTGATCTGCCTGACTTTGCCGGATGCTTTGAAACCGTGCAGGAGTTCTACAAAGGCCTGCCCTGGGACGATCCCGACAGGCCTGTTCCCCGTCGTCCTTCAGGATGATGACGCCTGTCGAAGGGGAGGTGCCAACCGATGTTCACAGCTTGCTTCCGGACCTCCCGGCCCGCGATGAAGGTTGAACGGTGGTGCTCTTGCGGCAAGGACGATGTGGTGCCTTGTCGAGGGACAGATCAGGTCATCGGAAGGTGTGTTCATGGCCCTTTCCTTCCCGTAGTGTTGGTCGTGGCGGAATGACAGGGAGATGCCTGGATGCGGGGATCGTGCCAGTGCGGGGCGGTGAGATACGAGGTGACCGGCAAGGTGAGTCATGTGAGCCATTGTCACTGCTCGATGTGCCGGAAACTGCATGGAGCGCTCTTCGCGAGTTTCGGGGGCGTTGCCCGTGACGACCTGAAGGTGGAAGGCGGGGACTCCTTGCGTGAATACCGGAGTTCGGACGCGATCAGCCGCCGGTTCTGTGCGATCTGTGGCGGACAGATGTTCGCCGAGTCTCCCGGAGACGACGACACGGTTTTCCTGTGCCTTGGCAGTCTCGATCAGGGCGAGAGGCCGGACCACGATCCGGCAGGCGAACGGCACATCTTCTGGGAATCACGGGTGACCTGGCATGACCCGGGTGATGGTGCGGTGCGTGTCGAGGGCTACGGGGAGACGTCAGGATGAAGACGGGAGGATGCCTGTGCGGCGCCGTGCGCTACGAACTGACAGGGGAGGTCCACGACTGCTATCACTGCCACTGCTCGATCTGCCGCAAGTGCCAGGGTGCCGTCTACCTTACCTATGCCAGTGTCGACCGCTCGGGCTTTCACCTGCTGACCGGCGAAGACGCCCTGTCGACCTACCAGACATCACCGGCCCTGAAGAGACGGTTTTGCAGTCACTGCGGATGCCATGTCTTCGGCGAGATGGGAGACGAGATCAGCGTCTCGGTGGGCACGCTCGATGACGGTGCCGATCCCGGGGGCCGAGAGGGCAGGGAACGGCACATCTTCTGGGAATCCCGGTGCGGCTGGTACGAACCCGATGATGCCCTCGACAAGGTGACGGAGTTCGGATCATGATGCGTGGCGGTTGTCTTTGCGGCGGCGTGCGCTTCGAGGTCGGCGCACCGGCATCGGATCTCTACCACTGCCACTGTTCCATGTGCCGCAAGATGCACGGCACGGCATTCGCCACCTATGCGGTGGTGGCGCGTTCGGCCATGACACTGGTGAAGGGCGAGGACATGCTGTCCCGCTATGATTCGTCTCCCGGCGTGACCCGATCGTTCTGCCGGCGCTGTGGCTGCCAGATCGCCATCGATGTGGCCGATCAGCCGCATGACCGCTGGTTCATGCCGGCAATCCTCGATGATCCCGTTCACCCGGGAGCAGGGGACCGTGAACGCCATATCTTCGTCGGTTCGAAACTGCCATGGCTTCACCTCGATGAGGTCCTGCCGCAATCGGAAGACGCCTGAGCACCCTGACGGCGCGCTGCCGCTTCTGCCGCACATGTGATCATGCGGTCTGTGGCAGGCCCCGCGTCCGTTGCACGTGCCTGATGGAGTCCTCGAAGGCCTTGAGGCGTTTGTAGATCGAGATGAGCTCGACGATGATGCCCCAGGAATTCACCAGGAACTGGAAGGACGATTCCACGCGGTCGAAGGCGCGCAGGATTTGCTGCAGGACACCCAGCGTGATGATGCCGGCAACGATGGTGGGTCCCATCATGATGTAGGGCACCATCACCGAGAACTGAAGGTAGGACCACTTCGCGATGTCGAAGTAGAGGTAATGCTTGAACAGGCGGAAGTAGTTCTTGCGCACGTTGGCGAAGAGCTCGATGACGGATTCCGGCTGCGCCCTGTCTTCGTGATCCTCGCCGAACACCAGTTCCTTGCGGTAGGCGGCTTCCACCTTCTGGTTGTTGAATTCTAGGCCGGGAAGCTTGATGCCGACGATGGCGAGAAGAACGGTGCCCGCCGCCGCCGAAACGATGGCAAGCCAGACCAGGGAATGATCGACGACGCCGATCCAGGGGAGTTCGGTGACATGTTCGCTCAGCGACCACAGCAGTGGCAGGAAGGCAATGAGCGTCATCACCGAGCGCATGAAGGCAACACCCAGCCCCTCGACGATGCGGGCAAACCGCATGGTGTCCTCCTGGACACGCTGTGCCGCCCCCTCGATGTGGCGTACCTCGTGCCAGTAGGACATGTAGTAGTCGTTCATCGCCGTACGCCAGCGGAACACGAAGTGACGCACGAAGAACTCGAGAAGCACGGCGACGACGATGTAGATGCCGGCGATTTCGGCGAAGTCGAGACATTTTCCGAGGAAGTCGGAAAACTCGACGGCACCCGGTTCGGTCAGTGCGACCTGCAGGGTGTCGTAGAAGTCACCGAACCACTCGTTGATCTTGACATCGAGCTGGACCTTGTACCAGGTGACGCCCAGAATCGTGGCACTGCCGAGGATCGACCAGTGCAGCCAGCGCCGATTGGTAAAGAATGACCGGAACATGCATCGTTCCCTTCGCGTTCGTGTCGGGCGGGGAGATACCATGATCGGGCAGGACGGCACACGGATGGCCGCACCTGTGGTGCTAAGTAACTAATATAACGTAATTGTTTTCTCTCGTTTCTGCAACTTTGGACGGAAAGGCGATGCCTTTCTTCCCCCAATGTCACAGAACACCGGAGGAAACATGGCCACACTGCACCTCACCCAGCACCGGATCGACGCGCTCAAGCCGAAGAAGGCCATCCTGGATGTTCGCGATACCGAGCTGAAAGGCTTTGGCATCCGCATCATGCCCTCGGGCACCAGACGCTACTTCATTCACTCTCAGCACGCGGGCCGGCGACTCTGGAAGACCTTCGACGATGCCGACACCGTCACCGTGGTGCAGGCTCGTCATCGGGCACGCGTGATGCTGGCGGCGTACAGGAACGGAGAATCCACGGATTCCGGGGTCGAGACGGACGCACTCTTCGAGACCGTCGCACAGGAAGTCTTTGTCCTCTACGAACGGCTCTGGAAGCCTGGCACGCTCAGGGTCAACCGGACCTATCTTCACCGGCAGATCCTGCCCTTCTTCGCCGGTCGCATGATCAGCGCAATCACTCGGCAGGATGTCGCAGCCTGGTTCCGGTCTCTCCATGCAAAGCCCGCGGCGGCAAACCGATCTGCACCGATCCTTTCCGTCATCATGCAGAAGGCCGAATCCTGGGGCTACAGGCCCGAGAACAGCAACCCCTGTGTCGGTATCCGCCGCTACCGCGAGACCAGACGCGAACGGTTCCTTCTGCCAGAGGAGTACCGCAGTCTTGCAGCTGTTCTGGCACGCCACCAATCAAGATATCCCTTGCATTCCGCTGCTGTGCAGTTGCTTGTCCTGACAGGCTGCCGCCAGAGCGAGATCATCAAGCTCAAATGGGCAGATTACCGCGAAGGCAAGTTGTTCCTGTCGGACAGCAAGACCGGTCCACGCACGGTCTGGCTGGCGCAAGCCGCGCGCGACGTGTTCGACAATCTCCCGCGGAAGAACAGATGGGTCTTTTCGGCAGAAGAACCGAAGCGCTGCCATCTCGACAAATTCTGGCAGCGGGTCCGCTCGGAAGCTGGATTGAACGACGTCCGCCTGCACGATCTGCGCCACTCATATGCCAGCGTTGCGCTACAGAATGGCGAGACCATTCTCACCATCGGCAGACTCCTTGGCCACGGCAAGGCGTCCACGACCCTTCGCTACACGCATCTCCACAACGGGGCAATTCGAGAGGCCGTCGATGTCGTCGCGCCGGTTCTCTCGGAGGGTCTGGCATGAGAACCGGGGCGAGGAAGGTGAGGTTGACGGACGCTGCCGTCGAGAGACTCCGTCCCCGCGAGGTCGAATATACCATCTGGGACACCCGCATTGCCGGCTTCGGCGTGCGGGTACGGCCCTCGGGCCATCGCAGCTATGTCTGGCAGGGCGTCAGGAACGGCCGCCCGGCGCGCATAACCATCGGGCCCGTCGCGTTGAAGGCCATCGAGGAGGCGCGACGAGACTGTCTGGCCCTCATGGTCGAGGAGCGATCCGGCGATGGCAAGGCCGACGCGGCTGTCCCGCTCTTTTCTGCCTTCACCGCAGGGCCATGGAAGGAAGCGTTCCTCGACCACTGCAAGCCCAGGCGGCGTACACACCTTGTCTCGGATCTGAAGAGGAAGTTGCTGCCGTCATTCGGTTCTCTGCGGCTTGATTGCATCTCGTCGCGTCATGTCGAGGCCTGGTTCAATGCCTACAGCCAGGGTGCACCGGGTGGTGCCAACCAAACGCTGGGAACGTTGCGCAGCATCATGAAGTTTGCCGTTGCGAGTGGCCACATCAGCAGCGATCCAACACGGGGCGTGAAGCGAAACAGGCGCCCTTCACTGACGCGGTTCCTGTCGAGGCAGGAGATCACCCGTCTGTACACAACACTGGACAGAATGGTTGCGGAGCGTCCTTCGTGCCAGCCTCAGGCCGACATGATCCGTCTGCTCCTTCTCACTGGCTGTCGTCGCAACGAGATCGTCAGACTGCGATGGTGTGAGGTCCATGGCGCCACACTCAGGCTGAGCGCCGCAAAGACCGGGCCGCGCGAAGTCTGGCTGTCGGCCGCCGCCCAAGAGCTTATCGAGCGTCAACCTCGGGCAGGCAGCGCCTGGGTCTTTCCCTCGCCGCGCGATCCTGCAAGGCGATACGGCCGCGAGATCGGACTTTGGTACAGGGCTCGCAAGGAGGCTGGGCTCGAGGACGTTCGCTTGCATGACTTGCGTCACACATTTGCCTCGCACGCAGTCATGAGTGGCGTTCCGTTGCCGATCGTCGCCAAACTACTGGGTCACAGCCGTTCTTCCATGACGCTGCGCTACGCGCATGTCCACGATAGAGACGTCGAGGCCGCTGCCGAGCGGACTGGCGTGGCCATCACCCGCCTATGTGCTTAGTCTGAGCTGTGACTTGACGATCGAAAATCCAGATTGCGGATTCGCAACAAACAACCGTCCTCGGCGAAGGTTGACCAGTACCGCGCATTGATCACCGTCTGGATATCTTCGTCGGTCGCCGTCTTCGGGTCGAGGCCGCTAGCTCGTCGACTATCGCATACGGTCCTCGCGGGCTTCCTGATCATCCCGGAGGATCCGCAGTTGTTGGTGGCGCACCCTCACCGGTGTAGACCGGCACACTGCACCATCTGGTAGCGGTGGTGGCTTTCCAGAAGGAACGGCGTTCACGCATGGCGCCTCCGCCAAGTGGCCCGCTTGCCTCGTCCACGCGCCGCGCTATGCTCCGTCTCCAGTCCGCATGGCCAGAACTATAAATGGCGAACGAGAAGGTCCTAATCTTGGAAGCACCCTGGTCCGAAGACATCGAGGACACCCAAGCGACACGCGACATCTACGCGTCTGCGGAGACCCTCCTTCGGATCGGACCCGATCCGGTACGCATCATCCACAGACCATTGATTTCCACGACCTACATTAGCGACATCAAACATTTCCTTGACCTGGACTGCAACCAGCGAGGTCCCAACATCATCGTGCTGAGCGCTCATGGAAAAGTCGTTCGCAAGAAGCGTTCGAGCCGAAAACGCATAATTCAACGGCGCCTCACAGCGTTCGACGGCGAGGTGAACCTCAGCAGCGATATCAAACCTCTCCGCAAGCAACTCGCAAGGTCGATAATCATCCTCGACTCGTGCGAACTCGGCGTAACCTTGCGCAAGTTCCACGCACATTCCGGGTCACTTGGGGTCGTAGGGTTCGCAGAAGAAGTCGACTGGGTCGACTCCTCGATGTTCGTTCTGGCCATGCTGTTTAAGCTGCATCAAGAAAGAGTTCTCAATCTCAAGCGCGCTAGG
>MPMV01000087.1 GCA_002238685.1 bacterium EF100-94H03 bin56
GATGGAAGCCGAGACCGACATGCCGGGCATGACAAAGAAGCAGGTGCGATCCGCGTTCTTCCGGCCGTTCCGGTTCATTCGCGAGGGCGGTCAGTAGGGAGAATGTAACTCTGGGTTATAATCCCCAAATCGAGGGTGGCCGTCACCGCCTCGTCGTGGGCGCGGATGATGCGTGCGGAAGCCTTCGGCGCCGCGTGCACCAGGGCTTCCAGCGAGACAGACTTCGGCGCCGAGAAGGTGATGTCGAGGCCGGGCCGGTGCTCGTGCCTGCCGTCGCGCAGGCGACCGAGGCGGGTGGTTGTGTCGGGGATGCGTCCGGAGAGGATCTCCTCGAAGCGGCGGGGTTTGACGGGACCGTGGAGGCCGAGGGCCTCAACGCCCTTGCCGTACCAGCGGCTCGCCTTGCGGTGCTCCGGGTCGTTCTTCGCGTAGTAGCCGTCGGTCTCGAAGTAGTGGACCGTCGAGGCGGCTTCACTCAGGCGGGTGACCGTGGCGACCATCGCCAGTTTCCATTGTTGTACAGCAACATCAGATTATAGAAACACCGCCATTGCGGCCATCACCATGCATTCGATGAAGCGTTCATGGTTGAGGTGGATGCTCAAGACTTGCATCGCGCATCCGTGGGCGGCAACGGACTGCTCGCTGGTGATCGCCGTTTCACCGGCCGTGGCCCGGCGGCTTGATCTCGGTCGTGCGGGCCCTTTCTTTGTCTGTACCTGCAAGCGCTCCAGCGCAAGAGGGCAAACCGGGGACCATGGTCATGGATCCAGCCGCTGATCGCCTTGCAGCCGAGCATGCCACACAAGTTGGCAGCGGTGACTAAGGGCAGGAGCAGGCTTTCCGATCACTTGTCCGGGCGAAATGAGTAATGGCGCCGCCACCACCGCGCCCGGTCCACTGGCACCGGAGGATTGACAGTTGACGAACATCGTTGCTACCGCCGCCGCCAGCATGGACGCAGAGCGTTGTACAATTGTTCTGGAGACAATCCGGCACCGCCCGACCGGAAGGATCGTTACGTTTTGTCTGGTGACGCTCTGTGCCGCACTGTTGCTGGCCGGATGCAAGACAACGCCCGTCGATCCAGAGCCGTACATCCCGGTCCACTATCCGCTGGGAATCAGCTTTGAGGGGAAGATCCAGTCCGACTTCGGCGACACATGGAAACGGCGTCGCCCGCACCGGGGAATTGACATTGCCGGCCATCACCGTCAGCCGATTATCGCCATTGTCGACGGGATCGCCATGGGAGCCGAGTATGATCCCTGCGCCGGGATTGGCTTGCGCATCCATCATGGCCGCGATCTCGAGGGAAAGCCGCTCTTTGCCTGGTATCTGCACATTGGCGGCTCCCTCGTGGAGCGCGGCCAACACGTGAAACGCGGCGATCTGGTGGCGTGGCTCGACGGTCCGCCGCCGGATCGCAGGTGCGGCAGCCGCCGTCACCTGCACCTGGAACTGGCAAGGGGAACGGATTGGAATTCTCCAGCGGTCAATCCGCATCTGCTGTGGGCGGACGGACCTTATCGCGTAACCTGCTTCGAACCGGGGCGTGAATACGCCAAAGGCACGATCACCTATCCGATCCTGTGCGACATGCAAGTACACACGCTCGAGAGCCTGTTGGAAAGCTTGTCAAATGACAATCCGCTCGAAGACGCAGAAATTTCGGAGAATGGAACAATTATTGATAATGGGGGGGATCTGTGAGTCGGAGAACGAACAGGCTCCCGATCGGCAGCATTATCACGCCTGGCTCCTGTCTCACAGTGGGCCCGGAGAACCACGAAGCCGCTTCGAATCGAATGCGGAGACCAACTATTCAGCAGAGATAGAAAGCTAGTCGAATTTGGTAAGCCTTAGCTTCCTAGAAACCTCTCTTGAATGTCGTAAATGAATGGAACGGCGTCCCAATCTAGGGGGATTGTATCGACGGACTGCTACCTCGCTATCGCTAACCAAGACATTGTACTCGGCCTGTTCAAGTGCCATGCGCATCCTTGCAGCCCAGCCAAGCGTCTGCAGTTCATTCACCCGGGCCAGCGGATTAGGAGACCAAGAACTGCCACGGCGAAGGCCAAGAGCCCTGCAATCGTCACAATCAGCCGAGTTTCCCGCTTGGCGTTGTCCTCGGCCAATCGCACAATATCGGTCTTGTACTCGGCCTGCATAGTTTTCATGCGCTCCTCCAGGACGACCGCTTCGCCGCCAGTTCCACGGTGCATGTGTCGCTCATCTGCAACAGAATAGCCGATGCGTATGGGGTTGGCGAATTCCCCTGAACAAAGCACAACGGAGCAGCCTCTCAACTGACCCCAGGCAGGTAGCCGAAGCGCTTCATCTGCTCGCCATGATCCTCGCAGATCCGCCTGACCTGGCTCTCGCTGAGTTCATCCTTCCAAGCCCCGGCCTTGCCGCGGCGGAAGAATTTCCTCTGGTGCTCCGACCTCTCCTTGAACCCGCCAGCCGCCTCCTGACTCTGCAGGGTCCTGAACGACGAGTTGCGGATGGCCCGCAACAACCTCTGGCGCGACGGCTTCAGACCGAGATACCGCGCCACGCCGCCGAAGGTCGCAGAAGGCTTGTCGATCATGTCCTCGTATCTCACCACGTGGAGACATTCACTCGTCCTGCCGGTCCAACTCTCGACGTGCTGTGACCAGCTCCCCGACATGATCGAGACGTTGTTGCGTTCTGGGTCGTGGGGCATCTCCAGATAGTCGGTCGCCATGATCTCGATCGCCTGGTCAAGACCGGTTCCCATGAAGTCCGCCGAGGAGGCGGCCACATCAAGAGGATTGCGCACGATGTAGATGGCGCCCGATGTCACACCCAGATTGATGGTCGGGTGCCCATGGACCGTCATCAGGGCATTGTGAGTCTTGCAGAAGATGGATCCCGGTTGGCCTCGGGCGATCAGTTCACAGACCTTCGGCCGCATGGCGGCCACATCCTCGCGCGACCATTCGCTCAGCGGACGCTTGTCCACCATCCTGAACCACATCAGCGACCCGTCACTCTGCAGGATCTCGCCCTGCATCCTGTTCAGGTCAGCCGGCTTCGCCTCGTTTTGGAAGAGATTGTGCAGGAACGCCCGCATCCACGTGTTGCCCGACTTGGGATAGCTGGCCAGCCAGACAATGTTGCCCATGCATCAAACCCCAACGGAAAGGAGCGGCCCATGAAGGGCCGCTCCTCAAAGAAACGCAGTATCAATCAAGAATGATCAGAAGCTGATCGCCATCGCGACACCGGCAAACGTGGTGTTTTCGTCGCTGGCCAACGTGTCCTGACCGAGAGCACCGGCAAGATTGATGCCGGGGCCGAGGTTATAGTTGCCCAACAGGCGGGCGTAGGTATTGTCAGTACCTGCACTGTCCTGGGTCTTCTCGCCGTAGTTGAGGCTGATGGTCCACGGACCCTCACCATAGCTGATTCCCACGTCAAACTGCTCGGTGTCATCTGACCCATCGTCATGGTCCGTTGCCCTGTACGATCCGCCGACCGACACTCCTGACATGGACACCACAACACCAGCGTTGTAGTCCGTCTCGGTTGCGCCGGGCGCAGCAGTCACAGCTTTCCGGAGAACATCGTCGGTCTTGGTGCTACCGACGGTTCCGTCGGCTTGGATGTACGACCCAGTTACCGCACTCATCGGTTCTTTTTCCTGACTGGCATATCCAGCGGCAACCGTGACGCCGGCATCACCGAAGGCACCGTCAAAGCGAGCGCCGATCGAAACGACATCACCCCCCTTGGCCCGGCTCGCTGTGTCGCTTCGTGCCTCTGCACCCGCCTCAGGGGCATAGGACACACCGAACTGGAATCCGTTGATGACCGGCGAGAAGTACATCACGGAAGCGGAATCGCCCGCGTTGACACCGGCAAAAGTGGAATGCCAGTTGCTGTTGGGGCCGCTGAAGCTGCCCACCCAAAACGGCGTGTTGATGCCATAGAAGTATGTGGCATAGGGTGCCGCCGTTGACATCTGGTAGCTCGCTGTATCGTCGTTGCCGACACGGATCGTACCAAACGAGCCTTCGAGGTACATGTAGGTCTCGTCGCCCTGATCGGTGCTTTCCTCACCTTCGATCTCGATACGCACACCGACTTCGACACCGCTGTCGAGAACCGTCGATCCGGCGAATCTGAGTTCGACATCGTTCGAGAGGGCGATGTCATCTGATGTATCTGAGTTCATCTCGTTGTCAACGATGGCGATACCCCAGTGCGAGTTGCCGCCAACGCTGATCGAGATCGGCTCGGCCATCATCTCCTCGGCGGCCACACCAGTCGTCACCGCGGCCGCAACTAGGGCAGTGGTTCCCATAAGGGCCTTTTTCATTGTTCACTTCCTTTCATGTAGGATCCTAATCAAGGAATTGCCTGCACAACCGGTGCTGGCAGGAGCTAGTTAGCGCGATACCCCGCTCCCGTCAAAGGTATGTATGGTGCAAGGTCAACAGGTGTTGCACTATTGCAACAGAAGTTGTGCACAGCCATGATCCAGACGAAGTGATGCTCCTGACCTGCGTCCTTCCCAGACCTTGCGATTGCATTTCTGGAAAGGTTGTGCGGCCTATTCGCCGGGCGCTTCCCGGTCGCCCGTGTGTGCACCGCATTGTACCGCATTGTCATGGTCGGCCGCGCAAGTCCGAGCAGGCGCGACACAACCGGCAGGAATGTGCTCTGCTTGACGGTATGACTGGCGTACGTGTGACGCAGATCGTGGAGATGGACATCCAACAGGCCGGCTTCGGCACGGATGGATGTCCAGAGTTTGCCGACGGTGCTGCTGGAGATGTGTCCCTTGGTTCGTGCCGACGCGAACACCCAGGGCGGGCCTCTGGGAAGTCCATCCAGGATCCGCCGTGCAGAAGACAACAGCCTGACCATGCGGGGTCCCGTCCTGCTGTCGCTGACGTGTCGACGAAGATGACCCTCGCGGCATTCCGTCCAGTGGAGCGGCACGATCTCCTGACCGCGGCATCCGGTCAATAGAGGGAGCCGTATGATCGCCGCCTCGGTCGGAAAGCGCGGTTCGTGCTGTTTCAGTACCAGTCCATGCGGACCTCCTCGACAGAGCAGAAGCGCTCCCGTCCTTGCCGGCGGGAGCGTCTGATGCCCCTGCACGGGTTGCTTTACTGAGGCCGGTATTCGTAGCCCTCCGCCCGGGCCATGATGACCGAAAGTACCGGCGCAGACCGGTCGGCGGCTGCCTCGAATAGGGTCTCATCCGTTGATGCGGCCGTGCGGATTCTGGTGGCGGCAAGCAGTGCCTGCGCGCCAGCGGCCTTGACGAAGCTGGCCTCGGAGGCATCGCCGACGATCATCCAGATTCGCTGTCCCTGGTGCTGGGTATGAATGGAGAAACTCTCGCGCCCGGTCGAATGGACGCGGATGTCGAAACCCTTGAGACTGGCGTCACGGACGTCGCGTGAGTCCTTGCGGGCGGGAGGGCATCGTTACGGCCATGGAGTGTCCCTCGAAATCGCGTTGCAGACGTGGGGGAATTCACTCGCGAATTCTCTCAATGTTGCAGAACGGGAAGATGAAATACTGCTTTGAAGCAATTATTTGGCGCCAAAAGTGCGGCGACTGGTGTGGCTGTCGCCGAAGAGATGATGGCCGAGCCGATCTCGCTCAGCGTTGGCGGCCGGTCGCACTGGGGTGTCGCGGTGTTTGACGACGAGGCAACACAGGACCGCGACGATCTGCAGATTTCGAATGATGCTCTCCTGGTATTCTCGGGCTCGACGGTTCTCGACAGCGGTGTCGAAGTCGCCGTGCGCATCGAGATCGAGGGCGAAGAGAACACGGATCAGGGAGATGCCAAATTTGCCGACTTTTCAGGTAGTTTTGGCACCATTCGAATTGGCAACGAAGATACTGCCGCCAAGAAGATGGCTACGGTCGCACCGTACGCTACATACTTCTACGGTATCAACGATGCGTACTGGTCATTCTCATACTCAAGCGCATTTGAAGGCTCTTCTCAAACCTGGACCGACACCTATGCGAATGCCGGTGCAGGAGCTTCCGCGTCTCTCCTGTATTTCTCGCCAGTGATCAACGGATTCCAGTTTGGCGTTTCCTATGCGCCTGAAGCTGGTAAGGAAGCACCGTCGGGCACTGCCCCTGTTGATGATGGAAATGATGTGATGTCTATCGG
>MPMV01000088.1 GCA_002238685.1 bacterium EF100-94H03 bin56
CATCATCCCCGCAACGCCAGTGAGCGCGGTCACGTCATCCAGGCCGCCAGACATGTCATCCGATACCCGCAATCCGACCCGCACGTGGACTTCATCAAATCAATGCACTTCCTGACCGTCGCTAACACCTCCTGTGCGTCAGCGCCCCGCCCAAGCCTACGACCACTAAGTGGACCGGTAAGGTTGATGGAGTCTTTAACCGCGCTGTCCAGAAGTCGTTCAATGCGGTACTGCCGCCCGACTTAAGTGCGACACTCGCAAAGGCGAACAAAATCGGCAGCGCCGACGCAAGTACGATTGGGCAATTGATAGGTGCCCCGCCCGGCGAACTGAACCCGATGAACCACCGATTGAGGGCTTTGTCACATGACCCGGTTCTGGGGCTCCTGTTCGGCGTGGCGGACATGATGCGCGGCACCTGTACGGTAGTAGGTAACAACGGGGTCAAGGTCTTCAAGGGGCGGAATGGGCCGGAGACAGATGGCATAATCGGGTCGCTTGCACGAATGCTCGGTCACTTGGCCAGCGACGTGAACGCGCCTTCTTCGACGGGCAACAGAGGTATGGGACTGCCCGCTCCCTTCATGGGGATTCTGCGGATGTTCAACGGCATCCCTGTGGGCAGCTCCGATCTCGGCAAACAAGTGGAATATCTGTATGTCCACGGTTATGATTTCCGCCAATTCACCGCCGGAAGCATTCCTGCGCTCATCATGGAGGTGATGATGCGGGCGTGCTACGCGGCCAAGCAAGTAAAGTTGGCCGACGAGTCTCTCGGGCAAGTGTTGGTCCAGACTGTTCCCACACGCATGAACCCGAGATTCAGGATGATGCTAGCCATCGGGTACGGGTGTATGGCCAGTGTGAACGCAGGTCGCATTTGCGTCACGCAGAATGTGATGAATCTCAACTACGCTGCATGGATGGGCCTTGCCTGGAACGGCTTTCACGCGATGAAGTGGGCCTTGTTGGACAAGCATCTTCAACTCTGGGACGGGATCGAGCGCGAAGAGATAGCCGAGCTCGAGCGCGTCGTGGACCGGATTGAAGATTTGGAATCCCGTGTAGAGCAGTTGCCGACATAGTCCAAGCAATAGCTTTAGCAGGAGCGCTCGATCAATTGACGAGTCCATGCGGCAGACACCTGTGAAGACCCCAATACACAATCTACGTTCTTGTTTTGTGTGGGGCTGTTGTGTCCCGGAGATACATGAGCAAAGTCGCTGGATTTTGCCGAGGATGGAGTCAGCGGTAGCGGTCCAGCTGAAGGGTGTGGCGGTAGCGTTGTAGTGCTCGACGAAGAGGTCGATCTTGCTGACGGGGTCCCTGACGTTGGAGGAGGAGCCACGTCGGATGGCCATTTGGGTGACGATGCCGAACCAGCGTTCGACTTGGTTGAGCCAGGAGGCATAGGCGGGTGTGTAGTGGACGTGGTATCGGGGCCGCCTTGCGAGCCAGGACCGGACCTTGGGATGCTTGTGGGTGGCGTAATTGTCGACGATGAGGTGGATGTCGAGCGCTTCGGGGACGTTGGCGTCGATGTGGCGCAGGAAGGTCAGGAACTCCTGGTGGCGATGACGTCTTTTGCACTGGGTCGCGTGACCCGGCCTGTGGCGACGTCCCGAGCGGCGAACAGGGTGGTGGTGCCGTGCCGGACGTAATCGTGGGTGACCCCTTCGACGTAGCCCAGCCCCATCGGCAGCATGGGCTGGGTGCGGTCGAGCGCATGGATCTGGGTTTTCCCGTCGACACAGAGAACGACGGCGTGATCGGGCGGGTTGAGGTAGAGGCCGACGATGTCGCGCAGCTCTCCGACGAAGAAGGGATCGTTGGAGAGCTTGAAGTGACGCTGGCGATGCGGTTGGACGGCGAACAGGCTGAACTAGCGATGCACGGTGCTCTTGGAGACGCTGGTGTGCTTGGCCATGGTGCGCACGCTCCAGTGGGTGGAGCCGTCGGGCGGCCTGGTCTGGAGCGCGGTGTTGATGACCTCGGCGACGCGTTCGTCGGCATGGGTCCTCGGCTGCCCCGGGCGGAGTTTGTCATGCGACCCCTCGATCCCCTGCAGGCGATAGCGCGTGCGCCACTTGCCGACCGTGGCATTGCTCAGGCCCATGCGTCTGGCGCCTGCGGAACAGCGAATCTCTGCCGTATCATGTATCGAAGATGTATTTTTCCGGAAGTGCAACTCCTGACCGTTACATGATCCATGTCTTGAGGTCATCCGGGCGGCGCAAGTGTCGACCTGGCGGGTCACTCCGGATTTCCTCGGCGCCCGCTCCGCGAAGGCGGCCCGTGTGCGAAGTGGAAGAATCCGGCACAGGCCTTGACGGCGCACCGCCGCCGCCGCTAGTGCGGGAGACGATCCGTTTACCTGTCATACACGGGGATCAGCGCCATGACAAGACCCACGCACACGAAGGAAGCCATCCGCGCGGCGATGGACCACCTGATCGATCGCGCAACCAACTTCGACGTCGATGCCCTGGAAACCATCTACCACAGGGACTTTCACACGACGCTGGTCATGCCCGACAGCGCCGTGGTGACCTATGACAAGAAGGGGTTCATAGCGCATTTCCGCAAACAGGCCGAAGAGGGCGGGACACAGCTCAATACATGGGCGGACTGGCACGATTTCCATGTTCTCGGCGACAGCGCGGTCTGTGTCCTGACCCGAAAGCACAGTGGCATGAGCGGCGAGGAGATGAAGCTCCTGTGCAACATCGAGTGGCATTTCGAGGACGGGCGCTGGCAGGTGCTTCGCGAGCAGATCTTCCTTCGCCCGCTGGAGTCGTGAGGCAAGACGGTCCGGATCCTGCACCTGTTCTCGGGACTTGGACGGTTGCCGATTGCGAGGACCGGCGTGAAGTCGGCATGGTCGAGGATCCCGCCGCCGGCCGAGCCGTCGCCTTTGCAGGCGACGAAGCCGTGCTCGCACGCCGAACACTCGAACTCGTTGACCGTCGCCTCGGGCTGGTCTAGCGGCGGCGCGGACACGGCCCGGATGTGCCGTGACCACATCGATGGCGATCCGGTTGTTTCGGGGAAGAGTTCGAGGCATTGCCGTGCCGGCGGTCGATCGGGCGCCGACAGCCGAATCCCGCGCCCGAACGAAACGATGCGCGGTCCCCGGCGGTGCGCCGGTGCAACCGGACGGAGCCATTGTGGACAAGACCTGCGAATATCCCGAAATACACACAGTTTTGCCTGTTGCAAATACAGTAACCTCACAGTCTCGCTGACATAGTTATCCTGGACGACCGGCCCTCGCGTGGCGCGGTGGCTCGGGGCCGCAAGTGGCCCGTTTGTGCAGTCGGTCAGAAGTGGGCGCATGATGATGGAGCGAGGCAACGGCTTGACATCGCGCGGCGCGGCCATGGAGCGCCATATCGCAGAGAAGTACCACGACTGTGAGTCCCGGTCATGTAACGCGACCTGGCGCCATTGGGGTGTGGACTGCCTGCCTGTTTTTCGACCTGTTGTGAGCGGGGCGCCGCGGACATTGCCGCTTGCGTGGCATCGCTGACCCCGTGGGCAACAACGGAACCCGGCTTCAGGCGTACGAACCGTCGGCAACGCGAGGCCCGACGTACGGGCTGAATTCGGATCCGCACCATCCGGCGGGATCTTCCGCACCTCGTCTCTCTTTCTCCTGGAGCCATTCCGCGGCGTGTCGGCCGAGGACGCCCGGTTCACGCTTGCAACCGCATCCGGTCGCACCTGGTGTCGGTACGACTGAAGCCGGAATTCTGGTAGTTTGTCATCCGGTCTGGAGAACACGATGAGAATGCTTCTTCGCCTGTTTCCCCTCATCATCATTCTTGCAGCGTCAATGGTGAATGCGGGGTCTCTTGCCCCCTCGGTACATGTCGTCTCGGAACGTGACCGGGAGTTTCTCGAGCGTTCCGGCGCCCAGACTCTGGAAGAACTTCTGGATACCGGCATCGTTCGCTACTTCTTCACCGGAGGCCAGCCCTTGCTGGTGCTGGTGAACGGGAAGCCCTACGGCTCGACTGCCGGTGATCTCGACACCCTGCCGCTCTCGGCCATCGAACGGCTCGAGCTGCTGAGCGGCGACGGTCTGGGCACTCTCGGTGGCCACGCCGTGCGCGGCGCAATCAATGTGGTCCTGCGCAACACCCTGGAGGGCTTCGAGACACGGGCGCTCACGCGGATGCCGAGCCAGGAGGGCGGCGACGGCTGGCAAGGCAGCGCGTTCTGGGGTGGCGCATTCGGGAAAGGGCGTATCACCGTCGGAGTGGATGCAGTCAGACGCCAGGAGATTCCGGCACGAGCCCGTGAACACAGCCGTTCTGCCTGGGTACCTGACGGCTCCTTCAACGAGACCAGGAATGTCAGTGTCGGCGGCAATACCGTCTGGGTTGTCCAACGCGATGCGGCAAACGAGGTTACCGGCGTACGATCGGTGGCACTGGGTGAGTGCGACCCGGCGTCGGGCTACACCGGCCCGCTCGGCAATCCGCCGGGAATCCGGAATGAAGACAAGGGGTGTGGCTTTGCCTATGGCGACATCATGTGGAACACGACCCGGTTTGAACAGAACACGACCATTCTGGACCTTGAGCATCCGATAGGCGATCAAAGTACGCTTCACCTGTCGGCAAATGTCGGGCAAGGCAGCTGGACCTTTCGGTATGCGCCTTCGATCGGCTCTTTCTCCTTTGACCCGACCCAGAACATCATCAACGAGATCAACACCGCAGCCGGCACCACGATTGCGAATTCCGGCGATGTCTTCGCTGTGGCGCATCGATTTGTCGGGCACGGGAATCGCGACTGGCAGTCTGACTGGGACGAGTACGATGTCTCCATGGGCGTTGAAGGGCAGATTTCCGAAGACCTCGGCTACGATGCCTACATTGCTGCCCACGGCTTCGACGGATCGCTGTCCGGCACGACCTTCGTTCATGTCGACAGGATCAGGGAGGAAATCGAAGCCGGGAACTATGACCTGGTGAATCCGTTCTCGGACCTGCCAGAGCACCTGCAGGCCATCACGAACAGCAGCCTGCGTCAGGAGATCGACTCCGAAACGACATACCTCGGCACCCGGCTGGCCCTGGAAGGTCGTGCCTTTGCACCAGGCGACCGCAAGACGGCATGGACAGCCGGTCTCGAGGCGGGCCGGGTGGAAGCTCACTCCCTTCTGCGCTTCCGGGACAGCGATGGCGAGGCCCATGACGTCACCAGGGTGCTCGGCTCCGGTGGAGTAAGCTATGCCGGTGAGCGCGAGGCCGTCGCGGTGTTCGCGGAAGCGCTTGTGCCCCTTGCCGAAACCCTGGACGTCAGGGTCGCTGGCCGCGGCGATGAATTCGACGATGTCGGCACACTGAGATCCTGGGGCCTTGCGGCCGAATACCGGCCGCACGAGATGCTCACACTGCGTAGTTCCCTGCGCACAGGCCAGGGAGTCCCCTCGCTGTCCAGGCTTCACAGTACGGAGGACCAGGACCATCCCTACATCACGTGCGATCCGGGACGTGGAGATCCGCCGCGCGCCTGTGAGAGCCCCAATCCCCGGTAGGTGACCCGCTACACCACAGGGAACCCGCACCTTGATCCCTCCGAGACCGAGAGGTTCGCTATCGGTGCCGATGTTCGCAAGAGTCCGTACATTGTGGGCGTGGAGTGGTATCGGCTGTCACGCTCGGATCTGGTGGGGCAGAACACTGCGAATTGGGCCATGCAGAATCTGCCCGAGTGCTCGGGCAACGTGACTTTGAACTGCATCGGCCGCACCGGCGGCGACATCACGATACATGACAGCTATGCGAACATCGTGGACACCGAGATTTCCGGCATCACGACCCGGTATGCCGCAACTTTCCCGACGAATTGGGGCGAAATCGGGATGAGTGGCGCCTGGCGACACGTGATCAGCGCGGAACGGCACATAGCGGGCAACAAGCAAAGGTACGCCATTTCCAAGAACATGGCCCGTGT
>MPMV01000089.1 GCA_002238685.1 bacterium EF100-94H03 bin56
CCGGTCGTCATCTACGACGATGACGGCGCCTATCTGGCAGCGGCCCTCGCCGAGAAACTGATCGCGGACGGTGCCGAGGTCAGCATCGTGACGCCGCACGCCACCTTTGCGCGCTGGACGGCCCTGACGCTTGAGCAGGACCGATTGACGCGGCGGATGTTGGAGCACGATGTTCGTCTGGAGCCGGCCACGCAGCTCGAGGGGTTCGACCGCGAGGGCGTGCACTGCGCCTGCGTGCATACCGGACGGGCGGTACGCCTCCCCGCCGCCTCGCTCGTCGTCGTGACCTCGAGAACGCCGAACGACCGGCTGTTCCGGGCGCTTCGAGCCCGGCCGCAGGCATTGCGCGAAGCGGGTATCGAACGGGTCGAGCGCATCGGCGACTGCGATGCACCCGGGCTCATCGCGCACGCCGTCTTCGCCGGGCACCTGTTGGCGCGCCGCTTCGATGCGCCGGAAGGGCGGAAGCCAACCGCGGGCGGTGACGCATCTCGCTCCGCACGATTTCTGCTGTAGAAGTTCAGCGAGGTCGAGCTCGACATAGCCTCTCGACGGCGAATCGGTCGTCTGCGAGACCGGTGTCGACGAGGTGGAACAGGTCGTCGGACGTGGCGCCGATGAGCATCGCCATCGCCAAGGTGAAGCCTCCCTCGTGGCGGTGTTCGAGAAGGCGGCGATGCCTTCGCTCTGGACCTCCGGGTGCCGCCGCGCTCTCGGCGGTGCGGGGCGTGTTTGTGCCCGACCGCGACCGGTGCGCGTCCTCGCCGGAGCGGGGAGCGGATCTCGACCAGGAGGTACGCCAAGGGGCACGGAGAGCGCGCGCCGCGTGGCGCGTTGTTTCGAGTGCACGGATCGAACTGTTCTCGGCGCGGCGGCCCTGCCACGAGCGCTCTCGCAGCACCGCATACGCAGCTTCGACAATGTTGGCCGCCCTGGCGTCGTTCGACCAGCCGACCCAGGCGTCACGCGCCTTCTGATGCCTACTCTCCGCGCAAAAGCCGATGACCCCCAGAACACCGTGGCGCGACGATGTGATCCAGTAGCGCATCTGGCCACCGGGAGCACGCGCCCAGCCCAGCGGATGCCACGTGGCGACCATCGCCTCCCAGCGTTTCCGCGACACCTTGTCCCTGACCGGAACCAGGCGGATCGTGCCAAGATCCTTCAGGGCACAGCACACATCGCCATCAGGCGCCGACAAGGCAGCCATGGCCCCGCCCGAAGGTATACCCGGTCTCGATGGCGGCAACTCGATGCCCAGCCTGCCTGCAAGGCGCGGAAGCACCTTGCGCGCCGAGGCCATCGCCAACACCCCGGAACTGCTCCGCCAGTCCAGACGCTCGCACAAGCCACGCGCCAGACTGCTGCGGCTGGCATCCGGGAGAGCGCGCTTGTATGGACGCATGCCAGCGTCTAGCGTGCCCGAAGCGTCGACGTTTCGGTAGGCTCTCCCAGCTGCACCGAAACCCCTTTGCTTGGTCGGGGCCGGGTTGCCGCCCGGCTCCGACCGCCCCAGGCAATCGCACGCAAAGTCGAAGTCCCGACTGTTCGCCGGACACCAGTGATCAGCCAGGCCGCTGCGAGGGCTGTTCTATTCAGCGGGCGGCCCGACAGAGCGGGCGCGCACGACGTTGACGGGGAAAGAGTGAGACAGTTGCCGTTTGAATGTCGACCGGGGTACCGTGGCACTGGATTTTGGTTGGGGGAAGAGCCATGACGAAGATGCCTCCGCCCGCGACCGACGCAACGCCCGAGGGGCTGGCTCGAGCACTCGTGGGGCATGGACCTAGTGCTTGGTCTCCAAAGGGGGCTCGGGGAGAACGCCCACATGACGCGCAAATGACGACTGAAACAGTTGCTGTACAGTCCGGAAGCGAAGGCGATCCTCAGACCTTATCGGAACTCGTTCTGACAACGATGGATCAGCAAGGGATTTCATTCAACGCCCTGCGAGATATTGACCGCCGGGGACATCCGCCAGGGTGGCGACCTCTCGACCAAGATACATGACGAAGATGGACTCTGGCGTCCCGTCGCAAGCTGCTTCCACAAGACGTCTGTTGTCGTCGCTTAACTCCACCATGATGCCGAACCCCCGATGTTCCACCGCCCAAGGTGGTCGAGATCCGGCTATATGGTCAACCCATGTATGTAACTACCCAAAAAAGCGCCCCGCGAGCCGGGAGGCAGCGGGGCCAGTTTGAGGGTGCGACAACAATGACAAGAATAAGGAGTCGGAACTCTGGCCGGGGCCGGTGAGAGTGTCCAGCGCCAATGCTGAGGGCCGAAGACAGGAACGGCCGGAAGGCCGATCAAGAGTCAAGGCGAGACATTGCCGGACATCTCGCCGAACCGCACCGGGCATCGCAATGTTCCGGGCGGACGGGGGACGTGCCGCCGGTCCCGTCATGTCTTCGTGGATGGTGGCACAGCCGCGAAGAAGGGCATGGCGTCCATGTCCCCCTCGGCCAAGAATAGCGGCATTGCACACAGGTCCCAACGGGAACTGCTATCCTCGAAAAGGCAACGATCGGTTCGCGGCGGCGGTCGAGCCGGCATGGATGCGGACAGCGCCGCTCGATGGGCCCGGAACCGGCAGGCGACGACGATGGCGCTTCACCTTGTCCACCACGATCTCTCTCCTGCCGTCAAGCTGACGGACGAACAGGAAGAGGCCCTTCGCAGGGTGGCCGAAGGCAATCGGGGCGAGGATCTCCAGGCGTCCGTCCTCGAGGTCCTGGTGCGGGCGCACGCGGAACGCCTGTGGCTGGCGTGCGACTGCCGGGGCGAGGGTGGCAGACCTCCGGTCAATGCGCCCTGCCGCCGTCTGGGCCTCTACTAACGGCGCAGGTTGTCCGCCCCGCATGTGGCGCATGCCGGAGGCTGCGTCTACTCGCGCGCCCGCGTCTCCGTCCTCCACAAGAGCGGGAACCAGGAAGCCCGGGCGCCGGTGGAACCGCCTGACGACAGGTTCTTCGCGGTGCTCCGCACCGAGCCGGAAGACCCGAGGCTCCCGGACCCCGGAGCCACCCCGGGACCCCGCCGGGGCCGACCCGGGAAGCGGGGGCGCGGGTGGACCCGCCTGACGACGGTTTCTTCGCGGTGCTCCGCACCGAGCCGGAAGACCCGAGGCTCGCGGACCCGGACGCATCGCCGGATCTCGGCGGAGCCCGCCGTGGAAACCGGCACTCGAAACTGCGGCAAATGCTGTTCCAGCAAGTGCTGTTCGCCGGGCTCAACCGGCTTCCCGATGCCGAGGTCGCCGATGCGAAGGAATGGTCGGGCCGGATCAGGCAGGCCGCAAGGAGGTTCGAGATTGCACCCGGCCGTCCGCTGGACGGGCTCATTTTCCCCTGGCGGCGCATGTGGCAGAAGGGCCGGGTCGACGACAGGATGCGCGCCGTGGCGAAGTCCTGGCTGGAAGGCCACAGGCCGCAGGGGTTTGCCTGCGGAGCCGTATGGGGCGTCGACGACCATGGCGTCACCGGCGGGCGCCGGGGCACGCGTCTCGTCGTCGCCGCCCGGGTCACGCGGCCCGTCATCGGCGCAAGCCCTTTCAGCCCCGATCGAAGTCGGAGCAGACGACACAGTGGACTCGCTGGTAGAACGTGCACAGCAGGCCGATGGCCAGTTGGATCAAGACGACACGTGACAATTCGCTGTAGACGGAAGGGCGCGCCCAAGGCCTGCCAGAAGGCGCGGCGCCCGGACAAGAACCACATCAGCTGGGCGGTTGAGCGCTTCGGGCGCAACCTGCAGGAGATCTGCGATCCGAACGCGAGATTTGCATAACGGGCGTTTTCCGGACGCCTCGCACGGCCGCCGAGGCACGCCGCGAATCCACCTGGTTCCTGTTCGCCCTACTCACCAACAAGCAACGCGCGTCTGACCGCCTCCGGCTCCTTCTGGATCAGGCGCAGCAGCGCCTCCGCGGGCCCGCTGATCCGTCGCGTTCCCTGTTCCCATTTTCTGTAACCAGACAGGCTCATGCCCATCAAGGGAGCCATCTGCGCTTGAGTGAGCCTCGCCTGCTTGCGGACCTCGCGCGGGGTCACGGGCGCATGAACGACCGCAGGACCTTCGCCCCTGGCATGGGCCAGCGCCTCGTTGAGGGACTGGATCAGGTCTTCTCCGAATGTGCTCATGGCTTCTCCCTTCGGGCCCTCCGGATCGCCGTAGCGATCCCGGCCACCTGGCGCCGCTCGGCCGGGTTCAGGTCTGTTCTGGCGGACTTCGCACAGGCGAGGAGCGCATGGATCGGTATGTCCTCTCCGCCGTAGAAATAGACTGCCCGCGCCCGCCGCGCTTGCCCCGGCCCAACGCAGCGAACCGCAGTTTCCGAACGCCGCCCGTTCCTGGAATCTCATCGCCTCCCGCCGGATGTTCGGCCAGATAGTCGATCAGCGCCTTCCGTTCTTCTTCGCTGAACAGCCTGTCAGCCTGGCGGGGTGAAGGTCGGGGTCTCGGCGACGGTCTGCATAAGTCCGAATATAACCCAATGGGGTAGATCGGTCAAGGACTACGGATAAGGTTCCAGCATACGCCTTGGCCTCCACCAGTAGCGGAAACCCCGGGGCCCCCGGCTTACAGCGCGGTAGACTGACAGCCACAACCGGGACCATCCCATGGCCGATCGCCTCGTTGTCTGTACAGGCCCGTGTCACCATCGTCGGATCGCCGCGCAGGACAACGTGTGGCGCTACCGCACGCCGTCGCTGTGGTCGGATATCTTCGGCGGCATGCCCCTCGTGCGGGAGAGGGGACGGATCGGCCAGGACGGAACCGTCAAGCGGTAGCATTCCACTGCCGAAGTGGTCGCCGAGCGGGAACTCGACCGCATTGCCAGAAGCAAGGTCCGTCGAGGCGATCGGCCTCTCGCGCTATGGGAGCGGTACAGGACAGGCTCGACCGCGCACTTGTCGGCACCGTCCTGGTCCGGTGCCCCGTCGCTCCGGACATCGACCCCGGCTTGAGACCATGGCAGGCCGGCAGGGTGCACCTTGACGGCATCCACTGGGAGGAGAAGACCTGGCCACGCGAGGACTTCATTGCCTTCCGGGATCACGTCGCTCATCTTCTTGAAGCACCTTCGAGGCTGGAACAGCTTGAGTGGAGGCATGCGAACGCCATGACCCTCATCCGGGACACGCGGCAGGAGCAGGTAGACCCCGACTCGCAAGAGTTTGCCGATCTGGAAACCGTGATCGACGGCTTCACGGCCGTTGCCGCCTCCATCCAGGAGGAAGTGACGGCGCTGAAGTCCTCCCCGCCGGAAATGGTCACCGCGGCCAGGTGAACTCCAACACCCGCTGTCCCGTCGCCCACAGCCACTCGCTGAGCGCGACGACCGGGGTCGCCGTGGGTGATCGCGAAAGGCCTCTCTACGGGCTTCTATGGCGCCTGTGGCGCGACAAGCGTCCGGGGGATTGCACGGCCCATCGGCCTTTCGAGGCCCCACACGCTTGGGATTATGGAACGTTCGGTCGGTTCGGGCACCATCCGGGCCCCTCCCGGATTTTCATCGCAGGAACCGGATCCCGGCCCTCGAGTTGACGTGACCGCCGCCGGTCGGGAACCTGCAGCAGCTCCGCGATCCGGACGCGAGGCGCAAAGGCGGTCGATTTCGTTTTCTGTGAGGGAACACGAACAGATCCAAGGGTTCCCGCAGAGGGCCCTCGGTCGTCATGGCGCCCTCCATGCCCGCACAGGCCCCGGCCTCAGGGCACAGACCGCGTTGCAGACCATGTTGATCGGGATCGTGCAGCATGCACTGATCCGGGACGACGACGAATTCAGCCCATCGCCCGCCGGCATCGCGGGATCAGAGCCAGCAGGCTGCGGTAGAGATCCTCATCGAAGTCGAGAGGAACCAGGCCACCGTTGCCGTAGAGCAGGATCGCCGTGACGGGGCGACGGTA
>MPMV01000090.1 GCA_002238685.1 bacterium EF100-94H03 bin56
TGTTCATTCCGGAAATGCAACTCTTGATCGATGTCGAACCGATGTGTTGTGGTTATCGTGACCGCGCAACAAGGCCGTTGACAGGCGATCCATCTATCGGATAACGTGAGGTATTCGCGAGAGGGAAAATGGATAGTCATTCGTCGTTTTGCGAGTAGTTTTGGTTGACCTGGTGGGTCACACCACAGGCCGCCGATGCCGTCCAGCATGCGGTTGCCATCCGCATCATAGACAAAGGCCCCGTCAGCCTCGGCGATGACGGTGCGTGCTCCCTCGGCCTTCAATCCGTCGAGGTTGGCGAAGGAATGAACGAGATGGGCATCAAGTGCCAGGATCTCGTCGGTCAGGTTCTGGCTTTCAAAACTTTCCATGACTGAGCCCCGTTTCCGGTCAAAGCGTCGGGCACCATACCATCAGCGTGACCTGTCGTGCACCACCGGCCATCAGAGCCTGGATCGCCGCGGGAAACGTCAAACCCGTCGTCCAGTGGAACCCGCCCTGCCTTCCGCCAGGAAGAACCGGGGTTCAAGGATCTCCGGGGGGCGATGTATCACCGTCGCCGAGGACGCACTGCATGAGAACCGTATCCACCCAGCGATCGAACTTGTGGCCGACCGATCCCAGTACACCGACATGGCGGAACCCGAGTCGTTCATGGAAACCGATCGAGGCCGTGTTGGCGGAATCCCCGATGACAGCGATCATCTGCCGGTACCCGAGGTTCGCGCACTGCTGCATCAACGCTTCCATCAGCAGGAGGCCCGTTCCCTGCCTGCCGCACCCATGACGCACGTAGACCGAACTCTCCACCGTAAGGTGGTAGGCTGAACGGGACCGCCAGGGCGAGGCACACGCATACCCCGTGATGGCGTCGCCAGTTTCGGCGATGAGCCAGGGGAGACCACGTGCGCGGATCGCCCGCCAGCGCGCGATCATCTCCCCGGTATCCGGCGGATCGATCTCGAACGATGCCGTTTGGTGCAGCACGTGCCAGGCATAGATCCGGGCAATGTCGGCGAAGTCCCTTTCCACGGCCGAACGGATCCGGTGCCCGTGATGACCGGTGCCGCTGCTCATCCGGTCATCACCCACTTGCGGACGGGATCGCCACCCTGCCCCATACGGATCCCGGCAACCATCCCGTCGCCTCTGGCAGCGACGCCAGACCAGCCATGTGACGGATCCACCCGCTGGCCTGTCGTCGCGCCCGAAGACGTTCCCGACCGGGACGTGGCATGAACATTCCTGCGATCGGCCTCGCGGTCTTCATTGCAGGCACTGCGGTCGGACGTTGCCCATGTCAGTTGACGATCGGCTCCCGGGGGATGTGGTTGACGCGTTCGCACGCGCCCCTGGTCACGATCGCGGTCTCGCCGATGCACATGCTCAATCCGGTGGTGTCATCAAGCAGGATCATGTGAAGGAAGAACACCATGCCGGGCTCCAGAACCTGCGGATTGCCGGCCCACACCATCGGCCAGTCCATCCATGTCGGAGGATACATCGCCCCCATGGTATAGCCGCAGGCGGCGAGCCGGGCGTGGCCGAACCCGGCCTCGCCCAGCGTCCTTGCATGTGCGTCAAACACATCGCCAACGGTCCTCCCCGGACGCAGGGTCTCCAGGCAGGCGTCGATGGCATCGGCGCATGCGCGATTCATGGTCACATGGCGATGATCCGGTGTTCCGGTAAGAATGTTGTACATCATGGCCGCGTGGTAGTGCCGGTAGGCCGCGGCCGGTTCGAACACGACCTGATCTTGTTCCGCCACGGTCTCGTCGCCGGTATGGTAACGGCAAAACACGGCGGCTTCGCCCGCTCCCATGGGCCAGCGACCAGCGGTCGGGTCCCCGCCGCCCTCCATCAACGCCTGCATCATCGCCCCGTAGACCGCCTTCACGGAGGCGCCCGGGACGGTGCGCTCGATGCTGACATCGAGAATTCGGTCGCACAGAGACCCCGCCTTGCGCACGTATGCAAGTTCCGCCTCGCTCTTGACCAGCCGGAGCAGGCGGACGAGATCGGAAGCATCGACAGTCCGGCAGAAACCGTCGAGTGCAGTATCGACCATCTTCGCACGCTGCCCGGTGAGACCGTAAGCGTGATACTCGACACCGAGGCGCCTTCCCCGGCACCCATGGTCCTCGAGCATGTCTCTCAGGTCGTCGCCGGGTAATGCATCCTCCCGATCCTGCCAGATACGAATGTCCTCGACGATAGAGGTTTCGCGGGACTGGATGCGGTCCGCCGAACGTGTCAGCAATGCGAGTGCTCCGTCCGCTCCAAGGTACATGCCCTGGAACATGGAGTAGCCGCTCGTGTCGTATCCGGTGAGGTAATACATGCTGTCCTGACGAAACAGCACCAGACCATCAAGCCCTTCACGCTCCATGGCGGCACGGGCTTCGGCAAGCCGGCGATCGAACTCGTTGCGGGAGAAGTGCAGAAGCGGCATGACGTGTCCCGGCGCCCGGGAAGGACGGGGAAAACACTACCGTTCGGCCAGAACCGAAATCAAGGCTGCCTCCCGGACCAAAAATCGTCACAATCCCGTTCGGAATCTTCGCTGGAGCAATGCCCGGGAGTGATGAACGCGCCACACTCGGGCCGGATCGGGCGACGATCTGGCAACAGCGGTCCGTTGCGGCCTCCCGAGTGGATGCTCGATACCACCTCGCCGCTCCAAGGGGATCGGGATGCCCGAACACCGCTCCCGGTTCCATAATCCGTTCGCTGCCAATGGATTGGAGCGCACGCACCGGGACGGATTCTTGCCATGCCCTCGAGTGGAGGCCTATCGTCGTGAAAACCGGGACAGGGAGTTGGATAGCCAGCCGTCGACGTTTGACATCACCGCAACGATCATTCGCCGGGTTGCCACGTGATTCGGTTCCGGTTCCGGGAATCGCTCACGTCGCCTTGAAGTCAACGGCGGCCGCAGTTTTCTGACCCAACTTGAAACCGACGTACCCCCTGGCAGCGAGGTTGGCTCTCCATGGCGCCTTCGAGCCCGATGCTCAACGTACTGCTGCTCGCGGTTTGCGCTGCCGTCGCCCTGATTCTGTTCCGCTCGCGGATGGCAAAGGGGGACCTCTGGTACGCAACCCTTACCCCCCTTTCCTCCATAATCGGCAGCGGCTTCCTCATCATGGCGCCCCTGCTGGCGAGTATCGTGGGCCCGATGGCACCGGTGGCCATTTTCGGGATCGTTCTCCTCGCCTATGCGATCGGTCACGTCATCCGGTTCAACATCATGCATGTCGAACCACGCCTCGCTGACGGACGTTTCCACAGGAGCACACGCGAGATCGAGTACCTCGGCAACATCGTTCTCGTCGTCGCGTACGTCATCGCCGTCGCGTTCTATCTCTCCCTGCTGTCCAGTTTCCTTCTCGGTTATCTGGGCGTGAGCGACCCGGACATGGAACGCGGCCTGACGACAGGCATGATCGTCTTCATCGCCTGCGTGGGATATCTCAAGGGTCTGGGAGGTCTTGAACGACTCGAGAGCATTTCGGTGACGGTCCAGCTCTGCGTCATCGCCTCACTTGTCACCGGACTCGCCATCCACGGATTCGGATTCCTGACCGAAGGGACAATCCGCATCGACTTCCCGCAGAGGGATGTCCTCACGAAGTTTCAGATGCTGGCAGGCGCTCTCCTCCTGGTGCAGGGATTCGAGACGTCGCGCTTCCTCGGGGAAAAGTACAGCCCGGAGATCCGGGTGACGAGCATGAGGAACGCCCAACTCATCTCCGGGATCATCTACGTCGTTTGCGTCATCCTGCTGATGCCGGCAATGCAGAGCATGGACCTGGTCCACATCCGGCTGTCGCAGATTCTCGATGCCATGGCCCCGGTGGCCCTGATCCTGCCAGCCATTCTGATGATCGCAGCGCTGACGAGCCAGTTCAGTGCGGCGGTAGCCGACATGGGAGGCGGAGGCGGCCTGCTGCGCGAGAGCAGTCACGGCCAGCTCTCGGCTAGGGTGGGATATGTCACGGTTGCGGTCGCCGCTATTCTTCTGGTCTGGGCCGTCAACCTGCTCGAGATCGTCGCCCTCGCCTCCAGGGCCTTCGCGGCGTACTACTTCCTGCAGACCATGCTGGCTCTCATCTACAACTACAGGGCTTCACCGCCGCACTCCACAACGAAGCGCGTCAACGAATGCCTCTTCATCACGCTCGCCCTGATCCTTGCGTACATCATCATCTTCTCGATTCCCGCGGAGTAGTCGCTCCGCAGGCAATCGAATCATCCAGCCCTGATAGCGCCCGACACTCACAATGAAGGCGACCTGCCCCCCGGAGCGCACATTCCGTTCCATGTGGAATTGCGATGTGACCCAGTTCGGTCTACGTCACTCCGGCTTCCCGATCCGGACCACTTTCTTGCAGCAGGATACAAGCGATGATGCCAGCATGCCGTTTCATTCCCGGCGCCCGGCCGACCCTCATTGCCGGTCTTGGCGTCCTGTTGCTTCTCACGGCTGCCGCGCCCCGGCCGGCGGACTCACACGCAATCACCGACGAGACTCCGCGCATCGCCATCATCTCCGCGTTCGCGCCGGAACTGGCAATTCTCAAGAGTGACCTGGAGGACGCATCGGTTGTCTCCGTGAACGGCGTCACCTTCAGCACCGGCACCCTGGAAGGGCACGAAGTCGTCCTCTTTCTCAGCGGAATCAGCGTCGTCAACGCGGCGATGACGACGCAGTTGGCGCTTGACCATTTCGCCATCAGGGACGTGGTGTTCTCCGGCATCGCCGGCGGCGTGGATCCGGGCCTCAACATCGGCGATGTCGTGATCGCGGATCGCTGGGGCCAATATCTGGAGATGCTGTTCGCGCGTGAAACCGACGACGGCTGGGCAACGATGCCGTTCTTCGAGTACCCGTACGGGAACTTCGACATGATGTTTCCGCGTTCGGTGACCGTGCTCCGCCCCGGAGCCGAGCACCCCGAGACACGCTTCTGGTTCGCGGCGGACGATCAGCTGCTCGCCTCGGCCCGCACCATGGCGGACAAGGTGGCACTCAGCCGCTGCACGACGGAAGGTTCGTGCCTCGAGGAGGCTCCCAGGATCGTCATTGGCGGATCCGGGGTCTCCGGCAGCGCCTTTGTCGACAACGCCGCGTTCCGGAACTGGACATTCCAGACCTTCGACGCACGTGTGCTGGACATGGAGAGTGCCGCCGTCGCCCACGTCGCCTACGCCAACGACATACCCTTCATTGCCGTCCGCAGCCTCTCCGATCTTGCCGGCGGCCACGAAGGCACAAACCAGTTGGAGGTCTTTCTGGGCCTGGCGGCCGACAACGCGACGACCGTGGTCAAGGCCATCCTGCGGGAGATGGGAGAGGAGTCCTGATTCGCCCACATCCTTCGTTCCAGACAGCATGACGCCACACACCTGTCCCTTGCCGTTCCACCTGAAGGACGTCGCTGCGTCATGGTCGGGTTTTCTTGACGCGAGACGTCAGTTCCCATGACTGGCCCTAGCCCCTTCAGTTCGCGGCATGCAGACTAAGTCCCAGCGGACATTGACCGCATAGCCCTAGCCCATCTTTAACGTTCAGTGCAAAAAGCGGCGTAGAGTCAGAGGTGTAAGATTCCGAGTGGCACTACAAGTGGGATCTTGCGGCTGACGGGCCGCTTTCCTGGCTCGGGCAGGATGTGGCGTCAGACCACGGTCTTGCGGACGTTTCGCGGCGGCGCCGTGATCCCCATGGCGTGATAGATGACGGCCTGCTGGTCGTCGGCAAGCGCCGTCTTTCGCACGTGCAGGGTTCTGCCGTCCCTGCGGGTGAAGGTTGTCGTGGTGCGCTGCAGGGATCTCAGGGCATGACGTATGGAGGTCCAGCTGTCTGACGCGCCGGCCCGGTTCATGC
>MPMV01000026.1 GCA_002238685.1 bacterium EF100-94H03 bin56
GCTTGGCGTAGTTCATGCGAGCGCGCCGGCCTTATCTTGTCATCACCTGCCAAAGGGTCTTCACCCGTTTCAGTACCACCGAACGGAACCGCGGCATGGCAACGAACATGAACGCCGCTTGAGCCGGCAGGCAGGTTCTGGAAAACGAACCTGCCTGCCGTGGCGCCCAGCGCGTCGTGGAGGTCGTCCATGAGGGAATCGGGAGCAACGCGACTCCGGGCGAGCCAGAAATGCTCGTCGAGCAGGCTTTCGAGTCCGCCGTCGATCACGGCCGACTGGAGGACGGTGGTGGGCTTGCCGACCCCGAGGCGACCCCAAAACACTGGGTTATCGAGATAGTTCCGCAGCCGAAGCCAGCAGAACTTGGTGAGCGCTACGAGTCCGGCATGTTCGAGCGCATCATCGTGGTGGCGAAGCCATGCCCTACCGGCGACGATTCCCGGACCACCGTGCGCCATAGCGGCCAAGTCGTTGAGTTCGCGCGTGCTGACCCAATTGAGCTCTGAAACCGCGGCGCGTCTGCCGAGCAAGGTGGAAAGTACGTCGTCGTCGGAAACGGATTCCCAGGCCGCCTGATTGCGCTCGAATGTGCCGTCCGTCTTCTCGATCGCGGCGAGTACCTTCCAAACTGGTTTTCGACGGGCGGAGTCGGACTTTCGAGGTGGCTTTACCGCGATGCCAAGCTGCTTCAATCGAGTGACTAGCTGGCGTTTAACCGTAGCACGCGCCTGTGCTTGCGTCGCGTGGCGACCCTTCAACGGGTCAGTCGTCTCGATCAGGAACTTCGAAGGGTGGAAGAGCGCGAGTGTCGCCCCTTGGCTCGCCTTGGCCTGGAGCTTTCGCCGCTTCCATGCCTTGTCGTAGGAATCGCCTTGGGTCTGGGCATAACGGCTTTCGACCTCGAGACTCATCAGTCCGGCAACGCTCTGAGGCGTCGCTCGGAAGCGGCTGAACATCAGTAGCTTGGGCGACGGCGCGTCGCGCCAGGCGCCACTGAGCGGCCACCACGCCAGCGAGGGCGCCACCCAAGGCAGAGCGAGCTGGTCGACCGGCAACACCTTCAGTAGCGCCCGCAACTTGGGGCTGCCCCATCCGTCCTTGAGGGTTCGCGCACGACGAACTTTCTTGAGCGCGGGTAAGGAGCGCTCGGTCTGGAACGAAACATTTCTCGAAATCTTGTATCGCTGGCCCAACGCTTGGGCGGGAAGCGGGACCGAGAGCCAGTAGGGAACGGCCGCAGTGCGAAACTTGGGCGGCACCGCGTTCGCGAAGTGCCGGAAAACGCGCAAGTCAACGTGTGCAAGGCTGTGGCCGGAGAGAAGAGTTCCCGATCCGCCGATATCTCTTGTACCGTGACGCTCGGTGCGCGCAATCAGCGGGCGAAGTTTGGCCTCGATCCGTTCGCGCACCTCTTTCGCTGTGCCGACCAGCGAACTGTCAAGGGGCTGGTCGGAAGTCTCGGCGATGCGGCGCAGAATGGCGCCGAAGCGATGAAACAGTCGTTCGGTTTCGCTTCGTGCTGCTCGGCCTCCAAGGAATTCTACGATGCCGAACAGCTCCTCATGGGGTTGTACACCATCTGTAATCTCCCAAGACTCGCTGAACAAACGGTAGGGCGTCGCAGACAAGAGCAGCATCGCAGGCCGGCGACCGTTTTCGCCTTCGAGCAGCGCTCGCACCAATCGATCTTCGTCGCCCGGCGCGAGCAGATCACGGTAGCGCTGGAATTCATCGAAGATGACGAGATCCGGCGGGCGCGCCAGAAGGCATGCTTCAGCGAGGGATCGGCGTAGACGCGCAAGGACCTTGAGCCACTCGGTGCGCTGCTTGGCCGCTTCGGCGATGCGCTTGCGTGCGTCGAAGCCGAAAGTCGAGACGAGCTTTCTCCGATAGGCGTCTACAAACCTCCTCGGGACGCTCATCGCCAGGGGTCTGGCGCGATCGATGGCGACTTGCCATCCCGACTTTGAGCGCTGCTGTAGCAGGCCCTTGGGAAGCGCTTCCAGAATCCCCGGATAGCAGCGTTCAAGCAGCCACGAGATAAGCGCACGCTCGCCCGCCTTGCCAGTCTGAGGCCGTGCAGCGAGCGGTGAGAAAGATGTGATTGGCGCGAGCGGGTGGAGGCGCAGTGCTCTGGCTGGCTTTTCCAATGGGAAAAGCCCTAGCCTGTCCACTCGCGATACCGCTGACTTTGAAGCAGAGCCGAGGAAGTCGACCAACCTCTTGGCATTTTGATCCGAGACCTTTGTGTTGCTCGTCACGTAGTAGACGGTAAATCGTTTTGCTCCGCCCCCGGACAGCTTGCGGATGACCTCGCGTGCAACCACCGTCTTGCCCAGCCCGACTTCATCCGCGACAAGGAATCGCCTGCGTCCGCTACCCCCGAGGCGGGCGACGGCCGCGTCAACAGTCCCTTGCTGAAACGGGAACGGCTTCATTATCGAGCCCCCTCCATCAACACCTCGCGTGCAGAGGCCCAGATTTTCTGGAGTGTCTCAAGCGCCCTTCGATCCGCATCGCCAAGCGAGTGGTCATGCTGGAGGATTGCGGTCACATAGGCCTTGAACCGCGCGTCGGTCCGACGGAACGATGCGGGATCCCGAGCCCAGGCGGTGAGGATATCCTCAAGCGTCAACGTATCTAGCCCGAGTTGGGTTCGAATGGGCCGCGGCGCACCGCCATCGTGCTTCTCCCAGGGGTCGATGTCGGGCGGCTCGACATCGCCAACGAGCATGGCGCGCATCCACGCAAAGAAGCCGCGGGGTCCGAGGAACCTGGCGATAGCTGCACGGTCTCGCTCCGGTGCGATGGGTGGAGCAACCGATACGCGTTGCAGCCAGCCGCAGCTTTCGCCGCCGAGAGAAAGTCGTAGTTGGACGAGGTCGGTATGAAAGCCAAGCGGGATGTCGCCCAGAGCCAGCGCATGCGCCCCATCGGGCCACTCGTGCAAGGTCGAGGTTGCGAGTCCGGCTTCAAGGCGAATTCCGCGTTTTCCTAGCGGCGGCGTAGCATCGGCACACAGCACAAACCGCTCACATGAACGTTGGATTGTGGGAACCCAGTGTGCGACCAAGCGGCGACGGCAGTCATTCAGAAGTTCGGTCGGGTCTTCATCGATTGACCGCGATTCTTCGTCCAACAGATCTGGGGGAATCAACATCGCCGAGCCGACCAGCGCATCGATGCCTTTTGCGATCTCCGGACCGCCCGAAAAATGAACGATCGCCTCGGCATTTCGGCCTGACCATGCACGTTCAGTCGCATTCGCACTGCCGGTCACGACCTGGACGCGATCCTTCTGCCAGAACGCAAACAGCTTGGCGTGGAGGCTGACGGGCGGCGGTTCCACCTCGTCGCCATTGTCCGCAGCGTCCTCGCTCACGGTGGCTGGGCCAAACGTGACGTCTTCGTCGGGCGCAGCTGGTGGCTCATCCGTCTCGGTGAGGGGCGGCGCCAGCGATAGAAGCAGGAAGGGTCGAAGCGCACGTTTCGCGGCGATGCTTAGTCCCCGGACCGCGGGCAGCGTCGTCACCAGAGTCCGCTTGGTTTTAGCGTCGCCCCAGTTCGCCATGGCCTTCACATAGGTATTGCCAAGAAAGGGACTGAGAACGACAAACCGCTCTACTGGGCCGTCCGGCAGTGGCGTGGCGGGTGCCGATCCGGTTTGGCGCAATTCCAAACTGTCGATGCGGACATCATCGGGCGCACGCCAAACGATTCCCGAAAGCTCGCGAGCAAGTGCATCGGCGGGAAACTTCGGAAGCTGAGAGAGTTCCGCCAGCTGGCGGCCTACTTCGACAATGTCGGGCAGTGGGCGTGTGCCCCTGCGGCGCCGTGGTTCACCGTCGATGACCAATCCAAGGTCGAGATCACGGCTGCGGGTGAGGTTTCGGCTTCCGATCCAGAGCCGCCAACTCCGTTCATCCGAGGGGCCCTCATAGCCGACGAGAGCAAGTTTGGGGTGCCAGCTTTCTTGGCTTTCGTCATAGCCTTGTTGGATGACGAATTGGTCAAGCACACCGGCGACCCTCGGCAGTGTCGCGGGCCCTTGCAGTCGGCCCCGCTGCACGACCACGCGCAGGCGGTCACGCATGCGCTCCACGCTCTCGGCAAAGTCGGCCGCATTCCCGCTGCCACTTTCGCTGTTTCGGCCGGTCATCGCGAGCAGGGTCGCGCCGATTGCGATGAGATCGGCGGAGTAGGCGGTCAGCAGCGCGACACGCACGCTCCAGCCGCGCTCGGGCCGGAGATGGTCGAGGTACGGTTGACCGGCGAATCCGTTCGACACTCAGCGCACGCCTTCCAGGTCTCGGAGCAGGCGCTTCACATTTCCCCAGCGATAGTGGAGAGGCTCGGCAGCGCCATGTTTCTCATTGTCCCATTCGGCGCGGCGATCACGTCCGTCCAGGGTCCGCGACAACCGCGCACGGCGGCCCTTGCGCGCCTCTTCGGCGCTGCGATAGGCCCGTTCCAGAACCATCGGGTCCGTCAAGCCATTCCGGACCCAGTCGAGAGTCTCGCGCAGGGCATCGGAGACTCGGGGCGGAAGCTTGCCCATGTCAGTTTCAAAACTTGCCCAATCGAGCTTCTCCGCTTCGGCCCGCCAGTTGGCGACAACGCCGATGAGGCCGTTTCGTTGGAGATCGGAGCACTTGTGGCGATCAAGTTCGGCTTTCAACGCTTCAACCTGGGCCGCGTAAATGGCTCTGCCGATTGCGGCAAGCGCTGCCGCCTGGCCCGCACGCACTAGAGCGGCCTGTTCGTGCTGGGCCATATCTGTGATTTCGGGGCTCCAGGCGTAGTCCGCCAAATCGAGCGGCTTTCCGACCAACAGTGCAAGCAGCGAGGGTTCGCCTGACAACACGGGCGAGCCGACACGCCGGAGCTGGCGGGCAAGATAGGTACGTTCGGGCTTGGTTAAGTCGAAGGACAGCGCTCTGCCGTTGTTCCAGTCTTTCGACGGTTCCGGGCATCCGGCAAAGGGCCAGTCAGTCTGGTCGATTGGCAGGCCGTCATCGTCAGTCAGCTTTGCGGCAGGAGGTGCACCGAGCAGCTTCTCGACGCGCTTGCGCGACCAGCGGCCGCGGATGTCGGGTTGACGCAGCAGGCCCCAAGCCTGGAGCGCTGTCCAATAGACGTAGCTTGGCGGCTGGTCCAATGGTTCGGGAAAGACGCGCCCGCCAATGACGCCATCCTGGCCGAGAAGCCGTTCGGTCAGCTTGTGCTCGCCCCTTGCAATTGCATCGGCTGGATCCCGCCGCCGTAGTCGCGAATTGCGTGCATCGGCATAGATCCACGGGACGAACAGGACATATCTGAGCCGTGTGTGCAGCACCGAAGTGCCTGGGAAGAACCGATCGGCATATCGCTGGTGAATGATGAGGAAACCGACCTCGTCACGCACTCCCGCCTCGTCGGCGTGCATGAAGCGACGCGCGTTGCGTAGTGCCTCTTTCGACAAATAGGTGACTCCAAACGAGGCCACGATTTCCTCCAAGCTTGGTGGCGTCCACGCGGGCGAACGGTTTGTAGCGTGAAATTGCGGAACATCGGTTCAAGTTGCACCCGCAGATATTTGTTCGGCGCGCAGCCTAAAGGTACTTTACACGAGGTTTAGTGGGGTGTATGTAAGTATAGTATATATTTTGTCTATTTGTGGATGTGTAATATATTTAGTTCTAATGAACCTACGCATCTTCTGGCCGTGTGCCTGCACTACGGAACCGTTGCCAACAAGTCTCAGACTCTCCTGCAGGGCTCCCATTTGTTGTGACCGGCACACGGTAGGGACGGCGGGCCTCGATCGCAACGAATTGGATCCGGCTGCGTGCGGCCGGTCGAGTGAGCCAGACTTCCTTGATCTTCCACACCAGCCTCGCGCCGGTCTATGTTGACGATGCGAACCACGCTTGGGACATCGTTTGAGATGAGGATTGTCCCGGCCGTCAATCGATGATCGACGGTGTAGCTGTCGCCGGTGTCTGCGGCGGTTTCGAGAAGCCCCACGATCTCTCCGATCGGGCCGCAATGCAACTCGTTGCCAACCTGCTGCGCTGTCACGCGGCCGGCATGTCGGACGTCGAGCAGTCGATCGCCTCGGCCTTGGCCCGCTCGGACCGAGCGGGACGCGCGCACACCGAGCATTCGGGACTTGCCGAACTTGGTGCTTCGGATGATATTGCGATCCCATGACGAATCTCGCGAAGACCGCCACGGCCACGATCGTTCCGTCCCTCCGCTATCGGGACGCCCCGGCCGCGATCGAATGGCTCTGCGAGGCGTTCGGATTCGAGAAACACCTCGTCGTGCCTGGCGAGGACGGGATGATCGCCCATGCCCAGCTCGTCTTCGGCAACGGGATGATCATGCTGGGCTCGGCCCGCGACGACGAGTTCGGGGCGCTCCAGCAACCGATGGAGACGCCGGACAGCCCGGTGCCCCAGAGCGTCTACGCGATCGTGGACGACGTCGACGCGCATTATACCCGCGCCGCCGCCACCGGGGCGCGGGTGGTCATGCCGCCCGAGGACCAGGATTACGGAGGACGCCTCTACGCCTGCCGGGATCCGGAAGGCAATCTGTGGAACTTCGGCAGCTACGATCCCTGGCAATAGCGCCGTAACCGCGGGGGAGGTCCATGATGAGTGCGGAATTCGTCTTCACTAACGCCAGCCCGCGCGGGCGCATCGTGCGGTGGATGCTGGGAGAAGAGCATGACCATGAAGACGACCCACCGCCTTCAGGCCCTTGCCGCCGCGCTGCTTCTGACGTTCGGGGCGTCCGCCGCGGCAAGTGACGAACGGGGTACGGCTGAGGAGGCCTAGGCCATGGTGGCGCGCGCCATCGCCTACTGTGACGAGATGGGAACCGAGGCGGCACTGGCTCGATTCAACGCCGCTCCGGCGCCGGAGTTCCTGGATCGCGGTCTCTACATCTTTTGTCTACGGGCCGGAAGACGCCATCGTGGTCCGCGGCGTCGACTTCTCGTTTCTGGGGAGGACGTATTCGAGCTTCACGGATGTCGACGGCACGTGATTCGGCGAGGAGATGCGGCAGACGACCTCGGCGGACGGGACCCGGGTCGACTACAAGTGGATCAACCCGGCCACTGGGGAGGTCGAACAGAAGTCGAGCTGGCTCGTGTTGCGCGACGGCGACCTCTTCGGCGTGGGCATCTACAAGCCCTGACACGCTGTTGCGAGCGCGGCCTCGAGGACGCCGGACGTTCGTGCTGCGCTGTATGCGGCGCGGCGATGAGAATGAGACATCGATGTCCGGCGTCATCGCCGTGGCGACGAGGTGTCGTCCGGGCGAGCGTCGCCCGCTGTAGTTGGTGCCTCCAACGTCCTGAGTGTGGGGCGCGTCCTCGAGAGGGAGGACGGGTCACATTGTTGTCGAACGAGAGGGCTGCGGGACCGCGAGTGTACGCAACCCTACCGCCGGAAGTCCGAGCCGGATGTTGCCGTGGCGGTTGCAGACCCCGTCAATCCGGAACGAGGCCTTCGCGCCGAAGTCGGTCGTCGCGCGGAACCTGACAAGGGGCCTCACGGGCGCCGTTCGTTGATATTTGCCGCAGGACGCCCGGCCCCGCATCGTCAGAAAGGTGGCGAGCCTGATGCGCTGGGCCTTGCCGGATGGCCCCCTGGGCAGGTCGGCGACGACATGGATGCGCTCGGGTGCCCTGAAAGCGCCGAGCCTGGTGCGGCAGTGGGTGATGAGTTCATCGGCGGTCACCGTCGCGTCCTTCGCCAGGCAGACGGCGGCCTCGACACGCTGGCCGTAGTTCGGGCAGGTTCTGGCGAATGCCGCCGCTTCGATGAACTCGGGGTGGGCGTGAAGCGCATCGTCCACCTTCCGGGGCGCGATGTTCTCGCCTCCCTTGATGATGAGTTCCTTCAGCCTGCCGGAAACATGAACGTAGCCGCCCCCGTCCATGAAGCCGGTATCGCCGGTTTTCAGCCAGCCCTCCCTCGTGAAGGTGTCGCGGGTCGCTTCTCGATCATCGAGATAGCCCGGCATGACATTGGGGCCCCTCACGGCGATTTCGCCTGTGTGGCCGGGTCCTCGCGCGTGCCCGGTCCTGCCGAGGATGGCCACCTCGTTGCCGAAGGCAATGCCCGGCGAGCCGATCTTGCGCTTTCCGGGGGGCAGGGGGTTGGCGAGAATCTGTGCCGCGGTTTCGGTCAGCCCCATGGTCTCGACGAGCATGATCGCAAAGCGTGACTCGAAGGCCCTGTGGACCTCTGCAGGAAGCGCCGACGAGGCGGAGCGTCCGAACCGGAGACGGCGCAACACCTCTCCATGCGGTTCGCTGTCGTGATGGAGCAGGCGCGAGACGATGGTCGGGACACAGGAAAACCATGTGGCGGAATGCTCTTGGCAGTCATCCCAGAAGCGCTGCACGGAAAACCGCCGGCAGACGATCACGGAGCCGCCGGAAACAAGGGGTCCCATCAGCGCCACGCAGAGCCCGTTGATGTGGTAGTGGGGAAGAACGCACAAGCCCCGGTCATCCGGTCCAAGCCGGTGTGCGCATGCCGTGGACCATCCACCCGCAAGCAGGCTTCGATGGCTGTGCAGCACACCCTTGGGCTGGCCCGTTGTACCGGAGGTGTACATCAGCAGGGCTTCGTCATCGGGGGTGAGCGGCGCCCGGCAGGACGTTTGCGCACCGGCGAGGTCGCCGGCACCGATGACCGTGAGACCTGTTGCACCTGCCTCGTCGAAATCCGCTTTGATATCGTGGTCGACAATGGCGAAGCGTGCGCCACTGTGGCGCAGTGCGTGGCGGCGGGCGTCGGCGCCGGCTGCGAGGTTCAACGGCGTGGCGCGAAGGCCGCCGAGGAACAGTCCGAACAGCACGAGGATGGCCGCCCGGCCATTGTGAAGGAACGTGACGACACTCTCGCCCCTGGTGGCGCCGGCAGCCGTCAGGGACCCGGCGACCGCTTCTGCTCCCTCGAGCAGATCGCTCCATGTGAGATCGGGTGATCCATCGGGAAAGAGGTGGCTGACCTTGTCGGGTGTCTGGTGGGCGTGCCGCTCGATCCAGTCGCGGATCGTGCCGGACGGAGGATCACCCCCCGCGGTCTTTGGCGGCATCCGGCCCAGTAGTCCGCGAACAACTCCTCGAGCGAGGGCTCGTCCGGAGGAATGGTCCGGACCACCCTGGTGACGTTGAGGAAGTGTTTCCAGTGGAGGGTTTCGTCGATGGAATTGCCGCCCCAGCTGCCGCAGCCCATGGAGAGCGAGAAGGGGAGACCGTTGTCGAAGGAGCCGCCGGTGGCGATGGCGTGGGCCTGGTTGACGATGATGCGGCAGACCGGAAGCGCGCGTCCCAGTTCGATGGCGCGGTCATCGCGCGTGGTATGGAGTCCCACTGAGTGCCCGGCACCCGCATGTTCCAGAATTCGTGTGACGATGGCCCTGGCGTCGGCGAAGTCCCTGGCCCGGTAGAGTGCGGTGACGAGGGAGATCTTCTCACCCGATATCCGGTGGCCGGGGCCGGCATTCGCTGTCTCGACGGCGATGAAACGCGTGTTGTCCGGAACCTCGCCGGCGAGTTCGAGGGCGTCGATCAGCACATGGGCGTCTCGTGCGATCGCCCGGGGATTCAATCGGCCGCCAGGACACAGGCGCTCGACGACATGGCGTTCCTTCGCGGAATCCAGAATGGCGCATCCCTCGTTCCGGAGTGCCGCAGAAAAGGAGTCGTAGAGTGCATCGACCACCACCAGGGCATTTTCCGAGGAACAGGACGTGGCGTTGTCAAAGGTCTTGGAGCGCGCGATCAGCCTCGCCGCCGCCTCGGCATCGGCGGTTTCGTCGACGATGACCGGCACGTTGCCCGCGCCGACGCCAATGGCCGGTGTTCCGGAGGCGTAGGCTCGTCTCACGTTGTCCTGTGAACCCGTCGCCAGGGCCAGATCCACGGTTTCGAGCAGTCTCCCGGTGCGTATCTTGGTAGCGGGAGCCGGGATCATTTGTACGAGATCAGGATCGATGCCGACGCGGGCGAATTCCTGGTGCACGTAGTTCAGCAGCAACCGGCAGGCCTCCTGTCCCCCGGGTGATGGCGAAAGCACGATGGCGTTGCCGCACTTGAGGGCATTGATCATGTTGTTGGCGGGCGTCGTGACCGGGTTCGTGGAAGGCACCACGGCTCCGATGACACCGATGGGCCTGGCGATTTCCGTGATCCCGGAACCGGGGTGCGAGGCAACGATGCCCCATGTCCGTGCGTTTTCAAGGTCGCGCATCAGGCCCAGGGTCTTGCGGTGATTCTTGGTGATCTTGTCTGCGACATTGCAAGGCCGGTCGTCCGCACCGCAAGCTCCGCGAGTGCCCGGTTGCGGCCTGGCTCTAGGAGCGCCCAGGCCGCTGCCTTGGCAGCCGTGTCGAGGCGTTCCTGGGAGGCTTGCGCCTCGAAACGCCGCTGCGCCTTCCTCGCCCGGGAAACCAGGTCATCAACGACCGCGGTGTCGTGCACGCACGATGTGGGTGACATCGCCTTGTTCACGGGCGCATCAGTCATGGCGATCGCCGGGAGAACGGCAACGCGGCACCAGGGGGGAGGGAACATGTCATCATGGCTCAGTCTCCGGCTGGAGGTTGCAGCACCCGTTTCCGGCAATGGCATGACGACTCGATCGGGGTGTCGCTCCGGGCAAGAGCGGCCGCCAGGAGCGGCGCCAGTTCAGCAGCCTCAGGATCCCGGCCGAGGCGCTTCAGGCACTCGTGATAGCCGTGCAGTCCCCACACGTTGCCACGATTCTGCAGGCAGCGCCTGCCTTCGTCGTCGAGTCCGAGATCGCGCCGGTAGACCGCTTCGGCTTCCTCGACGCATCCCCTTTCCAGCAACAGTGCGCCCAGGGCATGGCGTGGCGGATGCATCCAGGCCCAGGGTTCGGTGTAGGCCAAAAGGTCGTTGCGACGCACGGCTTCGCGCAGGTGGGCGAAACCCGTCTCGTGGTCTCCCCGGTGATAGGCCAGTTCGCCGCAGAGCATCTCCCGGGCGATCGCCATGATGTTCACCGCCGTGTCGTTGAAGAAGATGCGGGTGTCGGAAAGGTCGTTGCGCCCCGCAATCAGATTGTCGAGTTCTCGTTGTGCCGCATCGAAGTTGCCGAGAGCGGCGTGCGCCACCCCCTTCGCGTAGTGGTGCATCAGGGTTGTCACCACGTAGAGTTCCGGATGGGCAGGCATGGAAAGGTCCACGATGTCGCGCCACAGCCCGAAACGCACCGGCACATGGACCGTTGAGGAACAGTAGTCATCGAGGACCTCGACCAGGTGGGGGCGGTCCTGGCGGAGAAGGTCCGGCGTGACCGTGCGGGAAATCTCCCCCGCCGCCTCCATGGCGCTGGCGAGGCCCCCCATCATCATCGCCGCGGACATCATGGCGTGGAGGTCATGGCAGCGCGCGGTCGTGTAGAAGTTGTAGGGTCCCACCCGGCGCGCGTACTTGGCGCCCGCCCGCACGGCTTTGCGGCTGACGGCGACCGCGTCTGCGTAGCGACCGCACTGGAGGTAGACATGGCACGGCATGTGATTGAGATGGCCGTTGTCGGGTGAAAGGTGGTGCAGACTGTCGGCTGCGGCTTCGCCGCGCTCGGGAGTGCGCGACATCTCCACCACGTGGATGTACATGTGCAGCAACCCGGGATGTGGGGCCTCGCCCTCGTCGCTGCGTTTGCGCATGGCGGCTTCCAGCGCGGCCAGCGCCTCGAGGGTGTCGGCGCCGCTGGCCGGTTCTCCGGTGTCGAGATCCCAGAGTTTCCAGGGTGTGCGGGTGATAAGGGCCTCCGCGAAGAGGGCGGCGACGTCCGCGTCATGGGGAAAGCGGCGGTGGACGTCGCGCATCCGGTCGGCGAAGGCGTCATCCCAGCGGGAGAATTCCTCCATCGGCACCACGTGGCTCTTCTGGTAGCGCGCGGGAAGGGCCTCGATGAGAGCCCGTTCGACCGGTGTCGTGCCGTCCCGTCTTGCCATCGCCGCCGCCGTGGCGGCAAAGCAGGTGTCGAGCGAGACCCTCGCTTCGGCCTCGCTCTTCCAGCACCATGGCAGATTGATGAAGGGACCGGCAGCGTAGGCCTCTCCCCAGAACGCCATCGCACAGTCCGGATCGGCCCGCTGCGCCTCGCGAAAGCAGTCGACGGCTTCCTCATGATTGAAGCCGTAGAGCCACACCAGGCCACGGTCGAACCAGATCTGCCCCTGACGATTGCGCACGGTGACCGACCGGGAGTACGGGCCAAGGTCGAAATCGTAGTCCATTGCGCGCACCTCATGCCGCCGGTTCGAAGGAAGATCCGGGGCTGACATTCCCCGCAGCAACCCGGATGGCATTCAGGAAAGGCGGTCCGTCGCGGACTTCAGCACGACACGTGACCACGTCCGGCCATTCGGCACGAGAGTGTAACGCTTCGGATTTCGGCCTTGAAGGGGCCGACGCGACGCGATGTAGCGAACGCGCGGGAAACAGGGCCTCTCCCGGAGACGTTCGCTCCGAAGCGGGAGCGCATCGCCCGCGCTTGCGCAACTCACGGGACCGGCGGTGGCTGCTATCCCGCACCACCGAAGGGATTGGGCATGCCGTCCGCGAAGCGGCGAAAACGGAAGGGGGTCAGGTCCACGGAGGGGGTCTGGCCTGTCACGAGTTCGGCAGTCACGCGGCCTGCTCCCGGACCGATGCCGAATCCGTGACCGCTGAACCCGGTCGCCAGATGGAATCCGGGAACGCCGTCCACTGCGGAGATCACGGGAATGGCGTCGGGGGTGACATCGATCAGGCCGGCCCAGGTCTCCTCGATGCCGACGCCGGAAAGGGCGGGAAAGGTGTGCACCAGGTTCGAAAAGGTTTCGATGATCACGTTCCTGTAGGGCTTCGGGTTCATCACGCGGGTGGCCTCGAAGGGGCTCGTGTCGTCGAGGGACCATCGCCGGCGGGTCACCATCTCACGCAGACTTTGCCGCGACAGACGCAATTTCAGGGCATTCTTCTCGTGGCGCCACGCGGGCATGAAGTCGCTCATCCAGCGCAGTGCATCGGGGCCAAGATGGAAATCGGCCTGGTAGCCGTGAGCCACCGTGTAACCGCCGTCCTCACGCCGTCTCAATGCAAGATCGGCGGCCCAGATCGCCCCTTCGAACACCGACGGTGCCGGTGTGGTCCTCATCACGTTGTTCTGGATGCGAAGCTGGGGAAGGGCGACGCCGTGATTGCCGCAGAAGAGCGATGACCATATGCCTCCGGCGAGCACCACGGTCGAAGTGGCCGTGATGCCATGTTCCGTCACCACACCGGCAACCCGGCCGCGCTTGAGATCGAGGCCCCGGACCGCACATCCGGTGACGATGCGTCCGCCGAGTCGCTCGGTTGCCCGCGCCAGCGCGGGGACCGCAAGGCTCGGCTCCGCGCGGCCATCGGTCGGTGTATGGAGGGCGGCTCTGAACGACTCTTTCATGTCGGGAACAAGCGCGCTCAGTTCCGCTGTCGACAGCAGCCTCGAACCCAGCTGGAACTCCTTGGCATGATCGACAAACGCCTCGAAGGCAGCAACGTCATCATCATCCCTGGCGGTATAGAGAACGCCGTTCTGGTGAAACCCGACATGGTCGCCGATGTCGGTTTCGATACCCCGCCAGATTCTCAAGGACTCGACAATGAGCGGCAGTTCCTCGGGCGCCCGTCCCTGCTGGCGCACGAAACCCCAGTTGCGGCTCGACTGTTCTCCGGCAATCCGGCCCTTTTCGAAGAGGACGACCGGGATATTCCGCTTGGCCAGGAAATAGGCCGTCGAAACCCCGATGATTCCACCACCGATAACAACCACTTCAGCCGACTCCGGTGTCCGGTCGGCTCCCTCGGTCATGAAGCGGGGATCCCCGGAGTCTCTGCCGCGGCGGCCGATTCAGGCAACGAGAGCGGTGATCTCGTCATCTTCGGGGAAGCGGCGGAGGCCAAGTTTCGAGAACAGGATCTCGTCCCCCCTTGTGATCTCGAAGGATCCGGTTCGTCCACCAAAGATCTCGACGTCGTCTGCACCTGCTTTGATGAGCTGATCCCTCGCACGGAGCGCTCGTGGCTCATAGTTTCAGGAGCGGCAGTATTCAATTCTGATCGCTTCACTCATGGGTCATTCCCTCAAGCCAACGGCGTCATCCTAGATCACTGTCGTGCGATGATCCAAGGGTCAGCCAAGGAGACGCTTGTTGTCGGGATCGAACGGTGCCTTCGAGGCAACGCGCGCCCGCCGCAGCTCGCCGAGAATCTCGACGTGGAGCGACGGGGAGGCAAGCTCGATTCCAGGGTCGAGGTAGGCCAGCGCAATCGATCGTCCCACATGGTGACCAAAGCCGCCCGAGGACACCGTCCCCACCACCTCGCCGTTCATCAGGACCGGTTCGTTTCCCCAGGCGTCAGCATCATCGGCGTCGACGAGGAGGGTCACGAGCCGGTAGCGGGGTCCCTGGTTGTGGGCCTTGCGAAGCGCATCGCGGCCGATGAAGTCACCCTTGTCCATGGCAACGAAGCGCCCCAGCCCCGCTTCGAAGGGTGTCGTGTCTGCGGTGAATTCCGCGCCCCAGCGTCCGTAGCCCTTCTCGAGCCGCAGGGAATCGAGAGCCCGTGCTCCGCAGGCGGCCAGTTCGAGATCCTCGCCGGCCGTCTTCAGGGCGCGGTAGAGGGATTGCAGGTCGTCGCGCCCCACATGGATCTCGTATCCGAGATCGCCCGTGAAGGCGATGCGCATGACGAAGGCCGGCATGCCGGCGATCTCCATGTCACGCGCCGCCAGGAACGGGAGTGCTCCATTCGAGACATCGTCATGCGTGAGTCGCCCGAGGAGTGTCCGGGCTTTGGGCCCGGCGATGGCAAAGCCGCCATAGTCGCCGGTGATGCTCCGCAGCGTGACGTCGTGACGGGGCAGGAAGTCCGCGAAGTGACGCAGGTGGAAGGCCTCGGCGGCGCCGGAGCCGACCAGCCAGAACGCCGAATCGCAGAGTCGGGTCACGGTGAAATCGCCGATGATCCCGCCGGCGGCATTGAGCATGGGCGCCAGGACCGTACGTCCGTGTCTTCGGGGAAGCCGGCAGGCCAGCAGCTGATCGAGGAAGGCGGTCGCGTCCGGACCCTCGACCTCGTACCGGGCGAAGCCGGTGATCTCGATCATGCCGACGGCCCGGCGCAGGGCCCGGCATTCGCGGCCCACGGCGGTGAACCAGTTGGGCCGGCGGAAGGAGGCAATGTCGCGTGCCTCCTCTCCGGGACCGGCAAACCACAAGGGGCGCTCGAGACCGAAGGCGGCGCCGAAGACGGCTCCGCCCTGTGCCAGCAGGTCATGCACCGGAGATGTCTTTACCGGTCGTCCCGATTCGCGTTCCTCTTCCGGCCAGCCGATGGCGAATCGCTTCGAATAGGTCTCTGCCGAGCGTGCCAGGACGAAGGTCCGGTCCGCCCAGTCGCCGAAGCGGGTGACATCGAGCGGCATCATGTCCAGCGGCGGCACGCCTTCGAGGATCCAGTCAGCCAGCGCCCAGCCCACCCCGGCACTCTGGGAGAATCCGGGAATCATGCCGGCGGCGACAAAATGGCCCTGTTTGCCCGGAACAGGGCCGACGAGAGCCGCGCCGTCGGGCGACCACATCATCGGGCCATTGACGACCCGCTTCACCCCCGCGGATCCGAGGCAGGGCACGATGCCGATGGCAGCCTCCATGTTGGCGGAGATGCGGTCAATGTCGTCGGGCAGGAGTTCCATGCCGAAGTCGTCCGGCGTGCCGTCAATGGCCCAGTGCACACCGTCGCGCTCATAGCATCCAAGCAGCATGCCGTTGCCTTCCTGGCGCAGGTAGAACTCGCTGTCCTGGTCGCGGGTGAGCGGAATCTCGCCTTCCTGCGCGGCGACCTCGGCTATGTCGTCGGTGACGACATACTGGTGTTCCATGGGAACGAGTGGCAGCGTGTAGGCGGCCATGGCCGCCACTTCCCTTGCCCACAGCCCCGCGGCGTTGACGATCGTTTCGGCAACGACCGTGCCCGCGGGTGTGGCGACGTCCCAGTCGCCGTCGCGGCGGCGCGTGAAGCCAGTCACCGGCGTGTTTCTCGCGATGACGCCGCCTGCCTGGCGCACACCTCTGGCAAAGGCATGGGTCACTCCGGAAGGATCGACATGGCCGTCCGTCGCCCCCCACATGCCGCCCAGGATCCGGCTGGTGTCGACCAGCGGATTGAGCTTATGGATGTCGTCGACGCCGATGATCTCGAAGTCCTGGCCGAGATAGCGCGCCCGCGCCCGCTGGACCTTCAGCTCGTCAAGGCGCTCCGTGCTGGTGGCAAGGTAGAGCCCGCCGCAGCGGTGCAGACCGCAGGACTGCCCGGTTTCCTCCTCGAGACTGTCATAGAGCCTCAGCGAATAGTCCTGCAGACGGGCAAGACTGGCGTTGGCATGCATGGCATGGATGTTGGCGGCGGCATGCCATGTCGATCCCGACGTCAGGTCGGCGCGCTCAAGCAGCAACACGTCCGAACAGCCGGCGCGGACCAGGTGCCATGCAATGGCGCAGCCCACGACACCGCCACCGACGATGACGACACGGGCATGGGACTTCATCGAGACACTTCCTCGGCAGTATGGTTTCCGGTAACCGTTCGGTGATTCAGGGGAAGGACGGTGACGATGCACACCGCACTCTCGGGAACCGGCTTGGCGGTATCGACCCGCGTCCTGATCACGCGACAGCAAGGGTGCACAGTACAGAAGATTACCCCGCCGGCAACTCCCTCACGCCCATCCCTGAAACCGGGATTGCGACCTCTGGTCCGCACCAATTCTCCGGGCCTTCCTTGCTGCGAACATTTGCCGATGTCGCCGCCCTCGACCGCGAGGCCGGAACGCCTGGCGTTTTCCGGCGGTCCGCCACAAGGCTCCGGATCGTCGGGTCGCTGAAGCGAGCCTCGCCAGACCGTCTGCCGTGATGGGCGCTCCCGTCAGTCATCCAGAAGGTTGCGAAGACGCAGGCCGGGAAAGATCGAGAACCCCCGGTCGAGCATCACCCAATCGCAGCCGTCTTCCTTCGCAAGCGCCGCGTGGCCGGCGTCCGTCAGCCCGAGCCTCCCGGCAAGGTTGCGAAACATGCACCAGCGGCCGCCGCCAGGTCGCAGCGTCCTCGGCCGTGCGAGCGCCGCTTCGAGGAAGGCCAATGCTGAGTTGCACAGCGTCGGGGGAGGGAATACCCGAGGACGCGTCAACACGCGGAGCGCGCTGCTCAGCGCACGTTCGGAAAGACTGAGCCTGCCTCGCCCTGCCGACGCCTCGGTCAACTGGTCCCGGCAGCGTGCGTGATGCTCCGAATCCGCCCTGAAGGCGGAAACGAGCACATTGATGTCAGGATTCTGCATCCATGACGATCCGAAGCGCGGCGCTGTCCGTCAGGTCCACGCCCGGCTGCACGGTCGAACTCTATGTGTTCGGGCTGGACGATGACCTACTGCAGTCGCTGTTCCGGGAGATGATCGATGAACCGACCGGCCAACCGCCGCCGTTCCACTGTCGGGGAGCACTGTCAGCGGACCATCGACGCGGGGCGTGTGCGCAGTATGACCGTACCGATGTGTTGCGTCGCCTGCCAACCGTTCAAGGACGCTGCTCTCCGCGAACGCTCCGGTCGGCCGGGCCGTGCCTCGACGTTGAGCTGCGGAAACCTGCGCCGGGTATCATCCGCAGATGGCAGAGCATGAGGCAATCGACGTTCCTGAGCCCTTTGTGCGGCGGTGAATGTGGATGAAGGCCCGGTCGCATGCCGAACATGCGTGTGGCGACACTTCTCGAGCCAATGCATAGTGAACCTGCATCGTCGCGTTTGCGACCGGAACCCGGCAGGAGGATGAGCAGATGGCAGACTACAGCAGCTTGAAGGCGAGATTGCGTGACAGGGAGATCATCCTCCTCGACGGAGCGATCGGCACTCAGCTCCAGGCGACCGGCGTGCCCATGGACCCCTATTGCTGGGCGGCAATCGGCAACCACACCCATCCCTCCACGGTGCAAAAGATGCACGAGGACTACATTCGCGCCGGAGCCGACGTGATCACCACGAATACCTATTCCGCGGCCCGCCACAACTATGAATCGGCGGGGCTGAGCGACCTCGTGATCGAACTGAACGTCCGCGCGGTGCAGCTGGCCCAACAGGCGCGGGAACGGGTCGCCGACCGGCCGGTGTACATCGCCGGCTCGGTTTCGAACTTCGGCGCCTGGAGCGAGTTCGAGTACCAGTGGTTCAGAAAATCGAGCCGTTCCACCGGGGCATCGGGACTGCGGTCACGCAGCCTCATTACAGAGGCGCAGGCACGACGCAATCTGGCCGAGCAGGTGGCCATTCTCGTCGATGCCGGCGTCGACCTTCTGATCGCAGAAGCGACGGGCAACGAGATCCAGCGCGAGTGGGTTCTGGAGGCGGTCACAGGTGCCGGCATACCCTACTGGGCCGGCTTCAAGTGTCACGTCAACGAGGGAGAGGCGGCGCCCCGCTCGGGCTACATGTCCGATGGTCTGCTTTCCGAAGAACTGGACGCCCGACTTCCCCTTGATGCCGACGTCCTCTGCATCTTCCATTCGACAATCGAGGATACGAATTTCGCCTTACCGGTGGTGCGCTCGAAGTGGAAAGGTGCACTTGGTGTCTATCCCGAAGCGGGGCGCAAGGACTACGTGCAGGCACTCGCGGATCCGAACACCGAGAACCCGCACACGATCGATGAATGGGTGGCTGCTGCCAGGCGATGGACCGAGAACGGCGTGCAAGTGATCGGAGGCTGCTGCGGCATGGGCCTCGATCACATCCGTGCCCTTGAGGGGCAGCTGCCTCATCGACTGGCTGCCTGAACGACCGCTCTCCTGGCGCAAGCCGGCAACCCTGTTGGCCGCCGCCCTGCCATGCGGCTCGCAGGAGTGATCCGCATGGCTCGCTTGCCTTTGCCGGAAGCCCCTGTGGAGGAGAGATGACCTGGGAAGGAAGGTGTCGCAGGAGCCCGGTTCCGGCTGATGGGGATCACGTCCCGGACATTCGCCAACCAGGCATGCCATGTCGATCCCGACGTCGGGTCGGCGCGCTCGGGCAGCGACAAGTCCGGACAGCCGGCGCGGACCAGGTGCCATGCAGCGCTGCCACCGACGATGACGACTGGATCTTCATGGGAGCGCTTCCACGGCAGGATTGTCCGGAGAAGGTGGTGATCACAACGCGGGGAGGGATCAGGGTGAGGCGCGCCGCCCCTTCATGAACCGGCTGACGAGAAAAACGGTCCAGGCGATCCACACCACGAGAGCACCCCAGAGATCGACGTGCGGCTCGATGAATCTCAGCCACAGGAGGACGATGAGAACGAACCCCGCGATGCTGTAGAACACCATGTCGCCGAACTCCAGCATCACTTCACCGCGCCGAAGGTCAGCCCGCGCGTAAGATGGCGCTGGATGAACCAGATCATGATGAGAACCGGGATCGACACCACCACCGAGGCCGCCGCCAGCTGCCCCCAGTAGGTGCCGTGCGGTGTGACAAGTCCGGGAAACGCCGCCGGCAGGGTCTGTGCGCCGGTACCGCCGAGCATGAAGGCAAAGAGAAACTCGTTCCATGCGAAGAGGAAGGAGATCATGGCGGTAACGGCAATGCCCGGACGCGCCAATGGCAGAATGATGCGCGTGAACACCTGCCATTCTCCGGCTCCTTCGGTCAGTGCCGCCTCGTCGAGTTCGCGCGGAATGTCGTTGAAGAAATTGCGCATCAGGTAGACGACGAGGGCCAGATTGAACGTGGTCTGGGCGACGGTGACGGCGGTCAGTGTTCCGAGCAGTCCGATCGACTGGAAGAACATGTAGAGGGGCAGCACGAGTGCGATACCCGGCGCCATGCGGGTGGTCAGTACATAGAAGAAGACGTGCTTTTCGCCATAGACCCGGAACCGCGAGAAGGCATAGGCCGCCGGGAGCCCGAGAACCAGGCACAGCAACGTGCTCGCGCTCGCCGTCACCAGGGAGTTGATGAGATTGGTCGTGAACGGACCGATGACAAATGCCTCGTGGAAGTTGCTCAGGGTGGGTGAGAACAGGATCTTCGGGGTCGGCGACATGACATCGGTGCGATGCTTGAAGGCCGTCACCATGAGCCACAGGAAAGGAGCCAGTGCGACCGCCGTCACCACCCAGATGACGACAAGTTCCAGCCGGCCTAAGAGGCGTGATACTCCTCTCCTGTGGCTCAGGCCGCTCATGCCTTGCCTCGCGACATGCGGTTGACCAGCTTCATGACCGTGAATGTCATGACGAAGCTGATGAAGAACAGCAGCGCCACCACCGCCGAGCCATAGCCGAGGTTCCAGTATGCGAAGTTCACCTTGTAGGCGAAGATGGTGAGGAGTTCCGTGGCCGCACCCGGCCCGCCACCGGTCATGATGAACACCTGGTCGAAGACCTTGAAGGCATCCGTGAGACGCAGCAGGAGAACCACGCCGATGATTGGTTGCAGCATCGGCAGGGTGATCCGCCGGAACATGTGCCAGCGCGAAGCGCCGTCGACCACTGCGGCCTCGTAGGGTTCGCGCGGCATGCCGATGATGGCGGCCAGGAAGATCATGGTGACGAAGGGAGTCCACTGCCAGACATCGACCGCAACGATGGTCAGGAAGGCATTGAACGGTGTTCCCAGCAACCCTTCGGGCGCAATACCCAACTCCCTCAGCATGATGCCGAGAAGGCCGAAATCCGGATTGAGATTGAGACGGGCGACGAGTCCGACCACCACGGGCGCCAGGACCATGGGGATCAGCAACAGCGGCATGACGATTCGCTTCAGCGTCATGTGGTAGGAGATCAGCACTGCCAGCGCGAGACCGGCCACGAATTCCACGGGCAGCGCGATCAGCATGTAGAGCAGTGTCACGCTGACACCGTGGAAGAGGTCGTCGTCGAAGACTGCCTTGCGGTAGTTGTCGAGACCGATGAACTGACCGTTCTTTCCGGGTTGGGTGTAGCTGAGATAGTGGACGGACTGGTCGAGCATGACGAGAAACGGCCACAGTTCGATGATGAGTAGAAAGGCCATCATCGGCACGAGCCACTGCCAGCCGCCCCATGGTGTCTTGCGCGTCATGCGCGAGTCCTCTCGATGGCCTGCCCGGACGACCGGTCGAAGAGCTTCAGTTCCTCGAGATTGACGTCGAAGGAGAGTGTCTCGCCTTCTTGCACCGTCCGGGGGCGCACCATCTTGGCGATGGTTTCGCTGGGGCCGAAGTTCACGAAGAGCAGTGTTTCGCTGCCCAGAGGCTCCACGATGTTGACGGCGCTTTCGAAGACCGCGCCCTCTCGTGGCGGCATGCCGTGGCCCCGGGGGGTGATGTCGTCTGCCCGCAGACCGATCACGACTTCGTGGCCCGCTTCCACGCGCGTCGCCAGGTGCCGGGGAACCGGCAACTGCCAGTCTGAATCCACCCGGAGAACCTTGCCGTCAGTAGTTTCCGCCACCACGGCGTCGAACATGTTCATGGGCGGTGATCCGATGAACTTGGCAACGAATGCGTTGGCCGGATAGTGGAAGATGTTGTCCGGAGTGCCGATTTGTTCGACCTTGCCGGCACGCATGATGACGACGCGGTCGGCCAGCGTCATGGCCTCGACCTGATCGTGGGTGACATAGACCACCGTGGTCTTGACCTTCCTGTGCAGGCGCTTGATCTCGGTGCGCATCTGGGTGCGCAACTGGGCGTCGAGATTGGAGAGCGGCTCGTCGAACAGGAACACGTCCGGATGACGGACGATGGCTCGTCCCATGGCGACACGCTGACGCTCGCCGCCGGAGAGTTGGGCCGGCTGGCGGTCCAGCAGTTCGTCAAGACCGAGGATGTCGGCGGCTTCCGCCACCTTGAGATCAATCTCCCGACGCGGCACCCGGGCGAGTGTCAGGCCGAATGCCAGGTTTTCCCGCACGGACATGTGGGGATAGAGAGCATAGTTCTGGAACACCATGGCCACGTTGCGCATGCGTGGTGGTTCGTCGTTCACCACCCTGTCGCCGATGTGGATGCTGCCGCCGGAGATTTCCTCCAGCCCTGCGATCATGCGCAGTGTGGTCGACTTGCCGCATCCTGAAGGCCCGACGAGAACGACAAACTCGTTGTGATCGATCTCGAGATCGATGTCGCGGACGGCGACGACGTCACCGTAGACCTTCGAAACGTTCTCAAGCCGCACCTTCGCCATGGCGATTCTCCCGGTGAAGCATCAGCCTCCAGCCCCCCGGCACGCACCGAGGATGTCGCGCAGTTGCGATGCCAGCGCCCCCTTGCGTGGCGAGAATGCGCCCTCGAGTGCTGCCGTGCCAATGGTGAAGGCATTGGCTCCGGCTTCAGCCACGGCGTGAATGCGATCCACTGAGTCGATGCTGCCGGCCACCACGACCTCGCCAGGGGAGCCGGCGCGGGCGGCCCGCACCAGGTCGAGGGGGTCGCACTCGGTGGCGCGATAGGCGAGGAGGTCGACACCGGCACATCCCATGGCGGCAAAGCGTCGGCAATCCTCCTCGATCGTTCCGGCAGTTCCGCCAAGTCTTGTGGGGTGTCCTTGCGGACGGCCAGGGAACGGCAGGTAGGCAATGCCGCTGCCGTCAAGAATGTCCAGGATGTCTTCGACATCGGTGCCGCCGAGCAGGCGGTCCACACCGAGTGCCCGAGCTGTTCTCGCCGATTCGAGCGAGGCCTCGCGTGAGGTGCTGACCACCTCCATGTAGCTGACGGCGCCGGAGTCCCTGATGGACCGGTTGAGTGTCTCGAGTGTGGTCTTGTCGACCCCGACATCCTTGAACCCCACGTGACCAAGGCCGAGGCCGCGGATGCCGTCGAAGACTTCAAGACAATCGACGATGGTCTGGTCGTGCCGGGTGAGCATGAAGATGAAATCGATCATGACGGGGTCGGCCCTCCTCCGGACCGGCAACTTGCCAGAGACATCATCGACATGGCAACCGCCACGGCGCCCGTTCTATTGGTGAAAGTGGCCCCTTCCGCTATGATCCGACCGACTGCGGTGTTCGGTGAAGAGGTGATGATGCAGGAGGCGTCAGGCAACCGGTGGAAGCGCTACGATGTGTGGGACGACCGGCCGCTGAGGTACGACCGCTTCACACCGGACAGTCCCGAGGACGGTTTCTGCGCCACCAACAGCCCCACCGATCCGAAGCCGTCCCTTGTCATGGGGGACGGTCGCGTTGTCGAGATGGATGGCGTGGCGGAAGACGCCTTCGACATGATCGATACCTTCATCGCCCGCCACCATATTGACCCGGATGTCGCCGGCGAGGCGATGGCGATCGACAGTGGCGATTTCGCGAGACGTCTTGTCGATGTCAACGTGGCAAGGGGCGAACTGGTGCGTCTGGCCCGCGGGATGACACCGGCCAAGCTGTGCGATGTTCTCGACAGCATGAACACCCTGGAACTTTCCTTTGCCCAGGCCAAGTTGCGGACCCGCAGGATGCCCGGCAACCAGGCCCACGTCACCAATGCCAAGGACGACCCGGTTCAACTCGCAGCGGATGCCGCCACTGCGGCAGCCATGGGGTTCGACGAGATCGAGACCACCATGCGCGTGGCCCGCAATTCGTGGTCCAACGCCCTTGCCTGTCTCATCGGTGCGGCGGTCGGAAAGCCGGGAACGCTGTTCCAGTGTGCCTGCGAGGAAGCCGAGGAACTCAGACTGGGCATGGCCGGCCTGACGTCCTATGCCGAGACGGTCTCCGTCTATGGGACGGAGGGATCGTTCGTCGACGGCGACGACACGCCGTGGTCGAAGGCCTTCCTGATTGCCGCCTATACCTCGCGCGGCATCAAGGCGCGGTGCACTTCCGGCGGCGGCGCGGAACTGCTCATGGGATTTCACGACACGCGCTCGCTGCTCTATCTCGAGGCCCGCTGCCTGTGTGTGCAGCGGGCGATCGGTGTCCAGGGAACCCAGAACGGCGGCATCGATGGTGCTCCGGTCACCGGATCGATGACAGGCGGCATGCGCGAGATCCTGGCGGAAAACGTGCTTGCTGCACTGCTCGATCTGGAATGTGCGTCGGGCAACGACACCAGGATCAGTGAATCGGAAATCCGGGTCGGTGCCAAGATCATGCCCCATCTCATGTCGGGAACGGATTTCCTGTGTTCCGGGTTCGGTTCCATCCCGGCCTATGACAATTCCTTTGCCGCCTCCCTGTTCAATGCCGAGGAGATCGAGGATTTTCTCGCCGTACAACGTGATTTTGAACTCGACGGCGGCATTCACCATGTTCCGGAAGATCATGTCATGGCCCTGCGCCGGCGTGCCGTCGACGCTCTCGATGCCGTCTTCCGCGACCTTGGCCTTGGAGACATCGGTGAGGCGCAGAAAGCCAGTGTGGTCCAGGCAAGTGGTTCGCGCGACACCGATACCTTCCGGCTGAGCGAGATCGGCGTCATCTCGGAGACGATCGCCCGTAAGGGCATCACGCTTCTCGATATCATCGCCGCCCTGGGACGCACCGGCTTCGATGATGTGGCCGAAAATCTCCTGCTCCTGCTGCGTTACCGGGTGAGCGGCGACTACCTGCAGACGGCGGCGGTCATTCGTGACGGACAGGTGATCAGTGCCGTCACCCACCCCAACGATTACACCGGCCCCGGAACTGGGCACCGACTGACCGCCGAGCGCCGCGAGGAGATTGCCGGCATCCGCGGCCTTCTCACGAAACGGGAGATCTTCGAATCGGCGGAACGCCACGCCGCCAGGGAGAGGCGGCGGTATCACCTGCAAGCGATTGGACCCGCCACCGGCGGAACCATCCGGGACGAGGTGGTCATCGCAATCAGCCCGGCCTTCGGCCGCAAGCTGCATCAGACAACTTCGGGCCAGTTCCTCTCCGACGTGATGAAGGCGCTCTTCGACGGTATTCAGGAAGCCGGTGGCCGGGCGCGTGTCGTGCGGGCGTGGCACACGGCCGACACCTCGTTTCTCGGTCTTACCGCGGCGCGCCTTTCCGCCTCGGGGATCGGAATCGGTATCCAGGCCAAGGGGACCGCGGTCATCCACACTGCCGACGACTATCCTCACATGAACCTGGAGCTTTTCTCCCAGGCGCCGATCACCGGACTCGGGCACTACAGGCGCATGGGTCACAACGCTGCCTGCTATGCCCGCGGAGAACGCCCGGAACCTGTCAGCATTCCCTACAAGGGGGAAGCCCTCGGCGCCCGTTTTCACGTGCAGACATCACTCATCCATGCGCTTGAAACGGCCATGGTGAAGGCGGAGGCGGAACCGGAGGAACTGAAGGTGACGTTCCATGAATGAAGGACGTCGGTCAGATGGAAAACCGGCAGGGGAGTTCGTGACAACGGGTGGCCGGCCTGTTGACGATCTGACACTCGCCAACGTTCTCGACGGTACGGTGGACGAGAGTGATGTGGGCATCCGCCCCGCAGTGCTTCGCCACCAGGGCACCATCGCCCGAGGCGCCGGACGCGACAGGTTGGCGGACAATTTCGAACGTGGGGCCGAGCTTGTCGATGTCCCTGACGAGGAGATCTTCGCCACCTACGAGAAGCTGCGCCCGGGGCGGGCGCGGAGCCGCGCGGAACTGATCGAACTCGCTCGTTACTACCGGCAGACCTATGGAGCCCATCGCATCGCCGAACTGATCGAGAGCGCCGCCGATGTGTATGAACGCCGCCGTCTCTTCCAGAAGAGGTTCTGACCTTGATTCTCGATGACAGGATTGCCGTCGTCACGGCGGCAGGTTCCGGTATTGGCCGGGCCGGCGCCGAGGCGATGGCCGCCGAGGGGGCCGTCGTCATCGCCACGGATCTCGTCGCCGAGCGGGCCGCTGGAACGGCCGAGCGTATCCGCAAGGCTGGTGGTGCGGCGACCTCTCTCGCCGTCGATGCCGGCGACGATGATGCCCTCGCATCGCTCATGAACCGTGTGGCAGCCGAACATGGCCGCATCGACATTCTTCACAGCCACGCCGGAATCCAGATCGAGGGTGGTGTTGGCGATCTTCGGGCCGCAGACCTCGACCGCTCCTACCGGTACAACGTGCATGCGCACTACGTCGCGGTGACATGCGCCCTGCCGCACATGCGGGACGCCGGAGGCTCGATTCTTCTGACTTCATCGAATGCAGGTGTCTTCCCGGATTACGGCATGACCGGTTACATCACCACCAAGGCTGCCGTGGTCATGATGACCGAACAGATGGCGCTTGACCTCGCGCAGCATGGAATTCGCGTGAATGCGCTGTGTCCGGGCTGGATCGATACGCCGTTCAACGACGCCTACCAGCGCCAGCTCGGCGGCAGGGCGGCGCTCGAGGAGGTTGTCGCCACGCGCGTGCCGCTGGGTCGCTTCGGAACGGTCGGGGAGATTGCCGACGCCATTGTCTTCCTCGTTTCCGGCCGTTCCTCCTACATTACCGGACACGCCCTCATCGTCGATGGCGGCGAGCGCCTCGTCGGTCCCGGCCCGCGCAGCTGATTGCAATGCCCTCCGGGCACGTCACCCGTCGCCGGCCGGTGGCAGCATCAGGGGCCTGCGGGACATGAGCGATGCGTGTCATGGTCCGGTATCAAGACGCCGGAATGCAGTTGCGAGAACGTCCGGGTTGGCAACATGGCGAGGCCGCGTGCCTGCCAGCAGGCGCGCCAGGCCGTCGGCCAGCATGGCCGCCGTGCGCGCCGGGACGTCACTCGAAATGCCGGCGACGTGTGGTGTGAGGAGAAGTCGGTCCGGGGTTACGCCGAACAGCGGACTGTCCGGCGGCAGCGGCTCATCGGGATAGACATCGATGAGGGCGCCGGCGATCCGGTCATCGGCCAGTGCCGCCAGGAGCGCATCGTAGTCAAGTGCCGCTGCCCGCGCGGTATTGAGAAGCCAGGGTCGTTTCGCCATGGCGGCGAATTCGTTCCTGCCCAGCAACGGCCGGCTTCCTCCGGCAAGGCGGGCGTGAATGGAAATGATTGTGCTTTCAGCGAGAAGGCTATCCAGCGGTACTGCCTCGACTCCCGCTGCCGCCAGGCTGGCCGGGTCGGCGAAGGGGTCCGTTGCCAGCACCCGGGTGCCAAAGGCCCGGGCGAGACGGGCCACCAGGCAGCCGATCCGGCCGGCACCGACGAGTCCCAGCGTCTGCCTGGAGAGTTCCGGACCACTCGGTTTCTCGAAGGTATCCTCCAGCGGCGTTGTCCACGAACCCTGACGCACCCAGTCCAGCGCCACGGGAATCCTGCGCATGAGGTTGATCATGCCGGCAATGACGAATTCGGCGACCGCGTCCTCGTTGCGACCAGGTGCATGGAGCACCGGGATTCCGCGTTCGCTGGCGGCGGCGACATTGATGTTGACCGGACCGCCCCTGCCGCAGCAGATGGCGACAAGTCGGGGTGCCCGGTCGATCAGATCCGCCGTCACCGGAGCGAAGGTGGTGACAAGAAACTGGCAGTCGGCGACATGGCGTGCGATCTCGTCGACATTGCCGAACGCCTCGGACACCTCGCCGGAGCGGTACGCCGTGACGTCGTTGCTCTCGATGTCGATGCTGCGAAACGAAACGGCCATCCCGTCAGCGGCGAGTCGGTCGCCAAGGACGCGTTCGAAGAGTGCTGCCGGGGTGAAATCGTCACCCAGAACGAGACATGTCCATGCCGTCATTTTCTGACCTCGAGACAGAGTTCCACGGCCCGGCACCACGCCTGGTAGCGCTCGTCCAGGTTGGACCGCATGGTTTCCCGCGGTTCGAAATGCGTGTCATCCTCGGTTGATTCCGTCGTGTCTCCGGCCCACAGGCCGGCACCGACGCCCGCCATGCGGGCGATGCCGTAGGCCGTGAGCTCAGGATGTGCAGACCGGATGACCGGGCGCGCAAGAATGTCGGCCTGCAACTGGAGGAAGTGGTCACTTCGGGCGAGACCGCCGTCCACGCGAACGGCACCATCGGTCTTCATGTCGTCGAGAACATGTTTCACCTGGAAGCAGATGGCCTCAAGGGCAGCCAGGCAGACGTCGCTGTCATCGCTCGAGGCGTCGAGACCCATCACTGCGGCGCGGGCATGCGGATTCCACCAGGGCGATGCCAGCCCCTGGAAGGCAGGGACGAGGATGACGCCCGATCTGGTGTCGGCGCCCTGCGCCCGGTCGATGACCTCGCTGGCGTCGCCACACAACCTGAGGCGGTTGACGAGCCAGTCGAGGATGGCGCCTGCATACATCACGAACCCTTCCAGCGCGTAGGTCGGCTGGTCGAGATGCCAGGCAATGGTCTCGAGACCTCCTGCCACGGCCGAAGTCCGGCGTTCATGGCCACCGTTCATCCACACGAATGCACCGGTGCCGTACGTGCTCTTCACTGCGCCTTCATGCAGACAGCCATGACCGAACAGGGAAGCCTGCTGATCACCGAGGACTGCTGTCAGCGGGATCTGTGCACCGAAATGTCTCCTTGCGCATGTCGCAATCATGCCTCCTGAAGGGATCACCCGCGGCATGGTGCCAGGGTCGAGGTCGAAGAGCGCGACGAGATCGCTGTCCCATGCCAGCGAGCCGATGTTGAAGAGCATAGTGCGAGAGGCGTTGCTGTAGTCGGTGGCATGAAGGGCGCCGTCGCTCAGGCGCCAAAGGAGCCAGCTGTCGACCGTGCCCCACAACACCTCTCCACGTGCCAGCGCTCTTGCGATCTCCGGCTCGTAACGCATGATCCAGCGCAGCTTGGTTGCGGTGAAGGTCGGGTCGAGATCGAGCCCGGTCCTGTCGCGAATGAACCGGCGATTGTCAGGCGTGTCGATTTCCGCCGTGACACCGGTGCTGCGGCGGCATTGCCAGACAATGACAGGGTGAACGGGGCGACCGGTATCCCGTTCCCACAGCACCAGGGATTCGGTGTGATTGTCGATGCCGAACCCGGCGACGGCCGAGGCCGGAACAGTGGTGATGTCGAGAAGTTCCCGGGCGCAGTCAAGAACGTTCGCCACCATGGCCTCGGCATCCTGCTCCACAAGGCCGGGCGCCGGATGGCTCACCGGCAATGCCCTGGCGGTCTGCCCGAGCATGCGCCCCTTGCCATCGAGCATGACGGCCTTGGTGCCGGAGGTGCCCTGATCGATACCGATCACATGATCGCGGGTCATCGAAACAGAAGGGCCGGCTCCCGAACCCGGTGCGAAGGGTCCGGGAGCCGGACTGGAATCGCCTTACTGGTGTTCGGCGAGTGCCGGAATCTCGGCGTAAATCTCCTCGACCGCGGCATCAAGGCCCTCCTTGGGCTCCATCTGCCCTGCCAGGACGGCACTCAGGTGCTTCATGAGGATCTCTTCGAGGGTGGCGTACTCGGGGAAGTTCTCCAGCTTGAAGATCACCGGTTGCGTCTCGCCCGTCACCGGATCGACGGCATCGACGTAACTCGCCGGAACGCCATCGGCCTCGCCACTGTTGCGCAGGGCCGGCTGCCCGTCGTACTCGGGAACGCGACCGCTCAGCATGTAGTGATTGGTGGCGGCATAATCGAGTGCCCTCACCGAATCCTCGTGATAGGCAGATTCGGTGAGTGAAATGCTACCCGTCGACATCAGCTTCGCCTGCACGTCCGGCCGTTGAGTCCACTGCAGGAAGAGAGCTGCCGCTTCCGGGTTCTTCGAGCTTGTCGGGATGAACATGCCCCACTGGTGCAGGTTGACGATCTTGCGGGCACCGATGGGTGTGCCGCTGAACGCGACCCTGCCGGCGACAGTCGACTGCTCTTCATCGTGCGCCATGGCGTACGACGCATCGGCCCACAACAGGGCCTGGGCAGCAATGCCGCTCTGGATGGCGGCGAGCTGCTCGTCCCAAGTGTAGGTCAGTGCTCCGGGCGGGCATGTCTCAAGCAGCAGGTCCCTGTAGAACGTCAGGGCCTCGACACCCTTCTCGTTGTTGATCACAACGGGTCCGTACTCGGGGCCGGAGGCACTGTCGATGACGAGACCGTCGTAAGCGTAGAGAATGTTGTAGAAGTTGTAGAGCATCGAGACATGGCGCTTGCCCGCAAGAGTGAGGCCGTAGAAGGGCTGCTCCAGGGTTTCCCCGGCCAGCATGTCACCCGAATCACGGGTAAAGAACGTCGCCGTGTCGCGAAGCTCATCGAGCGTGACGGGCGGCGAGGGCAGATCGTAACCGTAGGCTTCCTTGAAGGCAGCCTGCTCATCGGGGTGCTCAAACACGTCATAACGCCAGTTGAGATAGATCGTGTGCGCCGAGAAGGGCACACCGTAGAGCGTACCCTCGTGGGCCAGCGACGCGTTGAGCCAGTCCTGGCTCAGCACCTGGTCGACCACGGCAAATTCCGGATCGGCAAGGGCCGGATCGTTGAGATAGGTCTCCAGAGGAAGAGCCCAGCCATTGACCACGAGCGTCGGCACCCGCATCAGCGGGTTGAGCACCGCATCATAGAAACCGGTGCCGCCAATGAAATCGGCCGACGTTTTCTGGATGACCTGATCGAAGGCATGCTGTTCAACCTCGACCATGATGCCGGTCTCCGCCTCGAAGGCCGCCTTCTGCTGGTCCAGGGATTCGAGAGGGGGCAGGGCTTCGCCGATGACGCGGATCGTCACCCCCTCGTAGGGCTTTGCGGCCTCGCTGAGAGACCACTCTTCCGCCGACGCACCGGATAGCACGACACTGCCGCCGGCCACCATCGCGGCAAGCAGCAGACTGCGGGAACGGGTTCTGAACATGTTGTCCTCCTCGCTGACAGACTTGTGATTGAACGGCCCCACCGACTTCCGGCAAGCCGTCACGAGCACTATGCCGGTTCTCCGGCAGCGAGTCATCTTGAGGCGCGCCGAACCCTTCAGTCCGCTGCACCTTCCCCTGCAGATCCTGGGGAATCGTTCAGGATGGGCGGTTCCGGAATGACAGGGGTGCCGCGCCGGCTCTCCGGCTGGCTGGGACATACGAGACGGCGTCAGCGAGCGCGTCCACCAGGCGGGCGCGGCTGGCCTCGTGACGGTCGTGCGGCGAGAAGGGTGGAACGATGGCATCGTACTCCGCCATGGCGTGGCGGACCTTGCGGGCCTCCACCGGTGAATAGGAGGTCCTCGTTCCGTCGCCGGTGAGCCGTTTCAGGCGTTCGACAGCGACAGTCTTGCGGGCAATGTTCCGGATGTCCCAGGAGTCATGGACACAGATACCCCATGTCCCGGCACGCCAGTTGGTCCAGACATAGGCTTCGAAGTGGATGTCGAAACCCTTCCTGTCGATGGCGCCGTCTTCAGACATGAAACCCCCGTACGCGATTTCGGCGCCACCATGGCGAACGAGGCCATCGAGAAAACCGGTGCGAAGCTCCTCCTTGAGAACCGGAGCAAGGCGCCGGGGAGAGCTTCCTTCGAGACGTGGTGCAATCGACAGGACCCAGGTGACGACGTCGGCTGCGAAATGGCGGGAGATGGTCTTCAGCGAGACCGTGTCGGCAGCGCCGTTGATGTGGGCCCATATCTCCTCGCGGTGACGGCGCTCGTAGCTGGCGCCCGGCATGCATCCGCTGGCGATCAGGTCCTCGAGACGATCGGCTGCCAGTCCTGTTCTCTCCGCGATGTCGTGAAGCGACACGTAGCGCTCTTCGAGATAGGATTCGAGTTGGTCAGTGGTCCGGTTCGACATGAATTATTTATGTTGTGATAAACTATGAATGTCAAGGCGACGATGGTGACTGTCGGGTCGATGATCGGCTCACCGGCCCGGGCGACGATGCTCGCCGCCCTCCTCGACCGGCGGGCACTGACGGCAACCGAGCTGGCGCGCCGGGCGTCAGTTTCATCGGCTTCGGCAAGCCAGCACCTGGCGAAGCTGACCGCATCGGGACTCCTGGTTGTCGAGAGGCACGGCCGGCATCGCTACTACTCCATTGCCTCCGCTGACATCGCCGCGGCACTCTCCACGCTCGAGCGTCTCGGTGCTCCCCTCCCCAGACCGCCGGCACCCAGGGAATCCGCCGCAATTCGTCAGGCGCGTCTGTGCTACGACCATGTTGCCGGCGGTCTCGGTGTCGGCATCACCGACGCCATGCTTGGCAACGGCTGGCTCGAATCGTCAGGCCGTGACTACCTGCTGACAGAACCTGGTGACAGATTTCTCCAGGGCCTCGGTGTCGATGTCGATGGCGCCCGGGCGAAGCGGCGACTCTTTGCCCGCGCATGTCTCGACTGGAGCGAGCGCCGCGCGCACCTGGCAGGAGCTCTCGGCGCCGCCCTGGCTGCCCGGCTGTTCGAACTGGACTGGCTGGAACGTTCCGGGCGCCCGCGCGAGATTCGCGTTACCGCCCGGGGCGAGGCGGAGTTCGCCCGCCTGTTCGGCATGACGTCAGCGAAAGGGGTGGGTGACCACTGACATCTGCGCCCTTGCCGGGGCCGTCCGCTCAATCGGTTGTTCGAATGCTGCGGGGCCTGTGCCATGGTATGGGCAGCGTCGCTGCGAAACCCTCCCACAGGAAACAGGGCACGGAACCAACACATGCGCCAGCCCCCTGTGCGCAGGCCGTCCCTGCTTGTCCTGGTGATGATCGCGTCGATCGGTCCCCTGGCGCTGCAGGTCCTGGTCCCGGCGATGCCCGGCCTGGCCAGCGATTTCGGCACGGATTTTTCCATCACTCAGATGTCCCTCTCGGTCTACCTGGTCGGCATGGTGGTGGGGCAACTCGTCTATGGCCCCCTCTCCGACCGGTTCGGCCGCCGTCCGGTCCTCATGGCAGGACTCGTGGTCTATGTCGGTGGCACACTCTTTTGCCTGGTGGCATGGGATATCGTGCCGCTTATCATCGGCCGGGCGTTCCAGGCGCTGGGTGGCAGCGCCGGGATTGTGCTGGCGCGCGCCATCATCAGGGATATCCACGATCGCGAGGGATCGGCGCAGATGCTCGCCTATGCCACGGCGGGCATGATCCTCGCACCGATGATCGGCGCCATCGCCGGCGGCTATCTCTACGAGTGGTATGGCTGGCAGTCGGTCATGCTGCTGGTGCTGGTCATCGGCCTTCTCGTCACCGGAGTCTGCATCTTTGGCTTAAGCGAAACCAACACGAGGCGCACGTCCCGAACGTCGTTTCGGGACATTGCGAGGGATTGCGCGCGCCTCCTGCGCAAGCGCCGTTTCCTGGGCTACGCCCTGCAGGTCACCTTCACCACGGCAACGTTCTTCACGTTCCTGGGAGGTGCATCGGCGGTGGCGGTGGTCATCTACGGCCGCAGTCCGTCGGAGTACGCCCTCTGGTTCGTGCTGGTTTCGGGCAGCTACATGACCGGCAACTTCATCTCCGGGCGCATCAGCCGTCGGGTCGGCATCGACCGGATGATCACCATCGGGACCGTGGTCTCGTCCGCGGCCGCCCTCGTCATGATGATCCTCTTCGTTTCCGGCTGGTTCGGACTGGTCCACTTCTTCCTGCTGGCAGGCATGATGTCCCTGGGCAACGGCTTCAGCATGCCCAACGGCTTCGCCGGCATCGTCAGCGTCGAACCCGGCCGCGCCGGGACGGCCTCAGGCCTCTCCGGCGCCCTGCAGATGAGTCTGGGCGCGATCGCCATGACGGTCATCGGCCACACCCTGGCGGAAAGCCCGCTGCCGGTGATTGTCATCATGCTCGTCCTTTCGCTGCTGGCGCTGATCGCCCATTTGCATGGCACAAGAGGGGAAGTACCTTGATGAAGCCGAACCGGGAGATGCGTCGTTGAAAGCCTTGCTGTGTCACACGTGGGGGGGACCTGAAGACCTTGTCGTGGGTGACGTGCCCGAACCTGAGCCCGGTCCCGGCGAGGTTGTCGTCGGTGTCGAGGGCTGTGGAGTCAATTTCGCCGACACCCTCATCATCCAGGGCAAGTACCAGGTCAGGCCCGAACACCCGTTCTCGCCAGGCATGGAAGTGGCCGGCACGGTCCTGAAGACCGGGTCCGGGGTGGAGGGCTTCAGACCCGGTGACGCGGTCATCGGCATGCCCGGTGTCGGCGGTTTCGCCGAACAGGTGGTGTGCAAGGTCTCTCAGGTGATGCGGCGTCCCGCCGGCATCGTTGCCGTGGCGGCCGCCGCCATTCCCATCGTCTACGGCACGGCGCACATCGGCCTTGAACACAGGGGCATGCTTCAACCGGGCGAGAGTCTCCTCGTGCACGGAGCGTCGGGCGGCGTCGGCCTCGCCGCGGTCGAGGTGGGCAAGGCCATGGGCGCCTTCGTCATTGCCACGGCGAGCAGTGCCGACAAGCTGGAGACGGCACGCCGACACGGTGCGGACCATGTCATCGACTACCACGCCGGAGAATTCCGCGACGAAGTCAAGGAAATCACGAATGGCGGCGCCGACGTCATCTTTGATCCCGTGGGTGGTGACGTCTTCGACCAGTCGTTGCGCTGCATTGCCTGGGAGGGTCGGCTGCTCGCGATAGGATTTGCCTCGGGACGCATTCCCCAGGCGCCCGCCAACATCCTGCTCGTCAAGAACATTGCCGTCATCGGTGTTCACTGGTCCAACTACCGCGAAAGCCAGCCCGAACTCCTTGCCCGTTCCTTCGACCGGATCTTCACGTGGATATCCGACGGGAAGCTGCGCCCGCTGGTCTCGAGGACCTGCACTCTCGAGGAGGCGCCGCAAGCACTCGCCGACCTCGCCGGCCGCCGGGTCCGTGGCAAGATCGTGGTCGCTCCTTGAGGCGGCGAGGCAAGCGTGATGAAACATGAAGGCAAGGTTGCGGTGGTGACCGGGGCGGCCCAGGGAATCGGGCTCGCCTGTGCCAGACGGCTCGCGGGTGAAGGTGCTCTGGTCGTCATGGGGGACATCCAGGGGGCGAAGGTTGCAGGGGAAGCAGAGTTGCTGGGCGCCGTCGCCATGACCACGGACGTGTCGCGTCGCAAGGACGTCGACGCCCTCATCGGGTGCGCTGTCGACACGCACGGCAGGCTCGACATCATGATCAACAACGCCGGGGTCGGTTTCAGCGCCGGCGTCCTGGACATCGCGGAAGAGGACTTTGACCGCATCCTCGGCGTCAATCTCAAGGGTGTGCTGTTCGGTTCCCAGGCGGCGGCACGCATCATGGTGGAGCAGTCATCCGGAGGCGCCATCGTCAACATGTCTTCGGTCCAGGCCGAGCTCGCAATTCCCAACAGCGTTGCCTACGGCGTCTCGAAGGCGGGGATCAATCAGCTGACAAGGATCTTTTCTGTCGCCCTGGCAAGCCAGAATGTCAGGTGCAATGCGGTGGGGCCCGGCACCATCCTCACCGACATGGCGCGAGGCGCGGTCCTCTCCAGTGACGAGGCCTACCGGATGATCCTGTCGCGCACGCCGCTGGGTCGTCTGGGCGAAGCGGACGAAGTCGCCTCCGTCGTCTCGTTCCTGGCAAGCGACGATGCCGCCTATGTCACGGGCCAGGTCATCTATCCCGACGGTGGACGCATGCCGGTGAACTACACCGTTCCGGTGGACACGCTGCCCGCGATAGATTGAGGCATGATTCCGGCGCTCCTCGACTGCGACACAGGCCATGACGACGCCATGGCCATCCTCATGGCCGGACAGCGGCTCGATCTGCAGGGAGTGACCACCGTTTTCGGCAACGCGACCGTCGCCGATACCACGGCCAACACATGCCGGATTCTGGAACTCGCCGGACTCGCTGACGTGCCCGTCGCCGCCGGTGCGGCCGCACCACTTGAAGGCGTCTTTGTCCATGAAGCCGGAGTCCATGGCATGACGGGAATGGATGGCCATGACCTGCCGCCACCGGCCGGCAGGCCCATCGATGAACCGGCCGCGGACTTCATCGCCCGTACGGCAGCCACCACGAGGGGACTCCATCTCGTCGCCACCGGTCCTCTCACCAACATCGCCCGGGTGCTGACGTCCTTTCCGGAAACAAGGGCAGCGCTCGCCGGAATCAGCATCATGGGGGGATCGACCGGCCAGGGCAACGCCACTCCGGTTGCCGAGTACAACATCCAGGCCGATCCGAAAGCTGCCGATATCGTCTTCGCCAGCGGCATTCCGATCCGCATGGTGGGGCTCAATGTCACCCGCCAGGTGGCGGCTACGCCAGGGCGACGGCAGCGCCTGAGATCCCTCGGCAACCGCACGGGCCGCGTGGTGGCCGATCTCCTCGACTTCTTCAGCGGCCGGCTCGAGGAACGCTATGGGCTCGCCGGAGCATCGATGCATGATCCCCTTGCCGTGGCAGCGCTTTGCGATCCCGACATCCTGCGGTTCGAGGCCATGGAAGTGAGAATCGAGAGGGAAGGGGCCCACACCACGGGCATGACGGTGTGCGACCTGCGCCATCTGTGTCCAGTGACCCTGCGTCGTCAGCGGGATCCTCTGGGGTGTCCCAATGCCGAAGTCGCGGTGGCCGTGGACGCCGGTCTGTTCTGGGAGCGATTCATCGGTGTGGTGGCGGCCTGTCCATGAGAAACCTTCCGGAATTCGACACGAACGAGATGCTGGAGGGGCTCAGCACCTGGGTGCTCGTCGAGAGCCCCACCGACGCGCCCGAGGGTGTCAATGCCATGATGGATCTCGCTGAAGCCGAGATGGTGTCACTGGGAGCGTCCATCAGGCGGGAACCGGGGGGCGACGGGTATGGTGATCTCCTCGTCGCCCGCGTGGAAGGCGCGGTCGCGGACGAGGGCATCCTGGTTCTCGGCCATCTCGATACCGTGCACGGCGTCGGCACACTGGCGGGCCCTCTCCCGCTGCGTCGCGACGGGGACCGACTCTACGGTCCGGGCATCTACGACATGAAGGGCGGCATGTATGCGGCCTGCTACGCCATGAAACAGCTGTTGCGCGCCGGCCGCACCCCGGTTCTTCCGGTGACCTTCATGTTCATTCCCAACGAGGAGGTCGGCAGCCCGACGACCCGGCAGCGTATCGAGGACGAAGCGCGGCGCCACCGCTTTGTCCTTGTTCCGGAACCCGCCAAACAGGGTCGACTGGTGACCGGGCGGTACGGTATCGCGCGTTATGTCGTGACCACCCGTGGCAGACCCTCCCATGCCGGCGCGACCCTCGCCCGGGGTGCGAGCGCCATCCGTGAAATGGCCCATCAGATCCAAGCCATCGAGACGATGTCGGATCCTGGTTCCGGGACCACGATGAGTGTCGGCATCGTCAACGGCGGCACCTTCGTCAACGTCGTTCCCATGGAATGCCGTGCAGAGGTTCTGGCGGTCTTCCCCACTGCCGAGGCCTTCGATTCCATTGCCGCGTCCATGTCGTCGCTGAAACCGGTCAACGCGGATGTCACTATCACCGTGGAGCCCGGGCCGGTGCGGCCTCTCTTCGAGGCGGGAGAGGGAACGCTCGCTCTCTATTCCCGCGCCGAGGAGATCGCCAGGTCCATCGGCTTCGTACCGGGCCACGGCAGCTTCGGAGGGGGCAGTGATGGCAATTTCACCGGTGCGCTCGGCATTCCCACACTCGACGGCCTCGGGCTGTGCGGTGACGGTGCCCATACGCACGACGAGCACATCCTCGTCTCCTCCCTGGTTCCCAGGGCGCGCCTTCTGGCCGGTCTTCTGGAAAGCCTCGGTGACTCGGATCTCGTCTTGCGATGATCGGCCGATCCGCGATCTCTCCGGTGCGGACGCTGCGGCCGACATCCGCCCCAGGACATTTCTTCAAGCGATGACAAGTGTTCCGATCGTGGGTACCGATGCCCACCTGAAGGGGCGATTCCACCATGTCTCTGTGGAAGACGCGCGGCGGCGAGGTGGTCGCTTCTTGCCGCCCCTGCAGGCGCCTCAACGTCGCCGCTGCCGATTGCAGGGAAAGCACGGTTCTTCCTGAAACCCCGGGCGATCTGCTCGCTCAGGCAGAGACCGGACCGGCGACACGCGCACATGAGTGGCGTCTTCTGGAAGTGGCGCGCATTGCGAAACCCGGGGTCGACAGCCGGTCACAATCACAGGGTTGGAGAGAACGCACGCCGCATGGTCCGTGTCGCGGACGTGGTGGGGCGGGTTCAACCGTCGAGGCGTTCCAGGGCTTCGAGCACCTGCCAATGGAAGGTATGCAGCGGAACCTCGGAGAACCACGAGTCCTCAGGGTCACACACATAGCGTCCCTGATCGTAGCCCAGGCTCGACAGGCCTCGCTGTACGCTTTCCACGATGCCGATATCCTGCTGGTTGAAGTGGTCCATGAAGAGACTCTTCACGGCAAGGAGCTTGGGATCCACGGGTCCTTCGGGAGCATAGATGTCGACGCGTTCCGAGCACTGGCCTACACCATTCGGAAGCATGCGCAGGACCAGCAGGTTCTTCGAACCCGGCAAGCTCAGCATGTTCAGCGTCGGCCATGCCATCCATGCGACATAGGGCGAACCGGCCTCGATCTCGAGGCCTTCGAACCCTGTGCGGCTGCGATAGAGAAAATAGGAGAACCGCTCCTCCTGGACGAAATCGTCAAGTCCCTCGTCGAGCACCCTGGCAAGTTCGGGGTGCGCGACCGGAATGTGGTACGCCTCTGCGAAGTTGTCGACGACGACCTTCCAGTTCGCGCCGATATCGTAGTGGAGACGTTCAACCGCGACATAGTCTTCGAAATCCGGCAGATGTCGGGTGATCGTCTCGCCAAAGCGACCCATCTTCGTCTCGAACGGTTCGCATTCGGGATCGAGATTGACGAACAGCATTCCGGCACTCTGGGCTACGTTGATGGTGCGCAGGGAGAATTGCGCACGATCGAAGTTCGCCACCGTCTCGGTGTGCGGAGCGTTCCGCAACGTGCCGTCAAGGTTGTAGGACCACGCGTGGTAGGGACAGGTGATCCCGACCTTGAGCGATCCGCGACCCTTGAGCAATTCATGGCCCCGGTGCTGACAGACGTTGAAGAATGCCCGGATCTCGCCGCTACGATCGCGCATCACGAAGATTGGCTGGCCTGCGATGGTGTCGGTGAAGTAGTCCCGGGGCCTGGGAATGTCGCTGACGTGTCCGATGTAGCACCAGTTCCTGTAGTGAACGGCGTGAAGCTCACGCCGGTAGATGGCGTCGTCGGTGTAGTAGCGCGAGGGCAAGGTCGGCGATTCCAGGTGGTTGGTCTGGAATGCGCCCCGTTCACCGACAGGCCGCGAGGCCACGCTGGACGACGTGTTCATGTTGGAAGTTCCCCCTCGGAATTCATGGATGGGGCAGAGGTGGCGGTGTTCTCTCGGATGGACTGTCCAGGGCACGCGCCCAGCTGTGCCCGGCGTGGACTGCACCAGCGATCAGATGCGGCGCATCGCAATCGCCGATCTTCGAGATTGAAGCCTCCGTCGGCGCTGTCGCGCTGAGATCCCGATAGAGCGAGTCATCGGGCACGCGTGACGTCACAAGCACGACGGACGAAGCCTGCAGATCAAGGCTCTCACCCCCATGAACGCAATCAAGGACCACATGACTGTCAGCAATCCTGCTCATGGACTTCAGCCGAACGACCGGGATCTCGAGCTCGGTCATGCGCGCGGCGACGGTCTCCTGCTCCATCGTCAGAGCCAGGTAGGGAGCGATTTCTGATGCCGGTGTCACCAGCGTGACATCGGTTCCGACCGACTTGAGCAGCTCCGCGATGACGTTGCCGAGATACGTGCCGTCTTCGTCATAGACGACGACCCGCCCGTTCGGAACCGTGCCGTCCATGATGTCGTCGGGTGTCAGAACCCGAGCGCCGGCAGAAACCGTCAAGGGCTCAGCCAACCAACGGCCGCGGCCGTCGCGTCGCCAGGTGGCACCCGTCGCCACCACGATGTGCTGCGCACCGAAGGAGAGCGCCGTTTCGGCATCCAGAGCGCTGGAGGTGTAGAGTTCGGCGTGGGCCATCTGCTGCAAGCCGTGAATGCGGTGATCAGCGACTCGCCGCCATTCGCCCAGCCCGGGAAGAGCGCTTTCCCGCAGCACGCGTCCGCCCAGTTCCCCGCGCGCCTCGGCGAGCGTGACCGTGTAGCCACGGCGGGCGAGGACGTGGGCGCATTCAAGGCCTGCGGGTCCCCCTCCAATGATGAGGATCGTATCGTTTGAACCTGCTGGTGGCAGGTTCTCGGGATGCCACCCGCGCCGCGATTCCTCCATCATCGTCGGGTTCTGCGTGCAGCGAATGGGCGAATAGGAAAATTCGCCCGAGACGCAGACGTTGCAGCCGATGCACTCGCGAATGTCTTCGGGTCGTCCCTCCCGGATCTTGCGAGGCAGGAACGGATCGGCGATTGACGGGCGCGCCGCACCCACAAGATCGATGATGCCCCGCCGAACCTGCGACACCATGGTGTCGGGCGACGTGAAGCGCCCCACGCCGACCACCGGTCTGTCGACGATCGATTTGACGAACGCCGTGTCCTGCTCCTGGAAGCCTTCCTTCGCAAATCGGGAGGTCTGGGAATCCGACGGCCATTCGGAGATGTTGACGTCCCACAGATCCGGTATGTCCTTGAGCATTTCCACCAGTTCGCGGCCCTGTACGGGATCATTGTCGATCTCGTTGACCGCAAAGCGCAACGCCACGGCACAACTCTCGCCGATGTCTTCCTTCATGTCCTCGAGAGCCTCGCGCAGCAGCCGCGCGCGGTTCTCCAGGGAACCGCCGTACTCATCTCCCCTGTCGTTGAAACGCCGCTGCAGGAACTGGCTGAAGATCGACAGACCATGACTTGCGTAGGCATAAACGACATCGAAGCCGGCAGACCGAGCGCGCCGCGCGGCGGCTCGGTGCTGCTCGCGCACACGCCGGATGTCGGAAGAATCCATGGCCCGCGATTGAAACGGTTCCACCGACTCAAGAATCAGGTGTGATGCCGGTCCCAGCACAGGGCGGCGGCTCGCCCGATTGCCGGCCGCCAATCCAATGTGCCCCAGTTCGACCGCGGCCAGGGCGCCGTGGCGATGAATGGCGTCGGCCATCCGGGCAATCGGGGCGATATGGTTGTCATGCCAGAGATGGAGGGACGGAAACGGCCAGAACTCGGCTTCGGGTCCGACTTCTGCGATCTCGGTCGAAACGATCCCCCAGCCACCTTCCGCCTTGATCTCGCGCATGCGGGCGACAGCTTCCGGCGCCAAGTCGCTTACGCCGTTGCAATGGGGTACCTGAACGAAGCGATTCGGGGCTGTGACCGGCCCGATCCGAACCTCCTCGAACAATATGTCGTATCGTGGGTCACGTTGTGTCACGTCGCGAGTTCCCGTCCGAGTTCAATGGGGCGGCAGTTTGGGGTAACCACCGCCCCGGTGCACGTCACAGTCCCGCCTTGACTTCCTCAAAGAGGGACTGCAGGTCGGACTCGCCCTGAATCGGTTGTTGGAAGATCCCCGCCGCAAGGATTTCCTGGGGGTTCTTCGAGAGACCGAGCGCCGCAAGCACATCTTCGCTCACGAGGTCGAAGGCCGACTGCGTGGCAGCCCCGTAACCGAACACCTCCATCTCGTATGCGCGCGAGCGCGGATCGAGAAAGGCGTTGATCAACGCATGGGCCTTGTCCGGGTATGGACTGTCCTTGGCAATCGACAGCCCACAAACCCAGGTCATGGCGCCCTCCTTCGGATTCATGAACGCAACCGGAAGACCCTCGCCCTTGAGGCGGACGACCGACTCGTTCCACGTGGTGGCAGCGACCAATTCGCCGCTGGCCAGACCCTGCTCCATGCTCGTGTAGTCGTTCGAGTAGTAGCGCAGATTGGCGGTCAGATCCTCGAGAAGGGGACGGATCGTATCGAGAGCGTCCTGCGTGGAGTAATCAAACGGATTGTCGAGACCCGCGACGATCCCGGCGATGACAACACCATCAACGAGACTGTCGAATGCCGCTACCTGGCTCTTGTACTTGGGGTCCCAGAGAATCGTCCAGGATTCGTCGTCGACATATTCGGGCGCGAGATCGGTTCGGTAGAGAATCGAGGTGAGGCCCCAGTCCACCGGCACCCAGTATTGGTCGCCGCCGATGGTGCTTCCCGGAACGTCCTTCAATGCCGGGATGATGTCGTCCCAGTTGGAAAGGCGTGAGACATCAACAGGTTGGAGCATGCCCGAATCGACCCACTTCTTGATGCTGTAATTGCAGGGGAACACCACATCGGGTGTAAAGCCCGCACGCATCTTGGCGATACCCTCTTCCTCGTCGCCCCAGAACGTGAATTCCGGAGCAGCACCTTCCTGTTCGACATAGGCCTGCCAGAGGTTCTCGTCATCGTAGCCGGCCCATCCGAAGTAGGTGGCCTGGCCTTCATCGGCCTGCACGCCGTGGTTGATCGAGGCAAGGTGGAACGTCGGAACGATGCCCGCTGCCGCCAACCCTGCCAACACGTCGCGACGATTCAATGCAACAAGGGGATGTTTCACAGTAGCCTCCTTTGCTGTTCTTCGCATGTCTGCTTGGGTGCTGGGCCCAGGATTGCCGATCAGTATCGGTTCGGCAGACGACAAGGCTCAATTGTCCCATTTGGGACACATGGCAATCGGCGCTATGGTTGTTCCATGCAGGCCGTCACCGACATGCTGATGGAGGTTGCCGGTTCGATCGGAACCGGATCATTCTATTGCGACGTCATGCGCGGGGTGTTCGAGACGGTGGCGTCCGACGACTGCCAGGTCATTCACTACCCTGCAGGCGGTCGACCCGAATACGTCGTCGACGAACAAACGCCGGAGCACTTGCGCCGTCTCTACCGCAGGTTCTGCTCGTACGATCCCTTCTATCGCGATTGGCGCATGACCCATCGGGCAGGTCTGCGCCAGCTGCACGATGTCCAGCCACCGGATTATGACGAGGGCGGCTACTACACCTACTTCTACAGCGTCACGGGCTACGCAGACGAAATGGGGCTCCTGTTTCCTGCCCTGAAGGGTTCGGCAATCGGTGTCTTCGTTCAGCGCGGCCATGCCTACCGCCGCGCCGAAGTCGAGTTCCTGTCGCGCTTGTTCCCGTCCCTCAGACGTCTTCATGTCGCCCACAGGCGACAGTTGTTCCATGCTCTGGCGACGAATCACTCCCGTCTCGACTCCAGCGGGGTGGCCATCGTCGAGCCTTCTGGACGGATCGCCTATGCGAACGACTCGCTTCGGGCGGTTCCGCGGCACGAAGACGCCACCATCGAAGCGGTGCGATGTCACGCCGCATCCGGTATCGCGAGCGTGTCGACAAGAATCGGTCTTGCGACTGTGACCAAACTTGACTGCTTTCCCCTGGCACCATCGGCATGGATCGTGGTGTTTGGCGCTGGTTCGCATCACACCGACGATCTTGACGGCGCGTTGATGAGCTTCGGCAAAGGCTTGTTGAGCCGACGGGAACACCAGATCTGTTGCCTTGCCTTTTCCGGTCTCGGCAACGCACATATCGCGGACGTGCTCGGCATCAGCGAAGGCACGGTGAAGAACCTGCGAAAGAGGCTCTACTTCAAGATGGATGTCACGTGTGAACGCGAGCTGTTTGCACTCTTCCTGGCGCACCTTCGCGCCGGCAACATGACACAAGATTTGCCAGCCGTCTTTCCGTGATGGAGCGCCTTCCAGAACGTGCCGGTAACCCGGGCCTCATCGCCCGGTGAACGGCAGAGTCGTGACCTCTCCATCGCGTGTGCCGTCAGGCGAGGCGACCGACACCGGCGTGCCCGGATCCCAGGCGCTGCGCTCCACCATGGCAAGGGCGATGTTGGTGGCAAGGTCGGGCGACCAGGCCGCAGACGTCACCTGTCCGGCCGGTGCGCCGGACCGCAGGACGGGCCAGGGTTCGACACAGGCCGGCGCCGCTGCGCCATCGAACCTGATGCCGCGGATGATCCTGTCGGGACCGCCTGAGTCGCGGATGCGCTCAAGAGCGTCGCGACCGATGAATTCCACCGGTGATTCGAGATTTACGAAACGGTCGAGAGCGCACTCGAAGGGATTGTTCGCCAGCGTCATGTCGTTGCCGTGCGAGAGCAGGGCACCCTCGATGCGCTCGATGAGATTCGGACAGCCCGGTCCCGCGCACAAATCCCCGCCGGCAGCGAACAGCGCATCCCACAGGGCCTGTCCGCCGGGCGCATCGTCAATGTAGATCTCGAACCCGCCCTGCTTGGACCATCCCGAACGCGCCACCACGAATGGATGGCCGGCAAAGGGCAGCACCGCAAAGCCGAAGAAGCGGATGTCGCGCACCTCGTCGCCGAGAACCCGTGAAAGGAGGTCGTCGGCCTTGGGGCCCTGTACGGCGATGGGTCCGACACCCGGCTCGAAGACACGCGCGTCGAGGCCCAGGCCAAGGGCAAGACCCTTGCCCCACAGCGCAACATCGGAATCGGCCAGCGAAATCCAGAAGCGGTCGTCCGCAAGCCGCAGGATGACCGGGTCATTGATCATGCCTCCCGTCTCGTCCACCAGGGGCGCATAGGCACACCGACCCGGAGCCAGCCGGGAGATGTCGCGCGGCGTCATCAGCTGCACGAGGCGTGCCGCGTCCGGGCCCGCCACCTCGACCTGCTGTTCGCAGGTGACATCCCAGACCTGAACATGCCGCTTGAGGTGATGGTAGTCCTCCTCGAGCCCGCGGAAGAACGTCGGCAGGAGCATGTGGTTGTAGACAGTGAACCCGCCGACACCCTGTGCCTCGATACGTGACGAGAATGGTGTGCGGCGGGTGCGGCGCGATATCGAGATCACTGGTTCATGCATGGTCCGGTTCCCGGAAGCGGAGAAAACGGCGCAATCGTGCTACGGTCGGTGGTCAGTGTATAGTGTCTCGCGAGAAGGGCAGGACATGGTGAAGCTCGACATTCTCCAGAGGGTCTATGAGTGCGGGGACCTCGACGAGTTGCGCGGAATCTATGATTCCTGGGCCGAGACGTACGATTCGACGATATCCGGAACACTGAACTATCGCGGCCACGAGCTCATTGTCGACGCCGTGCGTCCCCATCTTGGCGACGACGCGAGGATCCTTGATGCCGGAGCTGGCAGCGGCATGGTCGGGCTGGTGGCGGCACGGGCGGGATTCACCCATGTGGACGCCATGGATCTCTCGGCGGGCATGCTCGAGGTTGCGAGGGACCGCGGTGTCTACCACGAGGTGCGCACCGGCGTTCTCGGCGAAGCGCTGGACTATCCCGACGATACCTATGATGCCGTTCTCAGTTCGGGTGTCTTCACGCCCGGCCATGCGCCACCGGCCTCGTTCGACGAGATCGTCCGCATCGTGAAACCCGGAGGGCTTGTCTGTTTCACGTTGCGCCACGATCTGACACCGCCGGGGTTCATCGAGAAATTCGACGAACTCTCAGAGGCCGGATTGTGGCAGCAGGTTCGGGTGAGCGAGCCGTTCCAGTCCATGCCCGGGGGTGAACCGGAAATCCGGCACAGGACCTGGCTCTTCCGGGTGACAACGGGGCGTCCATCAGCGTGACGGGCGCGGACCTGGAGCCTGGCCGCCCGGTTCGCATCTGGGATCGCCCGACACGGGTGTTTCACTGGGTTCTCGTCGTCCTCTTCATCGTCTGCTATGTCAGCGGCGACCGCGGCAGGTTCGATATCCACATCATGGCTGGTCAGGCCTTGCTGATCCTTGTCGTGGCACGGATCATCTGGGGGTTCGTGGGCAGCGATACCGCGCGTTTTCACCAATTTCTGCGGTCCCCGGGTGTGATCATGGCCCATGTCCGGTCGCTTGGTGAGCGACGACCAGGCCATGACGCCGGTCACAATCCCCTTGGAGGACTGTCCGTTGTCCTGATGCTGTTCGTTCTCCTCGTCCACACGGGCTCCGGGCTCTTTGCGGTGGATGTCGACGGATGGAACGAAGGGCCGCTGTCGCATCTCGTGAGCTACGAAGCGGCACGCAACGCCTCGGGTGTTCACGCCGTCACGATCGACATCCTGCTCGTGCTTGTCGCCCTCCATGTGGCGGCTGTCGGGTTCCACTGGCTCTACAAGCGCGACAACCTTGTCCTTCCCATGGTGACGGGCCGCAAGCACCTTCCTCCGGAGCACGATCAGCCGCGTATCGCGCCGGATCTGCGGGCCCTTGCCACACTCGCCGTTGCAGCTTCAGTCGTGCTCGGAGTGCTGTCGCTCGCCGGATAGCGGTTCAATTGTCCTTGGCGCGGAAGACCGAGTGACAGCCGCCGCACCCGTCGCGCCCAAGGGCCTCGAAGGCCTCTGCCTGCGAGTCGTCATCTCCCGAGGCCAGCGCCGTCTCGAGCATGGCCGCCCGCTCTCCCAGGAGCTGTGCAGCCATCTCGAAGTCAGACCAGTTTTCCCAGATGGCATCGAGAGCGCCGGTTCGGGGCAGGGCATCCACACCGGTTCCCGGAGGAAAGAGTGGTGGAATCGCGGTGGCCGCGTCCTTCAGGACACCGGTCGCCGCGAGCGCCTCCGCGGCATCGTTGCGGCCGGAGAGGAAGCCCTTGATGGTCCGCATGGACTTCCCCAGCTCCTTCATGAACACTTGGCGCTCCTGACTCAGCCTCTCGGCCTCCTCGAGGCTGACGACGTCATCGCCTGACCAGGCCACGGATCCCAGCATGACACAGACAACCGCGGTCAGGATGGTCGCACGCATGGCCAATTCCTCCTCTTCCTGGATGCGCAAGAGACTGGAACAGGTTGCATGGAACCTGCAAGTGCCGGGCAACAGTCTGGCCAGAAACCAGCCGCCAGCGGTCCCCCGAGGAGGTCTCGCGCGTGGGCGGGGACAAAGGCGGGACTTGACCCGGCATCCAGATTGCGTGAATCGTGGGGCCTACCAGGGCCACGGCGAAATGGACAAGGCGGTCGACACGAACCCGGGTCATGGGTCAAGACCACCGGCAATTCGGCAAGGCGGGGAAGTGCGGCAATGAGCAGGGGCACCACTGTCTTCGCCCTGATCGTTTCCGTGCTGCTCATCGCTGCGGCCGGTGTGCTCAACATGCTGGCAAGGCAGAACGGCGAAGCGGTGCTCGCCGATGCGGTCGTGGTGGCAACGGAGATTCGCGACGGCGTACAGGAGCCGGGAGCGTCGGCGGTCGATGGCCCCCTGGAGTCGACATCACGGCTGGTGGCAAGCCTTGGTTCTGTTCCCGACCTTGCAGCCGAATTCGTTGAGGATGCCGTTGCGTTGAGGGAGGGGCTGCAACTGAGAAATCTCGCTGTCGACGCCATCGTTGATGCGGATGCGGCACTCGCGGAGGCGATCGATGCCTGGAAGTCGGCGGCGGAATCGGTGGCCGGTGAAAACGGGGCCAGGGCATCGGACATTGCCGGGCTCGTGGAGGACATGGATCGGCATCTTGCCGGAACCGGACCCGCCCCGCCCCTTGATGCCGTGCGTTCCCATGGCGATGTGGCCCTTGTTGCGGCAGCAAACAGGCTGGTGACCGACAAGCGCACTCTGGATGAGCTGCATCAGGGCCTGGCTTCCGACGGGATGGCCGGTGTGGCCGAGCAACTTGTCATGTCCCTGGAGATCGAGCGTGCCCGCCGGGCGCTTGTCGCGCGCAACTATGACGATGGCACGGTTGCCGCCCTCGGTGCTCTCGTGTTGTTCTGGGTTCTGCTCGGCATCCGCGGGCGCCGCCGCGGTGAGCCGGTGCAACAGGCCGCGGATCCCGGGAGGGGGAATCTGTTCATCCGCGGTACGGCGGCAGCGGTGACGGTGCGGGCGCACCGTCTCGCTTCGCACACCAATGCTCTCCGACAGTCCCGCCAGAGACTTGGAATCGCTATCGCGGAGGCCGGTCTCGACCGGTCGCTCAATGACGATGCTCCCCTTCACCGGGAGGTCGCGGAGATGGACGGTCATCTGGCCACGCTGCGCGACGAAACCGGTGAGCTGTCGGCACTGGGAAAGCGCCTGTGGGCTCTCGCCGGTGAGCCCGCGCCCGCGACGACGTCCAGTATCAACGCGTGCATCAGGGAAGCCCTTGAGGCGATCAGGGCAGGGCACCGCATTCCCGTCATGACCGAACTTGCCAATGTCGGTGAGGTCAGAGGTGTGGCATCCGATATTGTTCTGGCCCTGACGGCCCTCATCGAACGCATCCTCACCGCCTCCCGGGAATCGGGATTGGGACACAGCGCCATTCGCGTCTTCACCACGGCCGGTGACGACCAGGTGCATGTCACCATCACCGGAGGCGCTCCCCTTCCGCGGATCACGGAACACACGTTCAGGCCGTCCGGTGCCTCCCACGAACTGGCGTTGGCCATCGCTCTCCTCAGGCGCCATGGCGGCAGTGTGACCCTGGGTTCGTCCACCGCCGGGGAAGTCTCGGCACGCATATCCCTTGCCGCCGCATCGGGAGACCAGACATGAAGGCGCTGCGCTTCCGGGTTCGCAACTATCGCAACATCGAGGACAGCGGCTGGGTACCGCTCGATCCGGTTACGGTCGTTGTCGGACGCAACGAGTCGGGCAAGACCTCCCTTCTCAAGGCACTCAACAAGTTCAATCCGGGCACGGCGGAAACCTATGATGCCCAGCGCGAGTTTCCGCGTGACCGCTACACGCGCGACTACGTCATTGCCGGTTCAACGGGTGCGGAGTGGCCTGTCTCATCCATCGAGTTCGAGATTGCGGAGCAGCAGAAAAACGACATCGCGACCCTGCTGGGCCCGGACCGGACCGTGCCCGAGACGGTCACCGTCACGCGTCACTACGATGGCTCTCTCGGCTTTTCCTACATGCCGCAGATCGGAGCCAAGCCGGCACGGCCAGACCCTCTCATGGAGATCCTCGAGGACCTCGCGCTTTCGGACGACTCGTCGCGTCTCGCTGCATGGTCCAGCGCGTGGTACGACCGGTTCACCGGACTCGACGACATCACGAGCGCCACCGGCCGCGCCCTTCTCAGCGAAATCGAAGGAGAGATTTCCGGGCTCGATGACGAACGGCTCAGCGCTCTTGGCGCCATCGTCGCCGCCATGCTGCGTATGCCCTTCGGGAGCAGGGTGATCGATCATGTCAACGCCCTGGTGGAACGCGAACTGCCGCGCCTCGTCTACTTCGAGAACTACGGCGTGCTCGACAGCGCCATCTGGCTGCCGGAGATGTTCCGGGGCCTTGAACGCGAGGAACCGGAACCGCGCTTCAGAACCGCGCTTGCGCTCTTCCGCCATGCGGGCCTTGATCCCCGGGACATTGCGGAACTCGGCGCCACGGGCAACAGGGAATCGGATGAAGCGATGCAACGCCAGATGGAGGAGCGGGCCATCCGGCTCAATGCCGCGTCGGTCGACATCAGCCGTCGTTGTGCCGAGCTGTGGTCGCAGCGGCGCCATCGCATCCGCTATCATGTCGACGGAGACTATTTCCGCATCAGGGTTGCTGACGATTCACTGGAGGATGTGGAGATCGAACTGGAATCCCGCGGCAAGGGCTTCCAGTGGTTCCTCTCGTTCTTCCTCGTCTTCGCCGCGGAGTCCGGGAGCGGCATGGGCGATGCCATCGTGTTGCTGGACGAACCCGGTCTCAGCCTTCACCCGACGGCACAACGTGAACTGCTGGTATTCTTGGAACGCCTGTCCGCACGGAACCAGGTCATCTACACGACTCATTCGCCGTTCCTCATCGACGGCGACCACCTCGACCGGGTGCGTCCGGTGTTCGAGGACGACACGGGACATTCCCGCGTCCTCAAGGGTTCGTGGCCCGCCCATCCGGAAACGGTCTTCGCACTCAAGGCGGCTGCCGGGTATGCGATGTTCGATTCCCTGGCGGAACAGGATCGATCGCTGCTTGTCGAACAGGTCAGCGATGCCTGTTACCTGGAGGCGTTGTCGCGGTGCTGTGCCCGGACCGGGAGAGGCGCGCTGGACGATTCCATCGAAGTGGTGCCCTGTGGCGGTGCGGCGGTGTGCGGTTACCTGGCTTCGCTTCTCATGGCCGAGAACCGTCGTCCTTTCATCCTCTTCGACGGCACCGACACCGCGCGCCTTCGCCGGCACGGTCTTGTGAGAGCCCTCTTTGACGAGGGAGACAGTTCGATTGTTCTTCTCGACGAGGCCCTCGGCTGGTCCGGACATGATGTGTGTCTCGAGGACCTGTTTGGAGAGGACATCATCCTCGAGGGCCTCGGGAACGCGACGGGGATCAGCCTGTCGCTCGCCGGCGATGGGCATCAGGCCGGTCTCGTCGGTCGTATCGAGAGCGCAGCGGCGGCGGCGAACATTTCCCTGCCCCGTTCCTGGCGGCTGTCGACGGCCCTGGCGGTGACCATGTCACAGGCGTCCCTGCCGGATGACGTTCTCGATTCGGCCTCGCTTCTCTTCACGAAACTTGCCGGTGACGGCGAAGGAAGGTGAACGGCAGATTCGCCGTCTACCACACGCCTGCGGCCACCTCGGAACTGGCGCTGTTCGCCGCGGGCTGGCTGGGGAGCGAGGCCGGAACCGCCGCCGGCATCCCGGAAGACCTTCACCGTGACGTCGTCCGCATTCCCCGCATTTACGGGTTCCATGCCACGCTGAAAGCCCCGTTCGCTCTCGCGCCTGGAACCACCGGGGAGGATCTCGCCACGGCCACCGCCGCTCTCGCAGCGGACTTCGGCGCATTCAGGGCGCCGCCGCTGGACCTCGCCACCGTCGACCAATTCATCGCTCTGGTGCTTCGTGAACCCTGCCCGGCCATGAATGACCTGGCAGCGGCGTGCGTGACGGAACTCGACCACTTGCGCGCGCCGCTGGCCAGCCGGGAAAGGGAACGCCGCGTCTCGCAAGGCCTGTCGGCGCGCCAGGAAGCGTTGCTCGACCGCTGGGGCTATCCCTTTGTCCTCGACGAGTTCCGCTTTCACATGACGCTGACCCGGCGTCTCGATGACGGTCTGCGTGAACGCATCGCCGGCTCCCTGGGACACAGGATGGGACATCTCATCGGGCGGGAGTGGCGTGTCGATTCCATTTCCCTCGTCCACCAGGCGTCACGCGAGGAGCCCTTCACCATGTGGGCGCGTTTTCCTCTTCGACAGCCTGAAGGGTGATGGATCCCTCATCTGGTCATCCAGGACGTGCCGGCCGGAGGCCTGTCCGTTGATGCGGCGATCCGCTCTGAAAGCGCCAGACGCATCATCGACGGGGAACACGGGACGCCGGTCCTCACGGACTGATGACACCTGGTCCACGACGGTTCCGGCCGGTTGACAGGTCGGGGCCGGCCATCGAGGGTTGGGGATCGCAATGAGGGAGGCTGAATCACTGGACAGGACCAAGCAGTGGGGTGGCAAGCCCTACCCGGGACTCGGTTTCGATTTCGATCCGCAGTGGTATCTGACGGATGAGCAACGCGACTTGCAGGAGCGGCTGATCCGGGCCTGTCACGACGTCATTCGGCCCCAGGCCATCGTCTCCGATCAAACCGGGGAATACCCCTGGAAGAGTCTCGAGGCTCTCGCCGAACTCGGCATCCTTGGCTGCATCATCCCCCGAAAGTACGGCGGTCGGGCGGAAAACCACGTCGGCGTGACGATGATCACCGAAACCCTCGCACGCTACGGTTGTCCGTCCACGGCGGTGATCTTCACCATGCATCTCGTCTCCGTGGCGGCCCTGCTGTTTCGCGCGGCGGGCAACGAGGAGGCCGTGAAGGTGCTGCGCCGCATCGACCGGGACTGCTTCGTCGGTTCGGCCTCCTATACCGATCCGGAAACCGGAGGCCACTTCTGGTATCCGAAGATCTCCAGCGTCGAGATCGTGCCGGGTGGCTACCACGTCCGCAAGAAGAGCGCCTTCACCACCTCGAGCGGTTATGCCAGGTGGATGATCACGCAGACGGTGAGCCCGAACTTCTCCGGCGACTACTCGGACCTTTCAGTCTTCCTGCTCTATGCCGACGAGCTGAAGGGCAGCCCGGGCGTCTGGGACGCCATGGGCATGCGCGGCAACCAGTCCGGCCCGGTGGAGATCGATGTCGTCTTGCCCGAGGGCCGCATGATCGGCCCGCCAGGAGATGGCGCGGCGTCCAACGACGAGGCCATCGACCCCCTTGCCATGCTCATGTTCGGTGCCCTCTACAACGGCGTCGCCCTCGCCTGCATGGACCTTGCCAGGGGCCACGCGACGAAGCGACGCCATGCCCAGTACGGCCAGTCGATCGCCGACTATGCCACCACTCACGACGTCTTCGGCCGCTGCCTGATCGATGTCCAGGCATCGCGGGTCTACGCCTTTGCCGTCTCGGAGCTTCTCGACCGGAACACCCGCAACAACGACTGGACCCTGCACGAAGACGACCCGGAGGCGATGCCACGGACCGCCTGGACCGTCTGGCCCTTCAAGGCGAAGGAACTGGGCTGCCGCATGGCGATGGAGGTCTCCGACAGGATGCTGCAGCTCCACGGTGGTTCGGGATACAGCCGCAAGGCGGGAATCGAGCGCCTGGTGCGCGATGCCAAGGCCGGATGGATCATGGGTCCCAACAACGAGATCACGCGCCAGATCGTCGGCCGCTGGGCACTGCTCGGAGCGGAGGCCGCGGACTTCTGGAACCAGAGAGTCAACGAGCCTTTGCTTCTCAACGAACTCGACAAGCTCGACGAAGACGGAAAGCGCGCCATCGTGGCGCGGCTTGCCCGCGACATTTCCGATTGAAAGGGAGGATGTGATGGACATGAACGACCGCTACCGGGACCTGGTTGCCTGGGACCCGCCCGCCTTCGGCCAGCTTGGCATGCGGCCCGAATTGCTTGGTCTGCCTGCCGATGACGAGCGATTGTGGGTGGTGATCGACGAGAACGTCTGGTTCCGCCCGCTCTTCTTCGACATGACCACGGGCTCCCATTGCGAGATCCTGCGCGTCAGACGCGGTGGCGTTCTCGGGCGTCACCGTCATCCCTCGCCGGTGCACGGCTATGTCATCAAGGGGAGCTGGCGCTATCTCGAGCATTCCTGGGTGGCCCGCGAGGGCGCCTATGTCTTTGAGCCACCCGGTGAGGAGCACACGCTCACGGTCGATGATGCCGAGGAGATGCAGACCTTCTTCTTCGTCGACGGACCCGTCCTCTATGTCGATGACGACGACCGGGTCATCCACGTCGAGGACAATCTGGGACTCATCCGCCAGTGCCGCGAGCATTTCGACTCTGTCGGTCTCGGGGCGGATTTTGTCGATCAGATGATCCGTTGAGGCGGTTTGCATTGACGTCGCGAAGCGGCTATAAGCATCAATAGCAGGAAACTTCGTTTCATCAGAGGAAACAGGCCATGTGCGGAATTGCCGGTATCCTGTTGAAGAATGAGGGCAGTGGAATCGATACCGGGCCGGCGCTGATCGACATGCTTGACGGCTGTCAGCACCGGGGCCCGGACTCCACGGGGTTCGCCCTTTACGAGGGCGGGGAGGAAGGCCAGCTGAAACTGCGGTTTCATGTCGGTTCCGACAACGAGGCGGGTGACGCCATCGCAGCCCTGAAGACGGTTTTCGACGAACACGGCGCCCGGGTGATCGAGGAAGAGCGTATCGCGGGCAGCTATCGTGTCGTGGTGCGTTTCAGCGGCGATCTGCAGAAATTCTCCTACGCCGTGGAACACGCCGCCAAGGTGGTGTCGATCGGCGAGAGCCTGGAGATCGTGAAGGACGTGGGCGGCGCCCATGAGGTCGATGACACCTATGACGTCCATCTGTTCAGGGGCTCGCACGGCCTCGGACACGTGCGCCTTGCCACCGAATCGGATGTCAAGCCGGAGGCCTCGCACCCCTTCTGGGCGACCGGGTTTGCCGATGTCGCGATTGTCCACAACGGGCAGATCACGAACTACTGGAAGATGCGCCGGCGTCTCGAGCGCCGCGGATTCGCGTTCGCGACAGACAACGACAGCGAACTCATTGCCGTCTACCTCGCCGACAAGATGAACCAGGGGATTGCCCTGAAGGACTCCCTGGCCTCCTCCATCGACGACATGGACGGGACATTCTCCTTCCTTGTGTCGACCCGTGACGAGATCGGCTATGCGAAGGACCGGCTTGCTGCCAAGCCGATGATCATGTTCGAGAACGACGATCTCATCGCCATTGCCTCCGAAGAGGTCTCGCTCAATCGCCTGTTCCCGGGCCGCGCGCTCGATACCCGTGAACCGCCTCCGGGAAGCTACCGCACATGGTCACGATCGATCTGAAGGGCCTGTCGACCCGCGAAGCCAACGAGGGCATTCGCGAGGCGGCAGCCCGGGGCGAAGCCATCGAGGTTCTCAATCCCGATGCACGCCATCACATCGGCGTCGGCGTCGTCCATGCGGTTGACATCCATGTCCGTGGTTCGGCCGGGTACTTCTGCGCCGGACTGACCGACACTCCCCGCTTTCACGTCGAACGCAACGCCGGCTGGGGGCTGGCTGACAACATGTACCGTGGATCCGTCGTCGTCGGCGGCAACGCCGGCGCCATTGCCGGGGTGGCGATCCGCGGCGCCGAGGTCGTGATCAGGGGCAACATGGGGTCACGGGCCGGGCAGGTCATGAAGAAAGGGACGCTGCTGTGCTGCGGCAACGCCAATTTCATGGCCGGTTACATGATGTATGGCGGACGCATGATCATTCTCGGTGAATCAGGCGAGCGCCTCGGCGAGGACATGACGGGAGGCGAGATCTTCCTTGGCGGCGACCTGGTGTCTCTGGGGTCCGACGCCATGGAGACCGATACCGCGGAAGACGAGATCGACGATGTCCGGGCCTTCCTCGACCGCTATGACATTCCCTTCCGGGGCAGTTTCCGCAAGATCGTGAATGCCGGAAAGAAACTGCGCTACGGTACGCCGGAACGGCAGGTGCGCTCGATTCCCTACTTTCACTTTTCCGGCGACAGCGACTACTGGAATCACAAGGTCCAGGAAGACGTCTACATCAAGTCCCAGATCGGCCGCTACCGGGTGAGGGGATACGGTGGCGCCCGCGAACTGCCGCACCTTGCCGATCTTGCCTTTGCCAGGGACATCGATCCGGGTGCTGTCGGTGACGATCCGGTCTCCAGGGTCGCGATGCACACGCTGATCGGCGGCAAGAACGGCGCCAGGCCCCTCGACCTGACGATGCCCGTCCTCATCGCTCCGATGAGCTACGGCGCCCTGTCGCGGTCCGCCAAGCAGGCGGTCGCCATCGCCTCGGGCATGGCGGGAATTGCCGAGAACACCGGGGAAGGCGGCATGAGCGACGCCCAGCGTGATGCGGCAGGCCAGCTCATCTTCCAGATGCTCGGTGGCCGTCTGGGCTGGAACATCCACGACATGAACCGGGCCGATGGCCTGGAGATCTACATTTCCCAGGGCGCCAAACCGGGGTTCGGTGGCCAGCTCATGGCCAAGAAGGTGACGAAGGAACTGGCCGAGATACGAGGCATTCCGGCCGGCATCGACCTTCGTTCGCCATCGCGCCATCCCGACATCCTCGGTGCCGACGATCTTGTCATCAAGGTCGAGGAATTGCGCGAGGCGACGGGCTACCGTCTGCCGGTCAGCGTCAAGCTGGGAGCGGGGCGCATACACGACGACATCAAGATTGCCGTCAAGGACGGCTTCGATTTCGTCGAGCTCGACGGCATGCAGGGTTCGACCGGCGCCGGTGGCGCCGAGGTGATGGAGTATGTCGGCATCCCGACCATCTCCGCCATCTGCGAGGCGGAACGCGCTCTTGAGTCCATCGGCCGCCGCCAGGACATCGAGATTGTCCTCATGGGTGGGTTGAGAGACGGGGTCGATGCCGTCAAGGCCTTGTGCCTGGGAGCCGACGCCGTGGCGCTGGGAACCGCCGCCATCATCGCCGGCGGCTGCATCGCCTGCATGCAGTGCCATGTCGGCCAGTGTGTCACCGGAATCGCCACCCAGGATCCGGAGCACGAGAAGCGCTACAAACCCGAAATCGAGGCGCAGCACATCTACACCTTCCTGGAAAGCGTGCGCTGGCAGATTGCGGCCATCACGCGTGGACTGGGATATGACGATGTCCAGGGTCCCTGCCGTGACGATCTTGTGGCTCTCACGCCCGAGGCGGCCGAGATCACCGGCCTTCCGCTTTGTCCCGAACGGCGGAATGCGGGGCATCCGGAAATCGATGCAGCGATGGAACGGGCTCTGCGATGACGGATGCCAATCTTGTGCCCGAGCAGCTCGCGGACGATACCGCCGGCCGGCACTTCGTGCCCGCTCCCTGCCAGATCGCCTGCCCGGTCGGCACGGATGCGCCATCCTACATTGCCCACATCTGGGAAGGCAGGTTTGCCGAGGCATTCGAGGCCATCACGGCGACCAACCCCTTCAGTTCGATCTGCGGGCGCGTCTGCGATGCACCCTGCGAACCGGCGTGCCGGCGCACTGCAAGCGACGGGCCTTTGCAGATCCGCAATCTCAAGCGTTTTGTCATGGACAGGCTCGGAGCCGAATGGGTGCCCGCGGCGGCGGCGGTCACCCGTGAAGAGAGTATCGGCATCGTCGGAGCCGGACCTGCCGGACTGGTGGCGGCCCACGATCTTGCCGTCGCCGGATTCAGGGTTGATGTCTATGAAATGACCGACCGTCCCGGCGGCATGATGATCTGGGGCATTCCGGCGTTTCGCCTGCCTGTGGGCACCCTGGGCGAGGACATGGAGAGGTTGAAGGCCCGCTGTCCCGGTCTCACCATCCACACGAATGTTGCCCTGGGCCGGGACATCACGCTCGCCGGGCTCAAGGAACGCCACGCTGCGGTGGGGCTCACCATCGGTTCCTGGTGGGGCAAGACCATGGGGATCTCCGGTGAGGATGATGACCGCGTGATCGACGGCGTCGAGTTCCTGCGCCGGGTCAACGCGGGAGAACGCCCCGAAATGCCGGCGACAGTCGTCGTCATTGGCGGCGGCGATGTCGCCATGGACGCCTGCCGCGCCGCCCTGCGCCTGCCGGGCTGCGAGGAGGTCAAGGTCATCTACCGCCGCGGCCCGGAAGAAATCCCTGCACGCAAGATCGAGCTCGAGGGTGCCATCGAGGAAGGCATCGAGTTCATCTACAACACACAGCAGGTCGAGGTTCTTGCCGACAACGAGGGTCACCTGAGATTGCGCTGTGTCCGCACCAGGGCCGGCGAACCGGATGCAGACGGCCGTCGTCGACCCGTGACGGTCGAGGGATCCGAGCACGACATCATCTGTGGCATGGTCATTGCCGCGGTCGGCCAGTACGGCGCCTGCGACGACCCTGCCACCCGGGGCCTCATGTCCGGCGATCGCGTGCGGACCGACTGGGAGACCATGCGGACCGATGATCCGCAGGTCTTTGCCGCCGGTGACGGCGCTTTCGGGGGCTCCACCATCGTCATGGCCATGAGCCATGGCCAGCGGCTGGCCTACTACATCAAGGCGTGGCTCGACGGCATCGACGATCCTGTTCCCTATCGTACGCCGTGGCGGACGCGGCGTGTGCCGGTGGCCCAGGATCTCAAATGGGAACTCCTGGGCCTGCACCATCCGCCGTTCCACGGTGTTGGCGACAATCCGGTTGCATTCCCTGAAATCGAGTCGACCTACACCTGGGAGGAGGCGCGCAACGAGGCGGCGAGATGCTATCGCTGTGACGCCGAAACAGGCTCGGCCGACTACTCTGTCGCCAACCGTGAGGACATCTTCCTGATGGCTCGGACGAAGCGTGAGGACACGCCGCGCCAGGCCGGCATGCTGGCCAAGCGCCTGCGGTCGCGTGACAATCCATTTCCCGGGGATCGTCCGGCCACTGTCGACGATCTGGTTTTCCTGCCGGCCAATCTGTCGAGACTGGTGATCGACCCCTATCGTGAGGCCTGCAAGGTGGCCACGGATCTGGGGTCCGGACGCATGGAAGTGGCGCAGCCTTTCTTCGTGGCCGGCTTCGACAACGCACCGGCGGATGTGAAGCGAGGGGTTGGCCGGGGAATTGGTGAAGCGGCAGCGGGCTACATCGGCATGCAGCCGGTCGCCGACGATGTGCCGTGGCTGCAGCTGGTCGTCGAGGGACAGATTCCGCCGCAGGAGGACGCCGCGGGCCTCATTCATGTCATCGGTCCCCGTTTCGAGGCGCCGACGAAGATCCGGCGGCTCCGTGAGGACCAGATCCTCGGCCTCGCCGTGTCCCATGGGAGCGCTCTCGAAGATGCCATCGAATTCGCCCTCGATCAGGACCTCGACGTCCTGCTGGTCAACGGCAACACCGCCACGGGACGCGACTGGCCGGAACTTACCGGCGCTCCTGACCTCACGCTCATGCGCGACACTATTGCCTGCCTGCGTCGGCTCAACATGGAAGAGGAAATCGACATTCTCTGGTTCGGCGGTCTGCGTTCCGGAACGGATGCCGCCAAGCTCATCGGCATGGGTGCGAAGTCGCTGGTCTTCGGCATGGCTGTGGCCCTGGCGGCCGGAGCCGAGTTTGACGAGTCCCACCGGCTTCGATTCGCCCCCGATGTCACGGCCGATGAATGCTCCCGGGCGGTTGCCAACATCCTCAAGTCCGCGGTGGGCGAGGCATCGATGATGGCGCGCTGCACCGGCAAGACCAATCTCCACAACCTGGAACCCGAGGACCTGCGCGCCCTCACACTCGCCACCGCCGAGGCCACCGGACTGGTCCTCGCCGGACACACCTACTGACGCACCGTCGGTGCTTATTATATGATTTAACGCCCTATTTTCCCTCTCTCCGATGCAACTGTGGGCAGATTCCGCAACGGATCTTCCCGTGTCTGCAACTCAAGGCAGGGGGAATCCATGGCCACGACACGACTCACTCAGGCACACATCGCGGCTCTCCGATCACGAAAGACCAGCCGGGATGTCCGCGACGCCAGCCTCAAGGGCTTCGGTATCCGCGTCTACCCGACCGGAAGGAAGTGCTACTTCATAGCAACCCAGATCGAAGGTGAGAGAATCTGGAAGATCGTCGGTGATGCCGACGAAATGAGTGCAGACGAAGCACGCGAGCAGGCGCGAGTGATGCTCGCCGCAATCCGGAGTAACGGACAGGTTTCGTCGGAGGCACTTCTGTTTGAGGTCGTCGCCGAGGAAGTGTTTCAGCGCTACGGGAGGAACTGGAAACCTGGAACATTCGCGGTGAACCGGGGCTACTACGCCAACCAGATCCTGCCCAGGTTCCGGGGACAGTCCATCACCGACATCACAAACGCCAATGTCCGGGAGTGGTTTGCCTCGCTTCACGCGACGCCCGTTGCAGCCGACCGGTCGGTGCCGGTTCTCTCCGTCATCATGAGCTGTGCGGAGGCCTATGGATACCGGCCAGAGGGAAGCAATCCCTGCCGCGGCATCAGGCGTATGTGGACGCCCCCTGTAGTGCAAACAGGAACTTGAACAACTTGAGGCATGCGGTCAGGTACTGTCGTATGTCCGGCCTCTCGAGTGCGGCATTCATGCGCCGCGGGCCCATATGGTGTTCG
>MPMV01000091.1 GCA_002238685.1 bacterium EF100-94H03 bin56
CAGCCCCTTGCGGTGAGCCTTGCCGGGTGCCTTCTTGGCCATTGTCCGCTCCATCGGAATGTAACTATAAGATGGCGCACGGCACGGCGTATGTCAAGCTATTTTGTAACTCTGGGTTATAATCCCCCTCGATTTCATAGAACGCGAGTTGCTGGAGACCCGGGGCTGGGATCCGGCTACCCGCAGGCGTCCCCGGATCAAGGGTCATGGCCTGGTGGCGGCCACCTTCCGCCACTACGCCAGCCGCAATCTCGACCCGCAGCTCCATACCCATTCCGTCGTCGCCAACATGACGCGGAACGCCGAAGGTGAATGGCGCAGCGCCGACTTCATCAAGCTCGAACGGGCCAAGCTCCTGATCGGCGCCCACTACCGCAGCGAACTCAAGCGGCGCCTCGAGGCCCTGGGCTACGCCACGGAACAGACCATGGTGGGAAGCGTGCCCGGTTTCGAGATTGCCGGCTACGACAGTGCGACTCTCAAGGCCTTCTCGACCCGCCGGACGGAAGCGCTGGCATGGGTGAAGGAACGCAACCTCGATGACCGTTCCGCGGCCGTCATGCAGCAGGCGGTGCTCTATACCCGCAAGCGCAAGGACGAACCGTCACGCCAGGAGTTGAGCGGCATCTGGCAGGCCCGCATGGCGGAACTGGCGCCCCGCAACCGGCGCGTCTCCCGCGGCCGCTCCGAGTCCCACACCCGGCTCGACCGGGAGCGCTGGCACCTCGATCGCCGGGATGCCCTCAACCGGCAGTCCCCGTCCACCCTCCATGCGGTCCGCCGCGCGGTCGAACATCTCGAAGAGAGGCGCACGGTCTTCACCGCCGACATGCTGCGCGCCCTCGCCCTGGCGCCTGGCCGGTGGACATTGCCGGAGATCGATGCGGCGATCGCCCGGCTGCGCGATGAGGGCCACCTCGTCGAGGCCACCGCGGCACGTTCAGACCTTGCCTTCGTCACGGAGCGCGCCGTGACGGCCGAACGCGCCGTCCTGCGCTGGATGAAGAAGAAGAGTGATACCCCCGTCCACTTCGCCATCGATGCCGATCACGTCCTTCGCCACCTCGAAGCCGGCACCCTCAACGACGGCCAGAAGGCCGCTGTCTCCACCCTGCTGCTGTCGTCCCGTCATGCCGTCGGTGTCCAGGGGCACGCAGGCACGGGCAAGACGACGATGCTGAAGCAGGTGGTCGAGCTTGCGGGCGCGGAGAGGATCGTCGCCCTGGCTCCCTCGAGCAGCGCGGCGCGTACGCTGCAACGCGAGACCGGGATCGGCACGAAGACGCTGCAGTGGTTCCTCACCCGCTACCGCGATGTCGGCGACGGCTGCGCCGATGACGAGACCCTGACACGCGCCCGCGAGGCCCTGGAAGGCACGCTGCTGGTGGTGGACGAGGCGTCGTTCGTCAGCATGGCGCAGATGCATTCCCTCGCCCGCATTGCCGAGGCGACGGGCATCGCCCGCGTCGCCCTGGTGGGCGACAAGGCCCAGCTGCGCTCGGTCGAGGCCGGCCAGCCGTTCAGGGTGTTGCAGAAGGCGGGCATGGAAACCGCGGTGATGGACGAAGTGATGCGGCAGCGCGACGAGAGCCTCAAGGCCGCGGTGCTCCACATGATCGACCAGAAGCCGGAACTCGCCATTGAGGAACTCGGGCCCGGCGTCCTGGAGATGGATGGGTATGAACTCGGGGTCCATGCCGCAGCCCTGTGGCTCGATCTCGACGTCGAAGCCCGCGAGGCGACGAGGGTGCTGGCCCCCACTCATGTTCGCCGCAGGGAGATCACGGGCGCCATCCGCGAGGGCCTGAAAGCCGAGGGGAGCCTTCGCGGAAGGACCCTGGAGATCGAGCGCTACGTCAATCTCCACCTCACCCGGGCCCAGAAAGGGGACCTTGCCAACTGGCGCGAGGGCGACGTCGCGGTGTTCCACGCGGATGTCTACGGCGTCCAGGCGAAGTCGGGCGACATCTTCGGCGTCATCGGGTCGCAAGGTGAGAAGGTTCTTCTCAAGCACCCCGACGGCAAGACCCGCCGGGTCGATCCGTCGAAGTACCTGCGCTACCGGGTCGATCTCTTCGAGACTGAAGCAATCGAACTCCAGGCAGGCGAGAGGATCCGCTGGACCCGCAACGACAGGGAACGCTCGCTTCTCAATGGCGAGGAGGCTCAGGTGCTGTGGATCGGATCGAAGACCTTGCGGCTCCGGACGGCCGACGGCCGCACGCTTAACCTCAAACATGACGATCCCCAGCTTCACTTCATCGACCATGCCTGGACCTCGACGGTCCATGCGGCACAGGGGATCACCTGCGATCAGGTGATCGCCGTCCTCGATGCGGACCAGGGCGCCATCGCCGGCCAGGCGGCGTTCTACGTCGAACTCTCCCGCGCCCGCGACAACGCGGTGCTGCTGACAGACGACCGCGACGGTCTCGTGGAGGCACTCGAGACGGCGGCCGGCGACGAACTCTCGGCCCTCGAGGCGATCGGCCATCAGTTCCGGGACGAAACAAAGGTGGCCGTGGCGAAGAAGGAGACGATCCCCGCCGTTGCGTTGAGCGACGCGAAGGCCTGGAGGCAAGAGGTTCGCGCCACCCTGACACGTCACCTCGACGCCCGTCTCGCCGAGCGCGAGGTTCTACATGACCGTGCCCGCAGCCTGAGCATCGACGAGAACTCCGCGCTTGCCGGCGTGGACGGCCACGCGGAATGGCGCACACGGTCGCTGGCGACGGTCGAAGCGTGGCGGAACGAGATGGGCGACGAACCGGGCGATGGCAAGGCCGATCTCCTCGAGAAACTGGTGGCCTTCGACGATCGCCTGGGCGCATTCAACCGGGACCTGCGGCGCCATGCCCAGGCCGCCAGGGCCGAGGAGAAGGACCTTGTCTTCTACCCCGGGATCGACGACCTGATGGCCCGCGGCCGCGCCCTTGTCGACACCGCGCCGCGCCCGGAAGAGGTCCCCCGGGATCACCTCAACTTCCTGGAGATGGCCACCACGGCAATCGCGGACCATGATCAGGCCCTGGCCCTCTTCGACCGGGTCGAGGCCGGTCTAGGCGCCGTGAGGGACGAACGGCGGGCGCTGAGGGACCTGGCGCAGGGTCAGCCCCTTCACAGAACCGAGGGCTACGCGGCTTGGCGGGAACGGGCTGTCGCCGCCATCGACGCCTGGCAGCGGGCCAAGACGTGGGAAGGGAAAAGGGAACGGGCCGGATTCCTCGACACGGTCCGTCTCGAAGAGGCTCTGAAGTTTGACGACGAGGTGGCGGCGCTGCTCGCCGACTGGGCCGCTTTCGAGAAAACGGCGGGCGAGCGTGGCATGGAGGCGCTGGATCTCGCCACGAACGCTCCCCTTCTGACACGGGCCCGGCGTCTCGTCGACGCCACGCCGGAAGGCGAGACCCCGCCTCAGGCCCTGACCGGGATCCTCGCCCGCCACTGGGCCCGGATCGCGGAACGGGAGAACGCCGCAGCACAGATCGGCGCGGCCCTCGACGACCATGCGCTCCGCCACGCGACGCTCCATGACACACATCTGACGCAGGCTGTCAACATCAGGACCTGGTGCGTCCGGACGAAGGAGGCCATCGACACCTGGAGGGCGATGACGATGGCGGGCGAGAGGGACCCGGCGCTGTCCGGGAAGGCGACGGTCCTCGAGGACCTCATCGCCTTCGAGGAACGCGCCTTCGCCGTTGCCGTCAGGTTGTCGAAGGCCAGGGGCGACGACGGGAAGGCCAACCCGTTCCTCGGGGCCGAAGGCGAAGCCCTGGCCGCGGATCTGCGCTCGCTGCAGACGGGCCTCCCCCACCGCGGGGTGCTGCTGTCGTCGCTTCAGGCGGCATCCGAAGAACTCGACCGCCACGAGACGCGGATCGCAGAACGGGAGAAAGTCGCCGCCGCGATCAGAAAAGCCCTTGATGACTATCGCGCCTGTCACGCGCCGATGCTGAGCACGGACGAGCAGCTCTCCGGCATCAGGGGCTGGTGTGCCGAGACGGGTCGGGCCATCGACACCTGGCGGGCCATGACAGAAACGGCTGAAAGGGATCCTGCCGTCTCGGAGACGGCAACGATCCTCGAGGACCTCATTGCTTTCGAAAGACGTGCCCTCAACGTTGCCGTCAGGTTGGGACGTGCCAGGGGCGATGACGGAAAGGCCAATCCGTTCCTCGGGGCCGAAGGCGATGTCCTGGCCGCGGACCTGCGCTCGTTGCAGACCGGCGTTCCCCACCGCGGGGTGCTGCTGTCGTCGCTTCAGGCGGCGTGCGGGGAACTCGACCGCCACGAGACGCGGACCGCTGAACGGGAGAATGCGGCCGCCGCGATCGGAGGAGCCCTTGACGACTATAGCGCCTGTCACTCGCCGATGCTGAGCACTGACGAGCAGCTCTCCGGCATCGGCGCCTGGTGCGGCGAAACGAGGGAGGCCATCGACACCTGGCGGGCCATGACGGAGACGGACGGGAGGATCCCGGCGCTTTCAACCGAGGCAACGGTCCTCGAGGACATCATCGCCTTCGAGGAACGCGCCCGCGACCTCCACACGCGGTGGAACAATGCCAACGTCGCCGGCGCCGCCGGCGGCACGGGCCCCTTCCTGACGCCCGGTGGCGAATCCCTGGCCGCGGACCTGCGCTCGTTACAGACCGGCGTTCCCCGCTCTTGCGTTCTGTTGTCGTCGCTTCAGGCGGCGTGCGGGGAACTCGACCGCCACGAGACTCGGATCGCGGAACGCGATCGCGCGGCGGCGCGGGTCGGCGAGGCCCTCAATGACTATACGGACCGCCACGCGCGTTTGCGTGACAGGCCTCTCGCGCAGGCCAGGGACATCGGCGCCTGGTGCGGCGAGACGAGGGAGGCCATCGACACCTGGCGGGCCATGACGGAGACGGACGGGAGGATCCCGGCGCTTTCAACCGAGGCAACGGTCCTCGAGAACATCATCACCTTCGAGGAACGCGCCCGCAATCTGCACACGAGATGGAGCGATGCCCGCCTCACCAGCACTGCCGGCGGCACGGCAGACCCCTTCCACAACCCCGGCGGCGATGCCTTGGCCGCGGGTCTGCGCGCACTGCAGGCTGGCCTCCCCCGCCGCGCGGTGATGTTGTCGTCGCTTCAGCAGGCACTAGCGGAACTCGACCGTCACGAAACGCGGATCGCGGAACGGAAGAATGCGGCGGCGCGTGTCGCACGAGCCCTCGGCGCCTATCGCGCCTGCCACGAGCCGACGCCCGGGACGATGAGCCAGCTCTCCAGGATCAGGAAGTGGTGTGCCGAGACGAAGGAGGCCATCG
>MPMV01000027.1 GCA_002238685.1 bacterium EF100-94H03 bin56
GCATGAACCGGGCCGGCGCGTCAGACAGCTGGACCTCCATACGTCATGCCCTGAGATCCCTGCAGCGCACCACGACAACCTTCACCCGCAGGGACGGCAGAACCCTGCACGTGCGAAAGACGGCGCTGGCCGACGACCAGCAGGCCGTCATCTATCACGCCATGGGGATCACGGCGCCGCCACGAAACGTCCGCAAGACCGTGGTCTGACGCCACATCCTGCCTGAGCCAGGAAAGCGGCCCGTCAGCCGCAACACCCCACTTGTAGTGCCACTCGGAATCTTACCCCTCTGACTCTACGCGGCTTTTTGCACTGAACGTTAAAGATGGGTTATCGTCGCACCTGATCTCATTCAGGACTCCTCGGGAAGGAGGCAGATCCATGCGTTGCCACGCTGGTCAGTGTCCAATCGGTCCACCGAACAACACCCGCAGTTTGTGCTACCAGGCGTCACAGGCGCGGGCGAGGTAGCCACCCTGCATGAAGTCACGTGCCTTGGTCGGGCAGAACCCGGAATCGCCGTTGTCTCGGCGATGGCATCACCCGATGTCCGGGAAATCAGCCCCGTGCCGGCACCATTCTTTCCGGCCGACCATCGATGAGGCCGTCAATCAGGTGCGGGCCGCCTCGCCGATGTTGTCGACGCCGCGTTCCTCGAGAACCGTGTTGAGCCAGTTGGGATCCATTTCCGGCACCGAGGAGAGCAGGAGATCCGTGTAGGGGTGATGGGGTGGCGTGAACATGACGTCCTTGGGGCCCATCTCGACGACACGCCCCTCCTTCATGACGACGACCTCGTCGGCGATGGAGCGCACGGTTGCGAGATCGTGGGTGATGAACATGTAGGCGAGATTGAGTTCGTCCTGCAGGCGGTCGAGAAGCCTCAGGATTCCCTCGGCGACCAGCTGGTCGAGGGCGCTCGTCACCTCGTCGCAGATGATGAAGGAGGGTTCGGCCGCCAGGGCCCTGGCGATGCCGATCCGCTGTTTCTGCCCGCCGGAAAGCTCGGGCGGAAAGCGGCTGTAGAACTGGGACGGTTCAAGCTCGATGAGGTCGAGGAGTTCGTCGACGCGGGTTTTCAGCGCCGCCCCCTTCAGTCCACTGTAGAACTCGGCCGGACGGCCGATGATGTCGCTGATCCGGACCTTGGGATTGAGCGCCGTATCGGCCATCTGGTAAATCATCTGCGCCTGGCGCAGCTGGTCCTTCGACCGTGCCCGGAAGTTGGCCGGGAGTTCTTCCCCGGAAAACAGGATGCGCCCCTTGGTGGGCGGCAACAGTCCGGTGATGCAGCGGGCTGCGGTTGACTTTCCGGAACCAGACTCTCCCACCACCGCGACGGTCATGCCGGCATGGACGTCGAAGGAGACATCCTCGAGCACCCTGGTCTGGCCATAGGCCGCATCGACATTGTCGACGGTGACGATCGGAACGGCGCCATCCGCCGGCCTTGACTTCTGGGGCCGCTGGAAGCTCCGCACGGCCCACAGGGTCTTGGTGTAGTCCTCCTTCGGGGAGTCGAGCATGGTCACGGTATCCGCTTCCTCGACCTCGTCGCCCTTGAGCAGGACCTTGATGGTGTCGGCCATCTGGGCGACGACGGCAAGGTCGTGGGTGATGTAGATGGCGGCGGTATCGAACTGGTCGACGATGTCGCGTATGGCCGCGAGCACCTCGATCTGCGTGGTGACGTCGAGCGCCGTGGTGGGCTCGTCGAAAATGATGAGATCCGGCCGGCAGGACATCGCCATGGCCGTCATCGCCCGTTGCAGCTGCCCGCCCGAGACCTGATGCGGGTAGCGGAACCCGATCTCCCGGGGATTGGGAAGACGCAGGCGCCCGTAGAGCTCCATGGCGTCCTCCTGGCTCTCCATGCGCTTGCGGATGCGGTAGTGAACCGGTGCTTCCGTGTGCTGATCGATCAGCTTGTGAGCCGGATTGAACGACGCCGCCGCGGACTGGGCGACATAGGCAATACGCGAGCCCCTGAGAACGCGGCGGTCGGATTCGGCGGTCGTGGTCAGCTCCATGCCGTCGAACTCGACCGAACCTGCCGATATCCGGCAACCGTCCCGCGCGAAACCCATGGCTGCCAGTCCGATCGTCGACTTGCCGGCGCCCGATTCGCCGATCAGGCCAAGGACCTCGCCACGATTCAGGGTCAGATCGACGCCGTGGACGATCTCGATCCACTTCTCGTCCGAATAGCCCTCGATCCGGAGACCCTGGATCTTGAGGAGAACGCGCTTGTCGTCGGCCATGACGGTCACTCCTTCAGTCCGGACGAACGGAACAGCATCCAGTCGACCACAAAGTTGACGGACACGGTCAGCAGGGCGATGGCCGCGGCCGGGATGAGTGGCGTGATCTCGCCAAACGAGATGAGTGTCGCGTTCTCGCGCACCATCGACCCCCAGTCCGCCGTGGGCGGCTGGATGCCGAGGCCGAGGAAGGACAGCCCCGCCACGAGGAGGAAGACGAAACAGAACTCCAGCCCGAACTCGGCGATCAGGGGCGCCGTCGAGTTCGGCAGGATTTCCTTGCGGATGAGGTACCACATGCCCTCTCCACGCAGGCTTGCAGCCTCGATGTAGTCCATGACCACCACGTTGCCGGCGACGGCACGGGTCAGGCGGAAGACGCGCGGTGCATAGATGATGCCGATGATGATGACCAGAATGATGAGGTTGGTGCCGAAGATGCTGAGCAGCAGCAGGGCGAAGATCAGTCCGGGGATGGACATGACGACGTCGATGATGCGTCCCATCAACTGGTCGAACCAGCCTCCCTTGACGGCGGCGACCATGCCGAGAAGCACGCCGATGACGAAGGCGATCATCGTTGCCACCAGGGCCAGTCCCACGGTGTTCCTGGCGCCATAGACGATGCGGCTGAAGAGGTCGCGGCCCAGCTGGTCGGCGCCCAGCAGCATGTTTTCGTCGGCCGGTGCAAAGGACTGGGAAATCACCTCCCCCTCGCCGAAGGGTGCGATCACCGGAGCGAAGATCCCGAGCACGGCGTATGTGAAGATGACGAACATGCCGAAGGACGCCGTCAGGGGCGCCGTACGCAGGGCCTTGGCGGTCTGGGTCCCGCTGATGATGACGAGGAATTCGCGAAAGGCGTAGGCCGTCCCCCCGGCGAGCGCCAGCAGGCCAGCGGCGATCGACACGGCCCACAGGGCGTCCTGCCCGCCGACAATGCCCATGACGAACGACGCCAGGGTCAGCGAGAAGAGAGCGAGGAAGATCTCCCGCCTCTTGAAGTAGGCGGCCAGGCAGGACCCGCCGATGAGGAGGGCGTAGTAGACGATGACAAAGTAGTTCATGGCCGCCCTCCTACTTCGGATGGCGCAGGCGCGGGTTGGTGAGAATGGCGCCCACGTCTGCTGCCAGGTTGAGGAGAATGAACGTCGCGGCGAAGATCAGGCAGCACGCCTGCACCACCGGGAAGTCGCGCTTGGTCACGGCGTCCACGAGAAGCTGGCCGATACCGGGATACACGAAGACCACCTCGACGAGGACGACACCGGTGATGAGGTAGGCGAGATTGAGGGCCACGACGTTGATGATGGGGGCCCACGCATTGGGCAGCGCATGCCGTGCGATCACCTTCCAGGCCGGCGTTCCCTTCAGGCGTGCCATCTCGATATAGGGGGAGGCCAGCAGGTTGATGATGGCCGCCCGGGTCATGCGCATCATGTGGGCGACGACCACGAGGACCATGGTCAGCGCCGGCAGGAAGGTCCGTTCCAGGAGTTCGAAGAACGTCAGGTCATCGCTCAGCTTGGCGATGGCCGGGAACATGCCGGTCTTGACCGAGAAATAGAGGATCAGGATGTAGCCGAGAAAGAACTCCGGCGACGAAATCGATGTCAGGGTGGCGACATTGGCGACGCGGTCGAACAGCGTGTTGCGCAGCAGGGCGACGATGACGCCGAGAATGATGGCGACCGGAACAGCGATGACCGCGGCGTAGCCTGCCAGGAACAGGGTGTTGGCAAACCGCGGAGCAATGGTGTCGGTGACCGACGACTGGGTCAGAAGCGAGAGGCCGAAATCTCCCACGATGGCCCCCGACAGCCAGTCGAAGTAGCGGACCGGCGCCGAGCGATCGAGACCGAGCTCGGTCCGCAGCGCCCTCAGGTTGTCTTCCGTGGCGCCCTGGCCGAGAACGGCCTGGGCGATGTCGCCGGGGAGAAGTTCGACTGCGCCGAAGATGAGGACGGATATCACCAGCAGGGTCAGCAGTCCCAGCCCCAGCCTGGTGATGATGATACGCGTCACGTCACCCATGCGTCCTCCCTCACATCCCGGGAGAACACGGTACCCCATTCCATGACGCCCTGTCACCCCAACCCCTGGTGTCCGCCATGGCGGACAAGGCCATGCAACCTTGCCACGCGCAGCACCTGTCGCGTATCGTGACGACAGCCGGGCAACCAAAAAAATGATCAAGCCCGATCCGACCTGAACAGGCTCACCATGGGGAGACCAGACAATGTCGTCACATGAAAACAGCACCCTGCTTGAACGCATTGTCCGCGCTGGCAGGCAAAACAGGATTTCACGCCGGAACTTCATGGCGGAGGCATCGGCGGCCGGCCTGACGATCGCAGCGGCTTCCACGCTGTGGGCCGAGAACGCCGCGGCAGAGACACCGCAGGCCGGCGGCACGTTCCGCCTCGGTCTGCACGACGGGAACACCGCCGATACGCTTGATCCGGGCAAGTACCAGAGTGTCAGCGAGATCCAGCTGGCCCACACGTTTCGCAGCTACCTCACGGAGATCACGGCCGACAACGGGCTTGGCGGCGACATGGCGGTGTCGTGGAGCGCCTCTCCGGACGCGAAGGTGTGGACGTTCGAACTCAGTCCGGACGCGACATTCCATGACGGGCGCGCCTTCACGTCGAACGATGCGGTCGCCTCGCTCAATCACCACCGGGGTGACGACACGACATCGGCGGCCAAGCCGCTTCTCTCCAACGTCACCGATGTCAGGGCCGATGGCGACCATGCGATCGTCATCGAAGTCGACCAGGGATTTGCCGATCTCCCCTGGGTGATGGCGGACTACCACCTCACCATGCTGCCGGCGACCGAGGACGGCGGCGTCGAGTGGGAAAGCGGCCTCGGAGCCGGCCCCTACAGGATCGTCAACAATGAGCCGGGTGTCGGCGCCAATCTCGAGCGTCATGACGGCTGGCACCGCGAAGGGGCCTGGTTCGACGGGATCGAGATCACCATTCTCAACGACCCCAACGCCCGCCAGACGTCGCTGATCACCGATGACGTCGACGCCATCTCGTCGGTCGATCTCAAGACACTCACACTGCTGGGGCGCGATCCCAACATCGAGATCGACAACGTGCCGAGTGGTTCGGCCATCACCCTGCCGATGTTCTGCGACCACGCGCCCTACGACAACGTCGATGTCCGCCTGGCTCTCAAGCACGCCATCGACCGGGAAGAGATCGTCGAGAAGATCCTGTTCGGCACGGGCACTCCCGGCAACGACTTCCACGTCTCGCCGAACATGCCCTACTGGCCGGATATCGAGCAGCGCACCTATGATCCGGACAAGGCGAAGCATCACCTCAAGCAGGCCGGCATGGAGTCGCTCAGGGTCGAGCTTTCGGCGGCCGACAGCGTGTTGCCGGGTGCCGTCGACATGGTCGTTCTCTACAGCGAGCAGGCCAAGGCGGCCGGCATCGACCTCGTGCCCGTGCGGGAGCCCAACGATGGCTACTGGTCGGACGTGTGGCTGAAGAAGCCCTTCGTGTTCGTCAAGTGGGGCGCGCGGCCGACGCCGGACAACATGTTCACGCTGGCCTACAAGGACGACGCCCCGTGGAACGAGGCGCATTGGCAGAATGCACGGTTCAATGAACTCCTGCTGATGGCGAAGGCGGAGCTTGACGAGACGCGGCGCGGCGAGATGTACCGCGAGATGTGCCAGATCGCCCGTGACGACGGTGGCACCATCATCCCGCTCTTCGTGAACTTCGTCTACGCACGGCGCAGCAACGTGCGCCATGGTCCGAGTGTCGCGGCCAGCTGGGAATGTGACGGCGCCCGTTCCGCTCACCGCTGGTGGTTCGCCTGATCATCACGACCTTGAGGCGGGGCCGGGAATTCCCGGCCCCGCCTCTCTACTCCGCTTGAGGGTCAGCAGTTCCAGGGGATTCCCGGATTCGGGGAGCGCCCGAAGACCCGCGTGCCCCCGGAACCCTGCACCGGTTAGACATCTTACGAAACCATCTGGACATCTGTAGCATTTCTGCAAGATCGTCACTGGGCGGAGTCAGTTCGTAGGAATAGGTGACAAAACCCCTGTCACTCTCGAGTCTGTGCTGAGTTATCTCGTTCAGCCCCATCCACCGCTTCATCCCGCACTCGATTTCGAATTGCAGCCCAGCAAGGTCTTCCGTCACTCTTCAGGTGTCGTAACGCTCGGGCAGTGCAGCGCGTAGCTGCGCCCAATCGGCCCCCGTGACAGGTTCCCGCGCCAGGCAGGAAAGAAAAGGGCTTTCGAGTCCTTCGTTACTAACTTTCAGGTTTTGGATCACCTTCCATCGTCCCCTTCCTGTGGGTTCGAGTTCGAGATCTGGATCGTCGAGCTCGCGGGCGAACAATTCCCGGAATTGCTCAGTTTCCCCCGACTCCGCTCGCTCCTACACTTCCTTTGGGATAAGCAGAGAAAACAGTTCGTTTGGCTGCCATTTTACGGTCAGTTCGACACTGTATCGTCCGCGATTCGAACCTCTCCCTCTCGTTGATCTCCCAAACCGTCTTCTTCGTCTATGGCCCGATACAGTGTCGGCTTGCTTAGCCGCAAGCCGCCTGACGCTTCCGGGCAGTATTGTTTCTCCCAGCCTCTGATCAACCTCATCGCGAGTCTCTCCTTACACAAGTCGCCTGCTGCCGGCTCCACTGCCAAGACCGCGCTCAATCACAGCTCGGGAAAATTGGGAAAGGCGCGGACATGCGGACGCATACAGTCAGGGGAAGACTGCGGCAAGTCGCTGAACGGCCGTTAGGGTGGTTGTGAATGCAGGTACTTGATCCTCGCGTCCGTAGCACATCGCGGCGACGAACTGGCTGTATCGGGTCGAATGTTTGTGCTCGGCTTTGAGAATGTCCAGTGCAGCGAAGACGCGCTCGGCCGGTCGAAGTGCCGCGACGCCGGCGGCACTTCTGCCCCTTGAGGCGTCCTCGATGATGCGTTTCTCGAGGAGGGCCGGAAAGCCCGGGTGTTCCAGTGCATGGTTCTCGAGGGCCGCCAAATCATGAAGGTGCCGGACGACGTTGGGATCGTCATCCGCTCCATGATGCTGCGACAGTATCCGCCAGGTGAGGGCGCTGAGTTTGTCCGCAGCGGTTTCCGCTGGCGTGACGCAATGGATACTGAGAATTTCCGGGGGATTCTCCAGTGCCTCGGCCACCAGCGATTGCAAGGGTCTTCGTTCCGGAGGGAGTGCCGGAGCCCTCAGCGTCATTTCCAGCCTGATGAATGCGCGCAGGGGCTCGGAGGGAGTGTAGATCGGAGAGTATGCGACGTCGCAGCGAAGGAAGCGGCCTTGATCGGCGACGAGAATGTCGTGCTCCGACAGTGTCCAGGCTGCATCGGCCCGAATCGCATCTATGAGCGTGGCACGATAGTTGCGGCGGGCATCGCGATCGATACCGGAACCTGGAAGCAGGAGCTTGAAATCGATGTCTTCGGAGAAGCGCTGTATGAGGTGGAAACCCTTCGACAGGCTGGTGCCGCCCGAGAAGACCGGCGCCAGTTCGTGGGATTCCCGTTCGGCAATTCTCGCGATGATCTGAGTGGCATGCCAATCCTTCTCGACGAAGGAAGGGTCGACGGCGAGATCGGTAGCGACCGCCTCAAGAAGCTCTTGACTGGGAGCGTCGCTCAAAGGAGACGTACTTGCCGTCGTAGCCGATCTTGCGGGAGATACGGCTCCGGACGGCGATTACGCGTCCGGTGGGGACCTGGGTGCTAGCGCCTGCGGTATTGGCCTGGGCAAATGTGGACGGCATGGCTTCGACGTCCAGGCGCTCGAGGGCCTCAAGGGTGAGCGAGGGAAGGGGCTTCGCGGCGACAGTCTTGCCTGATATGGGGGAAACGGTGGTGCGAGCGTAGAGACCATAGCCGATCTTGACGAGCTTACCTTTGGCTGTAAGGCGTTTCAGCGCGCGACCGACCTGGTCGTAGCCACCGAGGTCCTCGAAGTCACGGCGCAGGAAGACGTTGGAGTTCTTGCGCGCGACGCGCCGGGCGATCCGCTTCTCCAAAGGCTGTGGTCGTGGTGATGGCATGGTCATCGATTTGCAAAAATACGACACTTGACGGTATGTAGATATGGTTTGGGCGGGCTGGCGTCAATACTTCTCGAAGAAGGGCGAGGGAGGGCTGTCCGTTTCGCGCTGAGCGAGAGACGGGGAGTGGCGCGGCGTCATGCCGTGAAGGATGGCACGATGTGCAGACCCAAGCGATCCTCCTCAATGGAAATCCGATGCTTCCACGCCAGCGTTGTGCAGCGCGGCCTGGCGAACCCGAGAAGCGTCTCGCCAGACGCCTGCGATCGAGTTCGAGGCTGCTTGAGACCCATCAGGGTTAACTGTTCGAGGCATGCTGCACGGCATCCAAGTCGCTCTCGATGCTGTCGCCGATGCGCGCCGCGGACGCCTTCACGGTATCGCGGGCAAGGTGAGCGTAACGGGCGGTCGTCTGCTCGGCCACGCCCGGGTCGGCACCAACGCGAAGTACGCCCACCTGGTGCACGATGCCGAGAAGGCCGCCGCCGCTTGGACCGGCGACAGCATCGGCAGCGGTCTCGTCGCTACGCCATAAGCCGTCTATGGACATAACGCCAATCAGATGCGAGGCCGACTACGATGCCGCGCTGGGTATGATCGACAGCCTCGTGGGCGCAGCGCAAAGCACCCCGGAAGGGGATCGGCTGGAGGTTCTGGTGACGCTTGTCGAGGCCTACGAGGCCCGTCGCTGGCCGGTGGAAGCGCCTGCCCCCGTCTCAATGATCAAGCATGCCATGGAAGCCCGCGGCTATCGGCAGAAGGACCTGGCCGCCGTGATCGGGTCGCAGCCGCATGCCTCGGAAGTGCTGCGCCGCCGTCGTCCCCTGACCTTGCCAATGATCCGGGCTCTCTCGGCAGAATGGAAACTCCCGGCCGACATGCTGGTACGCGAGTACGACCTGGCGCCCTCGATGCCATCTGATTCTTGATCGTGTTGGCCGAGGTGTCCATTCAGACTCTCTCCTCCTGCTCGAGCCGCAGCGGGGAAGCGTAAATCAGAACCTCAAGTGCGCCGTGGAAAGGCGCGTTTTCCTTGCGGGTGCGAACCCCGCCCAACAGTTATCGCTTCGGTTGGTAGCAGCCGCGGCAGATCATGGAGGTAACGACATGGTTTGAAGCACTGCGGTGACAAAGGGCTGCCTTGGGCAGTTCAGCGACCATGCAGGTCGGAACGTGAGTGAACGCTGAGCAGGCCTCGAAAAGATTCACGTGGAAGCCGACCCACCTTGAGTCTGGGGAAGGCCGATGGCGCACCGGGAAGCAAGCGATATGGGCACCGGGGCGTTTCCACCGGGGTAGTGGTGCCGACATGCATGGAAGATGGAAAGCGTTGCAACACGGGAAGCCCTGTCGGTGGTGTGGCACGCACCAACCGGAAGCCCGCGAGGGCCAGGCCGGGCCGGCAGGGTGGCGGATGGGTCCGCACTACTGAAGACGCCGGGTAACGCCGGTCGAGGGAAGGGGCCCTGAGTTGGGAGTTGTGTGGAAAGGAGGCAAGGCATGCCTACTGGCGAACGTCTAACAGGGGCACAAAGGGTTCGGAAACTCCAGAACACACTGCATGAGAAAGCGAAGGAAGAACCTGACCGGCGCTTTCACGCTCTGATCGACAAGGTGTGGCGCGAGGACTTTCTGCTGGAGTCCTGGAAGCGGGTCCGCCGCAAGGGCGGATCGGCGGGGGTCGATGGCGAGACGATTGCGGACATCGAGAAGGCGGGGGTGGAAGGCTGGCTTGGGGACCTGTCGCGGGACCTGAGGGACGGGACCTATGTGCCGCAAGCGGTGCGTCAGGTCATGATTCCGAAGAAGGAACCGGGGAAGTTCCGGCCTTTGGGCATTCCTTGCCTGAAGGACCGGGTTGCGCAGACATCGGCCATGCTTGTGCTGGTGCCGATCTTCGAGGCGGACCTGCAACCGGAACAGTATGCCTACCGGCCGGGACGCAGCGCGAATGATGCGGTCAGACGCACTCATCGCCTGTTGTCACAGGGGCACCATGAGGTGGTTGACGCCGACCTCTCGAACTACTTTGGCGAAATACCGCATGTCGACCTCCTGAAGAGCATCGCCCGGCGCGTCAGCGACGGGCGGCTCCTGGGGCTCATCAAGGCATGGCTGGAAGCGCCGGTGGAAGAGGATGACGGGGAAGGCGGCAAGCGCCGCACGAACCGGGCACGGCGGGAGCGCAAGGGGACCCCCCAGGGGTCACCGGTGAGCCCGCTGTTGAGCTCCATCTACATGTGTCGCTTCATTCTCGGCTGGAAACTCAAGGGCTACGCCCGACGGTTCGGGGCGGAGATCGTGAACTATGCCGATGACTTCTGTGTGCTCGGAAAGGCACCGGCAGCAGAGATGCTGGCGGCGGTCAACCGGATGATGGGAGTGCTGAAGCTGCCGGTCAACGCCCGCAAGACCCGATGTCTTCGATGCCCGCAGGAGCCGTTCGAGTTCCTCGGATACCGCATCGGCTGGACCTGGCGCCGGACCGACGGCAGCCGCTATGTCGGCACCCGCCCGAGCAAGGCGAACGTCCAGGACATCTGCCACCGGATCAGCGAGGTGACGGATCGCAAGTCCGTCTGGATGGACACCGGGGCGAAAGTGGCCGAACTCAACCGGATGATCTCCGGCTGGGCGAACTACTTCACCCTGGGGCAGGTCTCACCGGCCTACAGCACCATCGACCGACACACGACCCGGCGGCTGCGACGGTGGCTCGGTCACAAGCACAAGACGAAGTCCGGACAGTATGTGCGCTTCCCGGACGCCAGACTGAGGAAGGACTTCGGTCTGATACATCTTGCGCCGACGACAAAGGCCTTTCCGTGGGCGAAGGCATGATCCCGACTGAGAGCCGGGTGCGGGAAAACCGCATGCCCGGTTCGACGAGCAGGGGAGTGGAAACGGACCGGAACCACGGACCCGGGGATCCGGTCGAGCTTGAGTGCCGGCCTATGGATACCCCCCTCCGGTGCCCCGGAAACCGCGTCACCCCCTGACTCTACCTCGGACGGGTGTAGCACTCGCCTCACGATGCCGGCATCGCCGCAGGCTTCCCGTGTGCGCTGCTCTTGCGCGCCTCGGCCCGGAGCCAGTCCCGGAACACCCTTGCCTCGGGCTTCTCCCCGGACCCGGGAGCGATCACGAGGAAGTAGCGCGCCGGGGCCGCGACCGGCGGCTTGAACAGCTCCATCAGCGTTCCGCGGTTGAGATAGGGCACAATCAGCATGGAGTGACCGAGCGCGACGCCCATACCCTCGACCGCTGCCTGGATCATCATCGAATAGAGACGGTAGCCCGAAGCCCGGGACATGTCTGACGCGCCGACCTCACGGCTCGCGAACCAGTACGCCCAGTAGTCGTCCCAGGCGAGGTCGTACAGCAGCGGCCACTCATGCAGGTCGGACGGTCGCTCGGGCCGTTCCCTCGATTCGAGGAATGCGGGGCTGCACACCGGGACGAGCGTTTCCTCAAACAGCACCTCGCTCTGCACGGTGGGCGGGACCGAGCCCACGAATGCAATCCAGACATCGAACTCACGCCGGGCGGGATCGACCTCGTGGTGATCGCTGAGCGAGGTCTCGAACTTGATGACGATCTCGGGATGCGCGGACCGGAACGCGGCAAGCCGCGGCATCAGCCACATCTCGGCAAAGGCCTCGACGGCGACCAACCTGAGCACCCTGGCCTCGGAGCCGACGCGGAAACGCTCCGCGCTCCTGTCGAGAGTGGACAGGGTATTCTGGACCTCGACCAGAAACGTCTGTCCGTGCTCGGTCAGGGCGAGACCGTGCGGCTGGCGCTCGAACATCTCCGTCTCGAGGTATCGCTCGAGCGTCCTGACACGATGCGCGACAGCGCCCCGCGTCACACCCAGCTCGCGTGCCGCCTTCGCGAAACTCTGGTGCCGCCCGGCGGCATCGAAGAAGCGGATCGCTTCGAGGGGCAGTCGGCCTACCGCCTTTCCCATGCTACTCGCCCCGGTTGTCGCTGCATCGTTGTGCCTGTCGCCGCTCCACCTCGACCGCTTGCGCCGCTGTCCCTTTTCAGACCAGGGGAAAGGCGGCAGATAGCGGTGCGATCCCGGAAGATCCCTCCTGCCAGCGTCCAATTCTCCCTCGCGAGCCACGGTCCTTCCGGGCCACTACCCGCTCCAGCGTCCGGAACCTCAAGGAAAGGCTACCGAGTCGTCTCGCACGATCAGGCCAACGACAGCCATCGGCGGTCTCCACCGAAATCAAGCCGGGGGACGTTAATCGAAGTTGCGAAAATTCTTTATGTACAGATAGATGTTTTCTTAAATACAACGGCTGACCGGTACGCCCGTTCGCTCCGTTGGGTGCGCCGCACGCGCCGGCGACGACACAGTCGCAAGTCCCATGCACCCCGTCGTCAACGCGAGTGCCGGGCGAATGCGTGCCCGACAGCGCCGCGCTCTCTCCCGACGGGACACGAACGAATTTCGAGTAACGGCAATCGGGGCCGCTCACCACGCGTCGTCAGCCGTCTTGCGGAGTGCCGGCCCCTTCGCGTCGGAATTCCACGCCTTTCGTGGGGTAGACCCGTCCTTCGGGAGGGCGACGAAGAGTTGAGGGCATTGCAGCATCACCGTGCGGTTCTGGAGCAGACGGACCGCGCAACCGGGAATTCAAGGATGGTCCGGAGGTGTCCGCGCCGGGCCAGAGCGGCGGGGGCATGATCGGTCAGGCGCGATAGTGGGTTCGCTGCACGCAGCGGCGTTCGATGACGCGCACTGGCCGGCGACGTCCGGGCTGATCGACGAGGCGCTCGGCTCGAGGGGCAGCATACTGGTGATCGGCGATGGGATGAGACAGGCGGCGGTCCAGGTCTTCTTTGCCCGGTTCTGCTTTCGTGGCGAGCGCCGCGCCGATCTGGAGCAGCTCTGTTTCAGCGTCTATCATCCACAGGACGAAGCGCTCCCGCGGGCCAGGCAGGCTCCCGTCGGCGAGGTGGTCCAGCCCTCTTCCCTCTACACCGAAGAGGAGAAGAAGACGTCCCTCGCCTACAACGAGGGGTTGCCGTTGCTGCACCTTCGCAAACGATCTGGGTACGCGCCTCGTTGGGTTGGAGAGATCACGCATCCTCTGGGCGTTGTCCGAACCGGTCGACGGCAAGGGCTGGTCGTTCTCCCAGGTCAATGCGATGAAGGAATTGATGCCGCACCTGCGTCAGTTCCTGTCCGCGCGCCAGGCACTGGTCGATGCCCGAGCGCTGGGTACCTCGGCGATAGAGCTGCTGTGCAACGACCGTTTGGATGTGATCCGGCTCGACCGGCGTGGGCGGATTGTTGCTGCGAACGACCGTGCCCTGGCGATGCTGAACGCGCGCGACGGGCTCCGGGGCGAAGACGGCTGCCTGCGCGCGGCGCTGCCAGCGGAGGATGCGCGGCTACAGCGGCTTCTGGCTCGGGCGCTGCCCTCGCCGGGCGGGGTCGGCGGTTCCATGCTGGTGACCCGCCGGGAGACACTGCCCCGGCTTGCGCTCCATGTCAGCCCGGTCGGTGCGGCGGGCCCGGATTCACACGAAAGCCGAATCGGCGCGCTGGTGCTGGCCGACGATCCGGCGGTGCGGGCCGGCCTCGAGTCGGCACGTCTCGCCGAGGTGCTCCACCTGACGCCGGCGGAGAGCAGGGTCGCGGCGCTGCTCGTGGAGGGCCGGAACATTGACGCCGTGGCGGCCGCGATGGGGCGGAGCCGGACCACGGTGAAGTGGCACCTCCGGCACATCTTCGCCAAGCACGACCTTACCCGCCAATCCGAGCTGGTGCAGTTGGTGAGGTCCCTCTCGGATCTTCGGGGTCCTGCACCCGGGGGCGACGAGACCGACACGGAGACGCCGGAGCGATACCGATAGGTCTTCGCGCTCGCTGCACACCTGGAACCTCGCGCCATTCGCCATGGCAACGATCTGCGGGGTCTGGCCTGATGCGCGCGATAATGAGCGCCGCCTGCTGACGGGCCCCGCCTGGCCCTTTCTCCGTGGCGGGGCTCTTGGTGGATGGTCGTGGAGATCATGTGGTTTCCTGCCTCACGCAAGCAGCGAGAATGGGCGTTTTCCCCGAACCACGGCATCCCGACATCATGTTCCTAGATACCTGGAGGGAAATTCAGCGCCCGGACCTCATTCGAGTTGGCCGCGGTCCGGTCCAGTAGCCCGTGATCGAAGATCGGTGGCTAGCGCCGAGGCTGTCATGTTCGAAGTATCACGCATTCCTGGGACAGAACTTCAGGACCGAACAAGAATGTCAGAAAATTGCCGCCGTCTTCGGGCGAACTGAACGCACTGGCGGTCAGGAGGTTCAACGCCGATCGAGGCGGCGCGTGTGCCGTGGTCGTCACCCCGGGCTTGGCTTGCCTCGTGGAGTTATCGGGAGAACAGGAGATGCGCCGTCTGATCGCTGCGGTACTCTTGGCCTCCTTGGCGCTTGCCGGTCAGGCCGGAAACGCTTTTGCAACGGACAGTGTCGGCGCCTGCACCGTTGGCCTGATGCTGTCGCTGGGGCGAAGCTGCGAAATCCAGGACGAGGAGGTATCTGCCTCCTCAGCCAACAAGATGTACCTCGGCTTTCCGTTGGCACGAAATCCAATCCTGGTGGGCCGAGAACTGGCAATCAAACTGTTCGGACACCCGGACATTCCCGACCACAATCCGAACGCCAGGACAGGCGCAGCAAGATTCGCGCTTCGATCGAACGGATGCCCCGGTGAAATAACCGTGTACTGTCGCACGATCAAACAATGGCCGATTGGCCTAGGCGCGATTTCGAGCAAGGAGATCAGAGCCGGCGGGCGTCTCTGTATTTACGGTCATTTTGAAATGGGCGACTTCAAGGCCACGGAGCTTTCAGATACCTCCTCTTTGGCGAATCGACGCCGTACCGCAATTGGACTGTCCGCAATTTGACGAATTTCTTCAAAGTCTCTCAGCGCCAGAAGGTCGTTGGTTCACAGTTCAACGACCGATTCAAGGCCGTCAGCCGATTGGCTGGATCGCTTCAACGAAGTCTGCCGATAGCACAGCGGTAGGATCGCGGGCATTGCGGCGACCTGAGCGTGTTCCGCGTCACAAACGGCATGGCCGATGGACTAGCGAACCACGCCGAGCTTGTCCGGGACTGCTTTGAGTGAGCACTTTGTTCATTCTCGCGGCGCTCCCCGGAAAACCGGATGTTTTGACCAGAACGCACCAGAACGTTCTTGTTGGGCGACAGTGAATCCCAAGAAATGTTTGCGGTGAGACGGTGCGCAATTCGAACTGCCGACTCGCAAATCGAAACTCGAGACAAGTCAGCATATCAGAACGCAGTCTCGACTTGAATGTGCCCGGAAGCCTGCCGAACACGGCCTGTTCGCGAGTCGGTCCGAACCTCCGGGTCATCGAAGAACGATCGCCGGCGTGTGCGGACTCAACGGGTTCGGACAGCGGTTCATCGATGCGAGCGTTTCTGCGGCCCGGGAACCGACGAGCCGGCCCGAGAAAGATTGAGACTCGACCGCGGCGGTCCGGGAAGCAGGTCGGGAAAACAGACCCAAATGGATGAGGGGGTTCCACAACCGGATGACCTCTCTGGTCCGAAGTCCAGAAGTCCGATCGAATTGCGGCAGGGCCGGCGCAAGATGGTCTGCGGTGAACCGGCATCGGGACCGGCGCTTCAGGCAGGGGGAGTCGCCAAGCCGACCGCCGCTCGAAGTGTTTCGATTCTTCGCTATGTCCGGGCGGCACCAGAGTTTCGCCTACGGCAGAAAATAGAGCAGAAATTCGGATTGTGATGAGCGACGCGTGTTGGCGTCGTTGAGCTCAAGTGATTTGCGACGAGCAATGTCTCCCTGGCCGACGTTCAAGGCGTCGGGCCGCCGAACCGATCGGTATCGGCACCGTTGAGGCGAATGGACGCCTCGGGAATCGATCCCCCATACCCACAAAATAATTGCCCCTAGGAACAAAAAGAAACCCATCTGGACAACCCCGCACAGTTGGGAAGACTTGCCCATTCTTGTTCAGAAAGTTCTTGCACGGCGGCTCTATCGGGCGTGCCGATTAAATGGTTCAGGAGATGATCATGAGAAATTCACGACTACTCACCTTGACTGTTGTTGCTTGCCTTGCATTGGTGGCGGCTGGCTGTGGCGGTGGCGGTGGCACCTCACCCATGGCGGACGGCGGTTCGATGATGCCGGACGATGGCTCGACGATGCCGGACGACGGCTCGACGTCGCAACCGCCGACAATGGTTCCGACGCGGACACAGGCCCTCGCTGACCCGACGACGGCCGTCAATGTAGCGGGTGCAATGACGCAGGCAGCAGAAGCCCTGCCCGGTGCGGGCAGCGTCACGCAGTCCTCGAATGTCGACAGCGGAAACATCACCACCGACCGGGTGCAAGTCACGCATCGGTACTCGGACACGGGAGCCGGGACCATTGAGATTCGCAACGGGACAAGATGGTCGATTGATATCAGTGAGGAAAACCTTCGCGAAATCCCTTACGTCGAAGATCCTTGGATTGGTGTCGAAGCGGGCAAGCGCATCCAAGGCGGCACCTTGTATGTCGATCTCTACACGGACGACGACTCAGGATATTCGGAGTACACAACTACGGTTGGTGCCGACTATGACTTCACGTTTCCGGGAATCCAGGTCGGCGGCCAATATGTGAGTGAAGGCTCGAACATCGACCTTCCCGCCGAGTTGAACGGAGTTCCAGGGCGAGCCACATGTACGGGCTGTTCGTTCGTATACACCACCGGACAGCTTTCAATGACCGGTGGCAGCATGACCTTCACCCCCTCGAGCGGATCTCCTGCGACAACTCTCACACCCGGGGCTACCGAGACCTTCTCTGAGTTGGAGTTGGATGCAGACTATCTGTCAGGCGGGATCTGGATGATCGTTCCCGACGACACGATGAGCGCCGATGACTATGCATTCGGTGCGTTCGCGGATGGCAATGATCCGTTTGGGAGCAACATTGCCGCGTTGCAGGGCACGGCGTCCTACGACGGGGACGCGACCGGAGTGTACTCGGACAAGACGGGCGGCTCCACCCAATTCGGATACTTCGACGGTGACGTCTCGCTGACGGCAATCTTCGGCGGCGGGAGCGACCTCGGCACGATCAGCGGCGCGATCACCAATTTCGAGGTGGACGGTTCCCCTGCGAATGGTCGGTTGGACTTGGGAACAGCCAGTATCGGATCCGCGAACAGCGGTTTCTTCAGAGGTTCGGTGACCGGCTCCGACGATGAGCACAGCTACACCGGCCATTGGGGCGGCCAGTTCTTCGGCAATGGGGAAGCTGACGGCAGGCCCGGCTCGGTCGCCGGAACATTCGGCGGTCATTCGACGGACGATGTCGTGAGCTTTGTTGGTGCCTTTGGCGCGCACAAGCAGCAGGCGGCCGTGCAGTAACTCTCCGCGTAGAGCGAGGCAGGGCGGCCGGAGTGCTGCCCTGCCTCGCTCGCGTCCTTCATGGTTGCCGGTTCACGGCGCACACGTTGTTGTACGGGCAGTTCGCGACCGCCGGATTCGAAGTGGATCTCGAAAGTCAGCGTCTCCTGGCCGGCCTCGCCCCGGTCGGGCGAGTCGGGGTAGGCCATCAGCGGCCCGGACCAGTGCCGCCTCAGCATCGCCAGGGCGTCCGGGTTCACCTCCGGCAGGTCATGCCGTGAAGGATGGCACGATGTGCAGATCCAAGCGATCCTCCTCAATGGAGATCTGATGCTTCCACGCCAGCGTTGTTCAGCGCGGCCTGGCGAACCCGAGAAGCGTCTCGCCAGACGCATGCAATCGAGTTCGAGGCTGCTTGAGACCCATCAGGGTTGACTGCTTGAGGCATGCTGCACGGCATCCAGGTCTCTCTCGATGCTGTCGCCGATGCGCGCCGCGGACGCCTTCACGGTATCGCGGGCAAAGTGAGCGTAACGGGCGGCCGTCTGCTCGGCCACGCCCGGGTCGGCACCACCGCGAAACACGCCCACCTGGTGCGCGATGCCGAGAAGGCCGCCGCCGCTCGGACCGGCGACAGCATCGGCAGCGGTCTTGTTGCCACGCCATAAGCATTCATTTCTTCGGATTATACGTATATTGAGGCAAGTCCCCGTTGCCCAGGAAGCCTGCCATGCCCACCGTGAGCGCCCTCGAGTTCCAGCGCAAGTTCGGTCGATTCCAGCACGAAGCGCAGCGCGAGCCGGTGGAGATAACCCGGCATGGGCGCCGCGAGTTCGTCCTCATGTCCGCGGAGCAGTATGACTGGCTTCGGGCTGCGGCGCAGCGTTGCCGTCGCACGGACGATGCCGCCGATTTGGTGATCGACGCCGTGGAACGCGCCGAAATGGGTGTGGAGCACAAGCCCCTCGACGACCTGCTGACATAACGACGGAACGGTGGCGCTTCCGGATCCGAAGCCGGGCCTCGTCGTCCGCTACGACTGTTTCTGGACTCACGAGGCCGCCGCCGGTCGCCGAGCCCACACCATGGACGTCGTAGAACTTGCGGCGCACATGCGCCAGGAATGCGAACTCGCCTACCGGACCTCCTCGGGCCAGTGCACCGAAGCCGGTATAGCCATCGGAGCGCATCCGCTCGCCAAAGCCTTCGTGATGCCACTTCGAAGGCGCCGCCTTGCGACGAGCCGAAAACCGGTATGTCATTGAGACGGTCATCACCTACCCATGCGATACGATCCACGGTGCCGCAATCCTTCGCGGCCCGCGGGCCTTCCGCACGAACTCGACGATCCGCTTCCCGCGCCGTATCGGTCAATGCGTCGGCTCGCTCTGCGAGTTCCGTGCAAGGAGGTTTCGAGATGGCTCCGGATGAAGGATGGCAAGTCGTTGCCACGCGCCGCTGGCGGCCGTCCCGACCTTGAAGAAATCTGCATTCGATTTGATGACCAATCCAGCGCTTCCAACCCAACGTCGTCCGAGACAGAGTATCTTACTCATTGAGACCAGCTATTTGCTGTACTATCTCTGAAAGTGCTGCGGCAACCGTGTCTGATGAGTCATGGTTGACCTCCGAGGAGGGCCTTGTCGTCAGGACAACGGGTCTTCGTCAGCGGCTCCCTCCAGCAACAGCACCTCGACCGGCGCGGCGCGGCCCTTGACCGGGATCGAACCGGCCGCTGTCGCGGCAATGTCGTGGCCTGCGTCACGGGCGGTCTCGGCGCTGATGGTGATGGCCACCTCTGTCAAGGGAGCGACGTCCCTGCCCAGCTGCTCGAGGCGCTGGGCGACGTTCACCGTGTCGCCGATCACCGTGTAGTTCAGCCTCGTCGGACTGCCGATGTTGGCCACGGTCGCCTGGCCGGAGTGGATGCCGATGCGCATGCGCAATGCCTTGTCCCCGGAAGCCTCGCGTGCCCGGTTGTCCTCTTCGATGCGGCGGCGGATGGCGAGGGCGGCACGGCATGCGCGCCTGGCACGGTTCTTTTGCTTCTCCGGTGCGCCCCAGAACGCCATGACGCCATCGCCGATGAACTTGTCGACGGTGCCACCCTCGGCCTCGATCTCCTCGGTCAGGATCGAGAAATGGTGGTTGAGCAGGGTCGTGACTCCGGCCGCGCTCATTCCCTCCGACACCGTGGAATAGCCGGCGATGTCGGTGAACATGACTGTGATGTTGCGGTGATCCGATTCGAGTCCGGCCATGTCGCCGGCGTGCATGATCTGGCGGACCAGCGCCCGCGGAACATAGGCCTGGAACCATGTCAGGGCGCCGCTCATGGAGTTGAAGGCGTCCGCCTGATGATCGAGCTCGATGACGCGGCTGGATGGCAGGGTCTCGATATGATCAAGGTCCATGCGCCCGACCAGGCGGGCGGCGGCAGAAAGCCGCTCGAGGGGGCGTGACAAGCGTTGCCCGATGAGCATCGCGACAACGAGCGAGAGCAGGATGGCTGCAACTCCGATGACGACGGAATTGATCAGGCGGCCAAACTCCTCGTCAAAAACCTCGCTGCGATAGTAGGCGCCGACCAGAAGCGGGACGGTGACATAGGCATCGATCGAGCGGTAGACGAAGATCAGGGTCGTGCCGTCGACCTCTACCGTGTGGCTCTCTATGTTGGCCGTTTCCGGCAGGTCGATTCGTTCAAGGGTTCCAGGGTCCCACATGCCGGCGAGATAGTGATCGGCAAAGGTCTCAAGGGGTGGCAGGGGATCGGTGTCAGAAAGGCCGGGGTAGCCGCTGGCCATAAGCTCGTGGGCAAGGACCCGGTCGTGGCCGTAGAGGGCAAAGACCTGGCTGCGCAGGCTCTCGACGGCCGGTCCCATGCGGGCTGAAACCTGCTCGATGTTGATAACGGTGATCAGCGCCCCGAGAAGTTCCGCGTTCCGCCGGACCGGCCATATGAGTGTCATGATCGTGTTGTGATAGTCGGCTCTCCAGCTCGGCGGCATCCAGAACGGGGCGTCGCCGGCCACAGCCCTCGCGAGCGCTTCCGCGACAATCGGATCGTCCCCGGCCCAGACGCGGTAGAACCGGGCCGGGGGATCGAGACGATCGACGATCACGACCTCGCCACCGGGAAAGATGAAACCATGACCACTGATGGCCGGATCGGCGGCCATGGCGCCCGTCAGCAGCGACTCCAGACGCACGCTGTCGTCGACATCGACCTTGCCCGTTTCCAGCATGCCGGCAACAAAGGCGGTCTGGGTTCTGGCGGCGGCAAGGTGGAGGTCGATCTCGCGCGCAACGAGCGAGACACCGAGTTCCGCCTCCTTGTGAATGAGGTCGATGGTGTTGCGGGTGGCGCCCATCACGGTAATGCCCAGCACGGCAGCCATGGAGACGGTGATGAGTGTGCCGAAGCAGACCGACAGGACCAGCGACATTGACAGTCGCCAGTGCTTCACCCCTTGCGCGCGCGCCTTGACCATGGTGCTCCGGTCCGGTTGTCCGAAAGGCTCGAAGGTAGCAACCATTGTGCTTCTCTTCCTCCAGTCATTTCGTCCACAGCCCCTGTTCGGGTTGTTTCCACGAGGAGTCTAGGATGCCGGCAACCTCACCGGGCGCGAGGAACAGGGTGTGCCACGACTGCCGGATACCTTCGCGTACTACTTCGAGCCCCGCATGGCCCGCATTTTCCTCCTGGGGATCATCAGCGGGTTCCCCTGGGTCCTGATCGGCAGCAGCCTCAATCTCTGGCTCCAGGAGGACGGTCTTTCCCGCAGCACCATAGGCTGGGCCGGCCTCATCTTCGGTGTCTATGCCTTCAATTTCCTGTGGGCGCCACTCGTTGATCGCATCCGGATTCCGTGGATCACGGACTGGATCGGCCACCGGCGCGCCTGGATCGTCATCCTCCAGGTGGTCATTCTCGCAAGCCTGGCCGTCTGGAGTCTCATCGATCCCCTTGCCAACCTTGCCGCGGTGATCGGTGTCGGCCTCGTCATCGCCATTGCCTCGGCGACCCAGGACATCACCATCGACGCCCTGAGGATCGAGCAGGTCGGCCAGGCGGAGCCCGAGGCGATGGCCGCCGGTGCGGCCACGGCCGTGGTGGGCTGGTGGACCGGCTACAAGATCGGCGGGATCATCGCCCTGGAGACGGCCCAGCGCTTCCAGGATGCCGGTTTCGCCAACTACTGGCAGATGACGTTCCTGGTGCTGGGAGCCGTGGTCATTGCCTGCAACATTGCCCTGATGTTCGTGCGTGAGGCGCCGGCCGACGAACGCGTGGCCCGTCAGGCCGCCGACGAGGATCGCGTTGCGCGCACCCTTCCTGGCCCCCTTGCCTGGCTCGGCGCCACCGTTGCCGGACCACTGATGAGTTTCTTCCGCAAGAACGGCCTTGCCATCGCCATCGCCATCCTCGGCTTCATCTTCCTCTTCAAGATCGGCGAGGCCTTCCTCGGGCGCATGTCGCTCGTCTTCTACAAGGAAGTCGGGTTTACCAAGTCGGACATCGCGCTCTATTCCAAGGGGCTGGGCTGGATCACCACGCTTGCCTTTTCCATCCTCGGTGGGCTCCTTGCCATCCGCATCGGGCTCATCCGCGCGATGTTCGTCTCCGGCCTTGCCATGGCGGCGACCAACCTGCTTTTCGCGCTCCTGGCCTGGACCGGGCGCTCGGAACCCCTCTTCGCCGCCGCCGTGATCATGGACGACCTGACGAGCGCCTTCGCCACGGTGACCTTCGTCGCCTTCATCTCGATGCTGGTCGATCGCACCTACACGGCGACGCAGTATGCCCTGATGGCCTCCATCGGCACCGCCGGCCGCACCCTCTTTGCTGCCTCGTCGGGCGAACTCGTCGACTGGCTCGAGGGTGACTGGGGCACCTTCTTCGTCATCACCACCGTCATGGTGCTCCCCTCGCTCGTCTGCCTCTTCCTCATCCGCGCCCGCCTCGCCGACATGCTGGCAGGGGCACGCGTCCGGCTCTTCACGAAGGAGGCCGATCCCTGATCCGAGGATCACCGCATTCTCGTCATCGACCCGGATCCTCAATCAGTTCTGGCCCTGTCCACGCCCCACTAGTGATGACAGGTTTCAGCTTCCTGCCCCCTCCATTCCTTGCATGCCCCCCAGGATATGCCGTGGTGCGATGCGCCGGCTGTGTTCGTCCTGATTCTCGACGAGCATGAACAGCGCGCGGTGCTCCTGACCGAAGCCGCCAAGAGCATGTATGGGCGGACCCGGCGCCGCCGCCATCTCATCGAACCCCCCTACCATCTGGAGAGCCACCTCTAGAAGACCATTCAGGCGACGAACTGGATCGCCGGTCTGGCGGGACGGCTGGGGCAGGTCCGGAGGCATGGTCCGAGAACCATGCGTTCCGGCGGATTTCGAGCGACGGCTCCATCGTGTCAGCCGCAAAGGCGGAATCCGGAATTGAGGCGGTCGCGCATGCGTGGGAGGCGTTTACGGGCTGGTCAGACGATGGCGGCGGCAGGCGGGAAAGGAAGTTTGAGCACGAAGAAGCATGATGAGTGAGGTAGGTACCGCGCGATACGACCGGACGCCGTCACCGCGATTGCGCGAACTCCTGGAGCGAAAGCTTGGGACAGCCCATCGGACCTTGCAGCTGGTGCGCCAATTCTCGACCCTACCCTTGAGTGGACGGGCGGGGCCGTTCACCTCTTCGGTCCTGTCTTGAGGAAACGGGCTTCAGCCCAATGTTCTTGACATTCTCAGGAAGATTACGATGTCACGGAACATTACCAGAACATTCCGGGGCAAGGATCATGGTTGCGAGCATTGCCCAGCTCACATCGGCGGCGACATCCGTGAGCTACTATGCCAGGGAAGGGCAGGTGCGTGACGATGATCCCGAACACCGCCTGGCGAGCAGGTGGCACGGGAAGGGTGCCGCTGCCATCGGTCATTCGGGGCCGGTGGATGCCGAACCCTTCAGGGAAGTCCTTGAAGGACATGTGCCCGGGACGAGCATCCGCCTTGGATCGATGCGCAAGGGCCGGCATCGGCATGTCCCTGGAGTCGATCTCGTCTTCTCGGCTCCGAAATCCGTTGCTCTCGAAGCACTGCTGGAGGGCGACGAACGCGTGGTGGGCGCCCATGACCATGCCGTCAGGGAGGCGCTCGACTGGATCGAAGGACGTTTTCTCGAAACGAGGGGGTTTGATCGCGAGACGGGCCGGAGACCCCGGGTCAGGTCCGACCATCTGGTGGCTGCGACCTTTCGCCACCATGCCAGCCGCAACCACGATCCGCAGGTTCACACGCATTGCGTGATTGCCAACATGACCCGGGACCCGGGCTCCAGGTGGCGTCCGGTGGATCCGACATCTCTGCGCCGCAACAGGAATCTCATCGGGGCCTTCTACCGCAACGTCCTGGCGGCGCGGCTGCACGACCTTGGCCTGATCATGGTGGCGACGATGATCGGACGTGTGCCGGGTTACGAGATTGCCGGTTATGATCAGGCGCTCCTCGATGAATTCTCGAGCCGTCGCCGCGAAATCCTGGAACACCTCGACCGCCTGGGATTGCCGCGGACATCGCGTGCGGCCGGTCTGGCTGCTCTCGTCACGAGACGGCGCAAGAAAGACCGTCACATCGATGATCTGCGTCCCGAGTGGAGGGAACGTGCGGCGCGTCTTGGGCTGAAACGCACGAGTGCTGCCGATCGCCGGCGCTTCGACCCGCCGTGGCCCGAGCGTTCCGTGCTGGAGATCGTCTGGAGGGCGCTTGAGTCTCTTGAGGCACGCGTGTCCGTCATTCCGGCAGCACAGCTGGAAGCCGTCGCCCTGGGCCATGCGCCCGGGCGCCACACCCCCGCCGCCATACGCGATGCCATCGCCAGGCTCTGCCACGATGGTCATCTTCTCGAGACCGATCATCGTCGCCTCGATCGCGCCTTCACCACGCCACGGATCGTCGAGGCCGAAAGGGTGCTCACTGCCTGGGTCACGGCCACTCAAGCGGATGCGCTGGCCACCCGCCATCATTTCGGCGCCATCGCCGCCTCCCTCGACATGGCGAGCAGGCGTTCCCTGGAGGCCCTCGTCTTCACGCCCCGCCAGGTGGTGAGACTCCGGTACACGTCCCACGACGAGCGCATCGCGCTTGTGCGCCACCTGATCGACATCGCCCGGGACCGGCCCGTCCTCGGTCTTGCCGCGTCGCCGGCCCTGTTGCGCGAAACCGGCATCGCGGGTTCGACTCTGGAGGCCTTTCTGACCGGGGCTGCCCGTCCCCGGTCCTTCGCGGGGGGCCTTCTTCTTGTCCATGAAGCCTCAACGATTTCGGCGGTCGACATGGCGGGACTTGCCATGAAGGCCTCCAGGCTGGGTTTCGACCGTGTTGTTCTCACGACGGGTGCTCGCGAACGACACAGCGAGCCCTTGCGATTCATGGGCGAAGCGGGCCTGCACATCGTCCGTCACGGACCTGACCCCGGCCTTGTAGAGACGGCGCATCTTGTTCACGCGAACAACGTTCTCAAGGACGGTGGCCAACCCGTCATCGAGGTGGATCACGATCGTCTCGCCGACGAGGCCCGCCATCTCTGGATTTCGCTTTCTCCCGCCACACGCGGTACCACCGTCATCCTCGCCGGCACGCCGGAACTCGAGGGCGACATCCAGGACTCCCTTGGCGAATGGAAGGAGGCAGGCTCCACGATCGTGATCGAGCGTCTCCTTGACCGTGGTCTCGACGCCCGCCAGCTCAGCGATCCGTCCAGCTACGAAGAGGGGGATGTCCTGGTCTTCAGGCGCAATGCATACGGCTGTTCCCGCGGCTCCGCGACAACCGTCGTTGGCACAGGCGGGACAACCGTGGAGCACATGGACGCAAGCGGTCGATGCCGCACGTTCAAACCTGACAAGGCGACCGTCCGCAACCTCCGTCTCCACGAATCCCGGCCGTTCTCCCTCCACACGACAGACCGTATCCGCGTTCCCGGGATCGGCACGGTCACGGTGACGGCGATCGAGGGACGCACGGTACACCTCGAGGCCGGGGAGGGGGGCTCCCACCGGCTTGACCGCGACGACGTTCGACTGAGGCTGCTGGCGCCCGGCTGGAGCCACATCGGCCATGAAACGCGCAGCGCCATCGTGGTGCTCGATTCCGGCGATCCCGCCGGTCAGGCGTCCTTCGCCCGTGACGCCACAAGGGCCTTCGACGAGTGCGTCATCCTCACCGACAACCGCGAGGATCTCGTGGCCGATCACCTCGGGCATGCGTTGATGCGGGCCCGGAGCCAGGCCCCTGAGGATCGCGAGCTGATGCCCGCCGCGGCGTTTCTGGGAGGAACCGCCGAGACGGCCATCCGGGAGCATGCCGCCGGCACCCGCCTTGTCGCCCGGATCGACGCCCACTGCCGCGCCTGGACGGACGTCAGGTCAACCCCTCGTGCCGGCCCCTGGATGGAACACGCCAGGTCCCTTCTCCGTGAAGCCCGGTCCAGACGCCTTGTCGCCTCCGCCACATGCCTCGAAGATCTCTGCCGGCGCCAGGAGGCCACGAGCCGCCGCATGGTCATGGACCAGTCACCCGATGTCAGGCTGTCCGTCCGGTGACAGGTAGCCGAACAGATCCGCCTGACCCGGCTCGCCCGGTTCGTCCTTCCAAGCCCGACCCTGCCGCCCTGGAGGAACCTCTCAAGGGTGCTCCGAACTCCCATTGAACCCACCAGCCGCTGCCTGGCTTTGCATGGTCCCCAACGAGAAGCTGCAGATGAACCTCTGGCGCGACGGCTTCAGTGCCGGGAATTGCGCCACCCCCGCGAAGGTCATCGACGGCTTTCCTCCAACACCACGTTTACTTCGGATGCGGTTTTTCCGACTGCGGCGCGTTCCCTGCTGCAGGACATGACTGCATTGGGCGGCCACGAATCTTGGTTCGATGACGTTGACTGCGTATCAGCTGCGTTCTCCCGTGATATCCAACTCACGGGGCATCGACAGGTGACCGATGCCTATCTCTTGTTGCTTGCAAGGGCAAGGTCGGGATGTCGGGCGACACTGGATCGTCGCGTAAGCTGGCTGTTGTCCCGACACCTTCGACCGAATCCGCATCTTCGAATTGTGGAAGCTCGTTAGACCGGCACCCATCCGACCCGCAGTATCGATGCTGACAACCGTCGTCGGCACACGTGGGACAACCGTGGAGCACATGGACGGAAGCGGTTGACACCGCACGTTCAAGCCTTCGAAGGCGACCGTCCGCAACCTTCGTCTCCACGAAATCAGGTCCATCTGTCTCCACACGACCGACCGTATCCGCGTTCCCGGGATCGGCATGGCCACGGCATGGCGATCGAGGGACGCACAGTGCACCTCGAGGCCGGGGAGGGGAGGCTCCGCCGGCTTGCCGACGACGACCGCGATCGCCTCGATTCCCTCGGAGCGGATCGAGGGCGAATTGAGGCCAGAGTCGAAGACGCGCCAGTTGGGCACGCTGCAGTTGTAGACGCATGGCGGTCCGGCTGCCGCGCTGGCCCCACGTGACGGCGCCTGATGCCTGTGTTGCCGGAGACCCTTCACGTCAGGTCCCCGCCAGGACGTCGAGGCTATTCGTCTGGCTGCCGATTGCCGCCGAACGAGCCGACGACATTGCTGCGTTCGAAGACGCCCACGACGCCGCCATGGTGTTCTCCGACGAAGCGGCCCTGGATGTAGTTGTCGCTTCCGGTCGGCTTGGCACCGAAGGAGCCGCCTTCGAGCGGAATGTCCTGCCAGCCGGCGATCGTCCTGTCGGCAAGCATGGCTCCGGTTCCCAGATCCCGGAAGTCGCCGAAGGCAACATCGATCTCCGGATTGGCGAGATCATCGATGACGAGCGTGGCATTGCCACGGAAAAACTGGCCGCGGGTGACGGTATCGCTCACATCCGCACCAATCATCAGGCCAGCCCAGGTTGCCGTCATGCCATCTACGGGTGCCGGTGCCGCGTCGTTCGCAACGCCGAGGGCGCTGGCGTCGAAAACGGTGCCCAGGCCCAAGGGCTCACCGCGCTCGCCGCGGACCGTCAAGGTGGTCTCGTTCACGAAGAACGCTCCATCGTCGAGCCAGGCGCCGTAGAACCTTGCGCTGAACGGCTGCCCTGTAGTGCGCAGTCCGTAACCTTCTGTCAACGTGACGCCGTTCACGACCCGGATTTGCGGCTTGAGCTCCAGGGAATCCTCGAGCCGCGCCGCAAAATGGCTGCTTCCGAAGTCGAACCGGGCATCGCTGGATGCCTGCGCAAGGGCAGTCTCAACGCCCGCGGACGTCGGACTCACTCCGCAGACCGTTCCGTCGCAAGCGGTGAAGGTGCGCGACGATTGGCCGTCGTACCGGAACACATGCTGATCGCTGGCGAGCACCGTCGTGGCCGATTGCACCCGTATCAACGTCGCGTGAGCGAGCTGTTCCGAAGTCGGGGCCGAACCGGACATTCCGCTGCCGCTGCAGCCCGCAAGCAAGGACGCCACCAGGCCCAACAACGCCCAACGCACCGAACGGCAGTTGTCTTCCATCTTGATCTCCGAAGTCACTTGCACCAACCACCGGCTCACGCTCCGGCGTATTCCTGTTCGCGTCCGGGACGGCAGCAGACCCGTCTTGCCGGTTCACTACTCTGTGCCCAGGTGGCTGTCGAGCCGATGCCGCCTTGCCGGTAGGACCGTGCCTCGGGTCCCGGTGCCGCGATACCATCATGGTCGCTGCCCTCGTGAAGGTGCTCGCCACGGTATGCGTTTGTTCAGGCGTGGCATGAGCGCGAGCACGCGGTTCTCGGGTCGACGCCTGTCTTGAAGTTCCAGGGGAACAGTTCGTCGATGCGAGTGCCCGAATCCAGCACGGTTGCGCGTGTCTCGACCATGAACAGCCTCGAAGAGCGATTGAGATGCGCCACCAGCCGGTCGTTCACCGCCCTCGCGCGTCGCCGGTGCCACGAGTCCTCGTCATCTGTGTTCGGCATGACTGTCATCAGCGCACCGCGACGCACTGATAGCGGCACCGACAGGGCCCGCCCTGAACGTCGCCGTGTTCTCCAACCCGAGCATGATCCGTCCGCTTCCCCGCACGGAACGCCCTGTGCTAGAAATCGTGGCCTCCCTTCCGGGCAGGAGAGGCACCGATGACGATGAAGAGCGAACGGGCGACGGCGATCGATGAAACCATCGCCGGGATACGCGCCATCATGGAAACTGGCCCCACGATCGAGAATCTCGAGCGCAGCAAGGCTCTGCTGATCGATCTGGCACAACGCCGGGAACTCTTCGATTTCGAGCACTTTCCGCTGCCGTCCGACGACGCCATGGAGTGTTCCTACCTCCTCCACGAGTATGCCGACGGCAGCTACTCTCTTTACGTCAACTCGGGTGCCGCCCATCAGTACTATGGTCCCCATGATCACGGCGATACCTGGGCGATCATTGCCGGGGTCCGGGGACGCGAACGCCACAAGCTCTACCTGAAACGCCAGGCCGTCGGCCCCGACGATTGCCTTCTCGAAAAGAAGGGCGAGATCGTCGTTGCGCCGGGTACGGCCGTCACCATGCAGCCGGACGGCATTCACGAGGTCAATGCCCTCGATGACCAGCCCTTGTTGCACCTTCACCTCTACGCCAGAAACTTCGAACTCCAGGGAGAGCGTTGGAAGTACGATCTGGAACGGAACCAAGCACTGGCCTTTTCCCTGGATGAACTGGGGAGCATCACGGATGCGCGCTGAAGGAACGGGCCCGGCGACAACCGAGGGTGACGTCGGCGCCGGCAGGATTGATCCGGCAGAGCGTGACTTGTACCACGCGCTCTGCCGGAGGTTGCGATGAACGAACTAAACCTCGACAAGGCGCGCGCCATCATCGACTTCGCGTTCACGGGTTCGCGTGTTCATCCCTCCATCCTTCTGGCGGCCGCGGTGGTCGATCACCAGGGTTACGCCCTGGTCCTGACGCGCGAACCGGGAGCGCCGCCGCTGCTGCTGGATATCGCCGAATCGAAGGCCAAGTCCTGCGTCGTCATCGGGATGCCGACGCGCGCCATCATGGACCTGGCGCAGAAGAAGCCGACGTGGTTCGAAAGCGCCTCGCGTGTTGCGCAAAGCCGTGTCGGAACGCCGTTGTGGGGGGCGCTGGGAGGGGTGATCATCCGCGACGACAGCGGGCAACTCCTGGGGGCCGCGGCTGTCGCCGGCGATACCGGCGCCGGCGATGAAGCCCATGCCAAGGCGGCCATCGAAAGCGTGGGCCTGGTGGCCGACGTCGAGGGGCTTGATGTCGTCTGGTGACCCGCGATCCCGTTCGAGCAATATGAGCGCATCGCGTCAATTCAGGTGAGCGGTTGCGCGCGGGGAGACTGTCGATGGAAGACCTGAAAGGCAAGACGATCGGTATCGTTGGCGCAGGAGCGATCGGCGGCGCCGTCATCGACAGGCTCCTGAACGGCGGGGACGTCGCACCGTCGATGATCGTGGCCTGCGAGAAGGACGAGGCGCGGCGCGCCGTCGTCGCGCAGCGTTTCGGTGTTCGGATCACCTCCGAGGTCTCTCAGAGCGCCGCCGCCGATCTCGTCGTGCTTGCCGTGCCACCTCCCGAGGCGCTTGGTGTCCTGGCCCAGGTCGCCGGCCCGACGAGGCCTCGTGCGGTGATCGTGTCATTTGCCGCAGCGGTCCCGCTCGCGTCTCTCGAAACCGCGCTCGCCGGGAAGTGTCCGGTCGTGCGTGTCAATCCGAACTCGCCCTCTCTGGTGGGTCACGGATTCAATCCGGTGGCGTGGGGGAGGGGCTTCACCGACGACGAACGCGCTCTCGCGGAGTGCTTTCTTGCGCTGCTCGGCAACAGCGTCGAAGTTCCCGACGAACAGATGAATCTCTACACCGCCTTGACCGCGGTCGGGCCGACGTACTTTCTGCCGGTGTTCGAAGCCATGATTGCGGCAGGAACCGAACGCGGGCTGACGGGCGATGCCGCACTTCGCGCCGCGGTCGAAACGGCCCGCGGAACCGCGGCTCTCGTGGCGAACCGTCCCGAGGCGCCCGAAGCCCTCAAGCTTTACACCGGCCTGCGACCGCTCAGTGATGACACCGTCAGGAAACTTGTCGCGGACGCCGTTGACGACGCGTTCGGCCGCATGACCGGCGCACAGAAGAACATCGTCGGTTCATGAAGTGCCGAAGAGCAGACTGCGGTTGTTGAACCGGCAGCCGCGGCCCGTCCCGTCAGGATGCGTGTCCCGCTATCTCTCCCGCAACAGGAACTGCGTCATGCCGCGACCAGAGAGGTCCCTCCGTCGCCTGTCGGAGGAAAGCACCGATCGATGGCGCCCCGGTCGCCCGGCTCGCTGCGTCGCACGATGCTGAGATCCCGCTTTGAACACGCCTTGTGTTTGCCGTGCCACCCCGGCCGAAGCCGCCTTTGGACCGGCAGCCCCTGCACCGGTGTCCGGTTGGCGGGCTTCGCCGGGGGGCCCGGCAGCCTGCGGATCGGGATGGAGTCGGTCGAAGCCGGAGCTCTCCGGCCATGGATTCCCGGATGATGTTTGCCGGCTGCGCCCCGGCGCCGGCGAGCCTCAGCCGGGCGTGCAGTCGCCAGGACACCTCGCGCTCATCGAGTCCACCTGGCGCATGGCCCACGTGCTGGCGACCCTGAACCGCAAGCAATTGCTCGACGCCAACCGCGAGGACAACCTCGACGAACTCGTGACCGAGGCGCGCGAGGTGATACAGGAGACCATGACCGAGCGTCCGGCGTGAGCGGATTGCCAGGCAAGGCCGCCTGCGGCACGGTACGCACCACGTTCGCAGAGAACCATGACCGGTCCGGAACAGTGCGACGGCGGATGTCACGCCGAAGGCTCCAATAAATCGGGTCAGGCACCCGGGCCTGTCGCCTGCCGTGGAGAAGATGTTCGGCGCTTTGGTCGACGAACAAGCTCCCACCGGCGCGCCGTCAACCGAGGAATCCGAAGCGCAGCGCGCCCTGCGGCCCGGCGCTGCCTGACCTCGAGACCTGTCTTCGGCACGGCGAACCCCTCGGAGTGCTGTTCGGTGTTTTCCTCCAGAGAGAGAACGCCGCTCCGGCGGCGCGGGCCCTGACTTTCGCCGAAGCGGGCGCGGTCAGGAGGCCATGTCTGCGCCTCCGCCTTCGGGGTGATCCAGTCACCATGGCACCGAACCGGGAACGGGAAGAGGCCAGCGCGAGGCCGCTGACCGGGCCATTGCCTGCACGGCAAGGTGGCGTCCTGGTTGGCGAAGCGATCGTCAGATACCGCTTCAGGATGGATGGCAGGGTGGTGCATTGCGGTCGACCTGGCGCACCGCGGGCGAGAACAGGCCTACGGGCCGTATTGAGGCCACGCGCACAGAAGCCAGGAAGCGGGAGAGCAGCGCTTCCGTTCCGCTACCTGCCGGCTTCGCAGGGATTTCTCACCGGGGCAGGCGGACACGGAAAAGACCGTGTCCCGCAATCATGTCGTCGTCTCCGGGACCGGGTTCCCGGAGTGCCGCCCCCCATCGACAACGTTTGCAACGATGCCCTCGACTTCACTGACGCTGACAGGGGGCCACTTCGGGATGTCGGCCCACTGACAGGCAGCGCCAGCACCACACCATCCAGACACAGGGACTGCGAAACGCCTTGCAAGGCACGCGTTCGAAACATGGTATCGAGGCGCACGGGCCACATGTCACCAAGGCAATGCCTGTTGCGGGAGCGCAACAGATGAGACGGGGGTGACGGGCCAGGGGCCTTGCCTCGGACACAACCATGGGGGTGCCATCGTGGTATCGGCCTTCCGGGTGATCCGGCGGCCGTCATCCCGCAAGTCGGCGGCGGTCGAACAATGAGAAGCTTGCAAGAATGGTGTCGCGGCGCCGATCGCTTGCGCAGCGGTCCTCGTGCGGACTGATGTCACTGCCGACGAGTTCACGGACAAGTTCGCGCGGGGCGAGACCCCGCACCGCAACACCGGCAAGACGTGGCGGACACAACTACCCGGTCTTCGTTGTCGGGGGCGTTCCGGAGGGCACGGCCACCATCACGTTCGAGCTGCGAGACCTTGATGACGCACCCGGCTATGCCACGGGGGCGGCAAGGTTTCACAACGATGGAGAGACGACACCGTCCCGGACGGCGCCTTCAGCAACAAGGCTCCGTGTCCCCCTCGCGGATCGCACGACCGCCGGTGGTCCGCCACGGCATTCGACTCCAGAGGCGATGAACTCGGGAAGGCCGCTGCGACGCGGTCCCTCCCGGAGCGAGAGGAAGCCCGAACTGCGCTCGAATGGGCGCCGAGTTGATGACGGATTGTCCTCACCCCTCCGGCTCGATGAAACCAGGCCCAAAGGCAGTCAGTGCGCCACTTCCGGCAATGCGGATCAGGTGTCGAGCCAGACCTTCACGCTCTCGGCGAACTCCTCAATCGCCTCATCCAGCATGTCGTTGCTTCCGGCATCAATCACGTTCTTGGTGATCTCGACCAGAATTCCGATGTTTCCGGTGAAGGAAACATCCTTCTCCTGTTCCCGGAAGTACCGTTCAGCAATGACCTCGCGTGTCGTTGCGTCCAGGACGCTGACGCTCCCCCCGATGTAGCTCTCGCTGCCAAAGAAGGCCCTGCCGGCGTCGCTGGCAATGTTCATTTCATTCACGTGAACGGACATGTGGACGGGCTGTTCACCGGAAAATGAGGAGCCCAGCGCACTGTACATCACGGTTTCGAGTCGTTGCTCGAATTGCCGCGCAAGTTCTTCGTCGTCGATGTCATCGAGTCTCTCGAAGACGCCGGTACGGACGTTCTCATCGACCGTGACTTCGACGCTCGTGAGCGTGTAGCCGCCGACCTGATCCCCGATTCCCGCCTGCGTGGTCATGCAACCCGCCAACAGAACGGCGACCAAAGCCACCGTCGTCAATCTCCGCCAGTTCCGTGGCATGTCGCGCTCCCTCCATGACTGTCGCCAGGGATGTCGAATACCACTCTGCGGGTATGTGGTGTCGCGGACGCAGGGCGTGGAACCAGATCTTGTCCCTCCGGTCTCGTCGATGCGGGCTACCGCCATCTCGCGGCCTCCCACGACACCGCCAGGGAGGTTACCTCGTCCCGGCAGGCGGTGGACGTCAATGCGCAGGAGACCGGTTGCGAGGAAGAGGACGGCGCATCGACCGTTCGGTTCGGGATCGTCCCTGTTCTGAGCTGCGCCATGCCCGTCTCGTTCAGCGACACCGTCAGGGCTTCAGCTGTCCGCATCGGCGGCAGTGCTGATTTCAATCTCGAAGTCTCAGTTGATCGGGCTCGCAATCCGGAACGCCGCCAGGTGCAGCGAACCACAGACCACGAACCGACTCTACGCTGAGCCATGCGCCTTCAACTGAGAGTGTCCCCGCTTCATGGCGATCGAGGGACGCACGGTAGAGGGGAGGGGGCGCCATCTGCTTGTCTGCGACGACAGGCGATTGAGGCTACTGGCGCCCGGCTCGAGCCTCAATCGGCCATGAATCGCGCAGCGCCATCGTGGTGCTCGATTCCGGCGTTCCCGCCGGTCAGGCGTCCTTCGCCCGTGACGCCAAAAGGGCCTTCGACAAGTGCGTCATCCACGCCGACAACCGCGGTACGAGAGGAGCACGCAGTCTTCAGGTTGACGCCGGACTGGAGTTCCAGGGGAGCAACTCGTCGGTGTGGGTGCCGGGATCCAGCACCGTTGCACACGTCTCGTCCATGAACAGCTTCGAGGAACGGCCTCCAGCCGGTCAGCGTCGGGCGCTCCGGATCGAGGGCCGAACGCTGAGTGGATCTGCGACTGAAGGTGAGATGCTGCGCTGCCGACTATGATGCTGAGGTGCCGATTTCCCATGGCAAGGCACGGTTCTCCGCAACGTGATCTTCGTGCGTTCACGAACGCGATCACGCGCCATGCGCTGCGCACGCGTTCAGCCGTGCGGTGACGATCCGTGACCGGGGCGGCGAGGGACGGACTTGCAACAAGCGTTGATGACTACAAGGTTGTCGAACTCTGCACTACGCTTCCTCTCTCTTCAGGGATCGGGTGGAGGTTGAAACCGACGGATAGCCGGCTCACAAGGCCCCGGGACTCGTGGTCCTTCGCTCAGCTTCGATGCCACAAGTCTGGAGACGGGTTCGGCTGGCGCCGCCGTTGCAGTGACGTTTCATGCCCCGGGGGCGTCCATGACTGATGGGTCTCAAAGAATTCCAACGAACATGAGGAGAGTGATGCCCCAGACACGCTTCGTGACGACGGCCGCCGTCGCAACCTGCCTCCTCTTCGTTGCCTCATGTGGTGGAGGAGGCGGTGGCGGTCCTGGCCCCGGTTCCGTCCTCAACCCACCACCGACAGGTTCAATGCCTCCGTCCAATGCCGCAGATCTCCTCGGCACGCCCCGGTTCACCACGCACCAGCCACTCGTTCTGGAACAGATCGGCGCACATCATGCCTACGCCAGGGGCCTGACCGGCAAGGGCATCAGGATCGGGATCGACGACACGATCGTCGACTACACGCAACACGCCGAGTTCGAAGGCAGGATAGCGCTCACGGCGGCTGACGGCGCGGACCTTGCCTACAACCGCCCGGACGGCAACGAGTACTTCAGCGACGTCGGCAACTGCCGGTTCGCCCGAACATGCGACATCTGGGAGGGCGACAGCGCGGGAGATCCGGAAGCGGTCAACAACTGGGTGCAGCAGATCGTGGACGAAGACGGATGGCCCCTCAGGGACGATTCCGTCTTTATCCGGGACGACCATTACAGCGAGTCCGACACTCTCGAACGGCTGTTTCGATGGAAGGAAGTGCCAACACCTTACGGAGAGGGTGCCCACGGAACCACGGTGGCTTCGGTCGCGGCCGGGAAGAACCTCGGTGTGGCGCCGGCAGCAACCATCATTCCGGTTGCACAGAATCTCACCGACGACCAGAGAGCGGACGTTGTCGCCGACACCGCGGTACGACAGGCGATTGCGCTGCTTTCCCCTGCAGACCGAAGTCAGCTGGACAACCGGTTCGCAAGCGACCAACGGGCCGAATACGCGAAGTTCGACATCATCAACCGGTCCTACGGGACGGCCATCTTCGATCCGGAGGTGGTCTCCAGCGCCATTGATTCAGATCTGCGGTGGTACCGGCGGTACATGCCTCGCTATCTCGATGCCGTGTTGCAGGTCGACAGAGCCGCCGATGAGAGGACCATTCTCGTCTACGCTGCCGGCAACGAGGGAGAGCCCTGGTCCGGTCTGGGAGCGGACCTGCCCTATTACATCCCGGAGTTGAGAGGACACTCCCTCGCCGTCGCTGCAACGGATCCGCTAACAGGAGCCATCGCCACGTATTCCAACCGCTGCGGTCCGCTTCCGCCTGACTGGAACTCCGCCGGACACGGTCCGCACTACTGCCTGGCCGCGCCGGGCACGGTGAGGGGCCTCGTGCCCAACCAGAATTCACCCGGAGAGGGCGATGTCGGTGACGGACTGAGAGGCACCAGCTTTGCCGCGCCGATTGTTTCCGGAGCGCTTGCGCTGATGATGGAGCACTTCCGGGGGACGCGCGGCAACACCGAGATCGCAAAGAGGATGCTCGATACGGCGGACCGGAGCGGACGCTACGCCGATCTGGAGATCTATGGCGCCGGGCACCTCGATCTCGAGGCCGCACTTCGACCAGTCGGTGCGCTGAACGTCGGCCAGTCGGCCCAGGCGATCCACGACACCGCGCTGCAGACGCCCGCGGCCTTCGGCTCCCTGGCGTCGCGCGCCGCAAGCCTCGAAGTCGCCGCGTTCGACAGCCATGACTTTCCATTCTGGGTGCCCGTTTCGGCACTGATGTCAACCCGGCCGAACCCGCGTTCCCCCATTCCCGAGATCGATGCGGCAACCGCCGAGCCGGCCACCGGCCTCGACGTTCTCGGCCTCCGCTGGACCCCCCTCGCAGTCACCCGAAACCGTGGACTCGCGGCCGACCGAAGTTTGGTGGCGGGCTTCAATCCGACATCCGCCAGCCTCGCGCACCGGCCTCCGAACGGCGGCTGGGGCTACGGCCTCAGCGTCGATGCAGACAGTTATCTCGGAGCGCGTTCGTCCGGCGCATTCGGATCGGATCTCACCTCCGGCATGATCTGGACCTCCCACAGCCTGAGCCAGGATCTCCCGAACGGCTGGACCCTGGAGGCCGCGGGAACTCTGGCGCTCGGCATTCCGGCCTACGAGAGGGACGCGATCTTCCAGGCCTCCCCTTCCGTGCTGTCGGCATTCGCGATGCACGTTGGTACACCGCAAACGCAGCTCACGGTCGAGCAGCCGCTGCGCGCCGAAACAGGCACAGGCACGTTCGTTGTGGATAACGGATGGATAGAGAACGGCCGCAGGCTCCATGACGAGCACCGCGTTTCGCTATCTCCCGATGCCCGGGAGATGCGCATCACGCTTCGTCACGAGGCGGACGCCATCGGTGGCCGCATCGCCCTCGAGATAGGAGGCGCGCTCAATCCCGGTCACATCCCAGGCGAGCAGGAAGCGAACGTGGGCCTGGCCTGGCGCTTCCTCTGGTAGTCCCGTGCGCTCTCTTCTGACAGTTGCATGCGTCGCCACCCTGGCGACCGCGTGCGCGGAGCCACGAGGACGGGAAACCCCCTCTACTCCGATCATGCAGGACGGCGCCATCTACACCCCCGCCGATGTCGGCCCCCAAGGGTGCGTGCTCTACAGCGTCGAGATTCCGGGAGGCCTGGCACCGGCAGCCCTGGTCTACAGAAGTGTCGATGGATCATTCAGTTATGCCCGGCCGAAACGCTGTGAAAAGACAGATGAAAAGGGTTAGTTATCACGTACTCGGCAAGGCCTTGGCTTGCTTCGAATGGTCATGTTTCAGGCAGGAACGAGGATCATGGCACAGTCCATTCCTCTTTCCCTTGCATGGCGGCAACATTTCGCTTGCGTGCGCATCTCCCTCCAACATTGCGACGGGGACTGATCAGTGCGCATTGCAGCAATATTCTTCATTCGTCCCGCTCGCTGTGACTCATCCCGCCTGTCAGAGCATGGGTCCGGCCTGGGTTTCGCGGAATCGGGCGGCGTCCACGGGGTCATGTTGACGACCGGAGATAGCGGGGGTTACACTTGACGTGCGGTTGAGGGATATGAATATGGCCGTACTCACATCGCAAGAGGCGATTCGCCGGTGAGTCAGGAGAATGAGTGTCCTGTCCCGAGGGGTGTGTCCTTTTTGCAACATGGTCTGAAGGATCGCCCCTTGACCGGTTGTCCCCCGACGGGGTTAGATGGTTTTGTTTGCACACCCGATTCGATCGGGCCACGCATCATCCTTGCAAGGGAGAAATGTAACCTATGACCAGATTGAACAAACTTTCCGCACTTGCGGCAGTCGTGGCCCTGTCGGGCGGGCTTGCTGCGTGCGGCGGCGGGTCGTCCAAGACGACTGGCATGGACGAGATGGAGATGGAGCCAGAGCTGACGGATCAGCAGGTTTGCGAAATGGCTGGCGGCCGTTGGAATGACGACATGTCCTGCACGGATTCCGCGGGGTTGGCGGCCGAAGTAAAGGCGGCGACCGCAGCAGCAGCTACGAAGGAAACGGCCATTGGCGAGGAGGCCGAGCAGGAAACCGAAGCCGGTCTCGGTGGCAGCGCTGTTACTGCCACCGGTAACGCCGAAGGCGCTTACAATGCCACCGTTGCGGCTGATGGCATGGTTACGGTCACCGTGGAAGGCGCCGACGACGACGCCGACGAGGATTTCGTACAGGCCATGGACCTGGGCCACGGTTCCACCATGCACACCCGCACGATGGACGCCGATAGTGACGGCAATGTGGTGCAGGAAATCGCGATCGTCACCACCAACAGGGACGCGCCTGTGCCGGTGGCGTTTGCGAAGTTCGAAGTTACGGCTATGGACGGAATGACGACGACACCTCAAGCGTTGGATACGTCCACCAACACGGAGAACGATACTCCAACAGCCACGAATGAAGCTCTCGCGGTCGCTCAGAACGCAGCCACTTACGCGCTGGTCAAGTCGAGTGGCTTTAGCGCCACCGGTACGGGCGAACTGTCCTTCGATGGCGACGATCCGGCTGACGACGAGGACGCGGCATACATGACCGATGGCACCTACAACGGCGCCATGGGCACATACATGTGCAATGGCGGCGCGACCGGTTGCACGGTCACGCTCGGCGCTGATGGGATCACCGCCATGAGCGCTGGATGGGTCTTCACGCCCGACGAGGGTGCTACCTCCGACCAGCCGGACTACGACTACCTGACCTATGGCGTCTGGCTGCAGAAGACGACCGATGCGGACGGTGCGGACACGTACAACGAGGTCCAGACCTTCGCGATGTCGTCGATGAACGCCTCTGATGGTGGCACGCTTGATGACGTCAATGGCAGTGCCTCTTACAGCGGTGGTGCCACGGGCGTCTATGTGCGGCACGTCTACAGCGCAGGTGGCGGCGAGCTCGAATCGAGCACCTCCGGCCACTTCAGGGCGATGGCCAATCTCACGGCTCACTTCGGTGGCGGGTCCATTCCTGCGGACGACCACAACACCGTTACCGGCATGATCAGAAACTTCATGCTGTCGGGCGGTGAGGCGAACGATTGGTCCGTGGCCCTGAAGGGCACCCGTGCCGATGGTGCCAACATGATCACGGGCACGGCCAACGGCGGTGGAGCTGAGGCCATGTTCAGCGGAACGTACTATGGTGCGGTCACGGCCGATACCGACGGTACGGACGAAAATGAGAGTGTGTACCCGTCCTCTGTTGCTGGTGAGTTCAACGCCAACTTCAGCAACGGTACTGTTGCCGGAGCGTTCGGCGCCACGCAAGACGAGTAGAAGAAGACCAAGTTGGTCCGGAACCTTTCGTCGAGGTTCCGACCATCTGGATCGGACTTTTGGAAGAGGGTGGCACGTGGTGCCACCCTCTCTTCTTGGTGTGCCGAGCATGATCGACAGCTCGGAGGTGTAAGTCCTCTATCCAGCCCGATGGCGGCGAAGGATTAGCGAAGCGCAAGGGCGTCGTTGCGAAGCGGGGTCTGAAGGAAGCGTGGAGCAAAGCCGCGACCCGATGGACAAGAACCGGATACGAGGCCTACCCGGCCGGACGAGCGGGCCAATGATCGCGAAGTCCAGAGCCATCAAGGGCCGGGGTGGTAAATTCGGCGGGTGCGCGGTGAAGGCGGTCGGTCTTACCTCGGGAGGTCTGCGTCGTGTCTGGAAGTCCCGGACTGAGCGGTTCCGCAAGGGCCGTGATTGCGGCGCAGAAGTCAGCAGAAGGCATAGTAGCCGGCTTGCCGGTGAAGGCCTGAACGATGGACAGGGCTACCAGGACGGCACGCTCATGCGGACCAGGCGGCAGAACATCCAGTTGGAACTGGCCTTGGAGCCGGCGTCGAAGGGTGAAGCCCGGAGCGCCGGCCGCCAAGGGACCGAAGCCCGCATGGCGCGCGTCGCGCCCGAACGCCCGGCGGCCGGGCAGGGACCGTCGATGGAGGCGGTTATCCAGCCCGGCAATTTGAGGAAGGCGCTGGCGCGTGTCCGGCGCAACAAGGGGGCGCCCGGCATCGACGGCATGACCGTCGATGATTTGGGTGACCACCTGAAAGGCCATTGGCCTGAGATCAGGTCCCGGCTTCTTGATGGCACCTACACCCCGCAGCCGGTGCGGCGGGTGGAGATACCGAAAGCATCGGGCGGGGTTCGTCCGCTCGGCGTGCCCACGGTGCTCGACCGCTTCATCCAGCAGGCGGTGATGCAGGTGCTGCAGGAGGAGTGGGACCCCAGCTTCTCGGACGCGAGCTACGGGTTCCGGCCCGGACGCTCAGCTCATCAGGCGGTCAAGTGCGCGCAGGAGCATATCAGCGCGGGCTTTGGCGTCGTGGTCGACCTTGACCTCGAAAAGTTCTTCGACCGGGTCAATCACGACATCCTGATGGGTCTGGTGGCCAAACGGGTGGCCGACAAACGCCTGCTCAGGCTGCTTCGCGGCTTTCTGACCGCGGGCGTGCTGGAAGGTGGGCTGGTTGGCCCAAGTACCAAGGGAGTCCCGCAGGGTGGGCCGCTCTCGCCGATTCTGTCGAATCTGATGCTCGACGTTCTGGACAAGGAACTGGAGAAGCGCGGCCACCGCTTTGTGCGCTACGCCGACGACTGCAACATCTACGTGCGGTCTCGACGGGCGGGCGAGCGGGTCATGGCGAGCGTGACCGACTTCCTCGCCCGGCGGCTCAAGCTGACGGTGAACGCAGACAAGAGCGCGGTGGACCGTCCGGCGGCGCGGGCATTCCTGGGCTTCAGCGTCACGGCCGGGCGGACGCCCAGACGGCGCATCGCACCGCAAGCGCTCGTCCGGTTCAAGACCCGGGTCCGGGAACTGACGCGCTGTACGAAGGGCGTCAGCCTCACCCGTCTCGTTACGGAGCTGTCCCGCTACCTCATCGGGTGGCGGGGCTACTTCGGCTTCTGCGAGACCCCTTCGGTGTTGCGCCGCCTCGACCGATGGGTCAGACGGAGGCTCCGCGCCATCGTCTGGCGGCACTGGAAGCGCGGACGCACCCGCTTTGCGGCGCTGCGCCGTCTCGGCGTCAACAAGCACTTGGCGGCGAAAACCGCCGGCAGCGCCTGTGGCCCATGGCGGCTCAGCAACAGCCCCGCGCTCTCCTACGCGCTGCCCAACGCCTTCTTCACCCGGCTTGGTCTCCCCTCTCTGGCGAACCATGCCTTGGCTTAAATCCATTGAACCGCCGTGTACGGACCCGTATGCACGGTGGTGTGGGAGGGGTGAAGCCGTGAGGCTTCCCCCTATCCCGATTGTGCCGAGCATGATCGACAGCTCAGAGGCAAGTCCTCTATCCAACCCGATGGCGGCGAAGGATTAACGAAGCGCAAGGGCGTAGTCGTGAGGCGGGGTCTGAAAGAAGCGTGGAGCTAAGCCGCGACCCGATGGACAAGAACCGGATACGAGGCCTACCCGGCCGGACGAGCGAGCCAATGATCGCGAAGTCCGGAGCCATCAAGGGCCGGGATGGTGAATTCGGCGGGTGTGCGGTGAAGGCGGTTGAACTTACCTCGGGAGGTCTGCGTCGTTTCCGGAAGTCCCGGACTGAGCGGCTCCGCAAGGGCCGCGATTGCGGCGCAGAAGTCAGCAGAAGGCATAGTAACCGGTCCGCCGGTGAAGGCCTGAACGATGGACAGGGTTACCAGGACGGTACGCTCATGCGGACCAAGCGGAAGAACATCCAGTTGGAACTGGCCTTGGAGCCGGAGGCGAAGGGTGAAGCCCGGAGCGCCGGAGGCCGAGGGACCGAAGCCTGCGTGGCGCGTGCCGAACCCGAACACCCGGTGGCCGAGCAAGGTGTCTCGATGGAGGCGGTGGTTGAGCCCGGCATTTTGAAAAAGGCGCGTGCGCGTGTCCGGGGTAACAAGGGGGCGCCCGGCTTCGACGGGATGACGGTCGATGATCTGGGCGATCACCTGAAGGCCCACTGGCCCGAGATCAAGTTCCGGCTCCTCGACGGCATGTACACGCCGCAGCCGGTGCGGCGTGTCGAGACACCGAAGGCATCGGGCGGTACGTGCTGGCTTGGTGTGCCCACGGTGCTCGACCGCTTCATCCAGCAGGTAGCGATGCAGGTGTTGCAGGGGGACTGGGACCCCAGCTTCTCGGACGCGAGCTACGGATTCCGGCTCGGACGCTCCGCCCATCAGGCGGTCAAGTGTGCGCAGGAGCATATCAGCGAGGGCTTTGGCATCGTGGTCGACCTCGATCTCGAAGAGTTCTTCGACCGGGTCAATCACGACATTGAGATGGGTCTGGTGGCAAAACGGGTGGCCGACAAACGCCTGCTCAGGCTGATCCGCGGCTTTCTGACCGCGGGTGTGCTGGAAGGTGGGCTGGTTGGCCCGAGCACCAAGGGAGTCCCGCAGGATGGGCCGCTTTCGCCGATTCTGTCGAACCTGATGCTTGATGTCCTGGACAAGGAACTGGAGAAGCGCGGTCACCGCTTTGTGCGCTACGCCGACGACTGCAACATCTATGTGCGGTCCCAGCGGGCGCGCGAGCGGGTCATGCCAAGCGTATCCGACTTCCTCGCCCGGCGGCTCAAGCTGACGGTGAACGCAGACAAGAGCGCGGTGGACCACCCGGCGGCACGGGCATTCCTGGACTTCAGCCTCACCGCCGGGCGGACGCCCAGGCGGCGCATCGCACCGCAAGCGCCCGTCCGGTTCAAGACCCGAGTCCGGGAACTGACGCGCTGTACGAAGGGCGTCAGCCTCACCCGTCTCTCTACGGAGCTGTCGCGCTACCTCATCGGGTGGCGGGGCTACTTCGGCTTCTGTGCGAGACCTCTTCGGTGCTGCGCCGCCTCGACCAATGGGTCGGACGGAGGCTCCGCGCCATCGTCTGGCGGCAATGGAAGCGCGGACGCACCCGTTTCGCGGCGCTACGCCGCCTTGGTGTCAACAAGCACTTGGCCGCGAAAACCGCCGGCAGCGCCCGTGGCCCATGGCGGCTCAGCCACAGCCCCGCGCTCTCCTACGCGCTGCCCAACGCCTTCTTCACCCGGCTTGGTCTCCCCTCTCTGGCGAACCATGCCTTGGCTCAAATCCATTGAACCGCCGAGTACGGACCCGTACGCTCGGTGGTGTGGGAGGGATGGAGCCGCGAGGCTTCCCCCTATCCCGATTTCACCCCATTGCGACGTCCTGGATGTCGCCGACTGTGCTATGAGGCGCAATGCTCTCTTCTTCCGCATCACCCTGCCGCGCGCTGGCGCTTGCCGCCTGTCTCCTCTTCGCCCTGCTTTCAGCGCCCCACGCCGGGGCGCAGTCCTCCGACGCTGACGCCGCGGTCGAGGCGCCAAGCCCGCAGGAGTTGATCGACGCCGGACGGTTCGAGGAAGCCTTTACCCTGCTGCAGCCCCGACTCCTCGAGGAGACGGTCGAGCCCAACACGCTGTTCCTCTACGGCCTCGCGGCGGTCGGGGCGGCTCAGCGCCCTGGCCGCACCGAGGAGGATCGTGATGCCCTGCTGGGCGAGGCGATCGCCGCCTTCCACACCATGCTGGTCCACGATCCGAACTTGGTGCGGGTGCGCCTAGAGCTGGCCCGCGCCTTCTTCCTCAAAGGCGAGGACGAACTCGCCCGGAGGCATTTCGAACACGTGCTGGCGGGCGAGCCGCCCGAAGCGGTGGCCGACAATGTCAACGTCTTCCTCGCCGAGATTCGCGCACGCAAGCGCTGGAGCTTCAATCTGGGTTTCGCGGTGGCGCCGGACACCAACATCGGCGGCACGTCCGACGAGCGCACCATCACCATCTTCGGCCTGCCGTTCGAGCGGGACGCAGAAGAGCTGACCAGGTCGGGCATCGGCCTGTCGTTCTGGGGTGGAGCGGAGTACCAGGCGCCGGTCTCCGACAGTCTGCGCATCCGCGCCGGCGCGCAGGCATCTCGGCGGGAGTACGCCCGCTCCGACTTCGACCAGCACTTCGTTGCCCTCCATCTCGGCCCGCGCTGGCTTCTTGATGCCTCGACAGAGGCGAGCCTTCTGGCGAGCGCCCGGCAGCGCTGGTCCAGCGCGCCCGACTACCATGACCTGGGCGTCCGTCTCGAGGCCGCCCACCGGCTGGGCCCGCGGGTGACCGCCAGCGCCCAGACATCGTGGCACGACCGCCGCTACCGCACCCGGACACACCTGGACGGTCCGGTCTGGGATGCGACCCTGCGCGGCTCATGGGTGGTCACACCGACGGTGCGGGCCGACGTCTCTGGTGGCTACGCGCAACAGCGGCCGAAGGCCCGGAACGAGCGTCACCGCGGCCGGTGGCTCGGCACGGGGATCACCGTGGCCCTCCCCTTGGGCTTCACGGTCGGCGGCAGCGCGGAGATGCGCTGGACGGACTACGAGCGGGGCTGGTTCCCCTTCGTCGCCGACAACGGCCCTCGCGAGGACCGCACCAGGTCCTACAGGCTTTCCGCCTTCAACCGGGCGGTGACCCTGCTTGGCTTCAGCCCCGAGCTCGCGGTCGTCCGAGAGACCCGCGACAGCAACGCCCAGCTCCACGGCTACAGCCGCACCTCGGGCGAACTGCGCTTTGTCCAGCAGTTCTAGGGCATCGGCGCCGCACTCCTCGCCGATGCCCCTGCCCGACGGCAGCGTGATTCCAAGATCACTGTACGTACTCGCCGCGACGAAGGTGGAGGCGATCTGTGAGACTACGCTACGTCCTGCCATGAGTTTGGTGGCTGTAAGGACGGGGGAGCAACAAACCCGGGGACATGACAATTCAAACGCGCGATTTTCCGGAGCGCGGGCTCAAGCAGACGGTCAACGCGCTGAGAGGTCGTCTGGTGGAGTTCGGGGCCGTCGCGTCGCAGGCCCTCAATTTCTGAATGCCCACAGGCAGCAGGGCCACACTGATGCAGGGAATTCTCCGCCTATCCGGGCGCTTCGTCCAGCCTGTCCGAAAGCTCATTTTGGCGTTGTCCTGCGTTCTGCCGTGGGCGGCCGTGTTCGGCGCGGCGTCTGCGGAGGACCAATGTGATGGTGCGGTGCCGCGGCGCATCGAGAATCTCAACCCGTTCCATTTCCCCGGTATGCCGGCATCGTTCGACGCGTGCGTGTTGCGGTCGGACGAGACAGAGCTGATTCTGTCGTTCGACGCCGCCTCGCATCTGGTCGCGGCTCTTCGAACGGGGAACGGCTGTTGATCGACGGCGAGACCTACAGGCCAGCGCTCGTCGCCAAGAGCGGAATGGGGCAAGGATCGGAGCTCTGTATCGAGCTGTCCGCCGTCTCGCACATGGCGGGCGCATTCGACGGGTTCATCGAGTCTTGGCACGACGTCTTCGGCCGTCCCCAAGGTGGTCGTGACGCCGCTCCCCGCAACCAGCTCGCGCAAGGACGGGAGGAGCCGCGCGGATATTGGCCGCAGCATCTTCTCGCCCGGGGACGTCGCACTGGGAATTGGCCGGGCGGTGGCGTTTCCGGTGAACGACGGATTGGTATTACGGGCAGCGGTGACACTGCCGACGGGCGATGCGACCGCGCTCGCCGGGGGCGTCTCCGCGGCCGTGTGGGCAGAGACCTCGGGGAGGCTGTTCGGTCCGGGCAGCTCGCGCGCCTGGCTCTACGGCGTGACGCTTGGAGGACTTGTCGCGTCCCCACCTCCGGTACTGGCGCGCGGGTGGAGACTGGTTGCGTTCGGTCGTCTGGGCGTGACCTGGCGGCTTCTCGCCGCCCTCGCCCTCAAGGTGCAGGTGGATGCGAATTCGTCCCGCTATCGGTCCGAGGCGGCACCGCTCGGCGGTCCGGCGGTGATGATCGGTATGGGAGGCACGGTGAAGCTCGGCGCGCGCGACGCTGGAGATCGCCGTCGTTGAGGACGACGGCTTGAACCGAGCGGCGCCGGATTTCGGGGTACATGTCGTCTTGCGTTGGAGGATGTAGGGGCCGGTTCCGGCGTTGCCGGCGCGAGTCGGCTCCCGGCCGCCACGCGGCCGGTTCTTCGACCGGCGGGATCTTGGCCCTGGAGTGCTTTGCGTACCCCAGTGCGTCCTCCACCTCATGCCCAGCGCTGCCGAACGCGAATCCGTCTGGGCGGCTCGGTGTGGGACGCGTCGCTACGCGGCGCGTGGATGGAGAAGCCCAAGGTGCGGCTCGACCTCTCCGGCGGCTACGCGCAGCAGTGTTCGAAGGTCCGCCACGAGCGTCGCCGCGGCCGGTAGTTCGGCACGGGAGTTACCGTTGCCCTTCCCCAAGGCTTCTCCGTCGACGGCAGCGCGGAGATGAGCCGGCCAGTCTACGAGCGGGACCGGTTCCCCTTCGTCGCCGCCAACGTGCGAGGACCGCACCCGGTTCTACAGGCTTCCCGCCTACAACCGGGCGCTGACCCTGCCGGAGCTCAGTCCCGAACTCGCGGTCGTTCGCGAGACTCGCGACAATGCCCAGCTCCACGGCTACCGCCGCGCCTCGGCCTCGTCGATTGCCCCATAGCATCTACTTTGGATGACATTGGGCGGCCAAATTGGGGGTATTCTGCAACAAGGCGTCAGTCGACGAGCGTGACAGTCCCGGCGGCTGTCTTTCCGTCCCGTCCGGGCACAATTTCGAAAGACACCTTCTGGCCTTCGTGCAACTCGGCAAGGCCGGAATGCTCGAGGGCGCTGATATGGACGAATATGTCCTTGGAGCCGTCCTCCGGTTCGATGAAACCGTAACCCTTGGACGTGTTGAACCACTTGACATTGCCGACGGGCATATCCTCTCCCTTTCGCGGTGGTTGATGCGAGTCGCCGCGACCATACAGGCAAGCGCCGGATGTGCAAGCGCTTGGACTGTCCGGGCTCCGGCGACGCTACGTCGGCATGTCGACGTGCGATGCTCCAGACGGCACTGACGCGCCAACGTCCGGGACGCTCAGAGACCGCGGTAGCCGAGCATCCGGCAGCGGGCAGTTGTGTCCTGCCCGGAGAGGGCCACTCGGGCTCGTCGGGGTTTGGCGGCGTCCGTGCCGTCGGTTCGCCTTCGCTGGGGCCCATGCCGTGGTTCCCGGTTGCCTGATTGCGGACCGCGAAGAAATCGAGGCAGCGCATGTGTGAAAGGTCGGGCACGATCCCGGTCGGTGAGCGTGTCTCAATGCCGTGCGGTCGAACGCGACGCAGCCGTCCGGACAGCCTATGGTCGTCGGGAGCAGGCCCGTCGCGGCGGACTCAATGGCCAGCCATCGTGCGTGCTACTTCGCTCGTTGCAAAGGAGGCGCCTGCCGGTTGTGGGCTCGAAGTGCGCGCCGCAGCGGGCGCAAGGCCGCCCCGGGTCCACGAGACCCGCGGCAGCAACACCCAGTTCCACGCCAATCGCCGCACTTCGGGCGAACTGCGCTTCGTGCGGCAACCTTGATGGCGGACATACGTCTCTTCCGGCATTCAGCCGCCTCCTTGCGGCGGCAGGAGTCGCTGCGAGCCACTCGCTATAACGCCGTGCGCCAGCCGGCCAGGAGGACGACTCGCGGCCGGGCATCGCCGTCGTGGCCGGGGTGGCGGGTCGCGATGGCGCCCAGGCGGAAATCGCCTTCGGCGAACGGTCGGTCCCAGCGCACAGCGAGGTCGAGTTGTCGGCCAGTGGGCGTCACGTCGGCGGAGAACTGTTGGCGCACGATCCCGCCTTCTTTGGTGCGGCCCACGGGGACGGAAAGCCGGACGTCGCCTCCCTCCACCCGCAGAGGCTGGGCGAGCGTGACCTGCAGCATGCCGTTCGTGCCGATCGGCCGGGTGCCGTGGACGGCGAAGGCGCTGGTCGCAAGCGGCGACACGCCGGCGATTATGCCGTCCTGCGCGCGGGCGTGGACGACGCCGACTTCCGGCCCGCCGCTCAACCGCCAGTCGCCCACGCGCTGATCGATCTCCAGACCGAGCGAGACGGAATGGGCGCCAAGAGCGCCGAATGCTCCCTCAGCTGTGGTGGAAAGCATGCTCTGGCGCTCGGAAAACCAGCCGACCCGCAAGCCAAGCGGCGCGTCCTGCGCGCGCCACGAGAGCGACGCGCCGGAGGCAGGCAGCAGGTTGTCGATGCCCTCGGTCGTGAAGGCCGTCGCGACAATGCCGTCCGCCCGGCTCATCGTCAGGCTGAGCGAATTCCGCGCGAGTGGCGCATGGCCGATGCCGGCCACGTCCGGAGTCTTGCCCAGATCGAGGCGCAGCGCGGCAGGCGGCGCGATCCCGACCGGACCGGTGTCGTCCGCCGGCCGCTCGGGCGTCGGCGCCGACATGAAGTCGCTGACCTGCGTGCCGAACCAGGGCTCAGCGGATGATGCGACAAGGCGGCCAAGGTCGTACCAGAACGGCGCGCCCAGCGCGTCGAAGGCGACAACCTCCCGGCCGGACAATGCGCTCAAAAGACCGGTGCCGAGCGCTCCCCCGAGCTGGAAGCCGGATTGCTGCACAAGAGCGCCGGCTCCTCCGACCGTGTCGCCGGCGGTGACGACCGGCGCGCCAACCGGCGACAGCGCGGCGCCTAGGTCCATCAACCCGTGGCCGTAGACGGCGCGGTCGGCGTAGCGACCGCCGCGGTCCGCGGTATGGAAGAGCCGCGTCACGAGGTCCTCGCCCGGGAGCTGGCCACGGAACATCTGGGTCATCAGGGCGAGGCCGCCGGAGACCATGGGAGCCGCGAAGGACGTTCCGCTCAGGAGCGCGTAGCTGCGAATGAGTTCGCCCTGCCAGGTCCCGAAGAAGGCGGCCCAAACACGGTGACCCGGAGCGGCGATGCACCAGTCGGCCGCGATGCCGCAACGGGCCGAGAAGGGTGCGATTTCACCGTCCTCGCCGGTCGCCACGGCCGCGATGGAGTGGCCTCGAAGCTCCTGGATACGCGCCATCATGCCCGCGTAAAGGTCGGGAGAGCTGGCGTCCAGGCGGCCCGCCGCCCGGCCGAGGTAGTCGATCTCCGAGTCGCCAACGCAATTCTCGCTGCCGGCGATGCACAGCTTGTCATGGCTGTTGCCGGCCGCCCATACCAGGATCGTCTTGTCCGTCCGGTCGGCTTGGGCGAGCGTCTCGATCGTCTTGCTCCGCGCGGCCCGAATGGCAGATGCGTCGTAGAACTCGACCACGCCGCTCACTCCGAAGCTCAGGTTCAGAACATCCAGACCGTGCGAGAGAACGTCGGAATAGAGCTCCGCGTCTTCATCGTCGAACTGCGCCAGTTTGGAGAGCGGGAAAGCCTCGATAGGCGTGTCCGGCGGAGGCAGCGAGCCCAGCGGAATCGCGAACATCCTGATCGTGGCGTAGGGGGCGACGCCTGTGTACGGGCCTTTGTGCATCGGGTTCGCCCTGCCCGCGATGATGCTGGCGACAGCGGTGCCGTGCGAGAGGTTATCCGCACCGGTCTCGTCCACAGCGCCCAGGAAGAACTCTTCGGTCACCTCGCCTGTCGCCGCTCCTTCAACAAAAGTGCCGTGGGCGAGGTCGATACCGGTGTCGATCACGCCCACGGTGACGCCGGTGCCAGGCCGCTCCACGCCGCGAACGGTTCGCAGGTGTGCCCAGGCTTCCGGGAGGTCGATTGCCGCCAGGGACCAGCGATCCTCGAAGACCGGGGCGGAGGCGATGTCCTCGGCGACGCTTTTGACCCGGGCGAGGTAGGTGTCCACGGAAAGGCATCCCTCCACCGTCTCGACCGGGCACCGGGCCACACCTGAGCCGCCTCCTCCGCCGCAGGAGGTGAGAAACAGCAAACTTGCGCCGGCCAGCGTCAGGTATGTTCGCAATGCCATGTTCGCCCCAAGGAACTGTGCTTCGAGGATACAGCAGGCTGAGGCGGGTTAGCGACCCTCCGACGAGGTGCACGCTTCGGGCCGCTTCCGAAAGATGGATACAGTCCGGTACCACGGCACATCCGCACGGCCTGCGACTGGTGAATGGAGCGCGCAACCTTCCCAGGAGTGCAACCGGACCGTCTTCAAGCACCCCCTGGAAGAGATGGGCAGGAACTGCATCGCAATAGTCGAAGTCGGTGATTTCCCGGGCATTCAGCAGCACACCGAACAGGGCCGAGCCTGGCTGATTCCCTTGCCTTCGGACTCGGCCTCAACCTGGTCCCCACGGCAGTCCAGTACCTGCCGGGCGTTCTCCACACCATGGCCGTCTCCGGCCTGCTTCCCACGGCCGTCATCGTCATCGTGCCGGACCTGATTCTGCCCGACGACATCTGACAAGGGAAACCCGGCTGTGTCGCCGATCAGCACAGCGTGCCCCGAGCGCTGCGCCCTCCTGTCAGGATCCTTCGGGCAGGTAGCCGAAGCGTTTCATCTGCTCGCCATGGGTCTCGCAGATCCGCATGACCTGGCTCTCGCTCAGTCCATCCTTCCAGGCCCCGGCCTTGCCGCGGCGGAAAAACCTCTTCTGGTGCTGCGACCTCTCCTTGAACCCACCAGCCGCCTCCTGACTCTCCAGGGTCCGGAACGACGAGTGACGGATGGCCCGCAATAACCTCTGGCGCGACGGCTTCAGCCCCAGGAACCGCGTCACCTCTCCGAAAGTCATGGAAGGCCTCTCCAGCATGTCCTCGTAGCGGACCACATGCAGGCGCTCACTGGTCCTGCCAGTCCAGCTCGCCACGTGCTGTGACCAGCTTCCCGTGAAGATCGAGACATTGTTGCGTTCCGGGTTGTGGGGCATCTCCAGGTAGTCGGTCGCCATGATCTCGATTGCCTGGTCAAGACCGGTTCCCATGAAGTCTGCCGACGACACTGCCACGTCAAGCGGGTTACGCACGATGTAAATGGCGCCCGATGTCACGCCCAGATTGATGGTCGAGTGCCCATGCACCGTCAGCAGGGCATTGTGTGTCTTGCAGAAGATGGATCCCGGCTGCCCCCGGGCGATCAGTTCACAGACCTTCGGTCGCATGGCAGCTACATCCTCGGGCGACCATTCGCTCACCGGGCGTTTGTCGACCATCCTGAACCACATCAGCGAGCCGTCGCTCTGCAGGATCTCGCCCTGCATCCTGTTCAGGTCGGCCGGCCTCGCCTCGTTGCGGAAGAGATTGTGCAGGAACGCTCGCATCCACGTGTTGCCCGACTTCGGATAGCTGGCCAGCCAGACGATGTCGCCCATTCACAAGACCCTCAACGAAAGGGAGCGGCCACAAAGGGCCGCTCCCCAAAGACGCTCGAGATATCAGATGACGTTGATCAGAAGCTGATCCCCATCGCGATACCGGCAAAGGTGGTGTCGCCCTTTTGGGTGCCAACGTCAAAGGAGTCCTCGCCGACCACACCGGCAAGATTGATGCCAGGACCGAGATTGTAGTTGGCCATCAGACGGGCGTAACCGTTGTCGGTAGTTGTGCCAGTGCCGTCGTCATCCTGGGTCTTTTCGCCATAGTTGGCACTGACAACCCATGGGCCCTCGCCATACATGATGCCGAAATCATACTGCACGAGGTCGTCTGCGCCCATCACGTCGCTGTCCGTGACCCTGTAGGATCCGCCGACAGACACTCCGGACATGGTCACTACCACACCTGCTGCCCAATCGGTCACGGTGCGGCCGGGCTTGGCAGTCACAGCTTTCTTGCCAGGATCACCAGGTTCGGCGGGTACTGCATCGGCGGCCGCTACCGCCGGAACGTCCTTGCTGGCATACCCGACAGAAACCGTTACGCCGGCATCCCCGAAGGCGCCGTCGTAGCGAGCGCCAACCCCGTACAAGTCGCCTCCATCGCTTCTGCTCGCTGTGGCGCTTCGTGCTTCCTTGGTTGCCTCAGGCGCATAGGACAGACCAAACTGGAAGCCGTTGATGACCGGCGAGAAGTACATGACGGAAGCATCGTCATTGCTGGCGGCGCCGTCGGGAAATGTGGAGTGCCAGTTGGAGACGGAACCGGCGGTGTTGAGGCCACCGCTGAAGCTTCCCACCCAGTAAGGCGTGTTGATGCCATAGAAGTACGTGGCGTAAGGTGCCGCCGTAGCCATCGAGTAGCTCGCGGGATCGTCATTGCCGACGCGAATTGTTCCGAACGAGCCTTCAATGTACATGTAGGTCTCGTCACCTTGGTCGCTGCTCTGTTCACCTTCGATCTCGATGCGGATACCGACCTCGACACCACTGTCGAGAACCGTCGAGCCGGCGAACCTGAGTTCAACGTCATTGGAAATCGCCAGATCGTCCGTCTCGCCATTCGCATCGGCTGTGTCCAGCTCATTGTCAACGACAGCGATACCCCAGTGCGAATTGCCGCCGATAGTCAACGAGATCGGCTCCCCCCCCCCCCCCCCCCCCGCCCCCCCCCCTGGTGCCACCTCATTGTCAACGACAGCGATACCCCAGTGCGAATTGCCGCCGATAGTCAACGAGATCGGCTCGGCTGCCATCTCCTCGGCAGCTACACCAGTGGTTGCACTCATTTGTATAAACAAATGTTAACAGTTTATAATGCTTCTCTGAGAATTGCGGAATCGGGGGGTTCATTCGTGATTCTTCCCATGCCTGCAATTCCAGCGGGGGAAGAATCATGGCCAAGACACGGCTGACCGAAAGTCGAATCAAGGCACTGCGGCCCCGGAAGAGTGTTCGTGATGTTCGGGACTTGCATCTGAGAGGCTTCGGCGTACGTGTCTACCCGTCCGGTCGCAAACGCTACTTCATTCACATTCAGCACGAGGGACGCCGTACCTGGAACGTTGTAGGTGACGCTGCCGTCACACGTCTTGCAGACGCCCGGGAAAAGGCACGCACAATGATGGTGGCGACACGGAGGGGAGCCTGTCCACAAACGGATCAGACACTGTTCGAGACAGTCGCCGCAGAGGTCTTCCACCGTTACGGACGCAGCAACTGGAAGCCCGGGACATTCAAGGTCAACGGGTATTATCTGAAGAACCAGCTCCTGCCGTGGTTCCAGGGGCGCCAGGTCGCAGACATCACGACTGCAGACGTGCAGAACTGGTTTGCTTCCCTCCACAAGACTCCCGTGTCAGCCGACCGCGCCGCGCCGGTTCTCTCGGTCATCATGGCCTGTGCGGAGACATACGGGTACAGAACCGAAGGCAGCAATCCGTGCAGGGACATCAAGCGTTACCGCAGGCAGGGAAGGGAGCGGTTCCTCTCCGAGGAGGAAATCAATCGGATTGGGGTCAGCCTGAGGAGGCACCAGGACACCTGCCCGACGTTGGTGGCGATCATACGGCTTCTCCTGTTGACCGGCTGCCGCAAGACAGAGTTGGTGACGCTCCGGTGGAGAGATTACCGGAACGGACACATTCATCTAGGCGATTCCAAGGTGGGGCCACGGATGGTCTGGCTCTCGGCGCCGGCACGCGAGATCCTGGATGGCCTTCGCAGGAAATCGACGTGGGTTTTCCCGTCACCCCGGACCGCAAGGTCACTGACCACCGCCCCTGTCGAACGCTTCTGGCAACGTGTTCGCTCGGAAGCCGGACTGCAGGATGTACGCCTTCACGATCTTCGCCACTCCTACGCCAGCGTTGCTGTCAAGCAGGGTGAGAGCATCGTGACCATCGGCCGGCTGCTTGGCCACAACAACCCGGAGACAACGCTGAAATACACGCATCTTGGTGACGACAGAGTGGTGGAAGCCGCCCGGGCCATGGGCGCCGTTCTTGGGGCACATGCGCGATGAACCGGAGGGTGAAACTGACAGATTCCCTGGTCGGAAGACTCAAGCCGGGCGCTCGCGAGTTTACGGTCCGGGACACCCTCGTGCCGAACCTCGGGGTTCGGGTTCATCCTTCAGGGGGGAGCAGCTACGTACAATTCGGCAACGGAACGAAGGTATCGCTCGGTCCCACCATGCACGTGACGGTCGAAGAGGCTCGCTTCCGGTGTCTTGCCCTCCTGACGGACGGACACTCCCGCAAGGATCCGGTTCCCCTGTTCCGGGATTTCGCTGCGAATGAATGGAAGGAGTCGTGGATCCATCGGAGCAAGCCCGCCACGATCGACTGGCGGGAAAGGTGCCTGAAACGTCAGTTGCTCCCAGCATTCGGCGCCCATCGTCTGGACAGGGTCACCCCGGCGATGGTTCATCGGTGGTTCGACAACTACAGCAGAACCGCTCCGGGTGGTGCCAACCACTGCCTCAAGATCCTTCGCCAGGTTTTCAACCATGCGATCTCCTGCGACCACATCACCTCGAACCCGGCGAGGAACGTCAGACCCAACCGCAGAAGGAAACTCACCCGTTTCCTTTCGAGCGAAGAGCTTGGACGTTTGCATTGTGCGCTCGACCGCCATGATCGCGAGACCTCTCACAGGCGACCGCACCGTCAACAGATCGACATCATTCGCCTCCTCCTTCTGACCGGATGCCGAAAGAGCGAGATCGTCCGCCTTCGCAAGAATGAGGTGTCCGGTGACTGTCTTCACCTGGTCGACAGCAAGACGGGACCACGTACCGTGTATCTGAACGCAGAGGCGCGAGCCATCATCGATCGCCGCATGTCAGGCAACAGTGCCTTCGTGTTTCCGTCGCCGAGAGATCCGGAGCGTCCTCTCGGCGGCGAACTCGCGCTTTGGTACACGATTCGAAAGGAGGCAGGCATCGAGGATGTCCGCCTCCATGATCTGCGTCACACTTATGCCAGCCATGCCGTCATGCAGGGAACACCCCTGCCGGTCGTGTCGCGCTTGCTTGGACATGCGCAGCCGACCATGACAATGCGGTACGCACACATGGGCGACCGGGAAACCGAGGCGGCCGCGGAACGCATCGGAACCGTGATCGCCCGAATGCTGGACATCGGATGACGGGTGAAGGTACTCTCGCACGGTCGGTGATCGGTGAATGGACCGCGCAACCGTTCCGGAAATGCAACTGGACCTTCCTTGAGCACCTCCTGGAACGGACGGGCAGGCAGCGTCACTCAGCCTGAGGTTGTGGCTGTGGACAGTTTCTGTTGCAATAGTGCAACACCTGTTGACCTTGCGCCATACATGCTTTGACCGGATCGTGGTATCGCGCTACCAAACCCTTGCCAGCACCGGTTGTGCCGGCAATTCCTTGAATAGGATCCTATAATGAAAGGAAGTGAACAATGAAAAAGGCCCTTATGGGAACCACTGCCCTTGTGGCGGCCGCGGTGACCACTGGTGTGACCCAGTAGGTCAGCACTAATAGCGCCACATCCTTTCATTGACGCACTACCTTCTCTCCCACTAATACCTCACGTTATCCGATAGATGAGCGGCCTGTCAACGGCGTTGTTGCGCTGTCTCGATAACCGCAAGATATGGCTCCTGTATCGATCAGGAGTTGCATTTCCGGAAAAACACTATCATCAATATATGATCCGCTGTGAGAGGCTCATTCTGCGGGCCTCCGACGCATCTGCCATCGCGTGTGCCGCTTTACCCTGGGTAGACACACGGTAATCTTGCGCTATCCTGAATCCACAGACATGTTGGTCGTCCGCTTTGTGGTCATTGTGCCCGCACCTTTGCGAACTGACGCAGGGCGTCAGTCTCTGCCAGATACGCAGACCATAACATGACCATAAGACTGGGAATGCGCGTGGAAACCTGCCGGACCACATTTTGACCACAAGAGGGACCCGGCGCCATCGTCACGGTGGCCACAAGTTGACCATAAGAAGTACAAGCATCATCGCTCACCGTGGCCACAACATGACCATAAGAAGGGTCTTGCACCATCAGTCGCGGTGACCATAGTCTGACCACAGGAGCAGCCCATGAAGGACACCACAAGGAAGCAGCGCACGGTGATGATGACCGATGCCGAGTGGCAGGACCTCAAGGAGACCGCCGCAGCCGCCGGCATGCGTGTCTCGGCCTTCATCATCCACCGCCTCGCGGTGGCGAGCGGCACTGCCGGGGACGCCCGCATCGGCGACACGCTGGCCCGCATGGAGCGCTCGCTCGCCTGTCTCGAGGAGATCGAGCGGCTGCGCCTCGCCGATGACCCGGACACCTGGAAGACCATCAACGAGAGGGTGGACGCCCGTCTCGCACTGGAACGGAGGCTCGACCGGTGACCGGCGATCGCGCGCGACAACACAACTACTACTGCACGGCGAAGCAGCAGGCGATCATCGCCAGGCGGGCGAAGAAGGCCGGCATGAGCCGCTCGGCGTTCATGGTCGACTGCGCGCTTCACGACGAACCGGCGGGCGCGGAGCTGATGCCGGCGCCGGCGGAACACAAGGCCCTCCTCGATTATCTCCCGGCCACGGCCGATATGGTGACGCGCCTGATGGCGCCGGTGCCGGACCTTGGCATGTCCGTCATCGACGCGCTCGAGTGTGAGTGACGGCCAGAAACTGCACTTATTTGATGAAGTCAGCGGTTGATCGCTTCACGTTCATGTGCCCGCGGTTGGACGTTGCTCGGTGCAGCTGTGGGTAAGTAGCCCGCCGCAGCGACTATCAGGGTTAAGGCGGCGGCGGGCTACTTATCCACAGCGGGCAAACGCGATGGTGTCCGTTCTGGCGTTCCGTCTGGCGCTGGTTTTGAGGATCTGACAGCGGGAGCGCGGACGCTACACTGGGGCCGTCGAGAACGATGCGGCGCCAGCTCGGTTTGCTGGCCAGCAACAGCCAGCGCCGCACCCTCCGAGCCATGCAAGGCGCGGCCCGCAGGCGCAGTATCGTGCGTGTTCGGGCGTGGGTCCACCCCGTTCTCATCGGTTGCCGCGATGAAGAACACCGCCCGCCTGTTCACCTGTGCTTCGTGCCGTCGCCAGGTCGTTCTCTGCCAGCGCTGCGACCACGGCAACATCTACTGTTCGCGGGCCTGCAGCGGCCGGGCGCGGCTACGGTCCGTAAGGCGGGCGGGACAGCGCTACCAGACCAGCCGCCGCGGCCGTCACAAGCATGCCGAGCGCCAGCGGCGCTACCGTGAGCGCCGCCGATGTCCGGCACCGGCAAGGCCGGCCTCAACGCAGAAAGTGACGCATCACCCTTTGACCACGACCAGGCGACGTCCTCTTGTGGCGCCCATGCCAATGGGGCGGTCCGGAACATGGCCTTTCGGGCACGACCACCGCGCCAGGGTGTTGCGTTGTACGCGCTGCGGCCGGTTCTGCGGCCGGACGGTCTATCCGGGCCTGCGCCCGACACGAAGGGAGTGACGATGGCCATCAATCCGAGGACCCGCGCCGAGATCCTGCGCCTTTACTGTGCCGAGACATGGAAGATCGGCACCATCGCACGCCAGCTCGGCCTTCATCACAACACGGTGCGGCGTATCGTCAGGGAGGCCGGGGTGCCCCGGCACCCGGGCAAACGCAGGTCCTCGAAGATCGACCCCTTCATGCCCTTCATCCGGCAGACCCTGACGACCTGGCCCGGACTGCCCGCCTCACGGCTCTATCACATGATCGTTGCACGCGGCTTCCGCGGGAGCCAGAGCCACTTGCGCGCCATGATCGCGCCCGAGCGTCCCAGACCCGTGGCCGAGGCCTATCTGCGCCTCGATGCCCTTCCCGGCGAACAGGCCCAGGTCGACTGGGGTCACTTCGGCAAGGTGACGGTCGGCCGGGCAACACACCCGTTGATGGCCTTCGTCATGGTGCTCAGCCATTCCCGGCGCATCTTCCTGCACTTCTACCTCGATGGCGCCATGCACAACTTCCTGCGCGGCCATATCGAAGCCTTCGAGGCATGGCAGGGAGTGCCCCGTGAGCTCTGGTACGACAACCTGAAGAGCGTCGTGCTGGAGCGGCACGGCGATGCCATCCGCTTCAACCCCATGTTCCTCGACTTCGCCGGACACTACCACTTCCTGCCAAAGCCCGTCGCCGTCGCCCGGGGCAACGAGAAGGGGCGTGTGGAACGGGCCATACGCTATGTCCGCGACAACTTCTTCGCCGCCCGCACCTGGGACTCGATCGACGACCTCAACAACCAGGCCCGGCAGTGGTGCGACACCATCGCCGTCGACCGTCCATGGCCCAACGACCACGCCATCTGTGTGGGCGAGGCCTTCGAACGCGAGCGCA
>MPMV01000092.1 GCA_002238685.1 bacterium EF100-94H03 bin56
GCCCGATGGACCGCAGCGGGTCACACGAACGCCCTCATCCACAATGACCGCACAATCCGGGAAATCCAGGTCCCAGGCGCGCAAGATAATCCGGGGAATCAGTGGTCAAACAGTCCGCGAGACAACAGGTCATCGCCCCGCCTCCCCGCCGTCGAGCATGTCGGCAAGGCCGCGCGAGACCCGGTTGGCCGCGTCGAACACGGACCCCTTGGCAAGGTGCGCATAGCCGAAGGTGGTCTTGATGTCGGCATGGCCGAGCACCCGGCGACGACGCGCAACCCCTCGCCGCCGTCGACCGCGACCGCCGCGAGCGAGTGCCGGAGATCGTGAATGCGCAGCGTCGGCAGTCCCGCCGCCGCGCGGACCGCGTTCCATGCCTGGTCAACGTTTGCAGGCCCGCCGCAAGGCGACGCGAACACCCAGGGGCAGTCGGTGTGTTGTTGCCGCGCCGCCAGCACGGCACGGGCGGGCGATGCCAGCCAGATGGTGCGCGGCCCGGTCTTGCTGTCGGGCAGCACCGCGCGGTCGCCGTGGACGTGCTCCCACTTGAGGCGCAACGCCTCGGACTTCCGCGCGCCGGTGCAGAGCAGGAAACGCAGCGCGACGACGGCGACCGGCCGGTCCGCTTCCGCATCGTCGAGCGCCCGGCCGAGCGCCGCGAACCCGTCGTCCGTCAGGTAGTGCGCCTCGAAGCCGGACTTGCGCCGCCGCAGTCCCTTGCACGGGTTGGTGTCCTCTGGCCGCAGTCCGAGCGCCTCGGCATGCTTCATCAGCGACGACATCGCCGCCAGCGCCCGGTTCGCCGAGCCGGGGTGCGTGACCGCGAGATGGACGAACCAGTTGCGCGCGTCCTTCGCGGTCACCGCATCGACACGCCGGTCGCCGAAGGCGGGCAGAATGAAGCGCCGCACGGTATGCGCGTAGTTCTCCCGCGTCGCGGGCTTCCAGCGTCCGGCGTAGTCGGCGAGGAACGCCGGCGCGAACGTCCGCACCGTCGGGACCGCGCCGCCCGTTTCGGCATCGGCAATCAGCGCGCGCGCAGTCCGAGCCCCGGCGCGATGCTGTCCCACAGCACCGCCTCGCGACCGCCCGCGTCTCGGTGATCTTCGTTCTGTTCGCCATGGTCCGATCCCTCACCTGCGTTCGGTCGCGACCGGTGCGTCGAGGGTGCTCCCGTTGGGGACCGCCCAGGACACGCCGGGTAACGGCGTCGGGTTCGGAGGTCGGAATGCACGGAAGTGCCGCGCTCAAACGCCGCGCGGGCTGCAAGCCGTTGTTACGGCTGGGCTTGCAGAGCTTCGCGGATGCGCGACGGAAGTGCGATTCTCTACGCCATGCGGCGTTTGGTTCTCACACCCCACGCATCTATCGGAGGCCCCGAAAAACCCTTTTCCTGCAATGGATTGGAAAAAATCGCGAGCCCGTCCTTACCCCTTCTTCTCTCCAACTCCGTTCGCGCTCAGGACACGATCCTGGTCATCTTGGCGCCGGGTATGCAGAAATGCGGGTCGGGCCGGCCGAGCGTGATACGGAACAGGAAGCGGATGCCGTGCCGCACGCAGTTGCAGCTCTGCCAGGTCAACCCCCGCTCATCGTGCAGAAAGAGGAGACAATCCTGCACTTCCTGCGCGGAGATCAGATCGGGACTGCGGTGGTAGTGAAGTGCGAGCCTCGAGACGGAGCTGAGGTAGGACTTCCTGGTGTTCTCGGCGGAGCCGCGAACGGTCATGTCGTTCGTCATTTGTTGGCGCAAAGGTGTCATGTGTCGTCTCCCTTGACGTGTGATCGGTCACGGACAACACCGGCAACAGTGTTCGCCGGTGCATCCACGACCGATTGTCAGGACACGACAGAACGACGGACCCGGCTGAAGGCGCTTGCGAACACCTGTCAATCGCGAAGCACCCTGCCAGGAACATCACCCGACGCAGAAGAACCCCCGCCGCGGAACGCGGCTCAGTTCAAGCGGCATAATGGGAACCACATTGTTATGGGAACCATGAATCCCAACTTCCTGTCATGACAGGCCTTTTGTCCTGATCAGGTACCCATAAACATTTGAACTCAGACGTTTGCCAGCATTGCCATCAGTTCGTCCTTCACTCCCGTGAACCGTCCCTTGCCAAGACCCGGGGAATGCCATTGTGAGAGCATGTCCAGCTTTTCGGCAGGATCGGTGCGAAGGTACATCTCTGTGGTCTGAAGTGACTGATGCCCCAGCCACAGCGAGACCCTGCGGATGTCGCCGGTGGCCTCGAGGATGTTCAAGGCGCAGGCGTGCCTGAGGACATGTGGCGTCACCTTCCGCCGCGTGATCGACGGTTGGGTGCGCTCTGCTGTCGTGGCATGCAGCGCGAGCCGCTTGGCGAAGCCGCGCCGGGTCATTCCCCCTCCCATCGCGTTCAGGAACAGGTGCCGGTCGGGAGTCGCGGGACGGATGGAGAGCCAGGCGCCGAGCGCACCGGCCGTTTCCTTCCAGAGCGGCAGGACGCGGGCCCGCCGTCCCTTGCCCATGACCCGGACCTCGTCGAGTTGCGGCATCGTGACATCGTCGAGGCCGAGGCCGACCAGTTCGGAGACGCGGAGACCGGCATTGCAAGCGAGGCACAGCATCGCCCGGTCGCGGGTTCCGGACTGCCCCAGACCTGGACGCCGCCGTGGGTGCGGAGCCCGGTGCAGATGATGATCTCGGTGCGGTCGGGGCGCATCTCCTTGACCGCCTTCAACGTAGCGGTGACGCGCTTCGCCCCGCAGCGGCCCCTTTTCGCGGTCGCCGACTTCTCACCGGGCCAGGGCCGGATATCTCCATCCGCGAAGGCCTTGAACCTCTCCACGACATATCGGTCTTCGGCAAGCCCGCCGCCGAAGAAGTGGACCAGAAAGGTGTCGGCCGTGTTGCCGGGGATCGCCATCGCTGTCGTCATGGTGCCGTCTCCATCTGCCGGAATGGGGAACGGCGGGGACATCCTCCCTCGGATATCCGACCGCCGCCGCGCTGCCGGCCAGCCTCTTCTCTCGGCGGCGAACGGCGCGGCGGGGAGTTCCGGTGGCCGACCTGGAGTGCAGCTCCGACTACGGATCGGGCGTTGAGGTCGGCGGTCCCGCTGGTGAGCGCACCCCGATGAAGTGGAGCGGTCCGGGTCAGACACGCGCGATCCGTCGCGTGCAAGATTGGGGTGCGAATGACTGAAGAGCCCGGACCTTGTCGAGCGCGTCGCCGGCGAGGCGGTCATCGCGACCCGAGCCCGTGAGGCCGTCTCGACAAATCTGTGGTCCGACCGCACGAAGCCCGCTATCATATGACCAGTTTCCTGACCACATGGGGTTGTCATGGTCACAGTCAGTCTGGCTCAGGCGAAAGCGCGCCTCAGCGAACTCCTGGACAAGGTCGAGGCGGGTCAGGAAGTGGTCATCACCCGTCGCGGCAAGGCGGTGGCACACCTCTCTGCCGCCGTCCGCCCCAAGAAGCCCCTGCCGCTGCGGGAGCTGGCCGGGTTCAGGGCGGCCATGCCCCGGTTGCGGCGTCCCGCTGCCGAGCTGCTGCGCGAGGTTCGGGACGAGCGGTTGTGAGATAGGCAGTCGGCTGGGATGCGCTATTTCGACACCAGTTTCCTGGTCCCCCTCATCCTTCCGGAGGCCACGAGCGAACCGATCGCCGGATTCTTCGAGACCCTGCCGGCGGACGATCTGGTGGTGAGCCATTGGACTCGGGTCGAGTTCGCCTCGCTGCTTGCCCGCGAGGCACGCATGGGCAATCTGGACGCCGCGGCGGCACACGAGGCGAGTTCACGTTTCGAGAGGATGGTCGAAGAGTCCTTCGTCGTCCTGTTGCCGAACCGCGACGACTTCGATCGGGCCACGGACTGGCTCAACCGTTTCGACACGGGGCTGAGAGCCGGCGACGCGCTACACCTCGCCATTGCGAGGAATCACGGGGCGGAGGCGATCTACAGCCTGGACAAGGTGATGATTGCGGCGGGAAAGACGCTGGGCCTGCCGGCAGGCGCGGGGGTCCTGCTTCCGGGCTATGGCCAGTGATGCATCCATGACTGGGTTGCGGCCGGCTACCAGGCGCTGTCGCGCCTAGTCGCCGCGATCAAGAAGGGGACAACGGGCTGATGACGGATGAACGCACAGAGCTCGGAGGTGAGATCGAAACGGCGCTGGGCGAAGCACTCGCCCATGTCCGCGGCGAGACGGAGCTGCCGTGCCGGATCGTCGACTATCCGGCCGCCGGCAGGATTGTCGCGCTGCGCAAGCGTTTCCGGCTGAGCCGTGGGAAGTTCGCCGACCGCGTCGGTCTCGACGTGCGAGCTCTTCAGGAGTGGGAACAGGGGCGCCGTGTTCCCGACAGGGCAGCTCGGGTGCTGCTCACCGTAATCGACCGGGACCCCGAGGTCGTGGTCACGGCGCTCGGCCAGGATGGCGACTACGGACGGGCTGGTCGGTCCCATGCGTCGTGAGCGACGCGCCGGCCGTGAGGAGCCGAGCTCGCACCCGTGCTCTCGGTGACCCGCGGGCCGAACGCGACCCGCTGATTGCCGCTACCGCCATCGTGCAGGGGATGACGATCGTCACCCGATACCTGGTCGACTTCAATGCAACGGAGCGGAGGCCATCTATCCCTGTACTGGCAAATGACGACAACGGGTGGGCACTACACGCGCGTTTGCGGAGATGCCGGAAGCGCGCGTTTCGGGAATGGACAGCGCCTGATCGGCGTATCCGCTCTCGGCAGCGCTGCAAAAGAAGACGCCCGGAGCCGGAAAGTCCTTCATCCCGGCAATATCATATTCCAGCGCCACCAGACCGATGGCCGCTCCCAGCGAGGAACCCGGCTGCTGCAACTCGGACAGGAATCGAGCAATCGCTGCCGCCTCCGGACCGGCGGCCGCGCCGTCCCGGACGAGCGCCTCTCCGGCATGGAGGAAGACGGCCATGCCGCGGACGATGCGCAGTCGCCGTTGGGCTGCGCCGACCGATGCTGCCGTGCCGGCCCAGTCAAGGACACTTCTTGCAAGCATGAACGTGTCGCCCCTGGCGTCGGCAAATTCGGCGTAACGCATCAGGGTCCGCTCCTGCGTCTTGAATGACATGCCCAGCGCTTTCCTGCCGGCGATGTAGTCCTTCGCGTGGTCCGTCATGGTCATCGGGCTTCTCCCTCGAACGGCCAGGGCTGCACCAGTTCGCGAAGCATCCGGACATCGACGCGAGCATAGATCGCGGTGGTGTCGGGAGAGCTGTGTCTGAGCA
>MPMV01000093.1 GCA_002238685.1 bacterium EF100-94H03 bin56
GAAAGACCGTCTCGTGCCAACCAGGCGGACCTCATTCGCCTGCTGTCCTGCACGGGATGCCGTTTCGGTGAGATCCGGACGCTCAAGTGGCAGGAGGTCGAGGCCGATGCTCTCAGCCTTGTCGACGGCAAGACGGGTCCACGGAAGGTCTATCTCAACTACAAGGCACGAGAGATCATCAAGCGGCAGCCGCGCACCGACAGCCCGTATGTGTTTCCGTCGCTGCACGATCCGTCCCAGCCATCGTCAGAAACTCGCCGGGTCTGGTACCTCGTTCGCAGGCGGGCCGGCATCGAGGATGTGCGTCTTCATGACCTGCGTCACACCTTCGCCTCGCAGGCTGTCCTGAACGGCGTTCCGCTGCCGACGGTGGCCCGGCTTCTCGGTCATCAACAGGTGTCGATGACACTTCGCTATGCGCACGTTGCCGACCGCGAAGTCGAGGCCGCGGCGGAAAGAATCGGTATGGCGATCATCGGAATCTGCGGTTGTGACGGTGATCGGCAGGTACCTGCCTCAACCCGTCTGCCACATCCTGGCCGCCGAATCCCCCATTGATCGCGCGGTATCGCTGATGCGGTGCGCAGTCATTGGCAGTTCACAAGAGGATCGACGGCAGTATCGGTACCTTGCGCGGCACCGGGCGGGCCGTAACTCCCGCGCTCTCCCGAAGGTATGAGGCTACTACGAATGTCTCCGGTGCCCGACGATATTCTATGGCAGGATCGCAATGATTGTCGAGGCGCCGACGGTGAATCCACGTTATCGCCGACGCCGGTTCATTCGTGGTTCCGTCGACTTGCGGCTAACGCGTAGCGACTGCATCGTGCGCGGAAAGAGGAGCCATGCTTCGATGAATGGAACCGCCTCGTTCGAGCGCACATGTTTCCAACGTACCATCAGGCGGATGGTGCGATGACGCCCGGCGAGTTCATCGCCAAGTGGCGATCGTCGGAACTGAAGGAACGCTCGGCGTCGCAGGAGCATTTCATCGACCTGTGCCGTCTGTTGGGCGAGCCGACACCGGCGGAGGCCGACCCGACAGGCGAGCGGTACTGCTTCGAGCGCGGAGTGCGGAAGGACAGTGGCGGCGACGGCTGGGCCGATGTCTGGAAGCGCGGCTGCTTCGCCTGGGAGTACAAGGGCCGCCGCGCCGACCTCGATGCGGCGTTCGACCAGTTGCGGCAGTACGCGCTCGCCCTGGAGAACCCGCCTCTGCTGATCGTCTCCGACATGACGCGGTTCCGCATCCGTACCAACTGGACCAACTGCGTGAGCGTGACACACGAGATCACCCTCGATGATCTTGCGGACGGCGCGACTCGCGACAAGCTCAAGTGGGCGATGTCGGAGCCGGAGCGGCTGCGGCCCGGCGAGACGCGGCAGTCGGTGACGGAGCGCGCGGCGGCGACCTTCGCAGAGCTTGCGCAGGGATTGAGGGACCGGGGCCACGATCCGCAGACGGTGGCGCATTTCGTCAACCGGCTTGTCTTCTGCATGTTCGCGGAGGATGTTGGCCTGCTTCCGGGCGACATGTTCACCCGGATGCTGGAACGGACACGGAGCGATCCCGACAGGTTCGTGGAGTACGCTTCGCGTCTGTTCGGCGCGATGGCCACCGGCGGCGATGTCGGTTTCGAGCCGGTGGCATGGTTCAACGGCGGACTGTTTGACGACGCCACCGCGTTGCCGCTGACGCGGGAGGGGATCGAGACGGCGCTGAGGGCGGCAGCGCTGGACTGGTCGGAGATCGACCCTTCGATCCTTGGCACGCTGTTCGAGCGGGGCCTCGACCCGGACAAGCGATCGCAACTTGGGGCACACTACACCGACCGCGACAAGATCATGCGGATCATCGATCCGGTGATCGTGCAGCCCCTGCTCGCGGAGTGGGAGACGGCGAAGACCGGGATTGCAACACTGGTCGAACGCGCCAACGCGGCGGCCTCATCAGCGGCGCGGACCCGGTTCCGAGGGAGGGCTGACAAGGCGCTCCGCACTTTTCTCGAACGGTTGCGCAGTTTCACCGTGCTCGATCCGGCCTGCGGGTCGGGGAACTTCCTCTATCTGGCGCTGCACGCTCTCAAGGATCTCGAGCACCGGGTGCAGCTGGAAGCGGAAACGCTCGGCCTTGCCCGCGAGTTCCCGGAGGTCGGCCCGGCAAACGTGAAAGGCATCGAGATCAACGCCTATGCGGCGGAACTTGCCCGCGTGTCGGTGTGGATCGGCGAAGTCCAGTGGATGCGGCGCAATGGCTTCAGCCACGCGACCGATCCGATCCTCGATCCGCTCGATACCATCGAATGCCGGGACGCGATCCTTGCGTCCGACGGAGGCGATCCCGACTGGCCGGAAGCCGATGCCGTGATCGGTAATCCACCGTTCCTCGGCGGCAAGCTGCTCATCGACGGGTTGGGCGAGGAGTATGTCTCGCGGATGTTCGCGACGTGGCAGGGTCGCGTGCCTCGCGAGGCCGATCTCGTCTGCTACTGGTTCGTCAAGGCGAGCGAGCATGTCGCGGCGGGCAGGGCGACACGCGTCGGCCTCGTCGCCACCAACTCGATACGCGGCGGCGCGAACCGCAGGGCCCTGCAGGCGGCGACCGCGGGACGTCCGATCTTCGATGCCTGGTCGGATGAGCCATGGGTGATCGATGGCGCGGCGGTGCGGGTGTCGTTGGTCTGCTTCTCTGGTGCGGACGATGCGTACAGGCCGGAGACGCGCATGGATGGCGAGCCCGCCGACGAAATCCATTCCGACCTCACGGTCAGGCGCGGCGCATCCGGGATCGATCTCACCGGTGCGACGCGCATTCCGGAGAACATCGGGGTTGCCTTCATGGGCGACACCAAGGGCGGACCTTTCGACATTCCCGGCGATCTGGCTCGGGAATGGCTGAGTCTCCCGGCCAATCCGAACGGCCAGCCCAATGCCGACGTTCTCAGGCCCTGGGCCAACGGCATGGACCTGACCCGCCGCCCGGCGGGCAAGTGGATTGTGGATTTCGGGTGGAGCATGACGGAGGCGGATGCGGCGCTCTATGAAGCGCCCTTCGCATACGTCAGGGAACACGTCTGGCCGATGCGGCAGCGAAACCGCCGGGAAGCGTATCGCGTCAACTGGTGGCGGCATGTCGAGCCGAGACAGGGCATGTGGCGAGCCTTGGGAGGAATGACGCGCTGCATCGCAACCCCGACCCTCGCGAAGCATCGCCTGTTCGTCTGGCTCGATACGCGCGTCTGTCCCGATCATCAACTCATCGTCATCGCCCGCGACGACGACGTGACCTTCGGCATCCTGCACAGCCGTTTCCACGAGGCGTGGTCGCTGCGGTTGGGGACATGGCTCGGCAAGGGCAACGATCCGCGCTACACGCCCACGACGACCTTCGAGACATTCCCGTTTCCGGACGGACTCTCGCCGGACATTCCCGCCGCCGACTATGCGGACGATCCCCGCGCCGTCACCATCGCGGGTGCGGCGAGGCGACTGGTGGAACTCCGAGACCGCTGGCTCAATCCGCCCGAATGGGTGGAGTGGGTGGACGAGCCGGTTCCCGGCTATCCGATGCGCCCGGTCCCGCGCGGCGAGGTGGCAGCGAAGGAACTCACGGCCCGCACGCTCACCAACCTCTACAATGCCCGGCCGCAATGGCTGGCCGATGCCCACGCCGCGCTCGATGCCGCCGTGGCGGCGGCCTACGGGTGGGATGCGGCGATTTCCGAGGAGGATGCGCTCGGCGAGCTGCTGACCCGGAACCTGGCGCAATCGGGGTCCGCCGGACGAACCGAATGATGGCTGCGGGACGCCGCCGAGAGGAAACCGGCACAGCGCCTTTACACCGGCGCCTTTCCTTGAAACCGTTGCGGGCCGTGGCAGGCAGGGAGCGACCATGAACGTCGGGAAATCGTGGCCCGAAGGCACGTTCGTGCGGGAGAGCGAGGAAGAGGAACACTATTGCGGCTCGCATTGGGATCCGTTCTTCGACAGCCCGGATGGCGTCCTCGAAGCCCTGCCGGACATTATCCCGGAGTTGGTGCCTCTGCGGACGTTCGGGGATACCTACTCTGGACCCCATGACATTCCCGCAGGCTGGACCACGGGAGAGCATTTCTGCTGGCCAAACGCCAATCAGGGTCTCGTTGCGACGCTGCGTGAGACAGGGAACGATCTCGAACTGACCAACGTATGCCCGTTCGCCGGCGTCGGAGTGCAGACCGGCATCGAGATCGAGAAGGTTCATGTCTGGACCAGTGGAGCCGAAGCGCAGGTTGAAGGCGTCTGGGGCGAAGCGGCGGTCTCTTTCTTCGATCTCGCCTTTCTCGGCAACCGCGCCTGGTACGAGGCCGGCGAACGCCGTCAATTCATCCTGGCGGGAATCGCCTACGAGGCCGGGGCTTCCAAGGTCGACACGCTGGCCGTGGCTCCCGACTCGCCGCTGGCGAATTGGCAGCGAGCCCATGCCGGAATCGCGGAACGAGAAAACGCGTATGTTGGTTTGCAAGGCTCCGGCATTTTTCTTCCGATTGCAGATTGGGATCGGGACGACTACCGGTTTCGTGGCCCGATCCGCAGCGTGGCCGCCTTCGACGACTGGCTTGGACAGTCTGGATGGAAGGTCAGGGTCGCGGTCATGCAATTTGAAGACGAGAGCGCCGAACTGGACGTCTTCGTGACCGGGCGCGCCTGGCGAGGCAGCGAACCGCCCTGCGTCAGTCAGGACATCGAAGGCACTCTTTGGTTGCAGGGCAGATTGTGGTCGGCCGCATAAGTGGAGCGTGTCGGTGGAGAGTACGGAACGAGAATCTATTCGGGAGCGAATGTTCGACCGAGGCAGTGACGCATTTTGGGTCCGAGCGGGGAACGCTGTCGCGCCTGCCGAACGGCAAGGCGAGAGTAGGAGTAAGGGAGAAACTATTGGCACAGCAAAGACCCAGTCACAAGGCTTCACGGTCAAACTGACTGGCTCAAGCTAACGCTAGCCCGCATCGATCACCAAAGCCTTTGCATGGGGATGGGATCCATGGTATATGAACGTGTTATCCGACACTTACATATACAGGAGTTCCCATCCCCATGGTTACACAGTGTACATCACAGCAATT
>MPMV01000028.1 GCA_002238685.1 bacterium EF100-94H03 bin56
ACTTCCTTCCGGTCGGGTAGACGCGGACGCCGAACCCCTTGAGGCCGGAGTCCCGGACGTCCAGGCTGGCCTTTCGTGGCCGGAGAGCCTCGACGCGTGCCTGGGTGAGTCGTGTTGTGGCCATGGATTCCCCCTTGCCTTGAGTTGCAGACGCGGGAGAATCCGTTGCGGAATCGTCCCGTAGTTGCATCGGAGAGAGGGAAAATAAGGGGTTATTACATTGGTTTAAGCACCGAAGGTGCGACCTGTGGTGTGTCAATGTCGGTCACGGACGCCGCGAGATCATCGATGCGGTGGCTGAGCAATTGCGCAAGCTCGACTACTACTCGACCTTCTACAATCTCACCCATCCCGAAGGCGCGCGCCTTTCCCACAAGGTGGCGTCACTGGCCCCGGGTTCGCTCAACCATATCTATTTCGGCAACTCCGGCTCGGTTGCCAACGACAGTGCGGTGCGCATCCTCCATCACTACTTCAACCGCCTCGGCGAGCCCTCGAGGCGGATCATTCTCTCGAGGATCGGCGCCTATCACGGCTCGACGCATCTTTCGGTCGCCCTGACGACTCCAGCCTATCGTACCGGCTGGAACTCGGCCGAAGATCTCGTGCACCACCTCTCGTCACCCTATCCCTACAGGCGGCCCGACGGCATGACGGTCGACGAGTTCTCGGACTTCCTCATCGAGGAAATGATCGAAACCATCGAGAAGATCGGCGCCGAGAATATCGCCGGCTTCATCGCCGAACCGATCATGGGGGCCGGAGGCGTCATCGTGCCGCCCGACGGCTATCACAGACGGACCAGGGAGGTGTGCTCGACCTACGGCATCAAGTACATCTCCGACGAGGTCGTCACAGCGTTCGGACGTCTCGGCCACTTCTTCTCGTCACAGGACGTCTTCGGCATCGAGCCCGACATCATCACCTCGGCGAAGGGCCTCACCTCGGGCTATCAGCCGCTCTCGGCGACGATCCTTTCCGAGGAGATCTACGACGTCATTGCCGCACCGGGAGCCATGTTCCTTCACGGCATGACCTATTCGAGCCACCCCGCCGCCTGTGCAGCCGCCCTGGCGAACATCGCCATCATGGAGAATGAGGACCTGTGCGGACATGTCCGGACCACGGGACCATTGTTCGAGGCAGCGCTCCATCGTCTTGGAGACCTCGATGCCGTGGGCGAGGTCCGGGGCAGCCACTTCATGCAGGGAATCGAGTTCGTCCGCGACCAGGCCACCGGGGAGCTCCATGACGCGGAACTGGATTTTGGCGGGCGCGTGGCACGCCATGCACAGAAACGCGGACTCATCGTCAGGCCCCTGGGTCACATGGCGGTGTTGTCGCCACCACTCATCATCGCAGAGAGGGAAATCGGCATCATCGAGGACGTCCTGCGGGAGAGCATCAGGGCCGCACTCGACGACCTCGCAGCAGAGGGGTTGGCCTGACCGGTCAGTCTCGCGGCGCCCCTTCGGCAAGAAACCACCATCGGTGAAGGCAGGAACGTGCATCGCCCGTTGGCAAGCGGGCGGCAGGGGGACTGGCAAGGGCGCGAAGTGCCAGTTCTTCCCTCTCGAGACGGGGTCGTTCGTCAAGATGGCCGTGATCGCGTAGCCAGGCCTCCAGATCGTCCGCACTGCGTGCCCGGAACCGGGCGAGGCCGGGTGGCCGGTTCGAGCGCAACATGTCGAGCAATGCCCGCGGATCGCCTGCCAGTGACTCGGCAGCCGTGACGAGAGGTTCGAGGTAGTGCCCGGAAACGGCATGGCTTCGTTGCAGGGCATCGCGGTCAACAGGGCGGTTGCGACCCTCGTTCCACAGTGAGGTGAAGATCGCGAACAGGTCGATACGCGCGTCGATCACGCCGCCGGCGGGCGCGATGGATCGCAGCTTCTCCCCCAGGGGAGACGGCGAGACATGCTTCCATTGCCCCGTCAGCCGTATGCCCTGGGACAGGATGTCATGGAGGAGGTGCGGCTGGTCCCACAGGATGTGGTGAAGGTGCTGTCCCCGCCAGCCGCGTTCAGGCCGCAGGTGAGGCACGGCAAGCACCGCCGCATAATCCTGCGCAGAGAACGTGCCCGGGTGCGCGATGGTCTCGAGGGGCGGGATGTCGACGGGAACCGTCATGGCCCCCTGTTGGCGGATGGCGCCGAGATCGATGGCGGTCACGGTCACGCCGTCTGGTCCGACCGCGCGGCGGAATCGACCGACATCGAGGGGATCGCTGGTCAGGTAGACAATCTGTCTGCCGTCACGCCGCGCCATCTCTCCAAGGCTGCCGGCGATGGCGTCGAACCGTTCCGGATCGCTCTGGTCTAGCGCCTCGTCAAGAAAGAAGGGAAGCCGCGTGTCGCCTTCGATCTCGCGGGCGAAGGCGACGCGAGCAGCCAGCAGCAACTGGGCACGAGTGCCATCCGAGAGTTCCTCGAGTTCACGGCTCTCGTCATTGCCAAGGTCGGTAGCGATGAGGCGCGGTGGACCGTCATCCCGGGAAAGGCGCACGTCATGGCGGTGATGCGTGAACTCGGAAAAGTGGTGTCGGGTGCGCTCGAGGAGACGCGGCATGCGAATGCTCTCGAATTCCTGTTCCACCGTATCGATGAGAAATCGTCCGCAGGCTGCTAACAGGGCCTCGTTGCGACGCTCCTGCAATGTGCTGCGCGCCTCTTCCATGGCGGCGAGTTCTTCCTCGAGATGGCGTGCCCGTCGGACATCGGCGGCTTCAGCCCTGATCTCGGCGATGTCCTGGCGCAGTTTCGAGGCGCGCTACGGTGCATCCGAGAGATCCCTTTCGAGATCATCGAGCTCCGCGAGCCCGTAGCCGGCGAGTTCACCTTCACCGTCTGCGACCAGCTCGTCAGTCTCCCGCCTGACAAGGCCTTCGAGTTCCGTGGCGGATCCCACAAGCTCACGGTAGCGGGGAAGACTGTCCACCAGGATTGCCAGCGCCGTGGCGTCGCCGTCCTCGAGGGATGCCTTTCGGTAGGTTGCAGTAATCTCCCCGAGAACGGCCGCATGGTCGTGGCGTTCCTCGTCGAGAGAAGCGCATGCCTGCGCCTCGTCCTTCAGGGCCCTCTCCAGTGCCGCGCTGCGCTGGTCCAGCGAGTCGAGGCGGGCCAGTGCTTCCCGCGCATCTCGTGGGCGTGTCTCACCATGGCGGCACAGGAAGGTTGCAAGCTCCGACAGAATGCCGGCATGCCGCGCCTCCAGGTGTGCGACAACGCCGCCGGCCCCCTCACTGTCGATACGTGCCTTTCTGAGATGCATCAGCGAATCGGCAAGGTCGAGCAATTCGACGTGCGAGGGCAGTGGACCGAATTCGTGCAGGAGCGGCCTTGCGAGCTCTTCCAGAGAGGGTGTGCGGGCGGCGAGATTGGCGTGTTCGCTCTCGAGCTTGCGGAGTTCAACGTCCCGGTCGCGCCGGCGCTGCATGCGGGCCTCGAAGGACGCCATGTCGGCTTCACACGTCTTCAACCGGACCGTGGCCGGTCCGGCGCCGCGGGGAGGCTCGAGGTCAAGCCGTGTGAACTCTTCTTCCACCATGGCCCTGTCGCCGCGGCGCGACGCGAGAACCGGCACCAACACACCACCACCGGCTGCCGCCAGCAATCCGAAGGAGGGATCGGCAAGGAGCGTCAGCAGGACGCCGGTGGCCACGACGGCCAGGGCGCCAACAACCCATGCGCTCTTTCGAGCGGGCGCGCTGGAGCGCAGCCAGCGGCGCAGCAGGTCGATTTCCACGCGAAGTGACTCCGGCTCCTCAACCGGAGCACTGTCGTCCTGCAGGCTTCGAAGAAGATCGATCCGCGATTGCAGGGTGTCTGCCGCGAGACGGTGTTTTTCAGCCACGCGGAGGGCATCGAAGAGCCTGGCATGGTCGCCTGGAGAAAGATCGATTCCCTCGTCGGACCCACCGATGGCCCCGAGGGCCTGCTTCAGTTCGTGGCGTCGCTGCTCAAGGATCTTCCGGGCTTCCCGGAGATCCATTTCGATGGTGGCGAGGTCATTGCCCCGCTGGCGCCAGAGGGTGAGGTCCGCCGGCGCAACGACCGAGTCGAGGCGCGCATCCTCGTGGGCAGTGCGGGCGTCACCAAGAACTTCTTCCTGAACGCGGATCCGCGATTCCAGGCGTCGGGCCCGTTCGGCCAGTCCGGCAATGTCCTCCGGCTCGGTGCCGGTGAGTCGTTCCAGCGCGTCGGGAAGGATGGCCAGCTCCTGTCGGATTTCGGCAAGCTGTCTTTGGTGTTCGGCAAGCCTCCTGGCACGGCGGACACTCGTGCGCCGCCGGTCGTGGTTGACCGCCGTTTCGAGTTCGTCCTGCAGCTCCTTCAGCCGCTCCATGTCCCGTAGCAGGCGGGCGTGACGGCCCTGCGTCGTCCTGACCCTCTTCGCCGACTCGTTGAAGTTCTTCCGGGCGGCCCGGCACGACTGCCTGGTGGGAGGGCGAAAGAGGGTCTGCGCCAGGCCGTCAAGATCAATGCCGCCGGACATCTCGCGCCTGATCCGCGATGCGATGTCGAGCGTTCCCTCGGCGGATGGGTCAATGAGATCCCGCAGGCGCAGAAAGAATGAACGGTCGTGCCGCGAGTCGGGCAGGCGGGGTGGCACGCCCTCTCCCTGGGGGTTGACCCATGTGAGGTTCGGGCCGTCGCGGCGTGCCTGCCAGACGATGTCGGCCTGTTCGAACTGGCCGTCGATACGGGGCGCCGGCCTGTCATGCCGGTCCGTCCAGTAGAGACATTCGACGGCCCGGCAGACGCTTGACTTGCCGATCGCATTGGGCCCGACGATCACGTGGATGCCGTCACCCTCCATGTTGATGGCAAAGGATGTCTCGATCCCGCCGAGGCGGCGGATCGCCAACCGCTTCAGCCTCAGGTGCATTCGTCTCGCCGCTCCCGGGCGAGCATGGCATCAAGGGCTGCCCTGCCAGCCCGGATGAGCATGTCGCGCAGCGGCTCGTCGGCCAGCGGATCGATGGCATGCCGATGGTCGTCAACAGGCGCCCAATGGGTCTCGCCCGCCACACCGGCCAGTTCCGCGCGCGCCTGCCGGAGAAGCTCCCGTGCTGCCTCTCCACCCTCTTCGAGCGCGGCAAGGCGGCGGGCCAGCAGTGCAGCCGGGTCACTGCCCTCGGCAACCCCGTGAAGGTCCCTCACGGGTGTCAGGGCCGGAACGATGCGGCCGTAGAAGACCGCCGTTCCGTCGATCATGCGCCCGAGATCCGTCCAGTCACCCGAGGCCAGACGCATCATCACGTCCCCGTGACAGGGGATGGATCCGGCAAGGCGGGCCTTGAGTCCGAGCACCCTGGGCAGGGGGCCTTCACCGGCAAGCTTGCGGCAGCGTGCCTCGGCCTCGGCAAGCAGCCGGTCCGCCACGTCGTCGGCGTCCTCGAGGCCGTGGTCGAGTGACACGGTGATCTCCTCCCAGCGTACCGGCGCCAGCACCTCCTGGCGGAATTCCATCCGGCCATCGGGGAGAAGGGTGATGAGCCAAGGACCGTGTGGTCCCGTTTCCGAAGGATCGAGACCTGCGAGTGATCCCAGGTATCCGCAAGGAACACCGGCAAGGGAGGGTTTGTGGATGTGGCCGAGGAGCCATGCATCGCAACCGGCATCGTCGAGTTCCGCCTGTCTCACCGGAGCATAGGCACCTCCGGAAGCGCCAAGATCGGCGTGGAGCAGACCGATTCGCGGAATGCCCGCACTCGCCCGTGCCAGAGGATGTCTGAGAAGATCCGCCACCGGACTCTGGCGGACCTCGCTGGCGCCGAAGGACCAGCCGATGATCTCGGCCACCGCCGCGCCGTGGTGACTGACGACATGGGTCTGCCAGGTGCCGCCGGCACCGAGCAGCCGGAAGCCTTCGACCATGGACGCCATCCGGGGCAGCGCCTCGACGTCGTGGTTTCCGGCTACGGCGATCACCTCGATCCCGGCATCGAGGAGCCGTCTCGTGCAGGTTTCGAGAGGGATCATGGCCTCGAAGCGGGCATTGCTGCTGTCGACCACGTCGCCGGCGAGGAGGACGGCGGCGACCTTCCCGTCAATCGCCAGGTCGACGCAGCGCTCAAGGGTCGCGGCCGGCGTCAGGTCCGCCGGATCGATCCCCCAGTCCATGACGGCATCGGGGATGCCGGAACACCGGGTACCGAGGTGAACGTCACCGATGGCCAGAAGTGTTGCGCTGTCACCCATGCCACCTCACGTCAGTCGGCCCTGGATTGTGGCCGCCTCCGATCGCGTCTAGATTGACACCTCCACAGGCACCGGCAAGAGAGTCATTCATGAAGGGCAATCCAGAGGTCATCGGATTCCTGAACAGGGTTCTGAAGAACGAACTCACGGCGATCAACCAGTATTTTCTTCATTCGCGCATACTCAAGGACTGGGGGGTCACCCGCCTGGCTGAACACAATTACAGGGAATCCCTGGAGGAAATGCAGCATGCCGACAGCCTGATCGAACGTATTCTTTTCCTTGAGGGTCTGCCCAATCTCCAGGAACTCGGCAAGTTGATGATCGGCGAGGACGTGAAGGAGATTCTGGAGTGCGATCTCAGGCTCGAGTACGCCGCCGTGCCTGCGCTGCGTGACGGAATCGCCTGCTGTGAAGGCAACAGCGACTTCGTCAGCCGCAACCTGCTGCGCGATATCCTGTTGGCCGAGGAAGAGCACATCGACTGGCTTGAAACACAACTCGGCCTTATCGAGAAAACGGGACTCGGGAACTACATCCAGCTGCAGAGCCAGCCCGCCGCCGGCTGAGTCACCCATCCAGGGGGCGTGGTTCCATGTGCCGTTGATCCCGGCGGTCGCCGCGGACGATGTCGATGAGCGCCTGGGCATCCTCCAGACACTGCCCGCACCGGGGGCCGGAGCCGAGCATGGCATAGGCCTGGCGGGCGCAGTGAACGCCCGATTGCGCCATGTCGGCGATGTCGCGTTCACGATAGGCGTTGCAGATGCAGATGAACACCGTGTCTCACCCTCGAGGACAGGGCGGCATGCTGACTGCAATTGCAAATGATTGTCAATCCCGAAAGCAGCCCTGTCCGGTCATTCATCGGCGATGAGTGCTTCCAGGACCTTGCGACGGATATGGGCGGCACCGGAACAGACCAGCAGGACCCGGCGAAGTTGCTGCCGTCCTCAAGATGATGGCGGAAGGTGGACACGGCCGTCCGGGTGGCCAGCTTGGCGCAACGATTGCGGCGGCCGGTACTTCAGGCTGCCATGTGGTCGGATCGCGTTGTCATGGCGTCTTCTCGCCCCGGTCATGATTCCCGACTCCCTGAGAGTGCAGAAGACCACCCCGTTCAGGGCCTCGTCACATGGCCGCGCGTCGAAGCTCTCGATGACGCCGTTGCGGCGATCCACCGCGTCACGCCCTCGGCGACGAACTCCAGGCCGTTGTCGTAACGGATCCAGGCGGCAGTCTGCCTGCAAATGCGGCGTCTGGAGGAGATGAACGATGTCAAGCTCGGGCGCAACCTGCGGTTGACCGGGCAGCGAGAAATCCGGGACGTGTACGCGCCACGCATCCTGTGTCTCAATGACGAGGTGATCGCGCCGTTCAGACGCCAGACGGCCATGGGAGTGCTTCGGGTCGGATTGCCCATCGACTACGCGGTCGCCATGCTTCAGGGAATGATGACCGAGCACGCCGTCTGGCATCCCGGAGTCGAGATGGAGTTCCAGGCACGAACTGCTCGATGATTTCCGGAAGGGCGAGTTCGATATCGTCATCGCCATGACGGGCGAGGGAGCTGCACGCCACGTTGCCAGAGAGTGGGTGCAGCAGACGGCCATACCCGTCGGCGTGCACGAGGAGAATCCTGATCCGGTCGTCGTACATCCCGAAGGATACGAGTACCGCAACCGCACCACGCAGGCGTTGAACGCGGCGAACCGCAGTTTGCGGTGCAGTCCGGGCATATCCGGGCTGCAGATCGCGGATCCGGAGGGACAGGCCGTCAGTGTCCTCGCCAAGAGGACTCTCCTCGAGGGGATGAAGATCCTGTCGGAGAAAGACGGTTTTCCGACATTCGCGTACATCCCGTTGGGGCTCTGTTTCTGACACCCCCCGCCAATCCGGCGCGGGCGTTCGCCTGGTCCATCCCGTCGTCTCCGGCCTGGACGGGGCTGGAGGGTCTGAATTCAAACGGCTGGAACTTTGCCGGAACCGCCGCGAGGGTGCGTCGTGCATGCCTTCATGTGTGCATGGAAGCTACGAGCCACACAAGGATGCCAGAAACATCGCTAATGGAACCATTTCGACAATCTATTTCGAAAAGGCTGTTAACGTTCATATCCTGCCTGAAGAATTGTTCCGGCGCTGCCGGCGCCCACGCCGGTCCGCGTTGGAACTTCCCATGAAGAACACAGGAGATGGCGATATGTCGAATCCAAGTTCAGGGTCGGGACACCTCTTCACCCGCCGGCGCTTTCTGCATGGAAGCATGGCGGCAGTCGGTGGCACGTTGTCGGCGCCGTACGTCGTACGCAGGGCATCGGCGGCAACGACCGAACTGACCATGCTCGCGTGGTACGGCCATGCCGAACCCGACATCGTCGCTGAGTTCGAGGAACAGCATGATGTCAAGGTCAAGCCAAAGTACTATTCGGGCGGCGACAACATGCTGGCCCTGATTGCCCAGTCGCCACCCGGCACCTACGATCTGATCCTGTCGGATGCCGAGTACGTGCAGCAGCTCAACGCCGCAGGCTACGTCGAAGAACTCGACCCGGGCGACTATCCGCTCGACGACTATTTTCCGGAGTTCCAGGATTTCCCGGGGCACTGGAAGGACGGCAAGCTCTTCTCCGTCATGGCGCGCTTCGGCTTTCTGGGCGTGGCCTACAACACCGAGGCCTTGACTGAGGAGGAAGCACGCTCCTACGGGGTCTATTGGAGCCCCAAGCTTACCGGCAAGCTCGGCCACTTCGACTGGCACCTGCCGAATCTTGGCCAGGTGAGCCTCTACGACGGCAACCGGCCGCCATTCGACCTTGACGAGACGGCATGGGACAAGCTCCAGGAGACCACCCTGTCGATGCGTCCGCAGGTCGGCGGGTTCTTCGACTATGGTGGCACATTCGCGTCCCTCCAGAACGGCCAGATGCTTGCCTTCTGCGGTATCGGCGACTGGATCACCGGGGTGTTGCAAAAGGAAGGCGCTGCCGTCAGGACTGTCGTGCCCGAGGAAGGCGGACTGCAGTGGACCGAGTCATTTTCCATCGGGAAGGGCGCCCAGCATCCCGATCTGGCCCGGCAGTTCATCCAGTACATCACCTCGCCAGAGGGCCAGGTGAAGTCTGCCAACATGGCTGCCTACCCCGCGCTCATTCCCAGCCGGAAGGGATGGGATCTCCTCAACGCCGAAACTCCCGAAGAAGCGCAACGTCAGGGCATGGTGCCGGGACAGCAAAACGTGATGGATGACATTCGTGAAGGCCGCATCCAGTTCCGTGCCTTGCCTGTGCAGCAAACCCTTGAGGACTGGAACGACTTCTGGTCTGACTACAAGAGCGGCTAGACATCCCGGTTCGGAGAGGGGCGCTCTCGATTGCGGCGCCCTTCCTCCGGACGGGGACAACGTGCCGGAGGCCTCGACGGGTCCCCGGGAAAGCGGGCCGGAGACCTGATTTGGATGCCTGAGGCATGAAGAAGGTCACGATCTTCGGACTATCGCTTTCCTTGCCGCTTCTCGTCTGGCAACTCCTGTTCTTTGCCTTTCCGCTCGTCTTTCTCGTGGCCCTCAGTTTCTGGGTGGTCGAGAACTACCGAATGGTCCCGGATTTCGACAGCGTCAACTGGACCAAGATGTTCAGCCGTGGCGTATTCTGGGACACCTATCTGCGAACGCTCGCCCTGGCGGCCGGCGCTTCGGTGCTTGTCAGCATCCTGGCGTTTCCCTGCTCCTACGGCATCGCCTTCAAGCTGTCGGCGAACCTGCGGCGGCTGGCCATTTTCCTCATGGTAATCCCGTTCTTCACGAGCTACCTGGTACGCGTCTATTCCTGGCAGATATTCCTGAGCGACAACGGGATACTGAATGCGGCCTTCGGTCTCGTGGGCGCAGGGCCCTACACCATGCTGAACACGGATTTCGGCACGATGACGGGCTATCTGACCCTTTGCCTTCCGCTTGTCGTGCTGCTCCAGGTGTTCAGCCTCATGTTCGTTGACCGCACGCTGATCGAGGCGGCGCACAACCTGCGCTGCGGGCGGCTCCGGACGGTTTTCCTCGTCATCATACCGTCGGCCAGGGTCGGAATCGTGATCGCCGCCCTCTTCTGCTTCATCCTGACGTTCGGAGACTTTGTCAGTCCCCTTTATCTGGGAGGAGGCAAGCCGCCGACGCTCAGCATCATGATCACCGACACGACCAAGGCCGGCCAGCAGTGGCCGCGGGCCGCGGTCATCGCGATTGTCATGATCGCAACGCTTCTGGCCGTCGCCTTCTCGGCGATTGGCTATGCCTACAGAAAGAGAGCATGAACCGGAATCGGCTCATCGATTGGGGGCTGCGCGCCTACGTCGTCCTGGCATTCGCCTTCGTGTTCGCGCCGATCGCGGCAAGCTTCGTCTTTTCCTTCAACGTTGACCGCTTCCCCTCGCTGCCCCTGGGGGGCTTCAGCCTTCGCTGGTACGAAGCCATCGCGGAAGATCCATTGGTATGGGAGGGACTGCGCAACACCATGGTCGTCGGCATCTGCGCCTCCGTGATTTCGACGACGCTTGGTTTCGCGGCAGCCTACACCGACTTCCGGTACAGGTTCTTCGGCAAGCCGGTGTACCTCGCCCTTGCATTGCTGCCGCCGACGATCCCGGTGGTGATCATGGGCCTGGCGATGCTCGCGTTTCTGTCGCGCGTCAACCTGTCGGGTGAAATCCACTCCGTCATCATCAGCCATGTCGTCATGTGCAGCCCCTTCGCGATGGCGATCATCCGGTTGCGACTCTCGCAGATGGATCCAAGTCTCGAAGCGGCCGCCTGGAACCTGGGAGCCGGCGAATGGCGAGCCCTGTTCCACGTGATCGTGCCCTTTGCGCGCCCCGCGATCCTAGCAGCCCTGTTCATCACCATGGCCGTGTCGTTCGACGAGTTCGCGGTCGCCTGGTTCGTTTCGGGGCTGAACGAAACGCTCCCGGTCCGCGTCCTGGGATTCCTGCAGGGTCAGGTCAGCCCGCGGATCAACGCCATCGGGACAATCGTGTTCCTGACGACAATGACACTGGTCATCCTTGCGCAGGTTCTGTTGATGCGTCGCCTGGGCAGGGTCGAGGAAATGCCTCGAACGGATGAGGCCTGAGGGAGGTCCGCAGTGGCTGAAACGCTGGTTGTCTTCGACGATATCGTGAAGAGCTTCGGCGACGTGATCGCCGTGGACCGCATGAGTCTGGACATCCGCAAGGGTGAGTTCCTGGTGATCATGGGCTCCAGCGGATGCGGAAAGACCACGACACTGCGCATGCTCGCCGGTCTCGATGCCCCGACACAAGGCGAGATTCGCCTGGGCGGCCATCGGATCAACGAACTCCCGACATGGAAGCGGGACACGCCGATGGTCTGGCAGAGCCTGGCGCTCTTTCCCTTTCTCGATGTCCTCCGGAACGTCGAATTCGGCCTGAAGATGCGCGGCACGGACAAGGCCACGCGCCGCAGAAAGGCCATGGACTGGCTTGAGCGCTTGGGGATCGCCGAATTCGCCAGGCGCGACATCAGCCAGCTGTCGGGCGGTCAGCGCCAGCGTGTGGCACTGGCGCGCTCGCTCGTGACCGAGCCCGAGATCCTGCTCCTCGACGAGCCCCTGAGTTCACTGGACGCCCATCTGAAGGTCCGCATGCAGGCCATCCTCTCGGGCCTCCAGAAGGATCTGGGAATCACCTTCGTCTATGTGACGCACAGCCAGTCCGAGGCCTTTTCCATGGGCGACCGGATCGTGATCATGAGTCGTGGCCGGATCGAGCAGATCGGTGCGCCCGTCGAGATCTACCGTACGCCACACAACCACTTCGTCGCGGAGTTCCTCGGCTCCTCGAACATCTTCCGGGGCCGCGTGGTTTCCGTGGATGGCGGCCTTGTCTCGATCGAGACCGGCCGGGGGAGGTTCCGGGTAACAGGCAGCGGCGCGGGCACGGCACAGGAAGGAACGTCAACGGTGTTCGTGGTCGGCAACGACCGCATGGTGCTCTCGCAGGACCGGCCGGCCGACGCAGGGAACTTCCTGGAAGGCAGGGTGATCGGAGAGGAGTTTATCGGCGCCACGGTGACGATCCACATGGAAACCGGCGATGGCCAGGAAATCAGGGCCCAGAAGAGCCATGGCGAGATCGCGCATCTCAACACCAACGTTGGCGAGCGGATCTTTGCGTCGTGGCAGCCGGAGAGCGCCTATGTCCTGCCCGGTGAAATCGACGGACCGCCGTAATGCGTGACAGTCATGGAAGGAGCGTTTCCGGGGCCCGCCACAGCCATGCCCCGTCGACGGCGCGCTGGCCATGCGCTTCATGTTGACTTTGCGGCCTTGGGCGGTGATGTCGATCCGTCCGGCCCGCGCCCACGCTTTCGCCGGCCCGCCAGGATCGCGAATGTCCTGGACCCCGGCCACTCATGAGGGAAGACAAGTCGGAAGAGCGGGCAATCCAGGTGAGATAGGTCACCACGAGGCAGGCGCTTAACCGTGACCTTCCTGCGGCGATCCGGATCCAGGAATTCCCTGGCGAGGTGCGCGAAGATCGAAAGGTTGAAGTACCGCTCGAGATGGGCGCGGGCAAAGAGGCGCCGAGTCGGACGCGCATCGCCCAGAGAGGCGCCGGGAGTGAGGATGATTCGGAGATCCTCGTCGGTTTCCTTGTTGCGGATCGCACCAGCGCCGCGCGAACGGCCACCTGCTGCTCCTTGACGGGTTCCGGGGTTTGCACCGGCAGTCCCTTGCCGGACTGTGCGCCGGGGCGGTAGTTTCGGGCCATGACGCGCACGGACGCCATCAGGCTCCACCTCAATGATCCGCAGGTGCGGCGAAGGGCCTACGATCAGCCCCAGGCGCGCGTGATGTCGCGAGCGACACGCAGTGTCGCAAGGCAGGCGATCACGTGCTGGCCGGACTATGGTCCCACTCCCCTCGTCAATTTGTCCGGACTCGCGTCGCGACTCGGCATTGGCGGTCTCAGGATCAAGTACGAAGGCCACCGTTTCGGCCTTGGAAGCTTCAAGGCTCTCGGTGGCGCCTATGGCGTGCTGCGGGTACTCAGCCGGGAAACCGGTCGCACCATGGATGACATCATGGCCGGACGCGCCAGGGACGCAGTTGCCGGTGTCACGGTGTGCTGCGCCACGGACGGCAATCACGGACGGGCTGTGGCGTGGGGAGCAGGACTGGCCGGCGCCCGTTCCGTCATCTACCTCCATGACCATGTCAGTCAGGGGCGTGAAGACGCGATCGCGGCCTACGGCGCCGACATCATGCGCGTGAACGGAACCTACGACGACTCGGTCCTGAAGGCTGCGGAGGATGCCAGGAGCCGCGGCTGGATCGTCCTCTCGGATACATCGTGGCCCGGCTACGAGGACATTCCCTCCTGGGTGATGCAGGGCTACACGGTGATGATGAACGAGGCGATGGAACAGATGGCCGCACGCCGGCCAAGCCACGTTTTCATCCAGGCGGGCGTCGGCGGACTGGCAGCGGCGGTGGCGGGGCCGATGTGGGAAGACTGGGGCAGCGCGCGGCCGCTGACAGTGGTTGTCGAACCCCACGAAGCCGACTGTGTCTACCAGAGCGCCGTTCACGGCCACCCGACCGTGGGGTCGGGATCTCTCGACACCGTCATGGCCTGTCTTTCTGCCGGGACGATGTCACCGCTGGCCTGGGACATTCTGGAGTGCGGAGCCGATGCTTTCGTCACCATTGCCGACCGGTACTCCCCGCAAGCGATGGTGACGCTTGCGAACGATGCCGAGACGCCGCTGGTCGTGGGAGAATCGGGTGCGGCCGGTCTGGCAGGCCTGCTGGCGGCGCTGGAGGAGAGCGATGTCGGCCAGGCACTGGGGCTTGATCGTGCGAGCGATGTGCTTCTCGTCGCCAGTGAAGGAGCGACGGATCCGGAGATCTACACCAGGATTGTCGGACGGCGGCCAGAGGAGGTGTCGGGTGGTTGACGGCAAGACCCTTTCCTGTCTGGCGGTGGCCCTGGCACTCCTTGTCGCGATGCCGGCCCGGGGGGACGATCCCGAACGCATCTCGGCCGTACAGCAGGCCCTCCAGGTGATGGGTTACGACCCCGGTCCCGTCGATGGCGCCATGGGGGGCAATACCCGGCGCGCCCTGGAAGCGTTTCAGGGGGAGTTCGGCCTTGCCGTCGACGGCAGGATCGATGATGCGCTGATCGAGAGGCTGCGTGCCGAAGCCGCCCTTGACGCGGCGTCGCCGGAGAGACGGCTGACCCGCAAGGGGTTGCTGCGCAGCTATACGCGCGCGGTGCAGGACGGGCTGCATGATCTCGGTTTCGACCCTGGTCCCGTCGACGGAACGGTCGGCCCGTTAACCAGGAAGGCCGTGCGCGCCTTTCAGACGGTGGCCGAAGTCGATGTGACAGGAATGATCTCACCACAGCTCCTCCAGGCCATCAACCATGCGAGAGGCCTGTGACCTCTCCCTTCTACCCGGGCCTCGCTGCGGCCGATCGGGATGACCGGCTCCATGCACCGGCGGCGGATCGCAATTGCGGGCCCATCCTTGACGTCCTCACGCGCTACTGCGGCAGTGGCACCAGGGTGCTGGAAGTCGCCAGCGGCCCGGGTCAGCACGTCGCCCGATTCGCAACATCCCTTCCTGACATCCACTGGCAACCCAGCGATCCGGATGAACGCATGCGGGCAAGCGAGTCCGCCTGGACAGGATCGCTGCCCAATGTCGCATCTCCCGTTGCCCTTGATGTTCTGGACGAGGCGTGGTGGGACCGGCTTGACGGGGAATTCGGGCTTGTCCTCAACATCAACATGCTCCACTGCACGCAACGCACCACAGTGGAGGGGCTCGCTGCCGGTGCCGGACGCCTGCTTCCGCCCGGCGCCCATCTCCTTGTCTACGGCCCCTTCACGTTCAATGGCGAGTTTGGCGCCAGGAGCAACAGGAGTTTCGATGCCATGCTGCGCCAGCGTGATCCGGGGTGGGGGCTGCGCGATGTCAACGATGTTGCGGCCACGGCACACGCTCACGGTCTCGAGTTCGAACGCGTCATCGCGATGCCGTCGAACAACCACATGCTGGTCTTCTCACGCCGCTGAACCAGCTGCCGAGGCGATCCGGAACGACGCCTGATGACAGGTTCGGCCGTGAGGTTATGATGGCTCTGCAGGGTACAGACCGGATCGGAGAACATGGCGGCACTTGGACGGTTCTTTCCTGACGCGGAGTACCAGGCGCGGTGGCGGGACGTTGAAGGCGAGATGGACCGGCGCGGCCTGGAGACAGCGGTTGTCTTCGGGCGCTCGGGCGGGACCAACGACCGCTGCGGCGACGTACTCTGGCTCACCAACTTCTTCTCGACGGCGTCAGGCCAGGGATATGACTCCTTCCTGTTCGAGGGGCGTTCGTTCAATGCGGTGCTGCTTCGCCGCGGTGAGGAACCCGAACTCCACGCCGATGAACCGGGATTGCGGAGTGAACTCATTGCAACGCCGAGGATCCTGTCGTCCAACACGCCGTTTCGCAGTGTCGCACAAGCGCTCGTCGATGGCGGCGTGACGGGACCGGTGGGCCTTGTCGGCAGCGATGTCGTCCCCTTGCGCTACTGGAATGTCATCGGCGAGTGCGCTCCGGGCATCGACTGGGTCATCGAGGATGATCTCGTACTCAGCTGCAGGCGCATCAAGTCCTCCCTCGAACAGGACGCCATGCGTATCGCCGGGGCTACGGCGAGCCGGGCGCTGACCCGGTTCGTCGAAGGGCTGATCATGGGGCGGCCGGAGGCCGAGGCGGCATCGGAGGCGGCGCGCGAAGTGGTGCGTTCGGGTGGCACCATCCACATGCTGCCGTGTTGCCACGGCGACCTCATCAACCAGTTCGTCGCCAATCCGATCGCTGCCTACACCTTCGAGGCGCCCCGGGAGGGCGATCTGGTGCGTGCCTGGGTCTATGGCCCGATGTTCGAAGGGTACTACCAGGATCCGGGCCGCACCACGGTCTGTGGCGGGAAACCGCGATCATCGGAGCAGAAGGACATGGTGGAGACCGGCGCCAGGATTGTCGAGGCGGTGATGGAGCAGATCCGTCCGGGCGCCCGGGTGAAGGAGGTGGCTCGCCACGGTCTGCAGTTGTCACGGCAGTACGGCGCTGAATCCAACCAGATGGCCGAGAAGTGGCCTCACTTCGGACATGGTCTCGGCCTCTTCTTCGAGAAGCCCTATATCGGCGTTGACATGTGTGGAGATGACGACATCTTCGAGGAGGGGATGGCGATCGGCATCGAGGCCTTCTTCGGTCTTCCCGGCCTGGGAAGTGCGGGTTTCGAGCAGAACATGCTTGTCACCGGCACAGGGGTCGAAGTCCTCTCGACATTGCCCATGATCTGGTGGGATTGACCCGCCTGCGTCACGGTTCCTCACCGACATCGCGCCGCACAAGTTCCTGGAATGCCGCGGTGTGGCACTCCATGACGGGGGAGAGAACACCGCTTTGCCAGGCATGGGCCTCGAGGTTGCGCTGGACCGATTCGCAGATGGCGAGGTCCTCCTCGACGATGGTCCTGGCCCAGGCGTAGCTGTCCGCGATGTCGCCTTCGCTCATCGAGGGGTCGTACCATGCCCAGCTGACGGAACGCAGACTGGCGGGGCCTGTCGGTTCGATCAGTTCGGCCTTGAACCCGGTGGCGCCCAGAACACCCTGGAAACCGGGATAGCGCCAGAACCAGATGCCGTCGTCGCCCCGAAGGCCGGCGCCATCCCCGCGGTAGGTGATGTGGAAGACGACAAGACGGTGATCATCGTAACTGCGGATGGTGACCGCCTGTGTCTCGAGTGATTGCGCGAGGCGCTCGTGAATGAAGGGCAGGTGGTAACCCTCCAGGGTATTGTCGCAGTAGGTCTTCCAGTTGGCGTGGCCCTCCACCGTGAAGTGCCCGCGGTAGGTGAAGGCGCTCGTCTCCGGCCATGGTTCTGCGAGGGAGGGAAGGGAGCCCAACCAGGTGAGGAGCGGGGGCGTGGTCGGGTCGATGGCGATAAAGACACATCCCCGCCAGGTTGCCACGCGGACCGGCCGCAGAGACATGGCGTCCCTCTTCAGGTCTTCACCGAACCGTGGCGCCAGAGCCAGAGTGCCGTCGAGTTCATAGGTCCAGCCGTGGTAGGGACACACAAGCCGTGCCGGACAGGAACCGGTACCGTCAGGCAACAGGGAGGCGGCACGGTGGCGACAGTGGTTATGGAAGGCGCGCAGGTCTCCGCCGCGGTCCTTCAGCACGACAACGGGCCAGCCGTTCACCGTGCGCGCCGCCCAGGTTCCCGGGCGTGCCACCTCGTGTTCGGGCCCGAACAGGGACCAGTTACGGGCAAAGATGGCGTCGCGTTCCCGCCGCGCGATCGTCGCTGACGTGTACCAGGAATCGGGAAGCGTCGGCTGCACCATGGTCTTCAGGCTCCGGGGCTGGGGACGACAGCGCCCCGGCAGGCGGCGCCGAAGGCGGCAAACAGCGCACGATCGTAGGCCCTTTCCCGAAACCGCCATTCGGGGTGCCACTGCACGCCGAGCTGCATGACTGGCGCACGCCGCACACTCACCGCCTCGATCAGTCCATCCGGGGACGTCGCCTCGACGGCAAGGTCTGCCGCCAGACGGGCGATGCCCTGACCGTGCACCGAGTTGACGCGATAGTGCCCGAGTCCGGTGATGGCGTGCAGCGTGCCGTCGGCAACGACATCGATGTCGTGCAGCAACTGGTACTGTTCGTCGCGCGGCTTCGACTTGCCAACCCGGTGCGCCATCAGTCCATCGACCTCGTCCAGAACCATGTGGAGAGTGCCGCCGAGTGCCACGTTGAGTTCCTGGATACCGCGGCAGACGGCCAGCAATGGAATCCGGCGCTCGACGACGCGACGGATGAGCGGCAATGCCAGCGTGTCGCGCTGTGTGTCCAGCATGGTGAACTCCCTCGGCTCACCATTGCCGTAGTGGTGCGGGTGAACATCGCTCGGACTGCCCGGCAGGAAGATGCCGTCGACCCGGTCGAGCAGGTCGTCGATGGCGTAGACGTCTTCCAGGGGCTCGAGGTCGCGGCCCCTGCCGAAGCAGGGAATCAGCATCGGCACCGCACTGGCGCCGTGGGCAATGGCATCGATGTACTTCTCGCCCACTGCATGAAACGGGTGGATGTCGATCATGCGCACGTCACAGGGAATGCCGATGACGGTCAGGGGGCTCTTGTCCACCATGGGGATCACCTAGCTGCGTCGCAGAGTACGACGCCACCCTATCAGGGGATCATGAACACCGGAACCTGATCGGGCGTTTCACCGGGCCGGTGCGGCGTCGCGGGCGAGTCCGGGGTAGCGACGCCACAGGGCCAGGGCCCGGACAACGAACAGGAGGGCAAGGCCCAGCCACAGGCCATCATTGCCGAGTTCCGCATGGAGCAGGTAGATCGCCGGCAGGTAGATGACGACCGCCAGGACCATCGCGTTCCTGATGTCACGGCCCCGGGCGGCGCCCGTGAAGATACCGTCGAGCTGGAAGGACCACACGCCGATGACGGGCATGAGGATCGCATAGTGCACATGGGCGAGGGCATGCGCCCTCACCTCCGGAATGTCGGTGAGAAGAAGGATGAGGAGATCTCCGCCAAGGGCATATCCGAGGCAGACGACCACCGCCGTCAGCCCCGACCACAGGAAGGTCACCCTCACGGCCTCCCCCAGCATTCGGGGATCCCTGCGGCCGAAGGCTTCGCCGACGATGGCTTCGCAGGCGTTGGCGAAGCCGTCCAGGGCAAAGGCGGCGAAGGTGAGGAACATCAAGAGAATCTCATTGGCTGCCAGGGTGGTGTCGTCGATCCGCGCCGAAAGGCTGATGAAGACACCGAACGCGACGTTGAGAAGGAGTGTGCGGATCAGGAGATCCCGGTTGAGAGCCAGCAGCGGCCAGTAGGGTTCCAGAATCCGGGCAGAGCCGAAGGGCCAGGGTCCGCGGCCGTCCGGCAGGGCGCGAACGATCGCCAGGAGACCCGTTGCAAGGCCCGTGACCTCGGCAATGGCGGTGGCGGCCGCCAAGCCCTCCACTCCCCAGCCGAGGACGGGAACGAAGAGGATGTCGAGACCCACGTTGAGCGTTGCGATGACGGTCTGCACAACCAGCGCCAGACCGGTTCTCTGGAGCCCGATCAGCGCACCTGCGACGATGAAGTTGCCCATCACGGCGGGCGCAGCCCAGATCCGTACATCGAAGTAGAGCGCCGCCTGGTACGACACCAGGGGTCCGGCCTCGACAAGGTCCAGCGCCAGCCAGCGCAAGGGGCTCTGGAGAACGATGAGGGCGAAGGCGATCACCAGGGCGATCACTGCCGCCCGGATGACGATCGCCTTGAGTTCCTCCCGGTCGCCGCGTCCGAAGGCCTGGGCAATGTATCCTGTGGTCGACAGACGCAGGAATCCGAATGTCCAGAAGGTGAAACTGAAGATGAGGGCGGCCACTCCCACGCCGCCGAGATACTCCGGACCCGGCAGGTGTCCGGCCATGGCGGTGTCCACCATGCCAACGACGGGCAGGGCGAGATTCGACACCATGATGGGTGCGGCGGTTTTCCAGATGCGCCGGTGCCACCCCCTCCTGAGCGCCCCGCTGGAAGGCGTCGTCAATGCACCGTCGCCGGTGCCGGTTCATCCGCCTCGATGGTGCGGATCAGATGATGCCGCAAACTGTCGAGCTCCGTCTCGGAGGTGATCTTTCCGCCATCGCCGTCGCACAGGTAGAAGGCGTCGACCGCCCTCTCCCCGAATGTGGCGACACGAGCGGTGACGATCGACAGGTGGAGTTCTGCCACGGCGTGGGCGAGGTCTGAGAGCAGGCCCCGCCGGTCGCGCGCCGTGATCTCGACAAACGTGTGGCGGGTCGAGACCCTGTTGTCCACCAGCACACGCGGCAGGACCGCAAGATCCGGACCGTTGTGCCAACCCTTGCGACGGCGGTTGATTTCGCCGGCCAGATCGAGGTCCCCGGCAAGCGTGCGCCGGATGGTGTCGCGCAAGCGCTCCAGGCGTCTCTTGTCCCTGAAAGCCGACTGGTGTTCGTCCTGCACCCGGAAGGCATCGAGTGCCATGCCGTCGAGGGTGGTGAAAATGCGGGCATCGACGATGCTGGCGCCGGCCACCGCGATGGCGCCGGCGATTTCCGCGAACAACCCGGGACGGTCCGGTGCGAAGACGGTCACCTCCGTGATGTCTCTGGCATCGTCGATCTCGGTCGCCACGGTCATGTCACCGTTGAGGCCGTGGCGCATCAGTTCGGCATGCCGCACGTGGGCAGCACTGTCGAAGGCAAGCCAGTAGGGTTTGACGAGACGCGCGATGTGGTTGTCGATCATGACGGGCTGCCAGTCCTCCAGCGCCTCCCTGAGACGGTCCATGCGCGCCTCGACCCGCGCCTTCTTGGCAATGGCGGCGCCATGGCCGCCGGAGATCACCTCCTCGGCCCGGTAATAGAGCTCCCTCAGGAGGTCGCCCTTCCAGTTGTTCCACACCCGTGGTCCAACGGCGCGGATATCGGCGACCGTCAGGACGAGCAGCAGCCGCAGGCGCTCGATCGACTGGACGATCCCGGCAAAGCCGTCGATCGTGCGTGGCTCCTCAAGATCACGGCGAAAGGCCGTGTTGGACATGATCAGGTGATGGCGCACCAGCCAGGACACGGTCTCGGTTTCCTCTGCGGTGAAACCGAGACGTGGCGCCAGGTGGTCGGCGACCCCGGCGCCAAGAACGGAATGATCGCCCCCGCGCCCCTTGGCGATGTCGTGGAGGAGAACGGCAAGGTAGAGGACGCGGCGCTGCATGATCAGTGGGAAGACCCCGGTGGCCAGGGGCAGTTCGTCGGCGATCTCGCCACGCTCGATGGCGGCGAGGATTCCAACGGCCCTGATGGAGTGCTCATCGACGGTGTAGACATGGTACATGTCATGCTGCATCTGGGCGACGACACGTCCGAAATCCGGCAGGAACCGGCCCATCACGCCGGCCTCGTTCATCGCCTGGAGTGTTCCGAGGGGATCATCCCTGGCGGTCAGGATGTCCATGAACAGGCTGTTGGCAAGAGCGTCATGGCGCAGCCTGTCGTCGATCCGCGCAAGACTCTGGGTCATCAGCCACAGGGCCCGGGGATGGATGTCGATGCGCCGGTCCTGCGAGACGTGGAACATGCGTACAAGATCGCCGGGCGACTCCTCGAAATGCCGGCGGTTGCGGATCGAGATCATGCCGCCGGAGACGGGAAAGCCGTCGATTTCCGCGGCATCGGACACGTACCTGGATCGCGGTTGGCCGCCATGCTGTTCGGCGATGACGGCGGCAAAGATGCGGGACAGGCCGCCGACCTCCCGGGTGGCAAGGAAGTAGCGTTTCATGAAGCGCTCGACAGCCCGCTGATTTCGCGCATCGGAAAAGCCCATGCGGCGGGCGATGTCCGTCTGCAGGTCGAATGTCAGTCGCTCCTCGGCGCGGCCCGACAGGAAGTGGAGGTGGCACCTGACCCTGTTGAGAAAGTCCGCTGCCCGGCGGAATCTCGAGAGTTCGGCGCGGCTCAGCACCCCGCGCGGCACCAGATCCTCGATGCGGGCAATCGGGTAGAGGTACCTCGCGATCCACACGAGGACATGAAGGTCTCTCAGCCCTCCCTTTCCTTCCTTGACATCGGGTTCTAGGACATAGCGCGAGTCGCCCGTCTTGAGATGCCGCCGGTCACGTTCCTCGAGTTTGGCACGCACGAAGGCCGCATCACTGCCGGTCACCACCGATCTCTGGAAGCGGCGGCGGAATGTCCGGAAGAGACTCCGGTCTCCGGCAAGCAGACGGGCCTCCAGGACCGCGGTGCGGATGGTCATGTCGTCGCGGGCACATTCGATGGCCTCGTCAAGAGTGCGCGTGGCGTGGCCGACCTTGAGACCAAGATCCCACAGGCAATAGAGGACGCGGCTGATAACCGTTTCCTGGCGCGTCGTGACCGGACCGGCGAGCAGGAAGAGGAGATCGAGATCGGAATGTGGCGCGAGTTCGCCACGTCCATAGCCACCGACGGCGACCAGGGCCATGCGGTCGTGATCGCTGCCGCTCTCTCCTTTCAGGACATGGGCAAACAGTTCCTTCAGCACCGTGTCGACAAGCCGGCTCATCGCGGTGACAAGCGCGATCCCGGATGCGCCGCCTTCGAGGTGGTCGCGCAGCCGCGCCATGCCATCGTCGAGCACATGGCGCAGCACGTCGTCGAGGCCTTCATTCGTGGCCGGCAGGGTGGCGAGCGCCCGGCGCAGGCACTGCCGGTTCACTAGGCTGCCAGGTGAGGACCTTCCCCGGGGATCAGTCATTCTCCTCCTCCGCCAGATCCTTCAGCCGGTAGACCAGATCGAGTGCCTGGCGCGGCGTGAGCCGATCGGGCACCGCATCGTCGACAGCCTGTCTGAGGGCGGAGGCCGGCGCAACATCCCGCGTGTGTCTCTGCGCCACCTCGAAGAGGGGCAGTTCATCGGCGAGCCGTGCCAGGGAGGTTGCGCCATCACCCGTTTCGATGGTCTCGAGCACGTCCTTCGCACGGTCGATGACCGCCTGCGGAAGTCCGGCGAGGCGGGCGACGTGGATGCCGTAGCTCCGGTTAGCTGCGCCACGCTCCACCTCGTAGAGGAACACGACATCGTTCTTCCATTCCTTCACCCGCATGGAGTGCGGTTTCAGTGCCGTCAGGGTTGCGGCGAGCGCCGCCAGTTCATGGTAGTGGGTGGCGAACAGCGCCCTGCACCGGTTGATATCGTGAAGGTGCTCGAGGACTGCCCAGGCGATGGAAAGGCCGTCGAAGGTTGCCGTTCCACGACCGATCTCGTCGAGTATGACGAGGGATCGTTCCCCGGCCTGGTTGAGGATGGCCGCAGTTTCGACCATCTCCACCATGAACGTCGATCGTCCCCGTGCGAGATCGTCGGCAGCACCGACGCGGCTGAACAGTCGGTCGACGATTCCAAGCTTGGCGGTATCCGCCGGCACATAGCTCCCGGCCTGGGCCATGACGGCGATCAGTGCGTTCTGCCGAAGGAAGGTCGACTTTCCGGCCATGTTGGGTCCGGTGAGCAACCACAGGCGGGCGTTGTCCTCGAGACCGCAGCCGTTGGCGACAAACTCCGCCGATTCGCTGGCCAGGACCTCGACGACGGGGTGACGTCCCCCCTCGATCGTGAAGTCGAGGTCCGTTGTCACCGCCGGACGCGTATAGCGGCGTTCTACGGCAAGGTCCGCGAGCGCCGCAGCCACGTCAATGACGGCGACCGCCCCGGCGGCTGCGGCTATCGCGGAGGCCTCTGCGAGCATGTCGGCCGTGGCCTTGTTGAAGGCATCGAGTTCGAGGGCGATGGCACGGTCGGCCGCTCGCGACATCGCCGTCTCAAGGTCGCCCAGCTCGACGGTCGTGTAACGCATCGCGTTGGCCATGGTCTGGCGATGGATGAACGTTCTCTCATCGAGTCGTTGCGCATGGTTGCTGGCGACCTCGACGTAGTATCCCAGGACATTGTTGTGGCGGATCTTCAGGGAAGCGACGCCGGTGGCCGTTTGGTACGTCCCCTGGAGTCCGGCCACCAGCTGCCGGCTGTTGTCGCGCAGTTCCCTTGCCTGGTCGAGTTCCGGGCTGTAGCCGGCGCGCACGAAGCCGCCATCCCGGGCGAGTGGAGGAGGATTGTCGACGAGGAGACAGGTCAGTTCATCGACGAGTGGAGGGGCAGCCTCAATGGCGCTCCCCGCCCCGGCGAGTTCCCGCGGCAGATCATCATGGCGCCACAGTCGGGCAGCCAGACTGCCGGCCGCCGTCAGGCCATCGCGAATGGCTGCGAGGTCGCGAGGGCCGCCCCTCGACAGTGCCAGGCGCGCCAGCGCTCTCTCGAGATCGGGCGTTTGCGCGAGGGTGGCCCTGATGTCGCCACGCGACTCCGGGTCCTCGACAAACAGCTGGACCGCATCCAGGCGCCCGGCGATGGCCCCAGTGTCGGTCAGTGGCGCGGTCAGTCTCTGTCCGAGCAGGCGGGCGCCGGCGCCCGTCACGGTGCGGTCCATGATGCCAAGGAGGCTCCCCTGGCGATGGCCGTCAAGTGTGCGCATGAGTTCAAGGTTGCGCCGCGTTGCCTGGTCGATCAGCATCGACTGCCCGGCCACCTGGCGCACCGGTGGCGCCAGTCTCGGAAAGCGGCCTTTCTGGGTCAGTTCGACATAGCCCAGCAGCGCGCCCATGGCCGCCAGTTCGGCCCGAGTGAAGGAACCGAAACCATCCAGCGAGGCAACGGCGTAAAGGTGGCGCAGTCGCCGTTCCCCGGCGCGGCTGTCGAACCTGCTGTCGGGTTCCCGGACCAGCCGCTCGCACCACGGCGCCAGCGCATCCTGAAGGGTGCCATCATCGCCTGCCCGCTCCGCCACCACGAGTTCGGCCGGGGCGACACTCTCCAGGAGGGCGTTGAGGTCGGCCACTGCGATGTCCGTGACGGAAAAGCTGCCCGTCGACATCTCGATCCAGGCAACCGCGGTGGTGGAGCCCGCCTGGGCCAGCGCCGCCAGGTGATTGGTGGAACGGGCATCGAGAAGCGTGTCCTCGACGAGCGTTCCGGGTGTGACGATGCGGACGACATCCCGCCGCACGATGGCGCTTGCGCCGCGCTTTCTCGCCTCGGCGGGGTCCTCGACCTGTTCACAGACCGCCACCCGGTATCCCTTGTGAATGAGCCGTTCGAGATAGCTGTCGGCGGATACCGCCGGGACGCCGCACATCGGAACATCCTTGCCCTGGTGCTGTCCGCGGGTGGTCAGTGCGATGTCGAGTGCAGCGGCAGCGGCTACGGCATCGTCGAAGAAGAGCTCGTAGAAGTCACCCATGCGGAAGAGGAGAAGCTCCCCTCGATGCTCCGCCTTGATCCGCCAGTACTGCTCCATCATCGGCGTGACACGACCGCCGCGCTTCGATGCGGATTCCGGCGGCGCTGTATCCACCGTCACCGGTCCGTTGCCCTTCTTGTTGTCGCCGATCGGGTCATCATCGCGTGGCCGCGCGTTTCGCATGTTCCCTTGCCAGAGCACACCACGAGGCGATGTCGACCTCTTCGGCCCGGGCCCGTGGATCCACACCGGCGGCGTGAAGCAGACCTTGCGGATCTCTCGAGACGGCGCCCAGAGCGTTGCGCAGCACCTTGCGCCGCTGGCCGAAGCCCGCTTGCGTCAATGTGCGCAGCACCGGTTCGGGGGCTGGCGAAAGAGGGGTGTCGCGCGGCGTGATGCGGACCACCGCCGCACGCACCTTCGGTGCCGGGACGAAGGAGGCGGAGGCAATGCCGAAACACCACTCGACCCGGCACAGCCACTGTACGAGGACACTCAGCCTGCCGTACTGACGGCTTCCCGGCACAGCGACAAGCCGCTCGGCCACTTCCTTCTGGAACATCAGGATCATGCGATCGATCAGGTGGCGATGTTCGATCAGGCGCATGGCAAGGCGTGTCGAACTGTTGAAGGGGAGATTGCCCATGACCACCGCCCCCGGCTCCAGGACCTGGCGGAGGTCGCACTCCAGGGCATCGCCTTCGTGGATGGCGAGTCTGCCGGCAGCGGCGTCACGAAGACCGGAAAGGGCGGCGCAGCACCGCCGGTCCATCTCGATGGCAAGGACGCGGCTTGCCCCGGCTCTCAGCACGGCCCGCGTCAGGCCGCCCGGACCCGGACCGATCTCGACGACAACGGCGCCCTCAAGACAACCGGCACTGCGTGCGATGCGGTCGAGCACGTTTTCGTCAAACAGAAAGTTCTGTCCCAGTGACTTGCGCGCCCTGAGAGAGAATGTATCCGCGACGTCCCTCAGACAGGGAAGGTCGTCGAGTGGGTTCAACGCGCTTCCCGGATGCGGATGTCGACGAACGCCTGGCGTCTGAGGTCGCGAAGATAGCTCCTCGAGATGGTGTCGTGCTGGCGCGCCTCCAGCGCGTTGCGGGCTTGCCCGCGTGTCGGCAGGCCGTGTTCGACACGATCGCACACCATCATGACGCGCACTTCGCCGGCGCTGGCAACGGGAGTGCCGGCCGTGCCCGGCGCGAGGTCTTCCACCTGGCGGCGCACGTCCTCCTGGAGGTCAGTCAGTCTTGCCGTCACGGTATCGCTCACCTGCGGCCCGCCATCAGCCGCGGCGAGAGAGTCGAGATCCTCGCACGAGGAGAGCGGGGAGACGGTGTCGGACACCCTCTCCACGGCGACTGCGGCGTCTTCGTCCACGGCAAAGACCGCCTGGCGGATGGTGACCTCGATGTCTGCGTCACTCACGCGATAGCCCGGTCGAATCTCGCGCATCAGGATCAGGGTGTAGCCGCCGAGAGTGCGGATCGGTGGCGACAGGTAGCCGACACGCAGGTTGGGAACAATCGCGGCGAGTTCCCCGGAGAGCTGGCTGTGAACGATCCAGCCGAGATCGCCACCATTGCTGGAACTGGCGCTTTGCGAAAACTGCTGGGCGAGAATGCTGAACCGGCCCCCCGAACGCAGGGCATCGGCGAGCCGTTCGATGTTCTCCCTCACACCTGCTTCTTCCTTCGGGTCATCCACGGAAAGGACGATCTCGGCGAGCAGGTAGTGGGGTTCGTGTGCGGCAGCGATCATGCGCTGGTACTCGTCCTCCACCTCAGCCTCGAAGATCGGGCGCTGGCGTTGCCGGGCTCTCACGAGTTCACCCCAGACAATCTCCGCAGTCAGCTGGTCGTCGAGCGAATCCAGACTCAGGCCGCGCTCTTCCATGAAGATGACGAGTTCTCCCGGGCCAAGGCCAAGGCTGCGTTCCACGAAGCCGTAGGTCTCGTTGCGATCAATGCGAAACGTGCCGAACCCCTGCCGGTTTCCTTCCTGAATTTGCAGTTTCTCGTTGATCAGCATCCTGGTGACCTGCGGCAGGAGCTGCCGGCGGCTTTCGGGCGTATCGGCAACTCCCGACAGGGCCAGCACGAGAGACAGACGCGCAGCCAGATCCCTTTCGGTGATCGCCTCGTCGTTGACAACCACGGCGATGCCAAGGGATTCCTGGGTCAGGGCGGGTACCGGGACGAAGGCCAGGGCAAGGGCGAGAAACACCCGGGCGGGCAGGAACCAGGGCAAGCGTCGGTTCATTGACATGCACTCTCCAGACGACCGCCAAGGTGCTGGAATCGATCGGGTGAATCAAGATGACATGGAGGTTTCAACCCAGCGTGGCGAGCCGGATCCTGAAGATGATCACGGTTTCCGGGTTGTAGTCCATGGCTCGGGTGAAACGCCTTTCTCCGCTCAGGCTCATCTCCACACATTCATCCCGGTAGGCGAGCGTGCTGCCGTACAAGACGGATTCGCCCCTGTCCACATCACCGCGCCAGCTTCCCGTGAGGGTCCAGTTGTCGATCAGTCTGAACACGGCGCCGGTGTTGATCTGGGCGCGCTCCCTCAAGGGATAGATGATGGGGTCGGTTTCCTCGTCGAGCCGCACGTAGCTCAACTCGAGATTCGCGTCGTCGGTGCCGACATTCACGCCGAGTTCCGAGCGGTAGAGGGACTTGAACTCGTCGGACATGCGGAACCGGTAGAGCATGTCGAAGTAGGGGAAGGGATTGATCTGCAGACGCCCGACATAGTCGGAAAAGTGTCCTGACAGACCCTGGCTCTCGTCAAAGGTGCTGTCGTCGCGCGCTCGCCAGGCCTGGCCGAGAAAGAGTTCGTAGTGCCCGGAATCGTGGCCGTACTGACCGAGGCGCAGACCGTAATTGATCCGCAGCCCGCCCTCGACCCTGTCGAGACCGGGAAACCTGTTGGTCGAGAAGAGGTTGACTTCGTCGAACTCGAAGTCCTGCCCGTCCTCGTTGGGAATGTTCCGGGGATTGCCGCCATTGGGGCTCCACACGACCATCGCCATCGGTTCGAGCAGCTGATGGGAGGTGTCGCTCATCCGGGCGAAGGGGTAGCGCCACTCGACGAGTCCCTCGGGAATGAATCTGCTGACAAATCCGGATTGCTTGCGATCAGCCAGGGGAACATCGGAGGCATGGTAGGCATCGCCGCGCAACGAGATGCGTGTGCTGAAGTGTTGGCCGTCTGTCGTCAGGAAGGGAGCCTGCCAGGCGACTCCGGTGGAGAATCGGCGGCTGTCGGTGCCGTCGCTTCGTGTCAGGACGAGAAGACTGGAGTCGACACTGGCAGTCGAACCGGTCTTCGAGGGAGGCGTGAGATAGCTGTAGGTCAAGAGCGGAGCGACAAGAGGGATCTGACCGGGATCGTCGATCGGTCTCAGTCCCTGGTAGAGATACCCGGAGGCTCCGGCATAGGAGCGACCGTCGAAATGTTCGACAAAGGCATCCGAGACAAGCGTGTCGAGACTACTGATGCCGAATCGCGACAGGTAGGAATCGTCGGATGAGCGGTGAACGTCGGCGCCCAAATGCGTGCGGGAGTCGGCCATCCACAGACCGTTGGCCTTGAGATGCCAGCGCGTGTCACGCCCTCCCTTGAGGCGGCCGCTGTTGTGGCGGGCCTTGGCGTGGGCGACGGAGCCTTCCACCAGAATGTCACCGGTGGCCATGAGTTCCCGGTACTCGGCGGAGAGCACGGGCCCTTCCTCACGGGTGATGATGGGAGTCACCGTGAGGTCGCGTGCCGGCGAGAGTTCGATGTAGTAGGGCATTCTCACGTAAGCGCCGAGCGTGCTGCTCCTTCCATAGTTCGGCACCAGAAAACCGGTGCGGCGTTCCACGGTCGGATCCGGATGACGCATGAAGGGCGAGTAGGCAACCGGAATCCCGAAGACTTCCAGGGTCACGTCCCGGTAGGTGATGTCGCGCGTCTCCTCATCATGGCTCACACTCCTGGCCCTCAGCTGCCAGACCGGGAGATCGTCGGGATCGTCCGGGCACAGTTCGCACGGACTGTAGACGGCACGCTCCATGACCGTGATCCGGCCATCGCTGCGCTCGGCCCTGGATGCCGCCAGCCTGGCGCCGTTGCTGAGCAGCAGACGGATGCCTTCAATGACACCCTCACGCAGATCTCCGGTCACTTCGATACGGTCGGAATGAAGGGTCTGTCCCTCACTGTCGACAACGACCACACCGCCGGATGCGGTGACGCGATCACCGGGCCGGTCATAGACGAGGCTGTCGGCCTCCAGGACATAGCCTCGGGTGGTCAGGGTGACGGAGCCCAGGGCCGTCGTGATTCCGGACTGACTGTCATGCGTGATCTCGTCGGCCTGCAGGACCGCCGGATCGGTCTCGTGGCCGTCCGCCGCCACCTGGCCGGCGAGGACCGCAAGCACGAGGGCGGCCACCAGGACGGTTGACCGGACCATCTATCCGTCTTCCGTATGGAGCAGCATGGTGCTTCCGATCGCAGTGAAAATGGCAACAGGCCCCCACACGGCAAGCAGGACCGGGAGATTGCCTGACATGCCGTAGGCGATGAAAATATCCGATACGACATAGACGACAAACCCGAATCCCAGCCCGGCGACAGCGAAGAGGCCGACGTTGCCCTGACGCGTCAGGCGCAGGGAGAATGTTGCCGCAACCAGCACCATCGATGCCAGAAACAGCGGTATGGCGAGCACGGCATGCCAGTGAATGCGGTGCTGCAGTGCAGAAAAACCGGCATTTTCCATGACCGTGATGAAGCCCGGGAGATCCCAGAACGAGATGGTCTCGGGCGATGCGAAGGCAGCCTGCAGGCGATCGAGGGAAAGTTCTGTCGGCACCTCGAGCGTGCTGACGCTGGTCGTGCTCTGGTCGGGGCGGCTGATCAGGACCTCCTCCATGTCCCATCGATGGTCGCCGAGGGTGGCCCGTTTCGCATCGTAGCGCTCGATGAACCGGTCGCTCTCGCCGAACACGAGGATGATGACATCCTCGAGTTCGGTGCCGCTGGCCGACACCTCGTGAGCATGGATCACGGACTGGCGCGTGTCGTTGCCCTCCCTGATCCACATGTTGCCGGGCGCGACGGCGAGAACGTTGGCCTGGCTTCTGACATTGCGGTTCTCGAGCTGCTCGAAGCGGGAAATCAGGGCCGACGCAAGGGGATTGAAGATGGTGATGGTGGCGACGCCAAGAACGACTGTGATGGCGAGTGCCGGCAGCAGGAACTGCCACACCGACACACCGCTGGCCCGCATGACCACGAGTTCGTGGGTTCTGGTGAGCCAGAGGTAGGTCAGCATGGTGCCGAACAGGACCGCGAACGGGAGGATCTTCACCATGAAGTAGGGGATGCGCAGCAGCGCCATCTCCAGCACCAGGGCCAGATCCGCGCTGTCTCGGGAGGCAGCCCGTCCTCCCAGATTCACGATGTCGACGAGAAAGGTGACAGCCACCATGATGACGAGAACCAGCATGACCGACATGAAATAGCGACGGGCAATGTACTTCGAGAGGACGAAGGACAGCTGCATGGCTCTAGATGCCTGACCCGAGCCCGCCGGACGTGGAGAACGGCAGGGCGAACCGGTGCTGCGTCATCGCCCAGATGGCGAGCCAGAAGGCGACGACAGGCAGCGCGTAGAGAGGGCCGATGAGGAGCGTGTTCTTGACCACAAGGCTGGTGAGAGAGAACGAGACGGCGAGGTAGAGGAGGCCGAGACCCAGTCCGCTGACAATCCTCGGCCACTGGTGGCGGCGGTCGAATTCGCCGGCGGTCAACGCGGAAAAGCCGATGAGCGCCATGATGAGAGATGCCAGCGGCAGCACCAGACGCCTGTGGGCCTCCGCCAGGAACTCGCCCCGGTTCTTGCCGTCGATGGCGGTGAACGGTCCGCTGACCAGTTCATGGAGATAGCGCTCCTTGGGTTCCCTGTTGCGAGACGGCGGCGCCCCCGACAGCTGGCCGAGATCGAGGGCGTAGCTGTCGAAATAGAGCATGCGCAGGGAGCGTTCGTTGCCGGCGATCTCCTGGCGCGTGCCGTTTGCCAGCACCAGTTGCAGGCCCCCGTCCTCCGCGACCAGCGATCCCCACTGTGCCAGCATGGTGATCTTGCGGTCCCGTTCGCGGTTGTCATGGATGATGATACCGCGGAAACGGCCTTCCCTGTCCTCCTCCCGGTAATAGACCGTGAACCCCGGAATGAGCTGGTTGAACGTGCCCTTGCGCAAGAGCAGGTGATGAAAGTCGCTTCTGAGGTGCGCCTGTTCATCCTTGAATTCCCGGAATCCCGCGGGTGACAGCCACAGGGTCAGCAGCCAGCCCAGGACGGCAGCGAGAACGCCGAGGATGATCACGGGCCGGGCCATGTCCCAGGGACCGAGCCCGGCGGATCGCATGACCACCAGCTCGCGATCGATGGTCAGCCGGTTGAAGGTGTAGACCACGGCGCACAGCACGGCGACCGGCAATATCACCGGAAGGATCGACGGCATCAGGAGCAGCGTGATTTCGAGGAAAGCGAGGACCGAGAGGCCGCGGTTGATGATGAAATCGAGGAACCTCAGCGACTGGGTAAGCCAGATCACGCTCACCAGCACCGCAGCGATGGTGGTCGTCGTCAACACCAGCTGAAGGAGAATGTAGGACGTATGCCTGCGAACCATCGGCATGGATAGTGCGTTGCTCCCCTGCCTTTGCCATATACAGTGGAAACGACGCGAAGTCACCTGCGCCACGCCACCCGCCGGACACGGCACTTCGTGGTTTCAACATCCCTGCACTTCCCTGTCGTCGGAGTCCCCCGGGCGCCACGTTGGCGGGGAACGAGGGTTCAACGATCCGGCGAATGCCGGTCAAGGTGCCCGGTCTCGCAACGGGGTATCCCGGCAGATGGTCTCCACCCGGCCGACAGCCAGGAGTCGGGAACATGGCTCACGAATCCGGCAGGGGGGTGTCGCATCGTTCGCGACGACACCGGTGTTTTCGAAACCGGAAACCACATGCCAATCCTCCCTCAGGCGTCTCGCCTGGCTCGGGCTCGCCGTGTAGGCTGGCGACTGCAGTTTGCGGGGAAGGACACCACGCCATGCCGCAATTCGACCGCGCCGGCGAGGATGTCGGCAACATCGTCGCGCTGGAGCACGTCAACGTCCAGGTGCCGGACCAGGCGCGCGCGACGGATTTCTACATCACCGCGCTCGGTCTCACGCGCGATCCCTACCTTGTGACCGGAACGGACAACATGTGGGTCAATGTCGGGCAGAGCCAGTTTCACCTTCCGACAGGTGAAGCGCAACACTTGCGCGGCCGCACCGGTCTTGTCATGCCCGATCTCGACGCACTTGAGATTCGTCTCGCCACTGCCGGCATGCCCTGCGAGCGCGAGAACGGCCACATTGACACGACCTGCCCCTGGGGCAATCACATTCGCGTACACGGGCCGGGAGACGAACGGACGCTCGCCATGGCCTATGTGGCCTTCGACGTGCCCGAGGGAACGGCGCAAGCAGTAGCGGCCTTCTACCGCGAGGTGTGGAAGACGGACGCCTGGGTGGATCGCAACGGGGTGGCCCATGCCCCGGTCGGGCACGGCCAGGAACTGCGCTTTGTCGAGTCCGTGGGACCGCTGCCCGACTACGACGGCCATCATATCGCGATCTACGTGGCCGACTTTTCCGGCCCGCACCGCTGGCTGGAAGAGCGGGGTCTCATCTCGGAGGAAAGCAACCGGTGGCAATACCGCTTCCTCGACATCGTCGATCCCGGCACGGGCGAACCGGTGTTTCGCATCGAGCACGAGGTTCGTTCCATGACCCACCCGATCTACGGGCGCTCTCTGGTCAACCGCAATCCGGACGTCACCATCAGCGCCTTTGCTGCGGGCCACGAAGCCGTTGCCTGGACAGCCCCTCCAGACCGGTGCTGACCAGTCCACGAGTCATTCTGTCGCGGAAATGTCGGGTTCCTGTCGTGGTATCCAGCCGCGATGCGGGTCATATCGGCTTGCCTGAACGCCGGGAATGGCATTGATGATCGTCCGCAAGCTGCGTCTCGAACGGGGATTGTCCCAGGAGCAACTCGCATCGATGGCGGGTGTCAGCGTACGCACCCTGCAGCGCATAGAGCGTGGCGCGAACCCGAGTGCCGAATCTCTCAAGTGCCTTGCCGCTGTTCTGGACACCGACTTTTCCACCCTGCGCAAGGAGCGTGACATGACATCCTCAGCCGAATTCCCGGACCTCTCCGACGACGAACGCGACGCCATGGAGTATGTCCGGGACATCCGGGGCTTCTACATCCACGCCGTCCAGTATGTCGTCGTCATCGCCGTCCTCGCGGCGATCAACCTCTTCACCAGTCCGGGCTATCTCTGGTTCCTGTGGGCCGCGCTCGGCTGGGGCATCGGCGTCGCCTGCCACGGCCTCGACGTATTCGAGATCGTCAATCTCTTTGGCGACAGATGGGAAAGGCGGCAGGTCGCAAGGCGCCTCGCAAGAACCCGGCAGAACCGCAACTCAGCCCCGTGATCCGCAGACACCCGCAAGTTTCCGACGAGACAACACCGACACGCGACTGATCTCAATCTGACGCAACCTCCGTGGCATCCCAGGTCGTGGGGTGTGAGTTCGCAGCGCCGAATGGCGTCGAACATCCCACTCCTCCTGCGGCGAACCCGCGAAGCGCCGAAAATCCCGTAGACACAAAGGCGTGCACCCCGGGCCGTGGTTGAGCGCGGCACTTCCGGCCCTTCCCATTTCCGGACCCGCTTGTTTGTCCGGCGTGTCCCGGGTGTTCCCCAACGGGAGCACCCGCGCCGCGCCGATCGCGGACCGAAACGAACGGGGGGATCGAAACATGGCGAACGGAACGAAGATCATCATGACGGACGCGGGCCCCTTCGCCGCTGAGGACGGATGCGAGGCCGTGCGGCCATCTTCTTCACAATGCGACCTACAGTTGGGCACGAGAAGAATCACTGGGCTGTCAGAGTTCACGCAATTTCGTTCGACCGGCTCCGTAGCGACACGCACATCAACTCGGGAAGGCGTCGAGGCGCGAGTCAGAAATGTGATAACGATGATCTTGCACACTAACGTTGATAGAGTTAGCATGCATTGTGATGTTAGTAAGTGGCCGAGAAATTTGGGCGATGCCTGTCGCCGGCGCATTGCAGCGCTATCTGGAAGAGACGCTTCACAAACCCGCGAAGGTCGCTTCACTCGAACGTGCGCCGAGCCTCCCCTCGTTTCTATCCCGGATGTACAGCCTCCACGAAGGCAATATAGCGGGGAGACGATGCGTTTTCCTCGTTACGGCCGACAACACTGCCACGCCGTCGGACATCGCAAAGCATCTCGCCCTGGTCCGGCCCACAGTTGACGCGATCGTCGTTTTCGTCGCTCCATGGCTGAGCGCGTACAACCGCTCGCGCCTCATCGGACAAGGGGTTCCGTTCGTCGTGCCCGGTAATCAGCTCTACATCCCCGACCTCGCAATGGATCTGCGCGAACGTTTCCGGACGCCGAAGCCACGGCGCGGGGCCGGCCTCTCGCCGGCGGCTCAAGCGGTACTGTTCCATTGCCTCCTGCGTCTCGACGAAGCTGCAACAACTCCTTCGCTCTTGGCAACGCAGTTGCACTACTCGGCGATGTCAATAGGCCGAGCGTTCGACGATCTGGTCAGTGCCGGGTTTGCCCATACCGAAAGGCACGGCAGGGAGCGCCGTATCCGGTTCGAGGCGGAAGGGAGGCAACTGTTCGATGCCTCGCACGACCTGCTACGCAGCCCGGTGCGTACCGAAAAGTTCATCCGGCACGCTCGCACCGCTCCTACGTTGAAGCGGGCGGGCGAGAGCGCCCTCGCGGAGCTGACCGACCTGTCTCCGCCGTCACTGGAGGCCTTTGCGATTGCGGCCAGAGATTGGAAGGCCGTCGCCCGAACCCGCGGACTCGTCGAAACCGACCGGGATCAGGCTGACCAGATCGTCGAAACATGGGCCTATGACCCTGTCGGCTTGTCCACTGCTCCCACCGTGGATCTGCTGTCTCTCCACGTTCGATTCCGCGATCACCGCGACGAGCGCGTTTCCATGGCAGCGGAGCGACTGTTGGATGGCATGCCGTGGTAACGGGAATCGGCAAGTTCCGGGAACACTTCTCGGGGCACGAGGATCAGTACGCGATCATCGGCGGGACCGCTTGCGATATGCTGTTCAACGCAGCGGGTCTCGACTTCAGGGCGACCAAGGACATCGACATGGTGCTCTGCGTCGAGGTCGTGGACGCCGAATTCGGGACGGCCTTCAAAGGATTCCTCGACGCAGGTGGATATCAGGCTCGAGAACGGAGCAACGGGCGAAGGGAGTTCCACCGCGATTCCACCGACCGACTGATCGGAGCTTCCCGTTCATGATCGAGCTGTTTTCGAGACGGCCCGGGAATCTCCACTTGCCCGAAGGTACGATCCTCACACGGATACCGGTTGACCAGGACATCGTCAGCCTATCGGCAATCCTGCTGGACGATGACTACTTCGGGGCGATGCAGGCAGCAAGACGCCAGATAGATGGCGTAACGATCATCGACGAGACTCTGCTCATACCGTTCAAGGCCCGTGCGGTTCTCGACCTCATCGTTCGTTCGCAGGAGGGTGTGGGCGTCGACCGGAAGGACATCAGGAAGCACCGGAACGATGTCTTCCGACTGGCGCAACTCCTGCCACAGGACGCACGGATCGCGCTACCGGAACCCGTGCGCCGGGACCTCCGAGCCTTTGTCGACCAGGCTCACGCCGACCAAAGCCTGGTTCCCAGGGCATTTGACGTTCCCTTCACCCGGGACGAGGCAGTCGACCTTCTCCGCACAGTGTATGGCCTGACGTAGCAAAGGTGTGCCGGCCATCGGCACTTCGATCCCATTCCGCTAGCCGCCCCTTGCGAACATCGTGAGTTTGCACCACGGCAACTTGACACAAGAAGACGTTGGACGGCCGAAGCGATCAGTGGGGACGGATGACGCCATTGCCGGGCGGCGGGGTCTCACCCCCACCGATGCCCGGAAGGCGATCTTCCGCAGGTCTCCCTGGCCGTGGTATAGGGTTGACCCCGAAAGTTCCTGATTCAATGACAAGTCGCTGTCAGGTCTGCCAGGCCGACCGGAGGATCCTCGTGATGCGTGTCGAATTTGCCCCGTCCATTCCCGATGACACCGATACCATTGTCGTGGCCACGCAGCAGGACGGCCAGCTCTTCGCCTCGGCCGAAGCGATTGATCGTGCCGCCGGTGGAGCCATCAGTCGCGCCATGGAGGTCTCGGCACGGTTTTCCGGAAAGAAGGGTCAGATCCTCGACATCGTCGCTCCGAAGACCATGAATGCCAGCCACATCGTCGTGGTCGGCACCGGCGACTACGCGTCATTCACCCCGCTTGATCGCCAGAATCTCGGTGGTGGCACCTACCGCCACCTCGACAGGTTGGGCGCGCGGCATGTCGCCATCCCGGCCGGTCATCCCCTGGACGTCTGCGAGTTCGTCCACGGCATGACCTTGCGCAGCTATCGCTTCGACACCTACCGCACGGTGGTGAAGGAGGACGCCAGGCCGACGGTCGACAGGGTCACCGTGGTGACACAGGAGGTGACGGCGAGCGAAGAGAAGGCGGCGCGTCTGAAGTGCGTGGCCGACGGTGTCTTCCTGACCCGCGATCTGGTGAGCGAGCCCGCCAACACGCTCTACCCTGCGGAGTTTGCCCGCCGTGCCACGGCGTTAGGTGATCTCGGCGTCAGTGTCACCGTGCTTGGCGAGGCCGAGATGGCGGAACTCGGCATGGGGGCCCTCCTCGGTGTCGGCCAGGGCAGCGAGCGAGAGAGCCAGCTGGTCGTCATGAGATGGAAGGGAGCCGGCGATGATGATCCCTGGCTCGCCGTGGTCGGCAAGGGCGTGTGTTTCGACACCGGCGGCATTTCGCTCAAGCCTGGCGCCGGGATGGAGGAAATGAAGTTCGACATGGCCGGGGCGGGCTGTGTCACCGGACTCATGCACACCCTGGCCTCCCGCGGAGCCCGTGCCAACGTTGCGGGCGTCATCGGCTGTGTCGAGAACATGCCCTCCCACAACGCGCAGCGCCCTGGCGACGTGGTGAAGACCATGTCCGGCCAGACCATAGAGGTGATCAATACCGACGCCGAGGGGCGTCTCGTCCTTGCCGACGCCCTCTACTGGACCGTGCAGAACATCAAGCCCGACCAGGTGATCGACCTCGCGACCCTGACCGGCGCCATCATCGTTGCCCTCGGCACCTACAGGGCAGGACTGTTCAGCAACGATGACGACCTCGCCCTCACCCTCGAGGCTGCGGGCCAGGCGACCGGTGAGGAACTGTGGCGCATGCCGCTTGGCGAGCGCTACAGCGAGGACATCAACTCGGACATTGCCGACATGAAGAATGTTGGCAAGAAGCGCGAGGCGGGGTCTACCGCCGGGGCGGTGCTCCTGCAGAGATTCGTCGGCGAAACCCCCTGGGCGCATCTCGATATCGCCGGCACGGCGTGGACCCACTCGGACGAAGCCCTCGCACCCCGGGGTGCCACCGGATTCGGCGTCCGCCTGCTCGACCGCTTCGTCGCCGACACAAGGGAAACATGACCCGGGTCGACTTCTATCACCTGCTCACGTCTCCTCTGGAGATTGCACTTCCCGGTCTTCTGGAAAAGGCCCTGGAGAACGACATGCGGGCCGTCGTCATGACGATCTCGCGTGAACGGGCTTCCCACCTCGACAGTGCCTTGTGGACCTACGGGCAGGGGAGTTTCCTGCCCCATGGCTGCGTGGGGGAGACCCGGAACGTGAAACATCAGCCTGTCTGGATTGCCGACACCGATGACAACCCGAATGGTGCTCGTCTTCTCGTGCTCGTCGATCGTGCCGACAGCGCAAATGTCGATTCCTTCGAGCGTGTGGCCGACATGTTCGATGGCCACGATGACCTGGCCGTTGCCGCAGCCCGCCGCCGCTGGAAGGCGCGCCGTGACGCCGGACACGCCCTGACATACTGGCAGCAGACTCCAAAGGGTGCGTGGGAGAAGAAGGCGTCAACCGCCGCGTGACACGATGGCGCGCATCGTTCCCTCGGATGTGGACCGGCTGGCCCTGGCCGGCGGCCGTGCGCCCGAACTGGCGACACTGGAGCGTCTGCGGCGCGAACTCGATCCTGATCTGACTGTCTTCCACTCGGTTCACTGGACGCGCGAAGCGGGTCACCGAACCTTCTGGGGCGAAGCTGATTTCATCATCGTCAACCGCGCCGGCAGAGTTCTGGTCATGGAGCAGAAGAACGGTTCCCTGGACGAGACAGGCGGTGGGCTTGTCAAGCGGTACCGGGATGGCGCCTCCGACCCCGTTCTCCAGGTGCGGCGCTCGGTTGACAACATCAAGGGCAAGTTCCGCAGGGTGCACAGGCGCGAACCCGCACTTGTCACCGACTATCTTGTCTATTGTCCGGACCATCGTGTGCGGTCCGTCAACGCCGTCGGCCTCGATTCGTCGCGCATCGTCGATGCTGCAGTCGACCATCAGCTTGTCGGCAGGATCCAGGATCTCCTTGATGAGGGCGACGATGATCCGGAGAGGCGGGCAACCATCGAGGCCTTCCTGCGCCAGTCCTTCGACATTCATCCCGACATCCACGCCCGTGTTCGCCACGGCGAACAGCGGTTCGCGCGGTTGAGCGGGCGGCTTTCGGAACTGCTCGCCGGTATCGAGATGACTCCGCTGCGACTGCGCATCCGGGGAGCGGCAGGGTGCGGCAAGACGGTGATGGCCACACGCTTCTTCCAGGGTGCAGTGGAACGGTCACGCAAGCCGTTGCTGGTCTGCTTCAATCGCCAGCTCAAGGAGAGGATAGCGGCATCGGTCGACAGCGGCGGGCTGGTCGAGACCTGGCATGGGCTATGTCACCGCTTTCTTGAGGACATCGGCAAGGCACCGGATTTCCGCCACCGGAATGGCTATGGCGCGTTCTGGTCACACGTCCAGGACCAGGTCATGGCCGAGCGGGTCCCGGATACGTGGATGTTCGATACCCTCATCGTCGACGAGGGGCAGGACTTCGAGCCCGAGTGGTTCGACATCCTCCGGCTGTTCGCCCGGGATGACGCCGATGTCCTCTGGTTCGAGGATCCCGATCAAGGCATTCGCCGGAACGAGCCTGTCACGCTCGAGGGCTTTGTCGGCTTCAACATCCGTTCCAACTACCGGTCCCCGGGAATCATCGCGCGGTTCATCGACAGGGCGCTTCCCTTCGACTTCGAACAGGCCAACGGGCTGCCTGGCCCCGATGTGGGTGTCGAGGTCTATAAGGACAACTCGCACCAGGTGAAGCTGGTGTCGCGCACGGTGTCGCGGCTGCTGGCCGACAGGTACAGGCCCGAGGACATCGTCATCCTGTCGATGAAGGGAATCAGGCATACCTGTCTTGTGGATCGCACCAGGGTGGGCAACCACACGCTCAGGCATTTTTCCGGTGGGTACGACCTGCTTGGAAACCAGGTCTTCACCCCGGGGCAGATCCTTCTCGAGAGCATCTACCGCTTCAAGGGACAGCAGGCGCCGGCGATCATCGCCATCGACATCGAGAGCGGCAGTGATGACGGGGACCACCTTCAGCGCCTTCTCTACACGATGTTCACCCGCGCCACCGTGTGTCTCGATGTTCTGGTGAAGTCCGGCGATCCGTTCGAGACGCGTCTGGTCGAAGCGGCCAGGTGAACGCCACGACCTCAGATGACAGGGGCGAGTTCGACGATCTCGTGTTTCCAGGGAACATCGTCGCCGATCGCTTCACCGAGTTCGCGGGCATAGCGGTAGCCACCGAAGACGGCAGCAGCGATCGGTCCCGGTCCGTAGCAGTCGCCAATTCGTGACACGCGGCGGATGCCCGCCTCGCGGTTGGACGCCCCATCAGCCATGAGCGCGTGGTAGAGTTCGTCCACCGGATCCTGTGCTGTCACCATGACGAGGCTGCGGCAGGCGATCCACTGGCAATCGCCTGTGTAGACATCCTCGATCTCGATTCTGCTCCATTCGATGGTCTTCACGGCAAAGCCGAGGTGCCGCTCGACGCCGAGTTCGCGCATGCGGGTCTGGATACGTTCGTGCTCGAGTGTGTACGTGGTCCACGCCGATACCGTGGCTTCCGGCGTGACGATACTGACCGTGTGGCCGTCCTGCACCAGCTTCTCGGCGATCACTCCACCCATGTAGTAGTGATCATCGTCGAACACGACGACGGGTCCCTCGAGTGCGGCACCCTCCATGATGTCATCGGGAGTGACGATGTTCGCCGACCCGCAGGCAAGGGGAAAATCGTGGTATCGTCCGCTGCCGTCGCGCCTCCACCGGGCGCCGGTGGCCACGGCGACGAGGCCGGCGCCGGTTTCGCGCACAGAATCGGCGGTCATCGCCGACTCCAGGTAGATCTCGACGTTGGGCAACTTGTGAAGCTGGGTCATGCGCCAGTCGCGTACTCGGGCCCAGGCGGCAAGACCCGGCAGACGGCACTCCCGGGCGACCCGCCCGCCCGGTTCGCGGCCGGCTTCGGCAAGCATGACCTCGTAGCCGCGCTGACCCAGAGCCCGCGCCGCCTCCAGCCCGGCCGGGCCGGCACCGACCACGAGAACACGCTCGTCCGTTTCCCGCGGCGGCATCGCTTCGGGATGCCAGCCCCGGCGCCATTCCTCTCCCTGGGTCGGGTTTTGCGTGCACCTCAGGTAGGTCGGCTGGTTGGAGACGCCGACACACATGTTGCAGCCTATGCACTCGCGGATGTCCTCGGGCCGTCCTTCCTCGATCTTCTTCGGCAGGAAGGGATCGGCGATGGACGGACGGGCGGCGCCGATCATGTCCAGCACACCGTTCTTCACCAGGGAAACCATGCGATCGGGGCTGGTGTAGCGGCCGACACCCACCACCGGCTTGCTGGTCAGGGCTTTGACGAAGGAGATGTGCTCCTCCTGGAACCCCTCGCCGGCGAACCTCGAGGTTTCACTGTCGTTTTCCCATTCGCTGACGTTGACATCCCACAAGTCCGGCAGTTCGCCGAGCATCTCGATCACGGCACGGCCGTCCTCTTCAGGCGTGATGCCCTTCGGTCCGACAAGTTCGTTGACGGCGAGGCGCACAGCGACTCCGCATGTGTCTCCGACGGCATCCTTGGTGTCCTCGATGACCTCGCGCAGCAGGCGCGCCCTGTTTTCGATGGGGCCGCCATATTCATCCGTGCGCCGGTTGTGGCGCGCCGACAGGAAATGCATGCACAGCGACAGGCTGTGTCCGGCATAGACATAGACGATATCGAAGCCGGCCCGCTTGCCGCGCAACGCTGCATTGCGATGCCACCGCCGGTAGTCGGCGATATCGGTCCTGTCCATGGTCCGCGCATGGAATGGTTCGATGCCGTGGACCGGCCTCGCCGTGGGCGCCATCGGGATCTCGCGGCCCATGTAGTTCGCGGTGTAGTAACCCATGTGTGTCAGTTCGAGGCCGGCCAGCGCGCCGTGCTGATGAACCTGGTCAGCCATGCGTGCGAGGTAGGGAATGTCCCGGTCGTCCCACAGCCGGACCTCCCGTTCGGTGTCGGTGGTCACGTGGATGTCGCACTGTTCCGTGCACACCACCGCCCAGCCGCCCTCCGCCTTGATGCCGCGCATGACCGCCATCGCCGTAGGATGGGCGCGTCCCATGCCATTGCAGTGGGGCACCTGGTAGAAACGGTTCCTCGCTGTTACCGGTCCGATGGTGACGGGCTCGAACAGGATGTCATATCGTGGATCTCGCGGCATCGGGTTCTGGTCCTCCAGCTGACTGCTTCGATTCTTGCACGAAATGTTGGCGAACCACACTACCGGCAATGTCGACAACCGCCGCCACGCCCACTAACGTCCGTCTCCGTGACGACCGCCAGTCGTCCCCGTCGGGGCGACGGAAACCCAGGGAGGAGGATCGGCATGTCAATTCTATCGAAGGCATCATCACGGCGCGCATTCGTGGGCACCGCGCTGGCGGCACCGGCCGCAGCGGCGCTGACACCGGCGCAGCTGCTGGCCCAGGCAAACGACGGCATGGAAGCAACCGGCGAACCCATTCCGGTTGGCCAGGCGTCGGCCCAGACCAGCTGGGGTGCACCGGACGGAATCGAATTCATGCGCGGCCTGACGCTCGCCTGCGAGGAAATCAACGCCATCGGCGGTATCCTGGGGCGGCCTCTCGAGCCCCACATCGAGGATACAGGGGAGATGGGGGATGACCGGAACGTGCAGGCAATCCAGCGTCTCATCGACCGTCGCGACGTCCATGCCATCGTCAACGGTTACAACGTGGGCACCGGAATAGCGATCCAGGATGTCATTGCCGATGCCGGCATCATCTACATGCACTACGACACGGTGATCGCGCACAACGAGCTTGTCGCTTCTGATCCCGACTACTACTTCGGCAGCTTCATGGGCGATCCCCCCGAGTACTGGTACGGCGCCGGCTTTCTCGACTACATCAACACTCTGGAAGTGAACGGCGAGTTCACGCGCAGCAACAACCGCATCGCCATCATCACCGGACCGGGGCCCTACTCGACCAACATCGCCAACTCGATCCGCGAAGGTGCCGGCGACTACGGCTACGAGGTCAGTCTCTTTGAATCGGTGACAGTGCCGATTTCGGAGTGGGGGCCGACACTCGCCAAGATCCGCCAGGATCCCCCTGCGGTGATTGCCATCACCCACTTCTATCCGCAGGATCTCGCCCAGTTCATGCTGCAGTTCGTGCCGGACCCGACACCGAGTCTCATCTACATGCAGTACGGTCCGTCCCTCGCCGCCTTCCGCGACATTGGCAAGGAGTCGACCAACGGTGTCCTCTACGCCACGGTCATCGCAGCTCTGCCCGACGAGATCGGGACGGCCTTCGAGCGGCGCTACAAGGACCGCTGGGGCGAGGATGCGACGCATCTCACCGGCTCCCAGCCCTACGACGGCTGCTACATCTGGGCGACGGCCTGTGCCCTTGCCGGAGGGTCGGGCGCTCCCGGAGACGAGGAACAGAACCGCAAGGTGGCGGCCCATATCCGGCGCATGATCCACCGTGGCATGAACGGCACCACGCGGTTCATTCCCGGTGAGCAGGCTGCATACCACTACCCGGCGCAGACCAACGATCCATCCCTTGGCATGCCGCACCAGTTCCTGCAGATCCAGGACCACATGCAGACCCCCGTCCTGGTGGCGCCGCAACCCTACAGCGCTGCTCCGTTCGCCACGCCTCCGTGGATGGGCTGAGCCACGAAACCGCACGCTCACCCCGTCCCCTCCTCGTGGTGGACGGGGTGAGCAAGCACTTCGGTGCGCTGGCGGCCGTCGACAACCTCAGTTTCGAGGTGATGCCGGGAGAGGTCCTCGGCATCGGAGGTCCCAATGGTGCCGGCAAGACGACGCTCTTTGATGTCATCACCGGGCTCGATCGCGCCTCATCGGGGCGTGTCCTCTTTGCCGGTCATGACATCACACGGGCCGGGCCCGAGCGAATCTGCCATGCGGGCATCGCGCGCACCTTCCAGCTCAACGCCGGCTTCGACACCCTGAGTGTGCGGGAGAACATCGAGGTCGCGGCCATTTACGGGCACGTGGCACCGGTTTTTCCAGGGTTTCGCATCCGGCCCGTCATCCGCCGCAGGGTTGATGCGGCTCTCGAACTTTCCGGCCTCGCCGGTCGCGCCGCAACACCGGCCGGAGAACTGGCGGTTCTCGAGCGCAAGCTCCTCATGGTGGCGACGGCGATCGTGACGCAGCCGCGCCTTCTCATGCTCGACGAACCCGTGGGCGGACTGACCCAGGCGGAGATGGACGCCTTCGTCGCCATGCTGGCGCGGATCAGGGGAGAGGGCATGGCCATCATACTCATCGAGCACGTCATGCGCTTTCTGGTCTCGCTGGCCGATCGGGTTCTCATCATGCACCACGGCGAAAGGATCTACGAAGGCCGGCCCGATGATCTGGCGAACGACAGGCGTGTCGTGGATGTCTATCTCGGCGATGGCGCGGCAGACCTGATTCGCGCCGCCCTCGACCCCGGCGTGGTCCCGTGAGCGATCCCTTGCTGAGCGTGTGCCAGGTCTTTGCCGGCTATACCGGCAGGGATGTCCTGCGTGACCTCTCGCTTGATGTCCACAAGGGCGCCTTCGTGTCCGTCATCGGACCCAACGGTCACGGCAAGAGCACGTTGCTGAAGTGCATCAGCGGTCTCCTGAGGACCGGCAGCGGTTCCATCCGCTTCTCCGGTGACGATGTCACCGGTCTTGCAGCCCCGGCGATGGCGGCGCTGGGCCTTGTCCATGTCCCCCAGGGCGACATGCTCTTTGCCGACATGACGGTCCAAGAAAACCTGATGATGGGCGCCTACCTCACGTCCGACAGGGCGGTCGTCCGGCGCCGTCTCGACGAGGTTCATGCCATTCTTCCGCGACTTGCCGACCGTCGCCAGCAACTCGCGAGAACGCTGTCGGGAGGTGAGCGTCGCATGGTGGCCATTGGCCGCGGACTGATGGCCGGTGGACGGCTTACCATGTTCGATGAACCGTCACTCGGCCTGGCGCCGGTGATCATCGACCAGATCTACGATGTCATGACGCGACTGCGAGAAAGCGGCAGGACCATTGTGCTCGTCGAGGAAAACGCGATGCGGGCGGCGAGACAGTCGGACCGCATGTACCTTCTCGACAACGGATCGATGGCCTGGCAGGGAAACGGCGAGGAGTTCCTCGCCCGTCCCGAGGTGATCCGAAGCTACCTTGGGGGATAGGCGGTGATGGAGGTCATTGTTCAGGTGATCGCGTCCGGCCTCACGCTGGGCGCCATGTACGCTGTCGCCGCCGTCGGCCTGGCCCTGGTCTACGGAGCGCTCGGCATGCTCAATATCGCCCATGGCGCGATCCTCACGTTCGGCGGATATGCCGCCTTCTACGTGATCACCTCACTGGGTCTGCCGATGGTTGCCGGTGTTGCCGCCGCGGTTGCGGCTGGTGCGTTGCTGGGTCTGGCGATCTATGTCGTTCTTGTCCATGGCATGCTATCGGCGCCGGCCTTCGAGACCAACATCTTCATCGCCACGTTTGGCATCGGCATGGCCCTGGAGAATGTCGTGCTCAAGCTCTTCGGAGCCTATCCGGCGGCACAGCCTCTTGCGTTGGACGGCGCCGTCGCCGTCTTTGACGTGTTCATTCCCGTGCGCAACATCGCAATTCTCGTTGCCGGCGTCCTCCTCATGGTGGCGACGGCGTGGCTGCTGACACGCACGCAGACCGGCAACGCCATCCGGGCCACGGCCCAGAACCGGGCGGCTGCGGAACTCATGGGTGTGAGGGTGAGGTGGATCTACGCTCAGGTTCTGGCGATTTCAGGGGCACTCGCCGGTGTCTCGGGAATCATGGTGAGCTCACTCACCAATCTCTCTCCCACCATGGGCGGTGACCCCATGCTCAAGGCCTTCATCGTCTGCGTTGTCGCCGGCCTCGGCAACGTCTACGGCGCCATGATCGCCGCGATCGCGCTGGGCCTCGTTGAAGCCACGGCACAGTACCTCCTCGGTGTACGCTTCGGTCTGGCGACGTTGCTGGTGCTCGTCATCCTGACCCTGATCTGGCGGCCGCACGGTCTGTTCGGCCGGACCCAGGTGCAGCGCCTGTGACCGCTCCCGGGAAGGACCTGGTGATCGGCGTCGTCCTTGTCGCCATCGCCGCCACCGTGCCATTCCTGTTTCCGGTGCGCTACGTCATCACGCAGATGACGCTGCTCTTCATCTACGCCATCGTGGTGACCCAGTGGAACCTGGTCCTTGGGGTCGCCGGTATCTTCTCCCTGGCACAGATGGCGCTGTTTGCCTGCGGCGCCTATGCCACCGCGATGCTCGGCCTCTATCTCGACTGGTCGCTGTGGGCAGCGATGCCGGCAGGCGCCATGATCGCGGTTGTCGTCGGACTCCTGATCGGCCTTGCCTGCCTGAGGCTCAAGGGACCCTATGTTGCCCTGCTGACCCTGGCGATCGCCCAGGTCGCCTATCTCGTCATCATCACCGATACCGATTGTTTCATCAGGACGGAGACGCGATGCGAGCCCTTCACCGGTGGCGCCAGCGGGTTGCGGCGCTTCGGGGATCTCGGCCTGAGGGAATGGCTTGGCCGTGACTGGATCATCGGAAACTACTTCGTCGGACTGGGGCTTCTGGTGGCGGCCATGGCGTTCTCCGTGGCTGTTGCGAGGGGGCCATTGGGCCTTGCCTTCCGGGCGCTCAGGGACAACCTGGGCTATGCCCGCTCGCGCGGCATCAGCCAGTTCAAGTACCAGCTTGTCGTCTTTGCCCTGTCGGCCTTCTTCACCGGCCTTGCAGGCGCCTTCTACGCGGCGCACTTCAAGAGCGTCGGTCCAACGATCTTCTCGTTCAGCCTGCTTCTGTTGCTTCTTGCCATGATCGTCGTCGGTGGGCTGGGCACCATCTGGGGCCCCATCGTCGGCGCCACGCTGGTGATGTTTGCCGACGAGGGACTGAGGGAGGTCCAGGATTTCCGCACTCTCGGACTCGGTCTCACGCTTGCCCTTTTCGTGCTGTTGCTTCCCGATGGCCTGACCGGCACCGCATCCCGCCTCTTGGCTAGATGGCGCGGCTCGGGCAGCTGACATGTGCGGCCAGCCGGTACTCCCTGGCGATCCGCTCCTGGCATGGGGATCGGTGTGAACTGCACCACCGTTCCCACATCGTCCCGGGGTGCGTTGGCCATTCCCGGAAGCGAAGGTGTTTTCTCGTTGTTCAGTTTCCGGATTCGCGAGCAAGGTTGACCAGCGCCGTGCGCAGTTTCACCAGAGCCAGCGTGTCCCGGGCGCAGTAGGCGCGAAGGTCCTCGAACGTGCGTCTGCGATCTTCCGGGTCGGCGGTCGCGAGCGCCGCGGCATAGCGCACCGCCGCAGTCCGTCCTTGCGAGATTGCCAGATCGCCGTAACTCATCCCGGCGGCCAGCACCGGAAGGACAGCCTTGATCGAGAACGAGCCACGGAACTCCGGGTGGTAGTAGCCGTCGCGCACCACCGGAAGCAGGTCGAACAGCCGTGCCTCGATGGAGCGAAGGTCTCCGGTCCGATCCGGCAACGCCTCGCCAAGCTCGCGAATCACCCGCCTTTCGTAACCCGAATACGTGCAGACGCTCCCTTCGCTTCCCAGCGCTTCGATCAGACGGTCCGCGAGTTCCGGCCGCGGATCGTCGTTGCTCTCGTGCAGGTAGTCGGTGTGCGCGAGCGGCTTGCCGTGGCGTTCGGAATGGACGGAGAACAGAAACGGCACCGCGTCGAAGGGGCGGGTGCCGGCAAAACGCGGGATGGCGGGCGCGAAGGTCTCGAAGTCGAGATAGCGCACCGGCGTTTCAATCCCCGCCAGCGCGCCGGTGATGTCGCCGTGCGTCGCTGCTCGGCCTTCGCGAATGGTCTGGCGGACGATGCGCTGGAGTCCGGTCAGCGGGAAGTCCCGGGGAACATCGCGGATCTCCTCGACCCCTGCCGCAACGAGTTCCTCGCGGTGCTCCGCGTCGAGACGGGGAAGCTCGGCGATGCCGTGATCCGGCAGGATCGCATCCCGCGTGCAATGGGCGTGGAACGGGCATTCGTAGGGCTCGAAACAGTGGTTTCCCGGAGCGATGTCGGGCGCGGCCGGCCGGGACAGCATGCGCTGCATCCCGGAAACCTCCGCACCCATGGTGCCGAGATACGCCTGCGCTTTGTCGAAGACCGGATGAAGCCTGAACAGGGCCTCGAGGTTGAGCGTCGCGCCGTCATGAACGTAGTCCCTCTCGAGCGTCAGCACCCCGGCATCGCGTACATCGAGTCCGGCGCCCTTCAACACCCAGAGCTGAACGGCCGCGTCGCGCACGAAGACGTCCTTCAACCGGGTCGATGACTTCACCTCGACCAGGCGCCAGCCTCCTGCGGGAAGCCGTTCGATCACGTCGGCGCGGACCACCACCCCCTGGTGCTCGAACGCGGCCTCGAAGAGCGCCGGTGCGGATCCCGCCTCAAGGACGCTGCATGTTTCCTGGAGCGCCTCCGGGATGTGCCGGTGATCGTGATCGACATCATGACCGCCGGGATAGAGCCGGCACGCCAGCCGGCCGACCTCGTGTCCTGTGTCGAACACGGCCCGCAGGACTTCGTCGGGCTTTGAGCGAAGATCGGGCCGGTGCGTCTCGTACCAGAGCCGCAAGTGGCACTGCGTTCCGGAAATGAATCGCGACTTGGAGAGACGTGGCCCTCTCACTGTTCCCTCAATCGACACGTACGGTCGTTCTGGTCCATCGTCGGGTCATTGCACACTATCGCGGACCAGGCGGAAACCGCAGTCGTGGACTTGCACGGGCCGATCTCCTCCTGTCGCAGGCCGGCGTCCGGGACCGCGGGGACGCTGTCGTCGGACCTTGCGGCCCACGGCGCCGGCGCAACCGATGGCAGCCGGACGGCCCGCCGCGACCGCGAGCCGGTTCCTCTGAAGCGCAAGACGAGCCGATTCCCGGCGCATGGTGCACCTTGCGGACGGAGGCGACTTGGTGGAGAGTGATCACCACCTTCCGGACCCCGAGCCGGGAGGCAGTATGCCGTTGACTTCAGGGAGGACCTGCCATGGCCGTTGTGTCCAGAATTCATCCTGAGAGAACCGGAACCCGGGAGTGGGAGATTCGCTGCGATCTCGCCGCACTCTACCGGGCGTTCGTCCGCTACGGCTGGACCGACCTCATCTACACCCACATCTCCGCCCGCCTCCCGGACGAGCCCGGTCACTATCTCATCAATCCCTATGGACTTCTCTTCGAGGAGATCACGGCGTCCAGCCTGATCGTCGTCGACTTCGACGGCAATCTTGTGCGTGGCGACTGGCCGGTGAACGAGGCCGGGCATGCCATTCACCATGCGATCCTCAAGGCCCGCGAGGATGCCAACTGGGTCCTGCATACGCACTCCCGCGCGGGCATGGCGGTGGCGTGCATGAAGAGCGGTCTCCTGCCACTGACGCAGCAGGCCATGTTCTTCCATGGTCGCCTGTCGTACCACCCGTGGGATCTCCAGACGTCGGGGCAGGAGGAATGCGATCTCCTGGCTGCCGATCTCGGCGACAACAACGCGATGATCCTGGAAAACCACGGACTTCTCGTGTGCGGTCCGACACCGGCCTTTGCCTTCACCCACCTCTACAACCTGGAGGTGGCCTGCAAGGTCCAGGTCGATGTCCTGTCCTCGGGTCAGGAGGCCATCATTCCCGACGCCGACATCGTGGAGCGTACCTCGGCTGCGGGTGCCGACCCCGCGTTCCTGGTCGACGATCTCGCCTGGCAGGCCATTCGCCGATCCCTCGACAACAGCCAGAGTGACTACGCCACCTGATTGCCGGTCAGTCGAGGAAGCCGGCGTCCTCGCGCACTTCGATGAGAGTGGGTCCGTCGGCGTCGAAGGCCTCCCTGATGATCCCGGTGAGCTCCGGGAGGGACCCGGGTCGTGATGATCGCGCCCCGAAGGCGCTTGCCAGGGCTCCAAAATCGGGGTTGCGCCCCGGCGTGACTCCGACAGGTGCGATATCGCGCTCGATCATGCCATCGCGAATCTGGCCGAGTCCGTCGTTGTTCCACAGCACGATCGGCAGGCCGACCTTCTCGTCGACGGCGGTGGCGAGTTCGCTTGCCGTGAAGAGGAATCCGGCATCGCCGGTCAGTGCCACGCCGTGGCGCCCGGGCGAACCGAGTTTGGCGCCGATGGCCGAAGGCATGGCCGACCCCAGGGTGCAGTAGCCGTTGGGATGGGTGTAGGTGCGTGGCCTGGAGGTGGGCCAGTACTCGTTGGCGAAGTAGGCGATCTGGGTGGCATCGGTAATCAGCCAGCCGTCATCGGGAATGGCGTCGCGCATGGCGTCGAGCACGGCCGTGAATCGCGCCGCGCGCGGGCTTGCGAGCAGTTGCTCCATCACCTTCCGGCGGAGATCCGCGATGGCTCCGGAACCGGTGAAGCCCGGATGTCCTCCGGCCGCGGGCAGGGCTTCGGCCAGCATGGTCATGGTCAGCCCGGCATCTCCCAGGAGCGCGGCATCGGGCGTGTAGTCCCGGGCCAGATTGCCGGCATCGACATCGATGCGGATGAGCCGGCCCTTCAGTTCGAGAAAGTCGGGATCCTTCCAGATGTCGGTCTCGGAGAGTTCGGTGCCGACGGCGATGACGACATCGGCGTTTTCGACAAGCGCATGGGCCAGCGGAGAGGCGAGGCAGGCGCCGCAGTTGAGGGGATGGGACTCGGGCAGTGCGCCCTTGCCGGCGATGGTGAGGGCCACGGCAGCGCCAAGCCGTTCGGCGAGAACCCGCAGGGCTTCACCGTGGTCGATCGTTCCGCCGCCGGCGATGATCACCGGTTGCCGGGCGCCCGCGGCGATGGCGGCGGCCTTCTCGACCGCCGCCGCATCGGGCGCCAGCGGACCGGTGATGGGCGAGGTCCTGACGGCGAACTCCGCCGTTTCGGCGATCCTGTCGATTGGCAACTCGATGTAGCAGGGCCGGGGACGGCCGGAGGCGAAGGTGGAGAAGGCGCGATGCACGGCGCCGGGGATCTGGCGGCCATCGAGAATGGTCTGGGCATGGGCAGTCAGCGGCCGGATGGTCGCCAGCTGATCGGTGATTTCGTGGAGGCGGCCGCGGCCCGCGCCAAGATCGCCGGATCCATTGGTGCTGGCAATCACCAGCATCGGCTGGCTGTCGGCATAGGCGTTGCCCACGGCGGTGGCGATGTTGGTCACCCCGGGGCCGGTGATGACGCAACAAAGCGCCGGCTTGCCGGAAATCCTCGCATGGCCATCAGCCATGAAACCGCCGCCCTGTTCGTGACGGAACAGCACGTGACGCATGCCGGCATCGGCGATGCCGCGATAGTACTCCAGGGTATGGACCCCCGGCATGCCAAAAACCGTCTCGATCCCGTAGGCCCGGACCAGCTGCATCAGTGCCTGGCCCCGGGAAAGGTTGCCGCCTGCCATGGTCGATCTCCTTGAAGCGCACGAAACGCCGATGGTAGCCTCCCGCACACCGCACGCGCACCTTCGGTGCTGAACGGAACAGTAACATACTGAATTAAAACGCGTTCTCTCTCAAGAACTTTGGCCGGGCAAGCGGATTCACCTCGTCTCCGTACCCCCGGTGCAACAGGAATCGGGGAGAATGCCGTGCCCAAGACACACCTTACGCAACGCCGGGTCGATTCTCTCAAGCCGCGAAAGAAGGCCCTGGACGTTCGAGATTCCCTCATCCGGGGCTTCGGCGTCCGTGTCCTGCCATCAGGCCGCAAGTCTTTCTTCCTACACAGTCAGGTGGACGGCAGGAGGATCTGGCAATCGATAGGTGATGCGCGCGCCATGACCCTGGAGTGCGCTCGGGATCTGGCGGCATCGCTTCTTGCATCCCGGTCTCGGTCTGACGAGGCTTTCCCTGCCGCCACTGCGTCCATCCTGTTCGAGGATGTCGCGGAAGAGGTCTTTCGGCGCTACAAGCGGCACTGGAAGCCACGGACACTGGAAGTCAATCTCGGCTACTACAGGAACCAGATCCTGCCATGGTTCAGGGGGCGTGCCATAGGAGACATCACGCGCCGTGACGTGCAGCGATGGTTTGCCTCGCTCCACGCAACACCCGCTGCCGCGGATCGCTCGGCACCGGTTCTTTCCGTCATCCTTCGTCAGGCCGAGGTCTACGGCTACCGCCCCGAAGGACCCAATCCGTGCACCGGCATCAAACGCTATCGCCGACGTAACCGCGAGAGGTTTCTCAACGACGACGAGATCCGGCGGTTGAGCCGTGTTCTCGACACGAGGCTTGCGAAGCAACCCTTGTTGGTCTCGATCGTCCGGCTGCTGCTTCTCACTGGCTGCAGGAAGTCGGAGATCCTGACACTCAAGTGGTCGGACTACCGTGAAGGCAAGCTCTACTTACGCGATTCCAAGACGGGTCCGCGTACGGTCTGGCTGTGCACGCCCGGTCGCCGGATACTTGATGGATTGCCCAGAACAGGGTGTTGGATGTTCCCTTCCCCTCGTGGGGAACGCTGCTTGTCGACGGACGCGCTCAAGTTGTTCTGGCACGATGTGCGTTCCGACGCCGGCATCACGGATGTCCGCTGTCATGACCTGCGTCACACCTACGCCTCGGTGGCACTGGCTCATGAAGAGACCATCCTCACCATCGGCAGGCTCCTTGGCCACGCCAATCCGGCTACCACGCTGAAATACACGCATCTTGCCGATGCCTCGGTCCAAGAGGCAGCGGAGTCTCTTGTTTCAGTCCTGGGTAGGAGGGCTGAGCCATGACACGAAACATGCGTCTGAGTGATCGTGCCATTGCCCGGCTCGGTGCAGCGTCGAGCGAGTACACGGTCTGGGATACGCGGATCACGGGTCTCGGTGTCAGGGTCCGGCCTTCCGGCCACCAGTCGTTCGTTGTCCTGGACAACCGCACCGGCAACTCGAAACGCCGAACCCTGGGTCCCACGACACGCATGACTGTCGACGAAGCGCGATCCCGGTGTCTTGCCGTTCAGTCCGGCAACCTGGAGCTTCTCCACATCAAGCCCCTGGTGCCCGTGCCGCTATTTGGCGACTTTGTCATCAATGTCTGGCGGCCCGAGTGCTTCGATCGCTTCAAGCGATCGAGCCGGCGGCCCATCGAAAGCGCACTCACAAATCAACTGTTACCGACATTCCGTGACATGCGACTTGATCAAATTGGAAGAAGGGAGGTGACTGCATGGTTTGATCGCTATAGCGCAGTGGCGCCAGGCGGCGCCAACAAGGCTCTCGACACGTTGCGTCAGATCCTCAATCACGCGGAGGTTCACGGCCATCTCGAGACCAACCCGGCAAGAGGAATACGTCGGAACCCGCAACGCAAGCTCAACCGGTTCCTGTCCCGGGACGAAGCTCATCGCTTGCATGTCGAATTGGACCGATTGGCCGCCGAACGTCCTGAACGAGCGGCGCAGGCAGACATCATTCGTCTGCTCTACTACACGGGATGCCGATGCAGCGAGATCCAGGCACTCAGGTGGTACGAAATCGGTGCTGACACACTGGATCTTGTCGATTCCAAGACCGGACCGCGGAAAGTCTACCTGAACAGTGAGGCTCGCAAGATCATCAAACGCCAGCCCCGGACCGGCAGTGACTATGTCTTTCCATCGCCTTGCAATCCGACCTTGCCCGTATCGCGATCCATGAAACTCTGGTTCACCCTCCGCAAACGGGCCGGCCTTGATGATGTGCGTCTGCATGACCTGCGTCACAACTACGCCTCGCAGGCCGTCCTGAACGGTGTGCCGCTTCCGACGGTGGCGAGGTTGCTCGGTCACCGGCAGCTTTCAATGACCTTACGATACGCGCACGTCGCGGACAGGGACGTAGAAGCCGCTGCGGAACGGATTGGCGCAGCCATCATTGCGCTCTGCAATGTGTATGACTGATTTTGCCTTCAACCCTAGCCCGAGGCGGTTAAGGTGTTTCGTCCGGGTTGCTGCACCCTGATTCATGGCCACCGAAGCAGACATCTCCATCGGACTCGAACGATGCCAATCTACATCACGCGAACTCTGGTCCACGAAGATCCCAAGTGTGGGCGGCAGTTCATCAGTCAGGACGACATTGCATCCCTCTTCAAACCCGTCGTGATCCTCGGAGACCCCGGCCTGGGGAAAACCGAACTCGCCAAGGTCCTCGGTGCCCCACCGGGCATGAGTTACATCCGTGCAGGAACGTTCGAGCGCTCCTCCGAACCCGGTTCGCTGGTCGCCGACGGTGAGAGGCCCATTATCGACGGTCTCGACGAGATTGCTTCCGTCGCACCGGGTGGCGCCGTCGAAGCCGTCTTGAGAAAACTCTCTGAGATGGGCAGCCCGCCTTTCGTCCTGTCTTGCCGGGTAGCCGACTGGATGGGCGCGGCGGATCGGGTGAAAATCGAAGACGACTACGGTGCGGCGCCGGTATTGCTTCACCTGCAGCCGTTCACAAGGGAGGAGGCGCACGTACTTCTCTCCGGAGAGTTCTCGGAGATCGATGCCGATGAACTGCTGGACAATCTTGACCAACGCAGTCTCAAGGGCCTCTACGGTAACCCCCTGACCCTCGGAATGCTCGGCGAGGTCATGCAAAAGGAGGGCGTGCTTCCCGAGACACGAGCTCAGCTATTCGAACGCGCCTGCCATGTCATGCTTGAAGAGCGCAATCCCCGACACATGAGCGGAACACATGCCCACCGAAGCCTCAATGAATTGCTGCTTGCGGCGGGTGCGATATGCGCAGCACAGCTGCTTTGCGGTCGCATCGGCGTCTGTACGGGCCCATACGCCGAAACACCCAGAGATTTCTTACATGTCGCGGACATTGTGGCCCTTCCGCACGGCCAAGCAGCGGAGGACGCGCTCAGGACCCGGTTGTTCCAAGGCGAAGGTGAAAACCGCTTCACGCACATCCATCGCGCGGTCGCCGAGTATCTCGGCGCCAAGTGGCTCGTGTCCTGCTTCGAAAAGGGCATCTCCGGGAGAAGGATTTTCGCCCTGTTCCGACAAGGCGACGGCGTGCCGACCTCCCTGCGCGGGTTGCACGCGTGGATGGCCCGCTTCAGTACCGTGCTGGCGGTTCCCTGTATCGAAGCCGACCCCTATGCCGTCCTGCGCTACGGCGATGCGGAGACTCTGGAACTCGACCGTGCTCGTATCCTGCTTGCCGCGCTGAAGAAACTATCTGAGGACGATCCCTACTTCAGGTCGGAAGACTGGGGCCACCATCCCGCTTCGGGCCTGATGCGCATGGAACTCCAGGATGACATTCTCGCCATCGTCCGACCGCCTCGATGCCATACCCATCTCACCCTTCTCCTGCTCGAAGCGATGGAGGGGACACGCCTGGGAGTGGAACTCGCGTCGACGCTGGAAACGATGCTGTTCGACAAGGATCGCTACTTCTCGGAACGGTCAGACATCGCCGCAGTCGTATACGCCGCGGGTCAGCGGGGCGATTGGGAGGAGGTCATCCTCCGCCTTCTCGGCATGAACGATGCTGATTCTGCACGGCTGGCATACGACTTCCTCGACAAGGTCGGAGTGGGTAACGTTTCCCGCGGAACCGTCATCGACACGATTCTCGCGTATCTCGGTCTTACTCCGGATCAGAATCCCGCTTCGATGTCGAAAACGCTCAGGCATGTACCGGACAGTCTCTTCGACAACCTCGACGGCGGACAGTTAGGAGTAGTGCTCGATGGTTTGGTCGAACGCGCGCGCCCGTTGTTGGAAGACGCCGATTACTCCGCGGAGTCGTATTTCGCCGATCTGACGAGAAGCCTCACGGTCCGGGTTTTGGAAATCGACTCTGCGATCGAACCGGAGCGCCTGTGGGGATGGATCGTTGGGCTGGACGGACACCGTGGTTACGACCACGACACGAAGCAACGTCTGGCGGAACTATTGGGTGAGAGCCGCGCCCTTCGAATGGCGCTTCTGGAACATGTGCTGCTGTCATCGTGCGAAGACAATTCGGTGACGGCCAGCCATCGGTTGTGGGACACCGGGCTCGGCCTGTATCCCAGTGGCGAGGACATCGCAGCCCTCTTGAAGACCTTGCGTGGATTCGATGGCGGCGATTTTGTAGCCCCGGATACTTGGCGGGATCTCTTGCATCTCGGGCGATCCGGCGACGGACTTCCAGCTGCCGTGTACGATGCAGCCATCGAGGCCGCAAACGGCGACCCTGAACTGATGTCCGTACTCGCGGACATGTCGGAGGTCGCGGTGCCGGAATGGAGGATCCGGCAGACCGAAGAGGACGCCAGGGCGGAAACAGAACGCCAATCGGCCATTCAACACTTTCGCGACAATCTCTCCGAGAGAAGCGCTGCAGTCGCAGTTGGAGACATCGACGTTCTTGTCTTGCCAGCTTGTGTTTATCTCGGTCGTACCCTTGCGCTCTATCCACACCATGACTTCGACCCCGGTGCGCTCCCAAGAGAACGTCTGCGCGAGTTTCTCGGCGACGATTTGAGCGACCAAGTATCGGCGGGATTCGTCGCCGTCTTCGGCCGCCACGATCTGCCGAGCGCTTCCGAGATTGTCGAAATCCACTGCGGGAACAGATACCGGGAAGCTGAGGCCCCCATGATCTGCGGCATTGCTGAGTTGTTGCGCCAGGAACGCCCCATCGACGGGATTGACCGCGACAAGCTCGCGGCGGTCTACACGGCGTGGCAACGCATGCCTATGCCCGAGAACGTCGAGAGACAGATGGACATTGGCCCTGTGCTTGAAAAGGTTCTGTTCAAGAGCGAGAAGGACTGGGAGGCCCATTTTCGCCCAAGCATCGAGCCTCAACTCGCTCGCAATCTGGGACATATCGACGAACTCTATCGCCTTACGCGTGAGTCCCGGTGCGCCAAACTGGCCGGCCGCCTCGCCATTGAGTGGCTACACACCTATCCGGGATTGGCCACCGCCACCCAGGAGCAACTTCTTTCCTGTGCGCTCGAAAACGCCACCTGCGGCGAACGGCACGCACTGGTCGTCTCTCACAGGGAAGTTGTCCAT